>JAETOL010000005.1 GCA_021771755.1 Lachnospiraceae bacterium | reverse complement strand
TACTCCCAACACTGCACAAACATCATCTACGTTCATATACATTTTTTCCTGTGTCATACTCATATTGCTTTTTCCTCCGATAAATACTGTTCTACATGTTCCAGACCATAAATCTTGTCCTCAACATAACGAGTGGGCACCCGCCCTAAAATCACATAATAATTTTTGCTTGCCAGGTCAGCGTTCATCCTCTCCACTACCCAGTAAGCAAAAGAAACCGAGATATCAAATACTTCCGCTACGTCTTCCACTGACAGATACATCTTTCTTTTACGCATGGAACCATTCCATTCCCTTCTCCTGTGGGATCTGGCAGACATCCTCAATCCCGTAAAAACGTTCCACAAAATACTTGGTCGGAACCTTTCCTTTAAGAACCAGATACCCTTTCTTCTCCAGTTCGCTGTTTAAATTTGCAATGATCTCATAAGCAGAGGTTGTAGATACCTCCAAAAGTTCACACACATCTGCTGCTTTTAAAAATAATTTGTTCTGCATAATCAGTACCTCCTTTGTGTTCTGAAAGTTTTCCCTTCATGTACACCGGACTGGCGGGAGGATTTTCGGACACGTTTTTCCGAAATTTTGCTAAAAATTTCCCGATATTCTCTTCTGGAAATGCAATGATATTCCGGAAAACCTTGTTTATTCAAGAAATCCGGCTAGCAAAAAAAATAATTTTTAACTCCATTTGCACTCCAGAGATAAAAATAAATCCCCGGGAAAGCCCATAAATACAGGCTTTTCCGAGGATTTGACTTCTATTCCATTTCTATTGTAGCCGGCGGTTTCCCGGTACAATCATAAAGCACTCTGTTCACATGCTTTACTTCATTTACGATCCTGCTGGTGGCTTTGCCAATGATCTCCCAGGGAAGATCAGCGCTCTCCGCAGTCATAAAGTCTGTGGTTGTTACCGCTCTTAAAGCAACGGCATAGTCATAGGTTCTCTCATCCCCCATAACACCGACAGATCTCATATTGGTCAGGGCTGCGAAGTACTGATTTACCTTCTTGTCCCAGCCGGCAGCGGCAATCTCTTCACGCCAGATGGCATCTGCCTCCTGAACCATTTTTACTTTCTCGGCAGTGACTTCACCGATGATACGGATGCCAAGTCCCGGGCCCGGGAACGGCTGACGGAACACCAGATATTCCGGAATTCCAAGCTCCAGACCTGCTTTACGAACTTCGTCCTTGAACAGATTTCGGAGAGGTTCAATGATCTCCTTGAAATCTACATAGTCAGGCAGTCCTCCCACATTGTGGTGGGATTTGATCACTGTAGACTCACCGCCTACGCCGCTTTCCACCACATCCGGATAGATGGTTCCCTGTACCAGAAAATCTACCGCGCCGATTTTTTTTGCTTCCTCTTCAAATACACGGATAAATTCCTCGCCGATGATCTTACGTTTCTGCTCCGGTTCCTCTACGCCTTTCAGTTTCTCGTAGAAACGCTCCTGCGCATTGACACGGATAAAGTTCAAATCGTAGGATCCTTCCGGGCCGAAAACAGCCTCAACTTCATCTCCTTCGTCTTTACGGAGAAGGCCATGGTCTACAAATACGCAGGTAAGCTGGTTTCCTACCGCCTTTGACAGAAGAACTGCTGCCACAGAGGAATCCACGCCGCCGGAAAGGGCACAGAGAACTTTTCCATCTCCCACTTTTTCACGGATTGCCTTGATGGAATCCTCCACAAAAGAATCCATTTTCCAGTCACCGGTACATCCACAAACCTTGTATACAAAGTTGGAAAGCATCTTTGTGCCTTCCTGAGTATGAAGTACCTCAGGGTGGAACTGCACTGCATAAAGCTTCTTTTCTGTATTTTCTACTGCTGCCACAGGACAGTCATTTGTCCAGGCAGAGATTTCAAAGCCTGGCGCTTTTTCTGAAATGTAGTCATTATGACTCATCCAGCAGATTGTTTTCGGAGAAACATCCTGAAAAAGGGCTGACTCTGTATTTACATTGACTTCAATCTTTCCGTACTCACGTACAGGCGCTTTTTCCACTTTTCCGCCAAGCTGGTGCATCATAAGCTGGGAACCATAGCAGATGCCAAGAATCGGAATTCCCAGCTGATAAATCTCTTCTGCATATTTTGGTGAATCTTCCAGATACACACTGTTAGGGCCACCTGTAAAAATAATTCCTTTGGGCTGGATTTCTTTAATCTTTTCAATATCTGTCTTATAGGAATAGATTTCACAGTAAACATTGCATTCTCTTACGCGGCGTGCGATCAGCTGATTATACTGGCCGCCGAAATCAAGTACAACAACGGTTTCTCTCTTCATGCTTTTCCTCCTGAGGGTCATTCTGAACATCTTGATTTTTACTCTACTTATTATATAGAAGGAACTCTTTATTTACAATTATAAATATAGAAAAAATCTTGCTGTCTCTACAAAAAAATTTTATGCAGTACGCCGATATGGAGTTTTTTTCTCCGCATTTGCTCTGATTAATTTATAACTGGTTTAGAAATCCATCACTTTTTTTTCAATTTATCCTCACATTTTCATCACAAATTCCACGTATAGTATTAAACAAATAAAGCGAAAGCTTTTTTACATAGATTTTTCTTTTTCATACTCGCCGGGCACAGAAGCCCGGCCCTCCTTCTTTTATGGAATCTTTTATTTTCCCTGAATCGCATCCCGAATTGCCACTGCTCTGTCCGGATAATTGGTAATGATCGCATCCACACCCGCATAAATCAGCTTTTCCATATGCTCTTTTTCGTTCACTGTCCACACACGGATTTTCAGTCCACTTTCTTTATATTCTCTAAGAAAATCTGCCATTGCCATATGATAGATTGCCGGATGCAGACCTTTGATTCCGGTCTTTTTTGCATAATCCGCCACATCAAGAATCACGTCGCTGTAGAGATAGGCCGTTTCCGCATCTGGCTTCCATTCTCTGATCTTCTGCATGCTGTAATGATTAAAGGAGGAATATATGATCCTGTCTTCCATTCCCTGATATTTTACCTCTTCTATTACCATACGTTCCAGCTCCGGATACCAGAAAATTCCTGTCTTCAGTTCAATATTCACCTTCATACCACTTGGTTTTACCAGCTCAAGAACCTCCCTCAGTGTGGGAATCCTGCCTTTTTTTCCATCAGGAGCGCTGACCTCAAAGCGTTTCAGCTCCTCCAGCGTGTAATCTTTTACCCAGCCTGTACCATTACAGACTCTGTCAATATTTTCGTCATGAATGATTACCATCTGACCATCCTTACTGAGCTGGACATCCAGTTCGATTCCATCGGCTCCCTGTTCTACTGCCAGGGCAAAAGCCTCCAGGGTATTTTCCGGTTCATAGCCACTTGCACCTCTGTGTGCAAAAATTTCTGTACGCATTTTTCTCTCCCCCGTATCGTAGCTTTCTCTTATAACGAAAAAACACCGTCCCCGCGGCAATCACGTTGTCCGCAAAAACAGTGCTTTAAGTGCGTCTTCAGGGGTTCGAACCCTGGACACCCTGATTAAGAGTCAGGTGCTCTACCAACTGAGCTAAAGACGCTTATTTAATTGTGTGCATTTTGTGTATTTCCTTAACGCAAGAATTATTATACGAAACTACAGATAAAAAGTCAAGCACTATTTTATATTTTTTTCAAATTTTTTCACCAAAAATTCATTTTCTCTTTTTATCTGCATTTTTTCTGTCCAGTGAATCCAGCATTTTTGCCAGCTCATCTGCATTTTTACGAATTTTTGTCAAATGTCCATCCAGTCTGCGGTGTTCATAGCTGAACTGTGTCATGATTGCCTGAATCCTGCCATGCTGTTTCAGTGCTGCCATAATACCCCTCTCCTTTTTAACAAATTTTCCAACCGGGCAAAAAGAGGACAGCATTTACTGTCCTCTGAAGTGTTTCTTCTATATTATATGTATTTCTCAATCAAACGGTTCCCTGCTGTTTCTGGCGGATCACCAGCTTGCAGATAGGATTTCCCATGGAAGAAAATTTCTCCTCATATTCAGTCATCACATTTCCTTCCATCATCTCTTCCTGATGATGAAGGTCAAAGGTGTGTGCCAGCAATTCCCAGTTACTCTCCTGCACCTCTTCCAGGGAAAACTCAAACAGCTCCCTGTTATCTGTTTTAAATTCTACCAGCCCTTCCGGAACCAGAATCTTTTCATAGCGGGCAAGAAATTCCCGGGAAGTAAGTCGTCTTTTCGCATGGCGTGCCTTGGGCCAGGGGTCAGAAAAATTCAGATAGATCTTCTGAACCTCCCCCTTTTCAAAAATCTCCGGCAGTTCTCTGGCATCCACTCTCATAAACAGAAGATTGTCATATCCCTCTCCTGCTTCTTCCAGTTCTTCTCTTTTCTGAAGTGCCCGGAGCAGCACACTGTCGTACATTTCAATTCCCACATAATTCACATCCGGATGGAGCCTTGCCATATCCATAAGGAAACGCCCCTTGCCCATTCCCACTTCTATATGAAGAGGCTGCTTTCCGGAAAAACACTCCGTCCATTTTCCCTTATGTTCCTTCGGTTCCTGTACCACATAACCACTTTCCAGGATCGCATCCTTTGCTCCGGGTATATTCCGCAATCTCATAACCGATCTATCCTCCTGTAAATTTAAACGTAATCCTATCATACATGTTTTCTTTCTATTCATCAAGGAGTTTTTCCATTACAGATTCTTCAATAATTATGCTTTTTTATAACATATAAACAATAAAAAAGAAAATAATAACCATAAGACTGCTGTAAATTTGTGTGGAAATTCCTGAACAAAAGGTGTATCATAGGATAAAGTTCCACAAAGGCACAAATCCTGAAACGAAAAGGAGGTTGAATATGGAACAGATACTAAACAAGCTGTCTGAAATAGAGCTTACTGCCAAACGCATTATGGAGGAAGCGGACGAAACCAAAAATGCACTTTCTGCAGAAATGGAACAGGAATGCAAGGCTTTTGACGCAGCTCTGGAAAAGGAGACCAATGACAGGATACAGGAGCTGAGAAACAGTCTGGAAAAGAAAAAGGATACAGAGATCAATACTCTCCGTCAGGAAACTGAAAAAATCCTTTCTGATCTGGATGATTTCTACAGTAAAAACCACCAACAGCTTTCAGAGAAATTATTTCAGAAACTGCTGGAGCACTGAAAGGAGGCATCGTACAGAATGGGAAATCTCCTTTCCTACAGCGGAATCTCCGCCAAGATCCGTGCTATGCAGAGTAAACTGACCACAGAGGAACAGCTGCTTGAGATCCTTCAGCTTTCGGATGTTCCTCAGGTGATCGCTTATCTGAAGCGCACCCCTGAATATGCAGAGGTCTGGAAAGATCTGGATGAAAACTCTCTGCACAGAGGACAGATTGAAAAGCTTTTGAAGACATCTATCTTCCACAACTTTTCACGGATCTATCAGTTTGCCAACAAAGAACAGCGCAAATTTCTGGATCTTTACTCCAAACGGTACGAGATCCGTGTGCTGAAAGAGATCATGACAGATCTTTTTGATCACAGGGATACCGATCCCGTGGATATCACACCTTACTGTGAATTTTTCCGCAAACATTCCAAGTTGGATCTGGAGCAGCTTACTGCCTGCACGAACATGGAAGAATTTATTGCAGCTTTGAAAGGACATGAGTTTTATCAGCCCCTTTCACAGATACGCAATCATGAAAGCGCATTGCTTTTCGACTACGGCATGGCACTTGATCTGTATTATTTTTCACAGATCTGGAATGTACGCAAAAAACTTTTTTCCGGAAATGACCTCAAAGAAATCACTACTGCCTATGGTGAAAAATTTGATATGCTGAATCTTCAGTTCATTTTCCGGTCAAAAAAATTCTTTCATATGACACCGGCAGATATTTATGCTCTGCTGATTCCTATGAATTACAAACTAAAAAAAGAAGAGATCAACGCTCTTGTGGAATCAACGACTCATGAACAGACCCGCGCATTATTCCGCAGGACATATTATGGCAAGAAATACGAACATCTGGAAGCCCATAACCTGGAAGAATTTTATAATGTAATGCTTCGGGATACCCTGGAAAAGGAAGCCCGCAGAGATCCTTACTCTGTGGCAGTCCTTTATTCCTATCTGTATCATAAGGAACATGAGGTCTATCGTCTCACCATTGCACTGGAATGTGTACGTTATGGCGTGGATCCTCAGGAGGCACTCCAGTATATCCGTAATAATTAACATTATCATCAACCCGGAGGTAACATCGTGATTGAAAAAATGAAATTTTTGAGCATCACAGGGCCAAAGGCGGACATTGACAGAATGACGGAAACCTATCTTTCCAGATATGAAATACATCTGGAAAGTGCACTGGCCGAACTGACAGAGGACGCAAATCTGTCTCCGTTTTTGGAGATCAATCCCTATCGTGAGGCTCTCACTTCCATCAGCAGCTTCTATGAACAGCTGGAAGATCCGGAAAGCGTCACTCCCCAGAAAATGGATACGGAAACCGCAGTTTCTGTAGTACGCAGACTCCAGAAGGAATCTCGGGAACTGTCAGAAACCCGTGAAAAGCTTCATGCCCAGCATGCAGAGATGATTGATTCCCTTAAGATCATCCGTCCATTCCGAAATCTGGATTATGACGTATCTGAGATCCTGAAGTTCCAGTATATCCATTATCGCTTTGGCCGCATTGAGAAGCAGTATTTCAAAAAATTTGAAAAATATATCTATGATGCACTGGATACCATTTTCCTGAAATGCAGCGAAGATGAGCAGTATTACTATGGCGTATATTTTGTCCCCAAACATCAGGCGCACAAAATTCATGCGGTTTATTCCTCCATGCATTTTGAACAGATTTTTGTTCCGGACTGCTATCAGGGTACTGCAAAAGAAGCGTTCTCCATTCTGGATAAGCTTCATAAGGATATCCATGCAGCGCTGGAACAGAACAAAAAGGATTCCGAGAGATTCCTTATTGATAACCGTACTGCTATCGTTTCTGCAAAAGCAGCTCTGGAAGCCTGCTCTTCCAGCTTTGATATCCGGAGACTTGCAGCCTGCACAAAGGGAGAAAACAATACCTTCTATATTCTGTGCGGCTGGATGACAGAAAAGGATGCCCTGGCATTCCAGGCGGATATCAAAGACGACGATAAAATTTTTTGTCTGATGGAGGACGAACAGTCTCCTGCTAAAAAGACACCGCCTACCAAGCTTCATAATCCGAAGCTTTTCAGACCTTTTGAGATGTATATCAAAATGTACGGCCTTCCCGCCTATAATGAAATGGATCCCACCTGGTTTGTGGCGCTTACCTATTCCTTTATCTTCGGAGCAATGTTCGGAGATGTAGGCCAGGGTCTTCTGCTCTTCTTTGGCGGACTGATCCTGTACAAAACAAAGCACATGGATCTGGCAGGCATTATCAGCTGTGCCGGAATCTTCTCTACCTTCTTCGGATTTATGTACGGCAGTATCTTTGGATTCGAGGAAGTGCTGCACGCATTCTGGCTGAAGCCAATGACAGCCATGATGGATGTTCCCCTTGTGGGCCGTCTGAATGCCGTGTTCGTTATTGCCATTGGATTCGGAATGTTCCTTATTCTAACCTGTATGGTGTTTAATATCATCAATTCTGTCCGTAACCATGATACAGAAAAAACATGGTTTGA
The DNA here is from genome assembly GCA_021771755.1 of Lachnospiraceae bacterium. GTDB lineage: Bacteria > Bacillota > Clostridia > Lachnospirales > Lachnospiraceae > Blautia_A. The sequence goes on along the minus strand of JAETOL010000005.1, from coordinate 96,493 downwards.
CAGCAACGCTGTTGCCGGACTTGTATTTTATGGCTCTATCGCCCTTTCTGCAGTACTTCTGGTTTCCGGGAAAAAGCTTCCTGCTGCTGCAGTTATGGCAGTGATGTTCGGTGTTCCGCTTCTTCTGATGTTCCTGAAGGAGCCCCTCACCAATCTGGTAGAAAAGAAAAAGCAGATCTTTCCGGAGCAGAAAGGCATGTTTTTTGTACAGAGCTTCTTTGAGCTCTTTGAGGTACTGTTAAGCTACCTCTCCAACACCCTTTCTTTCCTGCGTATCGGCGCTTTTGCCGTCAGCCACGCGGCTATGATGGAGGTGGTGCTGATGCTTGCCGGAGCCACAGAAGGCGGATCTCCCAACTGGATCATTATTGTCCTTGGAAATCTTTTTGTCTGTGCCATGGAGGGTCTGATCGTTGGTATCCAGGTTCTTCGTCTGGAATATTATGAGATCTTCAGCCGCTTCTATGCCGGAAACGGACGGGAATTTCTTCCTTTCAAAAAAAGAGAATGCCAGTAAATATGTAAGTAACCGGGATTTTTCCCGTAAAATTTATTTTATCATCAGGAGGATATTATCATGAACATGATCATTCAAATCGTAACAGCAATCGCACTGATTCTCAGCATTATCGTACCTTTTGGCTGCTATTTCCTTGGAGAAAAAAGCAAAAAGCGTTATAAACGTACTTTAGCTGTAAACTGTTTCCTGTTCTTCGGCGTTATCCTTGTGGCTTCTGTTGTAATGTTTGCAGGAACTGCAAGCGTACAGGCTGCTTCCGGCGCTGAAAGCAATCTATTATCTTCGTTGCTATGGCCGAAGGTATCGCTCTTTACGGACTGATCATCTCTTTTATGATCCTTGGTAAACTTTAAGAGGCATAATCTATGAAAATGTATTTAATCAGCGACAACATCGACACCTACACAGGCATGCGCCTGGCAGGTGTCGAGGGCGTAGTCGTCCATGAGCGTCAGGAGCTCCGCGAAGCTCTGGAACGCACCATTGCAGACAAAGAGATCGGTATCATTCTCCTTACAGAAAAATTCGGAAGAGAATTCCCCGAGATCATTGATGACGTCCGGCTTCACCACAAAACTCCCCTGATCATCGAAATTCCTGACAGACATGGTACTGGACGAAAACCGGATTTTATCACTTCATATGTCAACGAAGCAATCGGACTGAAACTATAGGCAGGTGTAAACATGACAATAGATGAAAAACTGCAGCATTTTTATGATGTTTCCATCGAGGAGGCAAAAGAAGATGCGGCAAAAGAAATCCAGGAGCATCGAGAATCACTTTCCCAGATGCTGAACGAACACAAAGATGCCCGCAGACAGGGCGCTGAGGCAGAGATCAAGGCAGAAGCCGATCATGTCCGCAGAGAGATCAACAAAGCTCTTGCGGCAGAACAGATCACACTGAAACGCCACTGGTCCAAAAAACAGGAAGAACTGAAAGAAAATCTTTTCTCCGCAGTCAGAAAAAAAGTGGATGCATTTATGCAGTCACCGGAATATCCGGATTATCTCTGCAGGCAGATCCGGGAGGTTCAGGAATTTGCCGGAACAGATGAGATACACATTTCTCTTTCCTCCAGTGACAGTGACAAGCTGGATATCCTTACTGCAAAAACAGGCGCAGAACTTAGTGTTTCCGGAGATGATTTTATCGGCGGTATCCGTGCTGCTATCCCGGAAAAAAATATCATGATCGACAATTCCTTCCTGGAAGGACTGGAATCCATGCGTAAAGAATTCAAATTTGACGGAGGTCTGAAGCATGAATAAAACAGGTATTATCTACGGAATCAACGGCCCTGTCATCTATCTGAAAGGTGATCCGGGGTTCAAGATCTCCGAGATGGTCTATGTAGGAAAAGAAAATCTGGTAGGTGAAGTCATCGGTCTGAAAAAAGGTATGACCACCGTTCAGGTATTTGAGGAGACCACAGGACTCCGTCCGGGCGAGACCGTTACCGGAACCGGCGACGCCATCTCCGTACTTCTGGGGCCTGGTATCATCCACAATATTTTTGACGGTATCCAGCGTCCTCTGGAGGAAATTGCAAAGACCTCCGGAAAATATATTTCCAGAGGTGTCAGTGTAGATTCTCTGGACACAGAAAAAAAATGGCACACACATATTACAGTCAGGGAGGGGGATGTTGTGGGTCCCGGCACTATTATCGCCGAGACACAGGAAACAGCCTCCATTCTTCATAAATCCATGGTTCCGCCTTCTATTACAGATGGTACTGTAATCAAGGCTGCTCCCGATGGAGACTATAACATTCTGGAGCCCATCGTAACCATCCAGCTTCCGGATGGAAGTACAAAAGATCTGGCTCTGGCCCAGAAATGGCCCATCCGAATCCCGCGTCCCACCCAACTGCGCTTTCCGGCCAGCGTTCCTCTGGTAACCGGCCAGCGTATCCTGGATACTCTGTTCCCTATTGCCAAAGGCGGCACCGCTGCGGTTCCCGGTGGTTTTGGTACAGGAAAAACCATGACCCAGCATCAGATTGCCAAATGGTCTGACGCAGATATCATTATTTATATCGGCTGCGGAGAACGTGGAAACGAGATGACTCAGGTTCTGGAGGATTTCAGTAAGCTGATCGACCCGAAATCGGGAAACCTGATGATGGACCGTACCACACTGATCGCCAATACCTCCAACATGCCTGTTGCCGCACGAGAAGCTTCTATTTATACCGGTGTCACACTGGCTGAATATTACCGTGATATGGGCTATGACGTAGCGATCATGGCAGACTCCACCTCCCGTTGGGCAGAAGCGCTCCGTGAGCTTTCCGGACGACTGGAGGAAATGCCTGCCGAGGAAGGGTTCCCGGCTTATCTGGCATCCAAGCTTTCCGCCTTTTATGAGAGAGCCGGAATGATGCAGAACTTAAATGGAACCGAAGGCTCTGTCTCCATTATCGGAGCCGTATCCCCTCAGGGCGGCGACTTTTCCGAGCCGGTTACTCAGAATACCAAACGTTTTGTCCGCTGCTTCTGGGGACTGGATAAGTCTCTGGCTTATGCCCGTCACTTCCCGGCCATCCACTGGCTGACCAGCTACAGCGAATACCTGGAGGATCTTTCTCCCTGGTACCGCGCCAACGTATCTCCGAAATTTGTTACAGACCGAAATCAGATCATGGCGATCCTCAACCAGGAAAGCTCCCTGATGGAGATCGTTAAGCTGATCGGAAGCGACGTTCTTCCGGATGACCAGAAGCTGACTCTGGAAATTGCCAGAGTGATCCGTCTTGGTTTCCTTCAGCAGAATGCCTTCCATGACGAAGACACCTGTGTTCCTATGGAAAAACAGTTCCAGATGATGGAGATCATCCTTTACCTGTACGAAAAATCCAGATCTCTTGTAAACAGAGGAATGCCTGTTTCCGTACTGAAAGAGGACAATATTTTTGAGCGGATCATATCCATCAAATATGATGTTCCTAACAACCAGCTGGAAAAATTTGACCAGTACAAAAAAGATATCGATGAGTTTTACAATAATGTATTAAAGAAAAACGGCTGACAGGAGGAAAGTTTTTATGGCAATCGAATATTTGGGATTAAGCGAGATAAACGGCCCTCTGGTAGTCCTGGAAGGGGTTAAAAACGCCGCCTACGAAGAAATCGTTGAATTTCATATGGATGACGGCACACAGAAGATCGGCCGTATTGTAGAAATTTATGAGGACAAAGCCGTGATCCAGGTTTTTGAAGGAACCGATAATATGTCCCTGACAAACACACATACACGGCTTACCGGGCATCCTATGGAGATCGGGCTTTCCCCTGATATCCTTGGACGTACCTTTAACGGAATCGGAGAGCCCATCGACGGACTGGGAGAAATTGTTCCGGAGATGAAGCTGAATATCAACGGTCTTCCTCTGAATCCGGTTTCCCGGGAATATCCTCGAAACTATATCAACACAGGTATCTCTGCCATCGACGGACTGACCACTCTGATCCGCGGACAGAAGCTTCCTATTTTTTCCGGAAACGGTCTTCCCCACGACAAGCTGGCTGCACAGATCGTACAGCAGGCTTCTCTGGGCAGCGATTCCGACGAAAATTTTGCCATTGTATTTGCTGCAATGGGTGTAAAATATGACGTAGCTGAGTTTTTCCGCCGCACCTTTGAAGAAAGCGGCGCTTCTGACCATGTTGTTATGTTCCTGAACCTGGCAAACGACCCGGTAGTCGAGCGTCTTCTTACTCCGAAGATCGCCCTTACTGCCGCTGAGTATCTTGCTTTTGAAAAAGGAATGCACATTCTGGTTATCCTGACGGATATCACCTCCTTCTGCGAGGCGATGCGAGAGGTCTCCTCCTCCAAAGGTGAAATTCCTTCCCGAAAAGGTTATCCGGGATATCTTTACAGTGAACTTGCCACTCTTTATGAGCGTGCGGGAATCGTTCAGGGCGGAACCGGATCGGTTACACAGATTCCTATCCTGACCATGCCTAACGACGATATTACACATCCTATTCCTGACCTTACCGGATATATCACAGAAGGGCAGATCGTTCTGGACCGCCAGCTCCACGGACAGGCAGTCTATCCGCCGATCAACGTGCTCCCTTCCCTTTCCCGTCTGATGAAGGACGGTATTGGAGAAGGCTTTACCAGAGAAGACCATCAGGATGTGGCAAATCAGCTGTTCTCCTGCTATGCAAAGGTCGGCGATGCCAGAGCTCTTGCTTCTGTTATCGGTGAAGACGAGCTTTCGCCTCTGGATAAACAGTATCTGGTGTTCGGTAAGGCATTTGAGGCTGAATTTGTAGGACAGACAGAAACGGAAAACAGAAGCATTACAGAGACTCTTGATAAAGGCTGGGAGCTTCTGGGACTGCTTCCGAAGGAAGAGCTTGACCGAATCGATACAAAGATCCTGAATAAATACTATAAAGAAACTGTCCGCTAAAAAGCGGAGAACAGAAGACCAACGGAGGTGATTTCTTGGATCCGAATACCTTTCCCACCAAGGGAAACCTTATACTTGCCAAAAACTCTCTGGCGCTTTCCCGCCAGGGTTTTGAGCTGATGGATAAAAAGAGAAACATCCTTATCAAGGAAATGATGGATCTCATCGATCAGGCAAAGGATATCCAGACGCAGATCGATGAAACCTTCCGTACCGCCTACAGGGCACTCCAGAAGGCCAATATGGAGATCGGTATTGCTTTTGTACAGCAGATTTCCTACACCGTACCTGTGGAAAACTCCATCCGTATCAAGACCCGCAGCGTTATGGGCACAGAGATTCCTCTGGTGGAATATGATGCAAAAAGCACCAATACTCCTACTTATGCCTACTACAGCACAAAGATGTCCCTTGATCAGGCAAAGGCAGAATTTGAAAAGGTAAAAGAGCTTTCTATCCGGCTCTCTATGATCGAAAATGCTGCCATCCGTCTTGCCGCTAATATCAAAAAGACACAGAAACGTGCCAATGCACTGAAAAATATCACAATCCCCAAATATGAAGCTCTTACAAAAGATATTCAGAATGCTCTGGAGGAAAAAGAAAGAGAAGAATTCACAAGACTTAAAGTAATCAAGCGAATGAAGCAGAATAACTCTTAAAGTTTCAGAGATATCCACAGTTATACACAAATCCACCGGAAAGGAGAACACTCTTCTTTCCGGTGGATTTTTTTACTGTGTTCCTTATAAAACTACCTGATGTTGATTGATTCGTCATCAACCACAAGATGTTGATTTGTTTGTATCACAAAACTTTTCTTATTATTGTCAGATAATTTGTTTCTCAAACCCTAAAATCTTTCTTTTATACAAAATATTTACCTGTATTTTCACATTGAAAAAGTCAATAGATTTTTTTACTTTTTTGTCGAAAAAAGCAAATTCATGATTATTAACCAAAACATCTGTTTTTTATCTGCTTATGTAAATCAGGTATTCCACATCCCTTTCCTGTGGATAATGTGGATAACTTTGTGCATAACTTGATTTTATAAGGTTTTCCACGTTTTCTATTTGTGGAAAACTTTTACACCTCAATGTGTATAATCTACAGCCTTCGACATTCTTTGTGCAATCTGCCAAACCCTCGATTATTTCAGATAAGTTCCGACACCAACCGGTGTTTCATAATCATAATCGGAGACTTTGATTCCGGATGCAGAAGTGCTGGCATGGATGATCTTGCCGTCTCCAATATAAAGAGCTACATGGCTGATGCCGCCTCCATAGAAAACCAGATCTCCTACTTCAATTTCACTGATCTCTTTTTTTCTGGAAGCATTAAACTGTGCAGCCGCCACTCTGGGAAGCTCATATCCAAATTCCTTAAATACAGACATCACAAATCCGGAACAGTCAGCGCCTTTGGTAAGACTGGTGCCACCGTAAACATACGGATTTCCTTCAAACTGCAGAGCAAAATCCACAATCGCTTTTCTCTCTGCCACACGTTTCTTTTCCACTTTACGATTCGATTCTTCCACCATGGCTGCGATCTTTTCCGCACGCTCCGCAGAAGCTCTTCTTTCCGCTGCAATATTTTTCTGCACCTTCAGCTCCTGATACTCCTGCCCTTTCTCCTGCGCATGAGCCGCCATATCATTTACCATAGCGGTAATACTTTCTGTCTCTATTCCTTCGCTGCCATCTGTAAATGTACTCTCTTCCACTGTCGTCTCTGTCTTCCCATCACCGAAGTCCGCTGCGGAAACACCAGCTAAACTCATAGAAGTTACACATACACCTAACACTACTGCTGTAATTTTTTTAAACATTGAACTCTCCTTTTTCATTCCTGTTCATTTTAAGTTCCGCCGCTGCTTTCTGATCGTTTCTTAAAAATCCGGAACAAACCAGACAAAAAAACAAAACAGATAACTCACGGCTGCATTCAATTGCGTATGTTACCATGAATTTACCTGTTTTGTCAAATTTTATTACAAAATTATTACATTTATATTTTCTACGGCAGTGGAACCTCTCCATAATCATGTGCCACATGAAATTCTTCAAAGATATTTGCACTTATCCCCATCCCTTCATACAGCTTGACATAATCTATAGCGGTTTTTCCAAAAAGATTTTTTTCGCAGTACTTACAGCAGGTATCCTCTGCAAAAATCTCTGTACTTCCGACAAGAAGTTTATTCTGTCCCTGCCTGTCTCTTGTATACCACAGGTGTGTTTCAGAGCCTTCGTATTCCCCTATATGGGAATATCCTTCTGTGTCGATACAGATTTCCTCTCCGTTTTGCCGCGTCAAGACCATACTTTCTGTACTGTCTGAATAAGAAGAAAAAATGCCTTTTGTAAATACATAAGTAAGGTCTGTCTGTGAATCCTCATATTCTCCATAGTCTTCAATTTCATAGCTTATAAACTGTCCCAAAGGTTCTTCTGCTGATACACTCTGAAAAAACAGACCGATTCCCAGAAGAACCCCTGTCATACTGCATATACTCCACTTTTTCATTATCCTTCTCCTTTTAAAGTTGCCGAAGAAATGCGTGATATCTTTGTTTTACCACTCTTTGCCTGGCTTCGCTGACAGGAAGAACTTCTCCACCTTCCAGTTCTATTCTGTCAGAATAATATCTGGATATATGATACAGATTCACCAAATACGACTGATGAATCCTGACAAAAGGTACTGCCGCTTCTTCCAGGTCTTTTTCTATACTGTCCAGCTTTTTGTAAAATATCTCTTCCCCTTTAAAGGTATGAAGACAGATCTGTCTTCTTCGGCTTTCAAAATACAGAATATCCCGAAGAGGAATCCGGCACGTACAATGTCTGCTTGTATAAGAAAAGTAGATAAGTTTTTGTCCGATCCGCTCTATTGCCTGACATAAATATTCCCGAAAAGATATTTCTTCCACTGGTTTTTTCAAATAACGGAAGGGTTCTGTTTCAAACATTTCCCGAAAGTACGTTTCATAGGAAGTGGTATAGATCACCAAAATATCAGGAAGAAATTTTTTCAGCTCCCGTACGGCACTGATTCCGTCCTTTTTTTCCATTTCAATGTCCATATATACAATATCATACTGCCCACCGTTTTCCACTTCCCGGATAAAACTCTCCCCGTCAGAAAAAACTTCTGTTTCCAGCTCTATGTTTTTTTCTTTTCCATAAAACACAATACGCTCTTCCAGGCTTAATCCAAAAGAAAGGTCGTCGTCGCATACTGCAATGCTTATCATGTTTCTCTTATTATCCACAGGTGGCAGATAAAATACCTTACTTTTCCACCGGAAGGATCACAGATGCGCAGAAAATCCCTTTTTCTGCGTGAACCTCCAGACTTCCATGTAATTTCTCTGCCGCCTGTTCCACCGAAGACAGGCCAATCCCATGGTTTCCTCCTTTTTTTGTTGTAAGAAAGGAATCTCCCCAAAACCGCAGTTCTTCCTCTCTGCATGTATTCTCTATCAGGATCAGGAGACTGCCGCGCTTATACATGATCTCCATACATATCCTGCGCTGAGATTCTGTCACCTTTTCTGTTCCCTCCACTGCATTGTCCAGAAGATTCCCAAGAATAATACAGAGATTTTCTTCCTGAATTTCAATGTCTGCCGGAATACGGATCTCAGCCGAAAAGTCAATATGAAGGGCTCTGATATAAGAAGCCTTGTAATTGACAAGTCCGTCAATCATCATATTTCCACTGCTGACCAGTCCATAAGAGCTTCTTCCTGTCTCAGAAAGAAGTCTCCTGATATAAGAGACAGCTTCCTCCAGCCTGTTTTCTGATACAAAAGTCTCTATCCTGTCCAGAGATTCTTCCATGCTTTTGCCAAGCCTCTGAAATTCCCTCAGCGTATATTCTCTATCCAGCGTATGCTGGCGGCATACTTCCATTTCTTTTTCGTACAGAAGCACCTTTGTTTTCAAAGCAGCGTGACGGCTGAGAAAATCATAGCTTTTTAAGGCAATAACAGGAAGGATCATCATAAGCATCATTGCCGCCATATCAAAATACGGAATCCAAAACCCATATTTATAGTTGATCAGTATGTTCAGAAAAAACAGAAGCATAACGCTGGAGCATACCAGAGACAATACCAGCATCCAGTCCCGCTTCTCCATATCTTTTCTCTGGGAAAAAGGAAACATCCTTACTATTACCGTAATCATTACGGCTGCAGCACCCCAGGACATCAACATAAATATCCGTATCACATATTCTTCCTGTCTCTGTTCTTCTGTAAACAGCCAGGCAGAAACCATCAAAACCGGATACTCGCACAGACAGGATATTATCTGAAGAAGCATGGTATGAAATAAAATTTTCCACTTCTTTCCACTATAATTACACCATACATAAAGAAGGTTCAGAGACAACAGCAAAAGAAAGTTTCCTATTATACCCAGGTTTGGAAGAACAGGATGAAGAAAAAAACAGTAAAAAAAACAAGTCCCCTCCTGATGACAGGAATATTCTGTTTTCTTTTAAGGGCAGTATCCATATAGGTTCTGATGCAGTAATACTTAAAAATTGTACTGACAACTGACGCCGCTATTTCCATTCTCTGCTCCTTTTCATCTGCTCATGTTCCTTCTCTTCTATTTCCAATGTGTTCTCTACTCTGCCAGACACTCCCCGAAGTTTCCGAATATAAGCCTCAGCCTCTCGGGTTTTTCCTGCTTTTATAAGTCCCTCCAGATAAATCATATGATTCTTTCTGTCATGACGTATTTTTTGAAACTCCGCCATAGTGCTTTCATATTCTTCTGCCTGCTTCTGATAGATCTCCGCCTGCTTTTTATAAAGCTCTTTCTTTCGCTCCAACTCTGAATGTTCGCTTAATTTGCTGTAAAATCTTACAATCCCAAAAGCAATAAATAACAAAAGGGCATTTATCAGAATACAGATATACCTGTCTGACCGACGCAGGGAACCCATTGCAATATGATAAACGCTATAAGATATCATAAGAATGAAGGTACAAAGAACAGCTATGGCAATCCCTGTTTCTCTGTCAGGATTTCTCTGCCCTCTCCCAATGATTCTTCTTATTTCCAGTATAATAAAAAGCAACAAAAGATTAGACACTACCTGTCCCATATGATAACAGAAAGGAGAGAAGATCATTTTTTCATCCATATACAGGTTCATCAAGGATGCAGTTAAAAATTCACTGAAAACTCCTATGCTATTCCACAAAAATCCATGAAGCAGCGCCCAAAGAACTGTAAATCTATGGGTACAGAGCATAACAAATCCGGCCCATAAAGACATCATGACAACATTTTCCCACATTCCCAGATCGGGAATCAGTATTAGAATCAGGTAAAAAAATACGCTTCCGGCAATCCGAAGTTTCTTTTCATACCAGCTTCTTGGTCTGCCAAAAATGTCCATATGGACCAGAAGAGACATATAATTAATCAGTGCAGCAATATAATTCCATGGATCTGCCAATGATTCCATTTGTTGTATTCCCCTGACTTTCCCGGTTAATAATCCTCAGAAGTTTCCCCATCCTCATCTATATAATCCACATCTCCGGATTCTTCATACTCCTAGGTATTCTCTTCTGCCTGTGTATTTCTCTGTTCCATATTATATAACTGACTGGGTGAAAAATATTCTGTCCCATCGCTGTACACATAGGTGGCAATGTTTACTCCATCTTTCACATAATAATCTACATCTACATTAAGGCTTGTTCTAAGACCGCTGACTCCAATCACTTCATCTACCTGAATATCCAGCTCTGCACTGCTGATGTCAAAAGTCATTTCATAGAAATCTCCATCAGAACCTGTTTCTATTGTCATGGTAGAGTCATCGTTATATCTTACATTACCGCTGACAGACTTCATTTCATAATCATAAACCCAGCTTGGGAGCATACTTTCACTTCCGTCTCCATATACAGAAACAGCAATGTAATCTCCGTTCTCCACATAATATCCAATCTTAAGGTTTAGATTTGCTGCTAACGGTCCTCCCTCTTTTTTGTTTCCGCCTATCTGTATATCCGCATTACTGATGTCAAAAGTTGTCTGATTAAAATCCCCGTCAGATCCATACTCGATTGTTACGCTGTCCTCATCAGAATCTGTGAGAACTCCGTTTATATATGTAATTTCTTTTTCTGATTCCGAAGATGTGTTTCCTGTATTTCCAGACTGTGACCCTGAACCTGTCTGTGCTGCTTTCGTAGGTTTCGGTGCTGCTGTGGCTTTTGGTGTTGCTGTTGCTGTAATCTTCGGAGCTGCCGCCTTGGTTGGTGCTGGAGCAGATCCCCCTCCATTATCCTCTGTCAGTCCGCATCCGGAAAAGCACGTTACTATTATTCCCAATGCCATAAATACTGCTCTCAATTTCTTGCAGTTCATTTTCTCTTCCTCCTGACATAATATTTTTCTTTCATTATACACCTTTCACTTATCCATTCTGCAGAAACTGTCAAAATCACATCTCTTATTGTAATAATTTCCTTTATGTTCTTTTTTTTATTTTATACCTGTAAATTTGTATTTTGTAGAACTCATTTCCCTGATATTCTGCTTTTATAAGCCTGTCTGATATGATAAAATATTGATAAAATAAAGAAAAAGGAACTACATATCATGACGCCAAAACAAAAAATCAAACAAATCATCTTACTGGTTTTCGGTCTGTCTGTTGCTCACCTGGGTGTGACTTTTTTTATTCAGGCAAATCTGGGAACCGACCCCTTTAACGTCCTTGTGCAGGGTATCTTCCGCAGTGTTCCATGGCCTGCTGCCCTTAACTGGACTCACGGACGTACGCACATGATGATCTGCTTTCTCATCATCCTGATCCTGCTTTTCGTTGACCGAAGCTATATTCGAATCGGAACGATCATCTGTATGTTTCTGGGCGGACCTATTATCGATCTTTTTACCGTCCTGCTGGGAGACTACATCAACAGTTCCCTGCCAATGGCAATGCGCATCATTGTCCTGGTAGCAGGCTGCATCATCCTTGCTCTTGGCATGACTATCGTAATCAAGTCAGAAGCAGGAACAGGTCCCAATGATCTGGTGGCCATTGTCATCAGTGACAAAACACGCAAGTCTTTTGGTATTGTCCGTATCCTGACAGACTGCTTTTTTGTAATCGCAGGTTTTCTGCTTGGAGGAACCTTTGGGCTGGGAACCATTATCTGTGCCTTTATCGTAGGTCCGGTAGCACAGATCTTTATGCCACATTCCGAGCGCTTCTGCAAAAAAATAATCGGAAATTAAAACCGTACCCGGCAGCCATGTTATCACAGCTGCCGGGTACGGTTTTTTCAAACAATAACTTCTTTAATTATTTTCTGTATTTCCTCTGACCATATCAGCATCCTCATCTTCTCGCTTCCATGTTCAACTTCTGGTTTACCACATCTAAGATTATACAAATGATCCGATACACAACAATCCTTGTACCAGCATTCACCCATTAGTGAACCTCTGACCGACCACTTTTCATTTTCTGTAAGTTCACCTGCCAATGATTTCATTACTCGCTCTGTAGAATATCTTTTAAAGCCAGCTATGTACTGTAATGTTTTTTTACTGTTAATCTTTGACAAATTAATCCTATGGTTCTCAATTGCTGATAAAACATCTTCACGAATCTTAATTTTATCTGCTTTTCTGGTTCCTGTCCATGACACTAGCTTATCAAAAGCAAGAATCAAATGCTCAAAACAAATTATGTCAAGAATTATAACTTTTCCTTCTGACTTTTTTTCTAACGATCTCAGTAATCTATATTTATTGCGGATATCCTGATTATCAACCACATAGTCAAATGCAATATAATACTTATCACTTTGTTTAATCTCCAGATCCGATAGTGCATTTAAGATTCCCTGGTTACTTTCTTTGCTTTCAATTACAAGTTCATTGTCAAAAAAAAGTTGATTAACCAATTGCCAGAAGTGAAGTCCTGCACCTGTATCCTCTGTCCATAAATACTTCATATCACAGTTCCTCTTCCAGGGTTATCCTATTATTATCAAGTTTTAACACTTTAAAACTCTTATCAGATACATTAAGTCCATCACAATTTCTTAAAAAAAGCATATACTGGTTAGAAAATTCAAAATTAATAAACTTTCTGATATCATCATTAATTAAGATATCCGCATTATCAATTACAATAAAATTATCCCGACACCGTTTCATTGTCTCCAAAAATTCATCTGACTTATAATTAAACAATTTGATTGCTTTATATTCATTGGTAAGTCTTAAATCCTCTAATATTTCATAAAGAACCGTTTTTCCTGTACCACTATCGCCCCCAACAAGGGTTATTCTGTCATCAAATACCAAATCATATGAAAAAGGATCTGCTTTAAATGTGATATTTTTATAAATCATCCATTTCTCTCCTTTCATATTCCCTGCTCCACCAGGTATTATACCCTGAATTTCCAGTTACCACATCGGTATCATTAAATCTGATTTCGGCATCATCCGGAATTTCAAAAAGTGTGGGACGTGACATATATACCTTTATATTATCCATTTCAAAAATAATTTTAAGCACATTTGGACCACATTCTTCTACACACACTACCTTATCAGGATGCTTTACAATATTAAGCAGTGTCTTGCATCCGGATGATAAATTACGAATTGTACCTAATCCATATTTTGTTTCAATATGCTTATCCGGTGTCAGTTTTGCCTCATCCACCTGCTGAATAAGTTCTATTTCATTTTGAGACATTTCCTCATTACACGTATTCAGGTTGAAATACAAATCATTTTTAAGTATCCAGTCTTTTGAATCTTTTTTTTCTGTATATATATCTATCATACAGTTTCACTTCCTTACACTGTTTATATTCTTTTTACCTGAGCAGCATTACGATACTCTTTTATTGTTTCTTATTGTATCATCAAAAACAATCGTATTCAATCTGCAAACTGTATCTCCCGTTTTGTATTTTTAATAATCGGTTATCAGATTTATATAAAGATAAAATGTCGCCTACCATTTCGGGGAAGCGTAAACTAACAGGAATATAACCTCCAGTAAAACCGTACCCGGCAGCCATGTTGTCATAGCTGCCGGGTACGGTTTTTTCATAGAAAGATATTGAACTTACTGCAGGACTCCCGCGGAAGTCATCTTACCATTTAAATTTTCGGAATTCCATCAAATCCAGCCTGAAGTTCTGCATCTGTCGGAATATAATCACTCATTTCTCCATCGTTATATCTGCCATAAGCAAACATATCAAAGTATCCTGTTCCAGTCAGTCCAAACACAATGGTCTTTTCTTCTCCGGTTTCTTTACACTTCATAGCTTCATCCAGCGCCGCGCGGATCGCATGAGCGCTTTCCGGAGCCGGAAGAATTCCTTCTACACGGGCAAACATCTGAGCCGCCTCAAAAACAGAAGTCTGCTCTACAGAGCGCGCTTCCATCAAGCCGTCTGCATAAAGCTGAGACAGTACCGGATTCATTCCATGGTAACGAAGACCGCCTGCATGGCTTGCTGACGGAATGAAGCCGCTTCCAAGCGTATACATTTTAGCCAGAGGCGTCACCATACCGGTGTCGCAGAAATCATATGCAAATTTTCCTCTTGTAAGAGTCGGGCAGGATGCCGGTTCCACTGCAATAAACTGATAATCTCTTTCTCCCCGGAGTTTTTCTCCCATAAAAGGAGAAATCAGACCGCCAAGGTTGGAACCGCCTCCGGCACAGCCAATGATGATATCCGGAACTACTCCATACTTATCCAGAGCCGCTTTTGTCTCCAACCCGATAATAGACTGATGAAGAAGCACCTGATTCAAAACGCTTCCCAGCACATAACGATAGCCTTCCATGCCGGTCGCACATTCTACTGCCTCTGAAATGGCACATCCAAGACTTCCTGATGTGCCCGGATGCTCTTTCAGGATCTTTCTTCCTACTTCCGTTGTTTCAGATGGAGAAGGAGTCACCTGCGCGCCATAAGTTCTCATGACTTCGCGTCGGAAAGGCTTCTGCTCATAAGAACATTTTACCATAAATACCCTGCAGTCCAGATCAAGGTAAGCACATGCCATAGAAAGAGCAGTGCCCCACTGTCCGGCTCCGGTTTCTGTAGTAACGCCCTTTAATCCCTGATTTTTTGCATAATATGCCTGTGCAATAGCAGAATTCAGTTTATGACTTCCACTTGTATTATTTCCTTCAAATTTATAATAGATTTTTGCCGGAGTCTGGAGTTTTTCTTCCAGGCAGTATGCACGTACCAGTGGAGATGGACGGTACATTTTGTAAAAGCTGCGGATCTCTTCCGGGATCTTAATATATGGATTTTCGTTATCAAGCTCCTGTTTTACAAGCTCATCACAAAATACCACTCCCAGTTCCTCTGCTGTCATAGGCTCTAAGGTCTCAGGATTCAGAAGAGGAGCCGGTTTATTTTTCATATCTGCACGTACGTTATACCATGCCTCCGGCATTTCCTGCTCTTCCAGATAGATTTTATAAGGGATCTGTTTTACTTCTGCCATAATGTTCTCCTTTCTTCCTTCAAATATCACAGTATTCTTTCTGCCGATGTCACTGCGTTTGCTCCGTCTGCTGCTGCTGTTATCACCTGACGAAGCTGTTTGGTTCTGATATCTCCTGCTGCAAAAACGCCCGGTGTGCTGGTCACACAATCTTCTCCTGCAACAATATATCCGCTTTCATCCAGTTTTACCAGATTTCGGAACAATTCCGTATTTGGCACGATTCCCACAGCGATAAAAACACCGTCCAAGGGAAGCTCCCTTTCCTCTCCAGTCTTTTTGTTCTGAAACTTTATTCCCGACACCATTTCTTCGCCTTCAATGCTGACAGGAACCGTATCCCAGATCATCTCCACGTTTTCACAGGCAAAAAGCTTTTCCTGCAGAATCTGATCTGCTCTCATCTGATCTCTTCTGTGAATCACATAAACTTTTTTGCAGGTACGGGAAAGAAGAATGGCATCCTCTGCCGCCACATTTCCACCACCGATCACTGCCACTGTACGGTCCCGGAAAAAAGCGCCGTCACAGGTAGCGCAATAGGACACACCCATTCCACTCAGGGATTCTTCTCCAGGGATTCCAAGGGTTCTGTGAGCCGCGCCGAATGCAAGAATCACAGCCCTTGCCCTGTATTCATTCTTTTTTGTACGGATTACTTTGATCCCGTCCTCATCCTCCACAGAAACTACATTTTCTCTCAAAGGAGAAAGCCCCAGTTTTTCTGCATGAGCAGCCATTTTTTCTCCCAGATCCATTCCATTGATGCCGGGAAGCCCCGGGTAATTATCGACTTCATAAGTATCCACGATCTGTCCGCCCTGAGCAAATTTTCTCTCGATCCATAACGTGTTCAGCCTTGCCCTTGCTGCATAGATTGCTGCACTGATTCCTGCCGGTCCTGCTCCCAATATCGCCAAATCATAAATTTCTGACATAAAACTCTCCTTTCTGTCGCTTCACTGTCTTTTCCTCAGTTTAGCATACATTGGTATTTTTTCCAATAAGATAGTAAAAACACCTTTGCCAGGAGTATTTTATGCTCTCTTATTTACACCGACACAAAAAAAACTTTCTCATCGCCCTGTGTCTTTGTCTGGTTCTTTTTGCAGGGATGGGAATTGGTTTTCTTTCCAACCATGTGTGGTCTCAAAACGGAAGATTTCGCACTTTTACCAATGAAATTTTTGAAAACGAGGTTTCCGAAAGTATGCTGACGCTTCATTATTCTCTTGCACATCCGGAGAAAAAAGGAATTTCCCGTCCGGCCCCGTCCCTCGGTACAGTCAGCAGCAATATGGATGATACATACCAGCTTTATGCAGATTACCTGGAAAAGCTGAAAGCATTTTCTCCTGATAAGCTTTCCCGGGAAAATCAAATCACTCTGGATATGCTTCTTTTATATTTTCATACACAGCTCTCCCTTAAAGATCATATCCTACTGGAAGAAATGCTCTCCCCAAGCCTTGGAATTCAGGCACAGCTTCCTGTTCTTCTGGCAGAATACACCTTTTATGAAGACCAGGATATCGCTGATTACCTGAATCTCCTTATTTCCATAGGTCCATATTTTCAAAGTATCCTGGAATTTGAAGAAGAAAAATCCCAGGCCGGACTGTTTATGAGTGATACAACTCTGGACAGAATTCTGGATCAGTGCAAAGCTTTTATCCAGGATCCGGATTCCAATTATATGTTGGAGGTTTTTTCACGAAAAATCAAAGAATATGGGAAATTCTCAAAAGAGGAGGCAAAAAAGCTCATCACCCGCCATGAAAACATTCTGAAGGATCGTGTGATCCCTGCCTATCAGAATCTGATAAACGGACTGGAACGTCTTCGCGGAACCGGAAAAGCAAGCTGTGGACTTGCACACTTTGAAGGAGGACGGGAATATTATGAATATCTTCTGAAAAGCAGCGTAGGTTCCTATATGCCTGTCGCCCGTATAGAAAAACGTCTTCTGGAACAGCTTTCTCACGATCTTAAACTTATGCGGCAGATACTGATGGAACAGCCTTCACTTGCCGGAAGACTGCAGGATGGCGTCTCTCTTCTGGAAACAGATCCGGATAAAATCCTGGAAATGTTAAAACAATGTATCCAGAAAGATTTTCCGGATCCCGGAAGCGTTTCCTACGAGGTCTGCTTTGTGCATCCTTCTATGGAAAAGCATCTGAGTCCTGCCTTTTACCTGACACCTCCTCTGGACACAGGAACTCCAAATATCATTTACATCAATCAGGCAGATCAGAGAAGCGGACCGGAACTTTTTTCCACCCTGGCTCATGAAGGATTTCCCGGACATCTTTATCAAACTGTATATTTCGGCTCCACAAAGCCCTCTGATATCCGTTATCTGCTCTCCTGCGGCGGTTATGTAGAAGGATGGGCAACTTATGTGGAATCCTGTATCAGTTCTTATGCCGGAAATTTTCTGAAAGACACCGCTCCGGAAGATATGGCCTCCCTTTTCTGGCTGAATCGGAGTATCAATCTCTGTATTTATTCTCTTCTGGATATTGGCATCCATCATCAGGGCTGGGATCAGTTTCGTGCCGGACGTTTCCTGAAAACTTTTGGCATCGGAGATACTTCTGTGATCCATTCTATTTACCAGTATATTGTAGAAACACCTGCCAATTATCTGAAGTACTACTGGGGTTATCTCAATTTCCTGGATCTCCGGGAGGCGCAGAAAAATGAGCTGGGAGACGAATTTGACCTGAAGACCTTTCACCAAAAAATCCTCCAGACAGGTCCCGTTCCTTTTCCTGTACTGGAAAAGTATATAAAGTAAATTGTTTTGTAAAAAAAAGTTCCCATGAGAAACTCGCTCGTTTCTCATGGGAACCTTTTGTATCCTTTTCTATTCTGTTCTGTAATTCCTGAAAAAATCCTGCAGCTTCACCAGTGCCGCAGTCAGGCTCTCTGTTTCTTCTTTGTTAAGATCTTTCAATACAGACATGACCATACGCTCATGGAAGATCCTGTGGTGATGATAGGCCTGTTCCCCCTTTTCCGAAAGGGATACCAGTACCACACGCCTGTCCTCTTCACTGCGCACACGGTTTACATAGCCCTTTTTGACCAGGTTGTTCATAGCTATCGTCAATGTCCCCACTGTTACCGAAAGACTTTTGGCCACAGCAGACATATTCCTGGGATTTCCGATTCCGATAGCTTCTATCACATGCATGTCCTTTACAGAAATATCTTTATATTCAGAGGTGATCAGCGCTCTTTCTTCAATATCCATGATCTCATTAAACAGATTTACCAAAATGTCATTTACTGTCTCAACAGAATTCATAGCTGACTCCTTTCGTTCCACTTTTTTATATTATACCCCAAACCTTCCTGACCACAAAGTATTTTTTGCAGTTTTAGCCGAAGTTTGTTATAATGATTAAATAAAATAATCTCACCTTATCGAAAAGGAATTTATTATGAAAAAAAATAAAAACATGCCGCTGAACCTCAGGGAAAAAAGCAACTCCCGAATCGTTTTCTTCAGTGCAGTCATTGTTCTGGTGGTACTGGTGATTTTTTTCCGCCAGCTTGATTATAATATGATCCAGAAACCTGCCGAAGCAGCCAAACGGGAAGCGGCGCAGAAAAAAGCCGAAGAAAAGAAAAAGGCAAATACTCCCACCGTTACCACCGCAACTGTAATCGCTGTAGGAGACAATCTTTATCATGAAAGTCTGCTCCTGTCCGGTCAAAATGAATCGGGCACGTGGAATTATGACCATATCTATGAAAATGTAAAAGATGAGATATCTGCTGCAGACATAGCAATGGTCGATCAGGAAACTGTTCTGACAAAAGACCACGACTATATCAGCGGCTATCCCTCCTTTGCCACACCTACAGAAGTGGGAGATTCCCTGATCCATGCAGGTTTTGATGTGATCGAATCTGCAACCAATCATGTGGATGATTACGGTGCAGACTTTATTGAACAGACTCTGGATTTCTGGAAAACAAAATACCCGGATGTTCCTGTTCTGGGCATCCATGATTCTCAGGAAGATGCAGACACGGTCAAAACTCTGGAAGTCAACGGCATCCGGATCGCTTTTCTTGATTTTGTCTACGGAACCAATAACGGCGGCGCAGGCGAAGGAAAAGACTACATGATTGATATTTTTGATAAAACAAAAGTAGCTTCCATGATCCAGAAAGCCAAAGCAGACAGCGACTGCCTGATTTTTGTGGCTCACTGGGGCAAGGAAGAAGAATCCATGCCTACGGAATATGAAAAAGAATGGGCCGCTTTCCTGATGCAGCAAGGTGTCGATGTTGTCATCGGCGGTCACCCTCATGTGCTTCAGCCCTATGGCCGTATGTCTGACGATCAAGGAAATGAAATGCTGAT
Organism: Lachnospiraceae bacterium; assembly: GCA_021771755.1. Taxonomy (GTDB): domain Bacteria; phylum Bacillota; class Clostridia; order Lachnospirales; family Lachnospiraceae; genus Blautia_A. The sequence goes on along the minus strand of JAETOL010000005.1, from coordinate 76,598 downwards.
CTTTTACTCCCTTGGTAATTTTGTTTCCACTCAGGAAGGACTTTCTAATCTTCTGGGCGGTATGGCCAGCTTTACGATTCAAAAATCTGTCCTGAAAGGAAAAACCGATATTCAGATCCTGGATCCTGTAATAAAGCCTACGGTCATGCATTATAATAAAGACGAGGGAATTTTCAGTCCCTATATGCTGGAGGATTATACAGAAGAGCTTGCTTCCCAGCACGGAGTTCGCAACATAATCGGCGATGAATTTTCTCTGGAAAATCTCCAGAAAAGATTCCATGAAATCATGTCCATGAATGTGGAACCTTCCACAAGAACAAATCTCCTGGATGTTTCCTTTGATTATGAGATGAATATGAGTGATTCCAGTGGAAATTATGTGGAAGATACCTGGTCTGTCAGTGAATCTCAGTACCGGGAAGGAATGTCCGACAGTTCCTCCGATGATTCTTCCGACGGCTCGGAAGGCTATGAAGATTCGGGAAATTATGATGACTCGGGAGAATATGACGGCTCAGAAGAATATTACTGATCCTGTGCAGAACAGAACATGAAAATAAGCCCTTTACAGAATGGCTGAGGATTCCTGTCTCAGCTTACTGTGAAGGGCTTTTTATTTATTTTATTTCTCCGGAAAACAAAAGCTGTTCCGCATTTTTTCTTGTGATACGAATTACTTCCTCGGACGAAATTCCTTTCAGTTCTGCAATCGCCTGAGCCACATAGGGAAGATTCAGGGAGCTGTTCCTTTTTCCGCGGTTAGGCTCCGGGCTTAAATACGGACTGTCTGTCTCCAGAACCAGCTGTTCCAGCGGGGCATATTCCACAACCTCTTTCAGCTTTCTGGCGTTTTTGAAGGTCACTACGCCGCCAATCCCCAGATAAAGTCCCATATCCAGATACTCTGCCGCCATTTCCTTTCCGTAGGAAAAGCAGTGGATAATCCCTCCGTACATGCCTTTTTCCATATATTCCTTTACGATATCCAGCGTATCCTTTGCCGCCTCTCTGCTGTGGATCATGAAAGGAAGCTTTTCCTCTCTGGCAATGTCCATCTGGGCACGGAACATTTTTTTCTGGATCTCATGTTCATGAGCTTCCTTATGCCAGTAATAATCCAGACCAATCTCACCGATAGCAATAAATTTTTCCATACGGGAAATCCGGCGTATCTCCTCCAGGGTCTCCTCTGTCATCTGATCTGCATCATCCGGATGCACTCCCACCGCCCCATATACAAACGGGTATTTTTCTGTAAGAGTCACTGTTCTCTCAAATTCACCTATGGAAGCACAGACATTGACCACAGTTCCAATCCCGTTCTCCTCCATAGAAGCTAAGAGACTGTCACGATCCTGCGCAAATGCTTTGTCATCATAATGTGCATGAGTTTCAAAAATATCTGTTCTCATTCTTCCTGTCCTTTTTCACAGCACACAAATTCATCGCCCGGGCGGATCACTCCACCGTGAAGGACTTTTGTAAAGACACCTTCTCTCGGCATAATGCAGTCTCCCATGATCTGAAAGATCTCACATCCATGATGGCATTTCTTTCCGATCTGTGTCATTTCCAGCACCACATCATTGCAGCGGAATATGGTTCCCACTGGCATTTTAGCAAAATCAAATCCCTCTACGATAATATTTTCGCCAAAAGCTCCATCAACTACCTGCGCTCCTCTGGCGCGAAAGTCCTCAATTTTATCGTGTGACAGAAGGCTGACCTGTCTGTGCCACTTGCCTGCATGGGCATCTCCCCTGATCCCCCAGTCTTCAATAAATTCCGCCTCCGGCACGCTGTGTTTCTGTGTTCCTTTTTCTTCACTGATACATACTGAAATTACTTTTCCCATAATTTTTTACCTTCTTTTTATCTACTTATCTGTTTTGATCTGCTGTTTTATTTATTCAGATACAATATTCATTATTTTCGCGCACAGTCAGATGCTTCTCCTGTAAGGATCTCTATCCCATGATCCAAAGCTCCGATAATGTATTCCAGGCTTTCCTTTACTGCTTTGGGACTTCCCGGAAGATTGATGATCAGAGTTTTTTTGCGGATTCCTGCTGCTGCACGGCTTAACATGGCTCTCCTGGTAATGGTCATGCTGTAGGCACGCATGGCTTCTGGAATCCCGGGCACTCTGCGCTCTATGATATCCTCCGTAGCCTCCGGCATCACATCTCTCTGGGAAAAACCGGTCCCTCCTGTGGTAAGGATCAGTTCTGCAAGGCCATTGTCTGCGATTTCTTTCATTTTTTCCCCAAGCATGGTTCTGTCATCCGGAAGAATCTCCATAGATACCACCTGATAACCTTCTCTTTCCAGAATCTCACGGATAGCCGGGCCGCTTAAGTCTTCCCTTTCTCCCCGGTAGCCGGAATCGCTTGATGTTATGATCGCTGCTCGTTTCATTTTCAGCCTCCTATCTGGGACATGCAGAGTTTTTCTGTATCGTCCTCCTGTGCTTTTTCCATAAAATGATGTCCGTCCGGCTTTTCATTCAACGCCTGACGGATCACCTCTTTCAGTTCCTCATCAGAACCTCCGCTTCTCAGTATCTCTCTCAGATCCCTTCCTGCCGTGTACTGCAGACAGGTTTTCAGAAAGCCCTGAGAAGTCAGACGAATACGGTTGCATTCTCCGCAGAACTTGTGGCTGACTGCACTGATAAATCCCAGCTTACCCACAAAGCCTTCCGCCTCATAATATCGGGAAGGTCCGTTTCCAAGCGGTTTTCCCTGATATACCCTGAGCGGCCCAAAGTTTTTTTCCAGAAGAGCGATCAATTCCGCCTCTGACATCCCTTTGAATTCTGTCCCGCATCCAATGGGCATCATCTCGATAAATCTTACATGAATCGGATGTTTCCGTGCAAGCTCTGCTACCTGACAGAGATCCTGCCCTTCTATTCCCAGAGGAACACAGTTAATTTTTACTGCTACCTGCGGGTAACGCAAAGCTTCCTGTATTCCCTCCAGAGACTGATCCAGCAGATCTCTTCTGGCTATCCTTTTGAAGCATTCTCTGTCCAGCGTATCCAGACTGATATTCACTGCATCCAATCCTGCCTCTGCCAGTTCTTTCATCTGTTCCTTTAAAAGAATGCCGTTTGTTGTAAGTGTTACTTTTTGGATTCCCGGCAGTCTCTTGATCTGTTCCACCAGCTCCGGCATACGCACATGAACCAGTGGTTCTCCTCCGGTCAGCTTGATCTTGGTGATCCCAAGCTCTGCCATAACTCTGCAGATCCGAATGATCTCCTCCTCCCGAAGGATCAGGGAGCGGTCTACGAGCTTCACTCCATCCTCCGGCATACAGTAAATGCAGCGGAGATTGCAGCGGTCTGTTACCGAAATCCGCAGATAATCAATTGTTCTTCCACATCGGTCTATCATTTTTCTTCAAAACGGAACACTCCGCTTTTTCCTCCTGTCTTTTCCACAAGATGTATTTCTGACATGACCATATGCTTGTCAATAGCCTTGCACATGTCATAAATCGTCAAAAGCGCTGTCTGGACTCCAGTCAACGCCTCCATCTCCACCCCAGTCTTTCCTTCTGTCTTCACTGTACAATATACATGGATCCGGCTGTTTTCCTGATCCAGTTCAAAGTCCACCGCACATTTCTGGATCGGCAGCGGATGGCACATGGGGATCAGCGAAGAAGTCTGCTTCACTCCCATGATACCGGCCACTCTGGCCACTCCCAGAACGTCGCCTTTCTTTACATTTCCTTCTGTGACAGCCGCCATAATCTCCGGCCCTACAGCAATATACCCTGTTGCCACAGCAGTACGGAATGTAGGTGTTTTTGCAGAAACATCCACCATCACCGCATTCCCGTTTTTATCAAAATGGCTGAATTCCTTCCCCATTTTTATCCCCTCCTGTATACTTCCCTCTAGTATAAGAAATTTCCCCGATTCCGTCAAGCGGCGGAACCGGGGATTGGATGAAATTTCTATAAAATTTTGGTCTGACAAAAAATTATTTGTATCAATCTTATCAGCAGATTTCTGCACCTGCAGGCATATTTTTCTCAGGAGTCATCAGAGCAAGATTTCCCTCTGCATCTTCTGCACAGAGGATCATTCCCTCACTCATCACTCCGGCAAGCTTGGCCGGTTTCAGGTTTGTTACGACCATTACCTTTTTGCCCACCATTTCCTCTGGAGTATAATGAGCCTTGATACCGGATACGATCTGACGAACCTGGCTTCCGATCTTTACCTGAGAGCAAAGAAGTTTTTTGGATTTTTTCACTGCTTCGCAGGCAATGATCTCACCAACCTGGAACTGCAGTTTTTCAAAATCCTCAAATGTGATCTCTGCTTTCGGCTCAAGATCAATTCCAGGCTCCTCTTCTTTCTCTTCCTGTACAGGCGGATGAAGTTCTTCTACCTTCGCCATTACCTCTTTCAGGTCAAGACGTGCAAACAGGATCTCCGGTTTCTCAACCACCTTGTTTCCGGACGGATACAGGCCAAAGGTCTTCAGAGATTCCAAATCACGCTTCTCAGCATTCAGCTGTGCAAGGATACGATCTGTGGTTTCCGGCATAAATGCCTCCAGAAGAGCTGCACCAATGGTAATTCCCTCAACCAGATTATACAGAACCGTTGCAAGACGATCCTTTTTATCCTCTTCTTTTGCAAGAGCCCATGGCATAGTCTCGTCGATATATTTATTCAGACGTTTAAAGAGGCTGAATACCTCTGTCATGGCATCTGCCACACGAAGCTTATCCATCTTCGCAGAAACTTTAGCCGGTATACCGAGAACAAAGGATTTCATATCTTCATCCACCGGCTCTGTAACGCCCTTGTTCTCCACAACGCCGCCAAAATATTTGTTGGACATGGAAATGGTACGGTTTACAAGGTTTCCAAGTGTATTGGCAAGCTCTGAATTCAGACGCTCTACCATCAGCTCCCATGTGATCACGCCGTCGTTTTCAAATGGCATCTCATGAAGCACGAAATAACGCACTGCGTCCACACCGAAGAAATCCACCAGTTCATCTGCATAGAGAACGTTTCCTTTGGACTTACTCATTTTTCCATCGCCCTGGAGCAGCCACGGATGACCAAATACCTGCTTCGGAAGAGGCAGATCCAGTGACATCAGGAAGATTGGCCAGTAAATCGTATGGAAGCGGATGATATCCTTTCCGATCAGATGAAGATCTGCCGGCCACAGTTTATTGAACTGCTCTGTGCTGTCACCGTCGCAGTCATATCCGATTCCTGTAATATAGTTTGTAAGAGCGTCAAGCCATACATAAACCACATGCTTCGGATCAAAATCGACCGGAATTCCCCATTTAAAAGAGGTTCTGGAAACACAGAGATCCTGCAGTCCCGGAAGAAGGAAGTTGTTCATCATTTCGTTTTTACGGGATTCCGGCTGAATAAATTCCGGATGTGTCTTAATATGCTCGATCAGACGGTCTGCATATTTGCTCATTTTAAAGAAATATGCTTCTTCCTTTGCCGGAACACATGGACGTCCGCAGTCCGGACATTTTCCGTCTACCAGCTGGCTTTCTGTAAAGAAGGATTCACAGGGAGTACAGTACATTCCCTCGTAGTGTCCCTTATAAATATCTCCTTTTGCATACATTTTCTTAAAGATCTTCTGTACCTGTTTCTCATGATCTTCATCTGTAGTACGGATAAATTTATCATAGGAAGTGTTCATCAGATCCCAGATATTTTTGATCTCGCCGGAAACATTGTCCACGAATTCCTTCGGTGTGATACCGGCTTCCTCTGCCTTTAATTCAATTTTCTGTCCATGCTCGTCTGTTCCGGTCTGGAAAAATACATCATAGCCTTCCAGTCTTTTATAGCGGGCAATAGCATCTGCCAGAACAGCCTCATAGGTATTTCCGATATGCGGCTTACCGGAAGTGTAGGCAATGGCCGTTGTAATATAATATTTCTGTTTTTCCATTATAAAAATCCTCCTGGGGGTATTTTGTAAATAATAAACTGCCTCAGCAGCCAGATATACAGGCGCCCGGCAAATGGAAATCGCTCCTTAAATACTAGCATATTTGAAAGGATTTAGCAAATTACATTTTTGTAATAAGGAAGATTATGGATGCATATCTTCACTTTCTATCTTTTGGATCTCATCAACAGGAACATCTGTCATGTCAGAGATTTCTTCATAAGTAAATTGTTTCTTAGCCAAAAGCTTTCTCACAAATTTTCTTTCTGCGGATTTTATTCCAGCCTGACGTCCTTCCTTGCGGCCTTCTTCACGGCCTTCTTCACGACCTTCTTCACGGCCTTCTTCTTTCAGATCTTCCAATGCTTTACACATATTGACCTCCTCCTCTTTTTCATCGATCTTAAACTCGCTTCCTGTCATAATCTTTATCACCTGACTGGCCTTCTGTTCTACGGACAAAAATCGCGGATCTGTAAAAACAAGCTTCTGAAGCCGTTCTTTATCTTTTGAATATTTGATAAACAGCAGTACCTCCCTGAGACTGGAGTGGAACTGATCCATTTCTGTATCAGTAATATTGTGCGGAGAAATAAGGTTAATTTTATAATCCGGGATATATGGAAGAAGTGCAGGTTCTCTGATATCCATCATATCATGGATTCCTACCGGACCATCCCATTTATCCGGTCCAAAATACAGTACCAGGGTAATAACGGGAGTCAGCCTGTCTTCTTTGTAAAAGCCAGAAAGAAATTTACCGGCATGGCATAATGGATCTCAGACTGATCCTCCACTCCCAGAAGGAGATAAGCGGTATCCTTATCCTGCATAGCCGCCAGATACTTAAAATTATCACGGAATCTCTGGATCGGATATATCTTTCTATCCGCTCCATAGGGCAGGGCAATCTCCGCAGTATCCAATGGATAGAGATCTTCCGGAGAGATTACCTGCTTTCCATTATAAATAAAATAATTAAATGCATCTGCAAAAATCCGCGGATCGTTCATATAGTCTTTTGTAATTGTATCTTTTTTACCCAATTTTATCACCACCTGTTAAGATTTTCAGCTGCTTCCATTCTTTAAATTGGGATTTTATTATGGAAGTTTATCTTAAGTAAGTGGCTCCATAAACGGTGCTGATTTTATGGTATCATAATGTGTTATGCAAAACAATTAAATAACCATAAAGTTTCGATTATTGTGCTTTTCTGCTTCCAACTTTGCTATCACTTCATAAATAAAAAACCTATCCAACTGAAATTGAATAGGTTTTTCTTATCTTATTTCATTCTCATTTGTACGACATTGATTCTGAAAGAATTCTGCTGTATCACTCCGTTTTTACATCTGCATACTCCTGCACATATGCACCCGTATTTATTTCAGTTTTTCACACTGCATCAAGAATGCCACTGCGCCCAGAAGCCCGGCGTTGTTTCCAAGCTCTGCAGCACAGATATGAAGATTTTCCCGAAAACAGGGCATGATCTTCTCCAGGATTTTTTCTTTCAGCGGACGGATAAACAGTTCTTCCTGCTGGCTGACTCCGCCTCCGATAATCACTGTTTCGGGATTAAAAATATGGATCAGTCCGACCAGTCCCACTGCAATATCCTGAATCCATTCTTCCAGAATACAAAGAATTTTCTGATTTCCTTCTGCCGCCTGGCGGAAAATATATCTGCCGTCAATAACCACATCGGATGGAAAATCAGAAGTTTCCTTCACCCGTCTCACCAGAGCCGTTGTAGAAGCATAGCGTTCATAGCAGCCCCTGTTTCCACAGGTACAGGGAATTCCGTCTTTTTGAACCGTAAAATGCCCCAGTTCTCCGGCGATTCCTACTGACCCGGAAAGAAGCTGATCCTGTACGATGATCCCGCCTCCGACTCCGGTACCTACTGTGATCATGATCACATTATGGCTGTCCCTTGCCGCACCTTTCCACTGTTCTCCCATAACTGCACAGTTGGCATCATTTGCCACTGCCACCGGAAGATGATAATGCTCCTCCAGAATTGTTTTCACAGGAGTTCCAAGCCAGTTGGCAATATGCCCGGCAGAGCCTGCCACAGTTCCCTCCAATACATTGATCTGTCCGGTGGCAGAAACTCCGATCCCGGAGAGGGTCTTCTCAGAAATCCCAAGGCGTTTCAGAAAAGCATCTGTATTTTTTACTACAGTTTCAATGATGGGCGTCTGATATCCATCAAAACTGACAGAAAAAGAATCCATTTCCAGGATCTCTCCATCGCTGTTCACAAGGCCGATCTTTGCTGCTGTTCCGCCAATATCAATGCCCAAAAATGTATTATTTTTCTGCATTGTGATATTCCTTCACTCTGTTGACAAACCGGGTGGCGATCTCCAGTGGCCTTGTGATCGCACCTCCTACTACTACGGCATAAGCACCTGCCTCCAGCATCTGCACTGCCTCATCAGGATAATGCACCTTACCTTCTGCAATCACAGGAACATCAATCGTTTCGGAAAGCTTCTTCACCAACTGCACATCCGGTCCGTCCACCTTCGGAGAATAATCTGTATATCCGCTTAATGTAGTTCCCACAAAATCCACACCGCATTTCCATGCGTTTACACCCTCTTCATAAGTAGAAATATCTGCCATAAGCACAGCGTCCGGATACTTCTCTTTAATCTGAGCAATAAATTCATTGATGGTAGTTCCATCTCCTCTTTTTCTCATGGTGCAGTCCAGGGCAATGATATCTGCATCCGCTGCATAAAGCTCATCGACCTCTTTCATAGTCGGTGTAATGTAGGAATCATAGCCGTCATAAACAATCTTAACAATTCCAATCACCGGAAGATCCGTCTCTTCTTTGATCGCCAGTACGTCCCTGATACTGCTGGTACGAATACAGGGAGAGCCTGCCTGTTTGGCAGCCCGGGCCATCAGATACATGATTGATTTTTCTTCCACATAAAGGGGTTCAGAAGGAAGCGCCTGACAGGAAACGATCAGCTGTCCTTTGATCCGCTCGAGGATTTCTTGCTTAGAATACCTCATAAAAATTTACCTCCATAAAAATACCTATATTTTTATCTTTACCATACATCATTTTCGTCAAAATAACAATAGATACAGACATATAAAGAAAATTATTTTAAAAAATATTTATTTATGAAAATATTTCACAGTAATTTCTTAGAAACCGCCTGAGAGGTTGCATCTCTGAACGCGGAATTTTCTTCTGCATTTCTGCTGCAATAAACATGAAACAGACAATCGATAAGAAACATCTGCCCCATTTTCGCAGCAACGGAACCAGACTGCAGAGGATTTTCATTATATCCGCAGATCAGACTTACATCAGCAAAGCTGGCGGCCAGTGATTTCCGGAAATGTGTGATAAGAATAATCGGAACATGACGTTCACTGGCAATATCCAGCACTTCTTTCATATCTCTGGTAGATCCGGAATAGGAAAAAAACAGAATCACATCCTCCGATGTCATCAATGCCGTTGCTATCGTCTGCATATGTGAATCTTCAATATGGATGAATTTAGGTGTTACCGTAGAAAACAAAGCCCAGGCTTCCTTTGCCATTACCATACTTCCTCCCTGGCCAAAGCAGTAAACGCGCCTGGATTTCACCAGAAGATCTACCGCCAGCTTCAAAGAAAAAGGATCCAGCTGTGCAATGGTATCATTCACGGATAAAAGATAAGAGTCTCTCAGATTACGGCACATATTTTCTAAAGTGGTGCTGTCACTGACAGACGAAAACGCAGCCTCCGAGTTTGCTGCTGTATTTGCACGATCTGATTTTGCAAGAGCCAGTTTTAATTCATGGTAGCCACCCAGCCCCAGCATCCGGCAGAAACGGGTGATCGTTGCCTCTGATACTCCTGAATTTTCAGCCAGAGAACTGATAGAAAGATACTGGGTCTCCGCCGTATTGGATAAAATATAGTTTGCCAGTTTCTTCCCGGAACGGGTCAGAGAATTATACTGTTCTGTCATGGCATCTAAAATGGAATCCGTCATGAAGAATACCTCCTGTTTTTCACGATCATTTTTATAAAAGTATAATACAAATTATTTTTACAGGCAACAAATAAAGAAAATTATTTTCAAATCCCTTTATATTGCGTATAATATTCTTAATTTATAATAACTGGAGGAAAATATCATGAAAAAACACATCGTATGCTTCGGAGATTCCAACACACATGGATACTGTGCCAAAACCGGCGGAAGATTTGATGAAGAGCAACGCTGGACCTGTCTGCTTCAGAAAAAACTTGGAGAAGACTGGCTTATTCTGGAAGAAGGCTTAAGCGGCCGTACCACCTGCTTTGACGACCCTATCCATGAAGCTCTTTCCGGCCTGGATCAGATCTACCCGTGCCTTATGAGCCACGAGCCTGTCGATCTTCTGATCATCATGCTGGGAACAAATGACACTAAGGAACGATTCGGCGTTTCCCCTGAATGTATTGCCCTGGGTCTGAAACGGCTGATCGCAAAAGCGGTTTCCACCACTGACTGCTGGAAAAACGGAAATCCGTCTGTTCTTGTGATCACTCCTCAGAATATCGATCCGCGATATGAAGCCTCAGAGGTAGGAGGAACTATGGGCAGAGGATGTGCAGAAAAATCACAGGGACTGGCTTCTGAATACCAGAAGATCGCAGAATCTATGGGATGCTTTTATCTGGATGCAAATAAAGTGGTTTCCGCCCGGCCAAATGACGTTGATTTTATGCACCTGACCGAAGAGGGGCATCGTCAGCTGGCAGATGCGCTTGCAGATCTCCTGCCCCGCATCCTGTGCTGATTTCACATTTCAGAAATGAAAATTATTATCTTTTTTTCACTAAATGAAAAAATTTTCGAAATTTTCCCCGTTTCCTATTGACAAAATCACGAAAACCAATTACTATCGAAGTAACAATTTAGAGATGATTACCAATACAGGTGATCAAAAAAGAAGGAGGATACCAATATGAAGTATCGTAAAATCTTAGCACTTGCATTAGCGTGCACAATGGCTTTTCCTGTAACCGCATTTGCAGCTGAGGAAGAAAAAGCTACAGACATTACTTTATGGACCTATCCAATCGGAAGCTGGGGAGACGCTGAAACTGTTGACGGTCTGATCGCAAGCTTCAATGAAGCACATCCGGAGATCAATGTAACTGTAGAATATCTGGACTACACCAACGGCGATGACCAGATCAATACCGCGATCGAAGGCGGACAGGCACCGGATATCGTTCTGGAAGGACCGGAGCGTCTGGTTGCAAACTGGGGTGCAAAAGGACTGATGGTAGATCTGGCAGATCTCTGGACAGACGAAGCCAAAGAAGCGATTTATCCTTCTGTTGAAGCAGCCTGCAAGAACAACGATGGCGTTTACTATGAGTATCCTCTCTGTATGACCGCTCACACCATGGCGATCAACAAAGATATCTTTGAAGCTGCAGATGCTATGCAGTATATTGATGAAGAAACACGTACCTGGACTACCGAAAACTTCCAGAAGGCTGTAAAAGCTGTTTACGATTCCGGACAGGAAAATGTCGGAGCAGTTTACTGTGCAGGCCAGGGCGGCGACCAGGGAACTCGCGCACTGGTAAACAACCTTTACGGCGGTACCTTCACAAATCCGGAACACACAGAGTACACTGCTAACAGCGAAGAAAACATCAAAGCTCTTGAGCTTCTTTCCGGAATGGAGGGAATCAACTTTGACGCATCCCTTCAGGGCGGCGACGAGATCAACCTGTTCTGCAACGGCACACTGGCTATGGCATTCTGCTGGAACGTTGCACAGGAAAAGAACAATGCAGAAAATATCGCATTTGATGTTCTTCCAATGTCCTTCCCGACAGAGAGCGGCGATCCGCAGCTCTGTGGCGGTATCTGGGGATTCGGTATCTTCGATAACGGCGACGAAGCGAAGATCGAAGCTTCCAAAACATTTATCGACTTTATGGCAAACGACGAAAATCAGGTTGTAGAAAGCGTAAAAGCTTCCAGCTACTGGCCTGTAAAAGATCTTGGAAACATTTATGAAGGCGATGATCTGATGACTGAGTATTCTACCTTTGTTGATTACATGGGCGATTACTATCAGGTAGTCGGCGGATGGGCAGAGGCTCGTACTGCATGGTGGAACATGCTTCAGCAGATCGGATCCGGCACAGATGTTAAGACCGCAGTTGAAGAATTCACCACAACTGCAAACGCTGCAGTAGCTAAATAATCTTTGCAAACAGCAACTGCATATTCGTAAAGTTTGTACAGTAAGAACTCGGGCGCCCTTCCTGCGTTTCGCGCGGAGGGGCGCTCTGTCTCTGTCTGAGACAATGGAAAGGAGGGTTTCTCTTGGCAGCAAATAAGAAAAAATCCGGAATGAGCAGCAAGGCGCTTACCCGGAGAGAAACAATTGCCGGATATGCATTTATGCTTCCAAGTCTGGTATTTTTCCTTGGATTTGTTATTTATCCAATGGTTCAGTGTATCATTACCAGTTTCTTTGATTCTACCATGAACCGTGAAGATATCTTCATCGGACTTGCCAACTACAAGGAACTGTTTACAGACCCGGTATTTCTGGGCGCACTGAAAAATACATTTATCATTGTAATTGTTTCCGTTCCGGTAACCTGCATCTTTTCTCTGTGGGTAGGATCTGTTCTCAACAACATGTCCGGTCCACTCTGTTCTCTGTTCCGCTGCGTATTTTATCTTCCGGTAGTTACCGGTTCCGTAGCTGTTACAGTGGTATGGAAATGGATGTTCAACAACTATTACGGCATCTTTAATTATCTCGGAAAAGCAACCGGAGTTCTGGAAAAAAATATAAACTGGCTGGGTGATGAAAAATATGCTCTGGGCTGTATCATCCTGATTTTGATCACCACTTCCGTGGGACAGCCTATCGTACTTTATGTATCTGCCCTGAACAACGTGGATCAGTCCCTTGTAGAGGCGGCTCAGGTAGACGGCGCCAACCATCTTCAGGTATTCTGGAAGATCAAATGGGCTCAGATCAAACCTACCACTCTTTACATACTGGTCATCACCACGATCAACAGTTTCCAGTGCTTTGCCCTGATCCAGCTTCTTACCAGCGGCGGACCAAACCACAGTACAGATACAATCATGTACTACATCTATCACACTGCCTTCAAGCTGTACCGCTATGGCTACGGCAACGCTATGGGTGTTGTTCTTGCTATTATTATTGCGGTTCTCTCCGCAGTACAGTTTAAGTTAACAAGTGAAAAGTAGGGAGGGGAAGCTATGAAAACAAAATTCAGTAAGACAAAATTATACAAAGTCCTGGCTTACCTGACCATTATCATTCTGGCCATTGGTTTTACATTTCCACTTTACTGGATCATTACCGGTTCCTTTAAGACACCACAGGCGATCAACGCAACCTCACCTCAGTGGTGGCCTCAGGAATGGACTATGGCCAATTACGAAAAACTGTTCAGCAGACAGGTAGCCCCGCTTTGGGAAATCCATGTTCCGTTTACAGATATCGTTTTTGCAGGACCGGAAGTCCCGGCAGCTCTGCGCTGGATGGGAAATACCATTTTTATGGCGGTTGCCGCAATGCTTCTGACCTGTATCACCGCAGCAATGGCCGGCTACGCCTTGGCAAAAAAACGCTTTATCGGACGTACTATTATTTTTACCCTGATCGTATGTGCCATGGCACTTCCGAAACAGGTTATCCTGATCCCGTTGATCCGCGAAATGTCTTCGCTGAAACTGTATAATACTCTTTGGGCAACGATCTTCCCCATTGTGGGCTGGCCCTTTGGCGTATTTCTGATCAAACAGTTTGCCGAAGGAATTCCCGGAGAAATGATGGAAGCAGCCCGGATCGACGGCGCCAGCGAATGGCGTACCTTTGCCGATGTGGCTCTTCCTATGATCAAACCAGGTATCGGCGCACTCGCCATTTTTACCTTTATCAATTCCTGGAACGATTATTTCATGCAGTTGATCATGCTCAGCAGCACCAGCAATCTTACCATCTCTCTTGGTATCGCCAAGCTGCAGGCAGAAAACTCAACAGATTTTGGTCTGATCATGGCCGGAGCGGCTCTGGCAGCGATCCCGATCATTGTTGTATTCCTGTTATTCCAGAAATACTTTACCAAGGGAATCACCATGGGCGCGGTAAAAGGCTGATCTAAGAAAGGAGAAAACATGAGAAATTTAGAAAAATACAGAGGAATTATTCCTGCATTTTATGCATGCTATGAAGACGATGGAAGCATCAGTGCCGAAAGAACACAGGCTTTTACTGAATATCTGATCGGAAAAGGTGTAAAAGGTCTGTATGTATGCGGATCTTCCGGAGAATGTATCTACCAGAGCAAGGAAGAACGCAAGGTTGTTCTGGAAAATGTTATGAAAGTTGCAAAGGGAAGAATCACCGTCATCGCTCATGTTGCCTGCAATAATACCGCAGACAGCCAGGAACTGGCCGCACACGCAGAAAGCCTTGGCGTAGACGCTATTGCTGCGATCCCTCCGATTTATTTCCATCTTCCGGATCATGCCATCGCACAGTACTGGAATGATATCAGCAGCGCAGCTCCCAACACAGATTTTGTTATCTATAACATTCCTCAGCTTGCAGGTGTGGCTCTCAGCCTTCCTCTCTATAAAGAAATGCTGAAAAATCCAAATGTGATCGGTGTAAAGAACTCCTCCATGCCGGTACAGGATATTCAGATGTTCAAAGATGTCAAAGGGGATGACAGCGTTGTCTTCAACGGTCCGGACGAGCAGTTCATTTCCGGCCGCATGATCGGCGCTGACGGCGGTATCGGCGGAACCTACGCCGTTATGCCGGAGCTTTTCCTTGCAGCTGACGAAGCCTTGAAAGCAGGCAATATCCAGCGTGCAAAAGAAATCCAGTACAAGATCGACCGGATCATCTATGCAATGTGTTCCTGCCATGGAAATCTTTATGCAGTCATGAAAGAAATCCTCAAAATGAACGGAATGAATGTGGGCGGCGTTCGTAAACCGCTGGCATCCATCATCCCGGAGGATATGCCTCAGATTGAGAAATGCAGAGAAATGATCCAGACAGCAATCGCTGAATTATAAAACCAGAATTTACATTCAGAGATTTCTCCCTGATCGAAAAAAACTCCCCATGGTATCCCGCAATTTCACGGGCTCCATGGGGAGTTTTTTTACTGTTTACACTTTCTACCTCTCATCCAGAGCTTCCATCGTATAGTCATGAAGAGTCTCTCTTCTTCGGAAATCTTCCGACCGGAGCATTCTGGAATAAAGCATATCCACCATCACAAGAATCGGGAATTGAGGAGAAATATCCTTTCCTCTTTCCAGATTTTCCTTGACTGCAAACAGCATGACCTCATCACAGAATTTTTCAAATTTCTTTTCTTTATGAGAGGTCATAAGCACAACTGCAGCGCCGCATTTTTTTGCTGCGGAAAGAGAATCGATCACCACCTCTGTCCTTCCGCTGACACTGATCCCGATCACGCCGCAGTCTTCATCCAGAAGTACGGAATTCATCTTCATGATATGCTCGTCAGTAATGGCTTCAATATTCACTCCGATCCTCATAAAGCGAAGCTTCATCTCTGTTCCTGCAGTTCCGGAACTGCCTTTTCCGTAAACATAGATTCTTTTTTTCTCGGTCAGGATCTTTACGATCCTCCCGATCTGCGCCTCGTCGATCAAGGAATAGCTTTTGTTCAAAAGCTCCTGATAGCTGTTAAAAACAAGCTTGATATTATTGCTGGCCGGCTGGCTGTCGATTCTGGATCCGCTTTGCTTATAGCAGAATATAAACTCCCGGTATCCTTTATAGCCACATTTTTTTGCAAATCGGGAAAGAGAGGCTTCCGATACAAAAAGCTTTTTGGAGATACTTTTTGATGACAGATCGGTTTTGGCTCCATTATTATGGATAAAAAAATCTGCAATGGTCTTTTCCAGCGGAGTAAAGCTTCCATAAATTGCTTCTATCCCGGGAATGATATTCTTTTCATATTCCTCCATACCGATTCCTCCTTATCCCTTTTTCATTTGTCCGGCTCAGTGTCTGCTTCTGAAATTATAATAAGCCCCCAACATGCCTGCCTGATTCTGATTCTGCGCAAATTCCAGACGGGTATGCTGTGCCACAGAGGGAAGCAGGTATTTATCCAGACTGTCTCTGAGCAGATCCTTCAGATATTCTTTCTGCGCCATGATGCCTCCGCCAAGCACTACCACTTCCGGATTCACTACATAACAGATATTTGCGATTCCCATTCCAAGAACCTCACACATCTCACGGATAGCGCGGATGCAGTCTTCATCCCCCTGCTTCGCCTGCTCAAAAACATACTTTCCATTGATCTCTTCCGGATCTGTATTCTTATATGAAGCTACTTTTTTTACAAGGATACTGCTTGCTCCCAGATCCTGAAATTCTCCCCCCGGAAGATGCATATAGCCTACTTCGCAGCCACTTCCGGAAAATCCGTGGAACACCTTTCCGTCAATCAGGATCGCACCGCCGATCCCTGTCCCTATGGTAAGGCAGACGCTGATCCTGCTGCCCCGGGCAGCCCCTGCAAAATGTTCTGCAAGCCCGGCACAGTTCACATCATTCTCCACCTCACACGGAATCCCGTAAAGCTCCTCCAGTGTCTTTTTGATCTCAGTCCCTGTATAATCCGGAATAAGGGGAGACGCATAGGTGATCTTTCCATTTTCACAGTCCACCATTCCGGCAGTGGAAACGCAGATTCCTTCCGGCCGGTATTCTGCCTGATAGGTTTCCACAATCTTTTTCGCCTTTTCCATGATTCCCGGACCGCCGTACTGCATAGCTTCTGTAGGCATCTCTCCTGTAGTCAGAAAGCTTCCATCCTCCCGGACCATACCATATTTTATGGAAGTACCTCCGATATCAATACAGATATATTCCTTCATTCCGCCTCTCCTTTGTTCATTTCTTCTTATTTGATCTTAATTTTAAAAATTGCCTTTTTGATCATTACAGGCTCTTTTACCTGTATTGCTGTTCTGTGTGCATCCTTTGGATAACAGAGAAGAAAATCTCCTTCTGTCAGGATCACCTGACTGTTCTTTTCCCCCTCCAGCGGAAGAAAATCATCTTTTTCCACAAATTCCTTCTGCTCCATATTATCAATAAAGTTTACATCGATCTGCTCTGGTCCTCTCAGCATCAGATGAAGATCCAGATACTGACGGTGCGCTTCCCAGAATCTGTTTTCCGGTGTTGTTGTTTCATATTCTACTATATTTACAAACAGGTTGTCACCCTCTATTTCATGGCTTCCTTTTTCAAATGCCAGAAGATCATGATTTTTCGCATATTCAAAACATTTTAAAACTTCTTTTTCCAGAAATCCATAATCCTTTATGTCTCTTATATTTCCAAATACCATTGTACGTTCCTCCTCATATGCTGAAATAATCAGCCCGGGCTTATTGTAATAAAAGTCCAGGCTGATTCTGTGATATGATTAATTTTTATAAATAGTTGTGTTCGCAGCCGGCTGTGAACGGTCACCCTTTACTTTTCTCCAGATGATACTTGCAGGAATACCTACTACCAGAGATACTGCAATGGAGATGATGGAGTAGGACCAGATGGATACTGCGTCTGCCGGAAGGAAATATTTGATGTAGATCATGACTGCAGAAGCTGCAATAAATGCCATAACTGCACCAAAGGTATTTGCCACCTTTGTGAATGCACCCAGGATAAAGGTTCCGATCAGGATACCAAGTACCAGTCCCATAAATCCGTTAAACCACTCATAAGCAGATTTTACACCGCCGTTTGCCAGAACCATTGCAACCACGATTGCAAAGATACCAACGATCAGAGATACATACTGACCAATCTTTGTCTGAGTCTCAAAGCTCAGTTTCTTTTTGGAAAGACGTTCCTGAATATCCAGGGTCCAGCTGGATGCCACAGAGTTCAGACCTGTAGAAAGTGTGGACTGTGCTGCCGCATAGATTGCTGCAAGAAGCAGACCTGTGATACCTACAGGAAGCTCAAATGCGATCCAGGATGCAAAGATCTGGTCCTGCTGAGCTGCCGGAGGAAGCGGGTTGCCCTGTACATTATAAAATACATATAAGCCTGTTCCGATCAGATAGAAAACGGTTGCAATAAAGATGGAAAGTCCGCCGTTGGCAAACATCATCTTATTCAGTTTCTTTGTATCTGTTGTCGTAGTAAAACGCTGTACAATATCCTGGCTGGATACGTAGGATCCCATAGTGTTAAAGCCGGCGCCTACGATCAGAAGGAATACACTGTCTTTCAGAATGTTCGGATTGAACATCGGCTGATCCGCTGCCAGGAACTTGTGTCCTGCAGTAAACTCATGGAAGATCGCTCCCATTCCTCCGTCAATATGCGCGATCAGGAAGAAAAGGCCGAAAGTAACACCGATCAGAAGCACGGAGCCCTGAATAAAGTCTGTCCAGAGTACGGATTTCAGTCCGCCTGTATAGGAGTAGATGATAGCAATAATACCCATGATGATGATCAGGATATTTACGTTGATTCCCATAAGGCGAGAAAGCACCATACACGGCAGGTACATGATGATGGACATACGGCCGATCTGGTATACAATAAACATGACTGCACCCAGAACACGAAGTCCTTTGCTGTTAAAACGCAGTTCCAGATAATGATATGCGGTATCAATATCCAGTTTGCTGTAGATCGGCAGGAAGAAACGGATCGTCAGCGGGATTGCCAGAAGCATACCGAGCTGTGCAAACCACATGATCCAGGTTCCTGCATAAGAGTTTCCTGCCAGAGACAGGAAAGAAATCGGACTTAAAAGTGTTGCAAAAATGGAAACAGAAGTTACCCACCACGGCACGGTTCCGTCGCCCTTGAAGTATTCTTTTCCCTTCATTTCTTTTTTTGCAAAATGAAGTCCTGCAAATAATACTGCTGCCAGATAAACGACCAGAATAATCAGGTCAATCACTGTAAATCCCTGCATAAATTACCTCCCTCTTATGTGACAGTTATGCCAGATATTTTTCTTTTGCTGCTTTTACCATTGCTGCAGCTTCTGCTGCGACTGCTTTATCTGCTTCCTGAAGATTTTCAAGAGGCTTACGTACACCGCCCAGATCTACATTTTCATTGATACGGAGAATTTCTTTTGCCACTGCATACATATTTGCATGGCTGGAGCACATTTTATAAATGATCTCGTTGATGTCGTACTGAAGATCCATAGCTGTTTCTTTTTCACCTTCTGCGATCAGTTGGTTTAATTTCAGGAACAGCTCCGGCATAACACCGTAGGTTCCGCCGATACCGCCGTCAGCACCGATGGCGCGTCCTGCCACAAACTGCTCGTCCGGACCATTGAATACCACGAACTCACCCTTTGCCGCTCTGCCTGCAGACTTGAACATCTGGATGTCCTGTGTAGGCATAGAAGAGTTTTTCACACCTACGACTCTCGGATTTTTCATCATTTCTGCAAAAAGGCTCATGGTAAGAGCAGTTCCGGCTAACTGAGGAATGTTGTAGATGATAAAGTCTGTATTCGGAGCTGCTTCACTGATCTCGTTCCAGTAAGCTGCGATGGAGTACTCCGGAAGTCTGAAATAAATAGGAGGAATGGACGCGATGGCATCTACACCTACACTCTCGGAATGTCTGGCAAGCTCCACACTGTCCTTTGTATTGTTGCAGGCAACATGGTTGATCACCGTCAATTTTCCTTTTGCAACAGCCATTACATTTTCAATGATGATCTTACGCTCTTCTACACCCTGATAAATACATTCTCCTGAAGAACCGTTTACATAGACACCTTTTACCCCTTTGTCAATGTAATACTGTGTGAGAGCACGTACACCTTCCGGGCTTACATTGCCTTCTGCATCATAGCATGCATAAAACGCCGGAATAATTCCTTTATACTTATCTAATCTACTCATGATAATCTTCCTCCTGGGCTCTGCCCTTATTTTTTTACTCTGCTTTTTTCATTTCCTCTGTAAAAGATTTTGTGATCAGCTGCGGTCTTGTGATGATAGACCCTACAACTACACTGTAACAGCCAAGCTCAACCACTCTTCTGGCTTTTTCCGGTGTGTTGATATTTCCTTCTGCGATTACATGATGTTTTGCTTTGCTTAAAATCGTGCGGATGATCTCAAAATCATTCTCTTCGATCCTGTCTCCCTTGCTGTGCTCTGTATAACCTACAAGGGTAGTTCCTATGAAGTCAAATCCAAGCTCATCTGCATGAAGCGCCTCCTCCACAGTGGAGCAGTCTGCCATCAGTAACTGTTCCGGATATTTTTCACGGATCTGATGATAAAATTCATCCAGTGTCACATTTCCCGGGCGCAGACAGATCGTCGCATCAACGGCGATGATCTCCGGTCTGACTTCCATAAGCTCATCGACTTCTCTCATAGTCGGGGTGATGTATACCTTGCTGTCCGGGTAATCCCTTTTTACAATTCCGATAACCGGAAGATCTACGTTCTTTTTGATCTCCTCGATATCCTCCCTGGTATTTGCACGGATACCCAGCGCGCCTCCCTCAGCGGCTGCCTTTGCCATTCTTCCCATGATAAAGGATGAATGAAGCGGCTCATGAGGCAAAGCCTGACAGGATACTATCAAATGTCCCTTAAGCTGCTCTAAACGTTTCTCCATCGTACTCTCCTTTCCGCTCTCGTGATTTCCTGAGTTAGTATAGCTACTGATGAAAGTTTTTTCAATAGTTTTTTATTTTAAGAAAGTTCTTTCATATCATTCAGCATCTCGCACAATTTCAATATTTATTTTTTGTATATTTTTTTTAAATATGTGTGTCTTTTGAAAGTTCTTTCTCTTTGGAATCTTCACATTGAATAAATCTGTGGAAGGACTTATAATAACTTTATAGAAAACACGTATCACAAAATGAATAAGGAGAAGATACTATGATCATTAAAAACGGACTTGTATTCCAGGAAGATGGAAGCTTTGTCAAAAAAGATCTGTACATCGAAAACGGCAGATTTGTTTCCACAGAAGCAGAAGTATCTGACAAAACAGAATATGATGCTGACGGCTTAAAGGTTCTCCCGGGACTGGTAGACGTACACAGCCACGGCGCATTCGGACACGACTTCTGTGATGCAGATGCAGAAGGTCTGAAGGTGATCCTGAAATATGAAAAAGAACACGGCATCACTTCCTATTGTCCTACATCCATGACTCTTGCCAAAGATAAGCTTATGGATATCTTTGCTACTGCAACACAGGTAGAGCCGGATCCTTCCCGTGCCCGTATCATCGGTGTAAATATGGAAGGACCGCTGATCGACATTGCAAAAAAAGGCGCACAGGCTGCCGAGTACATCAGTGTACCGGATGTTTCTTTCTTCCGCCAGTGCAATGAGGCTTCCGGAAACCAGATCAAACTGGTAACGCTTGCTCCTAATGTAGACCGTGCCTTTGAATTTATTGAAGCTGCAAAAGATGAAGTCGTGATCTCCATCGGCCACACCACAGCAGATTACGATTGTGCCAGAAAAGCCATGGAGCTTGGCGTAAACCATGTGACACATCTTTACAATGCCATGCCTCCGTTTGCTCACAGAGACCCGGGTGTGATCGGAGCAGCCTGTGACAGCGAGGACTGCATGGTAGAGCTGATCTGTGATGGCTTCCACATCCACGGAAGTGTTGTCCGCACCACCTTTAAGATGTTCGGTGACGAACGTGTTGTCCTCATCAGTGATTCCATGATGGCAACCGGAATGGAAAACGGCACCTATGAACTGGGCGGACAGAAAGTAACCATGAAAGACCGTCTGGCAACTCTTTCCAACGGCACCATCGCAGGTTCCGCAACCAACCTGTTTGACTGTATGAAAAAAGCCATGGAATTCGGTATCCCCGAATCCACAGCTATTTTTGCAGCTACCAGAAACCCGGCAAAAAGCATCAAGGTCTACGATCAGGTAGGCTCTCTTACACCAGGCAAATTTGCAGATGTGCTTATTGTAGATGATGCTTATAACCTTGTAAAAGTATTCTGACATTCCCCTTTTAAAGCCCCCGGCACTGCAGATCCTGCAGCAGCCGGGGGCTTCTTTATTTATTTCATTTTTTATTTATGCTTCCTGATTTTTCTGTTCGTCTGCTTTTTCCTTTACTGCAAATACGATCGTCACCTTAAAGAGATCCCCGTCCAGATAAAGTTTAAACTCTCCGCCCTGAAGTTCTGTAAGGCTTTTTGCAATGGAAAGTCCAAGACCGCTTCCCTCTGTGTTCCTGGAAACATCTCCCCGGATAAACCGCTCTGTCAGTTCGTCTGCCGATATGTTCAGCGGCTGAGCAGAGATATTTTTCAGAGAAAAGATGACCTTCTTCCGGTTGACACGAAGTTCTGCGTAAACTCTTGTATTTTCCATGGCATATTTGGCAACGTTTCCAAACACATTTTCCAGAACTCTCCACAGCCGTCTGCCATCTGCACAGATGATCGCTTCCTCCTGATCAAAATGAACCATTATGGAAAGATTCTTTTCCTGGAAACGTTCCTCAAACTCTCCGATCACCTGATGGATCAGCTCCACGAAGTTCAGATCCGCCATTTCCAGAGAAATATTTCCCGTACTTGCCTTGGAAGCCTCCACAACGTCTTCTGTAAGAGTTTTCAGTCTCTGGGACTTCTCCTCCAGAATGGACAGATATCCCTGAATCTTGGGATCCTGTGGGTTTTCTCTTTTCAGAAGATCCACATAATTGATGATAGATGTCAGAGGCGTCTTAATATCGTGAGACACATTTGTGATCAGCTCGGTTTTCATTCTTTCGTCCTTCAGACTTTTTTCCACAGCCGCATCCAGTCCCTCTCCGATCCGGTTGATGTAGTCTGCCATCTTTCTCTGCTCTCCGGTCAGTTTGTCCAGAGGGATCTTGTACTGCAGTTCTCCGTCGGTGATGCGCTGCAGACCATCCAGGATCAGTTCCCGTCCTCTGGCTTTTTTGAGAAAATAGATCAGACCCAGAAGATCCAAAGCTGCCAGAATGAAGAGCATCTCTGCCAGTCCTGAGAAAACAAATGCACATAACAGAAACTGCAGGAAACAGAAAGCAGTAAAGATCAGCGCCGTTTTTACCCGGCTTACTGTATTTTCTGCAAAAAAGTTTATGAAATCCCGAAACATTCTCCAGAGTTTCCGGCATATTCTCACGATCAGTTTCCATATCTTTCTAAGAATAGAATTCTTCCAGAGAGTCTTTCCCTTAATTCTGCGTACCAGACTCAGCCATCCGGTGAAAAACCAGATTGCGGTCCATGCCCCAAGAGCAGCCACAAAAAGTACAATATATTTCAGCTTTTCTACAGAATCTGCTACGTCAATTCCCAATCCCAGGATCAGTGTAAAAGGAACACCCCACAATGCTGCTATCGCACAGGCACCGATCTCTGTATACCAGCGGTCAAAAAAGTTCAGCTGTACGGTTTCTTCTTCATTATTCCGTCCTGCCCCTGCCGTAAGAATGATCAGGCAGATCAGGAAAAGAAGGGCTCCCACTGCAAAGAGTATCATGGACGGCATCAGCCATTTGGAATATTTCTCATAATTTTCCGAATCTTTTGCCATGAGATCCTGTACCGGAAAATCTTTATCCACCCAGGCCGCAAAGACAAATTTTTTATTCTGATCATTAAGTCCTACATTTTCTACCATGTGCTGCCAGAGAGACAGTCCCATGGAGCCGGTAAGATCTTCTGCAAGATGCTGGAGCCCAGAAGCAGTTTTGTCTCCTGCAAAAGTCAGATTGGATCTTCCGTCTTCCGGAGCTGTTCCAAGGATTACATAAGGATCTTTTCCGTCCTCCACTTCCTTGATTATTTTTTCGTAATCTCCGGCTTCTGCATTGGACATTATTTTTTCACCTGGCTTTCCCGGATCCGTAACAAGAAGATAACTGAGATTTGTTTTCCCTTCCGCGTAATGCTGTTTCAGCATTTTTTCAGATGTTTTGGCAATCCTTATTTGATCCAGTGCATCTGTTAATGCCATAAACGCCTGATTCAGTTTCCCTTCCCACTGAGGCTCCTCATTGAGAATATCCAGAATACTGTCTGCACCTGCCGGAGGAAATGCTTCCGCAATCTGGTAATCAGATTCCTCATTGATCACATTTCTGTAAACCATCTCGCCGTCTTTATCTCCAACACCCAGTACACCGGAGTTTAGAATCCCCACATTACTGTCAAGATAATACTGCTCTTCTCCATAATACTCATAAGCTGCATAATCATGATTTTTCAGGCATGCCAGAATCCCCTGCTTTGAAAGCTCATCCACACCTGCTGTTCCAGAAGCTTCCGGTTCCAATGGCATATAGTCTTCTGCGTACTCTGTATTTTCCTCATACGAGACAGCATCACTGGAAGGCGCCAGAAATTCCAATTCTCCATCCAGGATCTTTTTTTCAAACTCATCATAATACATGTATTCCGGACTTCCGTTCGGCTTTACACAGATCAGGATGTCATTTGTCATAGTATTCCAGTCATCGATTTCTGCCCATTTTTTCAGATCACTGAGCTTATAGCTCAATCCGGTAAGCTTCTCCTCAGTTGGATTCCTGTTCTGCAGAATTTCTCCCAAATCAATGTTTTCCCCGCCCTGTTCCGGATACAGAAACTGCGCGTATGACAAAGCATGGAGCACTTCGTAAGTATTACTATACATACTGTTTTCAAAACTCCGGGACTCCAGATAGCTTCCTCTGTCCAGTGGATTCACTCCCATGCTCATGATCCCTGCCGCAGACGCTCCTCCTGCCGCCGCAGCTGTAAGGGAAGCGATTCCCACCACCGCAGCCACAGTTTTCACCATGCCGTTTCTATACCATTTTTTCTTCATAAAAATTACCCCTTTCCAGACTCCTGATATATGTTTCTCCTGCTTTCCGCTGTTCTTTTAAAGCTTTTCCACCTTATAGCCCAATCCCCATACTACCTTCAGATATCTGGGTTCCTTTGGATTGATCTCGATTTTTTCCCGAATATGCCGGATGTGCACTGCCACAGTATTATCTGCCGCAATCGCTTCCTCATTCCAGATATTCTCATAAATCTGATTAATCGAAAAAACTCTTCCCTTATTTTTTACAAGGAACAGAAGAATCCTGTACTCAATAGGAGTCAGTTTCACAAGCTCCCCGTCTACCCGTACTTCCTTACGGTCGTCGTCAATGGTCAGACCGCCTGTCTCATAAACATTGGCTTTTTTCTGTGAGACCGCTCCAAGCTGGGTATATCTGCGCAGCTGAGATCTGACTCTGGCCACCAGCTCCAGCGGATTAAAGGGCTTTGTCACATAATCATCTGCTCCTACGTTCAGTCCCAGGATCTTATCTGCATCTTCGGATTTCGCCGAAAGAATAATAATAGGAAGGGGATTCTCCTCCCGGATCTTGAGAGTTGCCCGTATTCCGTCCAGCTTCGGCATCATCACATCGATCACCAGCAGATCCACCGGATTGTCCCGTAGTTTCCGAAGAGCCTCCTCTCCGTCATAAGCTTTCAGAATATGATGACCCTCCTGTGAAAGATAGATCTCTATTGCATCCACAATTGCTCTGTCATCATCACAAACCAGTATTTCTGCCACGTCCTTGTACCTCCTAAAAATAAATGCTGCATCGGATCACAAAATCTTTTCTGTGTTCCGTTATCTAAAGAATATCAGGTGAGCTTTAAGATAAATGGGGTAATTTCTTAAGAAATTCTTATTTTTACAGTATATCATAATGAATTACAGAAGCAAAGCTTCCTGTGTATGAACTCTCTTTTACAGGGAATACTAAAATTATTCTTTTCCTCATATTCTACTTGACAAAATAACTACAGTTTCATATAATATCAATAACCATTATTGTTATTAAAGAGAAAGGAGGGTGCTTATGGCTGCATTAAAGTACAGCAGGCAGCGCGAATCCATCAAGGAATTTCTGATGACACGCACAGATCACCCCACCGCTGATATGGTATATGAAAATATGAAACTAATCTATCCTAATATCAGTCTGGGAACTGTGTACCGCAATCTTTCTCTGCTTTCCGATCTTGGCGAGATCAAAAAGCTTGCCAGTTTCGGTGGTGCTGACCGTTTCGACGGACGGATAGAACCCCATTGTCACTTTATGTGTACAGATTGTGGCTGTGTGATAGATCTGGAAACAGAAAACATGCAGGATATCCTGGATAAAGCCGGAGAACATTTCAACGGCAAGATTACAGACTGCAGCGCCAGATTCTTCGGAGTGTGTGAAGATTGCATGAAGAGAGAAAAAAATTAAGAATTTCACTTGACATTTACAAAACAGTGTGTTAAATTATAGATATAGCAAAACAGTAACGATTACTATTATTAAAAAATAATCATTTAAAGAAAAGGAGAATTTGAATTATGGCTAAATGGGTATGTAATGTATGCGGTTATGTTTACGAAGGAGAGAACGCACCGGAGGTATGTCCGATCTGTAAAGCTCCAGCTGAGAAATTTACAAAACAGGAAGAGGGCATGACATGGGCTGCAGAGCACGTTGTAGGCGTAGCTCAGGGCGTTAGCGAAGACATCCTTGCTGACCTTCGTGCAAACTTCGAGGGCGAGTGCTCTGAGGTTGGTATGTATCTTGCAATGGCAAGAGTTGCTCACAGAGAGGGATATCCGGAGATCGGTCTCTACTGGGAGAAAGCAGCTTACGAAGAGGCTGAGCATGCTTCCAAGTTTGCAGAGCTTCTTGGCGAAGTTGTAACTGACAGCACAAAGAAAAACCTCGAAATGCGTGTTGCAGCTGAGAACGGCGCTACAGCAGGTAAATTTGACCTTGCAAAACGTGCAAAAGCTGCTAACCTTGATGCAATCCATGACACTGTTCATGAGATGGCTCGTGACGAGGCAAGACACGGCAAAGCATTCCAGGGTCTTCTTGAGAGATACTTTGGCTAAAAAATAAAATTCCCTGGAGAGCATGGTTTCTCCGGGGTTTTCTTTTCTCATCATACTTAAAAAACAAGGAGGAACATCTATGTCAAAATATACCGGAACCAAAACTGAGAAAAATCTGATGGAGGCATTTGCCGGAGAATCCCAGGCACGAAATAAATATACTTATTTTGCTTCCGCTGCAAAAAAAGCCGGCTATGAGCAGCTGGCAGCTCTCTATCTGGAAACAGCAGATCAGGAAAAAGAGCACGCAAAGATGTGGTTCAAAGAGTTCCACGGCATCCATGACATTGAAACCAATCTGGAAGACGCTGCCGCAGGCGAAAACTTCGAGTGGACAGATATGTATGCCCGTATGGCAAGAGAAGCCCGGGAAGAAGGCTTTGAAGAGCTGGCAGAAAAGTTTGAAGGCGTTGCCAGAGTAGAGGCTGCTCATGAAGCGCGCTACAAAAAGCTCCTGGAATCCTACAAAGCAGACAAAACCTTTAAGGGCGATGCTCCTCTTGGCTGGAAATGCCGTAACTGTGGATACATTCATATGGCTGACGAAGCTCCTGAAGTATGTCCGGTATGTGCCCATCCAAGAGCTTATTTTGAGCGCAAAGTCGAGAATTATTGATCTTCTTTCGTCTGAAATCATGTGTGAAAATAATGTTATTTAACTCTACCATCACAGAATAGTAATATCCTGGCAGGTACAGAGCTTTTAGGCTCCGTAACCTGGCCAGGATATTTTATTGTTCTTTTATAGTTTTTCACCACAGGAGTCTATTACTCTTTTGTACCAGTAAAAAGAGTCTTTACGAATTCTGGCAAAGTTTCCTGTTCCGTCATCATTTTTATCAACGTAAATCAGACCATATCTTTTTTTCAATTCTCCGGTTGAAGCACTAACAAGATCGGTACATCCCCAGCATGTATAGCCAACCAGTTCTACACCATCATGGATAGCTTCCTTCATCTGTTCTATATGCTTACGCATATATTCAATGCGGTATTCATCATGGATTTTTCCATCTTCTGTCAGCTCATCCACGGCTCCCAGACCATTTTCTACAATCATGATCGGAATCTGATAGCGGTCATAAATCTGATTCAAAACATATCTGAGTCCCACTGCATCAATTTGCCATCCCCATGCAGAAGTTTCAAGATATGGATTCTTAATATTTTCCCCTCCATTGGCAGCGGTTAGCTCACCTTCTTTCACAACGCTGACACAATTACTGGAATAATAACTGATAGAAACAAAGTCTACCGTACCATTCTTCAATATACCCGCATCTTCCGGCTCAATCTCCAGCTCTATTTCATTTTCTTCAAAAAATCTTGCAGCAAATCCAGGATAATATCCTCTCACATGAACATCCCCGGCAATTGAATTATGAATCTGCCCAAATCTTTGGGCATAAAA
Source organism: Lachnospiraceae bacterium (assembly GCA_021771755.1). Classification (GTDB taxonomy): domain Bacteria; phylum Bacillota; class Clostridia; order Lachnospirales; family Lachnospiraceae; genus Blautia_A. The sequence continues at coordinate 48,180 of JAETOL010000005.1, read as the reverse complement.
AACATCTTCTGGATGGCAGGTATAAGCATAACCATTATGATATGCCAGCATACACCCTAGCTTATTTTCATTGTCAATCTTATGCGCCATAGATACTGCCAAAGCACTTGCAACCAACTGGTGATGCATTGCCTGATACCGACTCTGCAGGCATACATCTTCCGAATCCAGCATCCCTGCACAGAAAACTGCGCCAAACGGCTGTGTCAGCATATTAATCTCATTAAATGTAAGCCAGTACTTTACTTTTCCTTTATATCTTTCAAATAATACTCTGGCAAATCTAAGGTAAAAATCAATCAGTTTACGATTTTTCCAACCACCGTACTCTAGCGAAAGATGAAGTGGATTTTCATAATGAGAAATGGTTACCAGTGGTTCAATTCCATATTTTCTTAATTCGTCGATAACATCATCATAAAACTTAAGCCCCTCTTCATTCGGAGTTTCTTCGTCTCCTTTTGGAAAGATCCGTGACCACGAAATTGAAAAACGATATATTTTAAATCCCATCTCAGCAAACAGAGCAATATCTTCTTTCCAACAATGATAAAAATCAGTTGCTTCATGATTTGGATAAAATTCTTCGGGTAACGGCTCCGGAGGTGTCAGACGGCGTTCCTTATTGACGCTTCCTCCCGTAAGAATGTCTGCAATAGACAACCCTTTTCCGCCCTCATTCCATCCTCCTTCATACTGATTAGCAGCTGTTGCTCCGCCCCATAAAAAATTTTTGGGCATACGATTATAATTTTTCATATCTGCTTTCTCCTGTCTTTAAAACGGCAGACAGATATCTCCTGTCTGCCTGATCTGTACTTATGTTTATACGACTGTCAGAAACTTCTCTCCTGCACTGATCTCACTACCCTCTTTTTCCATACATACTGCCTTGATATAATCGGAAATATTAGTAACAACAACTGATGTAGTCAAATCATATCCTTCTTTTTTGATTGCTTCAAGGTCAAACTCAACAAGAAGTGCTCCCTTCTTTACTCTTTCACCGTCTGTTACATAAGATTTAAAGTATTTGCCTTTAAGATTGACAGTATCCAGTCCAATATGGATCAAAATCTCTGCTCCACTGTCTGCTACGAACATAATTCCATGTTTTGTATCCATGATATTTACAACGGTTCCGTCAGCCGGAGCATAAACCCTTCCTTCTGATGGAAAGATTGCCGCTCCATCTCCAAGTACTTTATCTGCAAAAGTTTTGTCCGCAACATTGGCAAGTGTTTTTACAGTTCCTGTTACAGGTGCATAAAGTTCAACTTTTTCTACTAAAGGATTTCTCTGCTGTGTTTCTGTTGTTCCCTGTGCCTCTGAGCTTTCCTTTATCTCATTATCTGATTTTACATCTTCAAATCCCAAAATAAAGGTAAGAATAAAGGAAGCAACAAACGATACAATAATCATAATGATTCCATACAGAAGATTACTCATCCCTTTATCCCCGATAAATGCCGGAATTGCCATAATACAATTCTGAGCAATATACAGGGATACCTGAAAAAGTCCACCTACAATACCGCCAATTCCAGCTGCAACAGATGCAGCAACAACAGGACGTTTCAATTTCAGTGTGACACCATAAAGTGCCGGTTCCGTAATCCCCATTAATGCAGATACTGCCGCTGCACTTGCAAGCTGTTTCATATTACTGTCTTTTGATTTTACTGCTACCGCAAAAGAAGAACCTGACTGTGCAAGATTAGAGCAAACCTGAGATACAAAAATCAGGGTATCTGAGCCTCCTGTCGCAATTGCATTCAGTCCGATTGGTGTAAGCGCATGATGCATACCCGTCATAACAATGAACGGGAAAAGAGCTGCAAGAATACCAACGATCACAAAACCAAGTTTTGCAGATAAAAAGTTGATTGCTACTGCAAGTCCATTACCAATGATTGTTCCGATAGGACCAACTACAATCAGGGCGATCGGCGCACTAATCAGAATAACCAATGTTGGATTGAGAATTAATTTTACCATCTTCGGTGTAATACGATCTACAAAAAGTTCAATGTAGTGTGTGATCCATACCATCAGAATAACCGGAATTACAGAATAAGAATAGGTTACCTTTGTAACCGGCAGCCCAAACAAAGTAATTGCCGCATCTCCAGCTGCCATACTGACAAATACAGGACTCAGATAAACACCCGCTATAAACAATGCCAGCGACTGATTTACTCTGAAAATTTTTGCAGCATTTGCCGCAATCAGAAATGGCATAAAGTAAAAGGTTACATCACCTATAAAACTGATAACCTGATAAGTGCTGCTGGTATCAGATACCAAATGGAAAGTTGTTAAAAGTGTAAGTACAACCTTAATCATTCCTGCCGCTGTCAGAGCCGGAATCATAGGTGTCATACAACCGGTAATGGCATCAACAATCCTGGAAACAACCCCTTTTGGGTTTACAGGATCAGTTTCCCGTGTATCGTCCGTCGGAATGCCTTTGTTCTCCAGCGCTTTATAGACAGCATTTACTTCATTTCCTGCAATAACCTGAAACTGTTCCTCGTGCCAGTTTACACCTGAAACTTCGGAGAGCTTTAAAATCTCCTTTTCATTGACTTTCGTTTTGTCTTTTACATAAAAACGAAGTCTTGTCATGCAATGAAATAAACGGATGATGTTGTCCTTTCCTCCCATTGCTGCAATTAGCGTGTCTGCAGTTTCTAAATAGTCCTTTTTCATTTTAGAACCTCCTTTAATAATAAATATTAAAATTTATGATTAAAGGTCTTGCCTGAAAAGATACGTTTTTATCGAACGCATTCCAGTAACAATCCATTAACACCTTATCTGATGTCTGTAAAAATCTTACACTAAATTGACTGTAGCCGTTTATGATCCTCTGTAATCTTCTGAATATGAATTGTCAGATACAGCATTTCATCTTCCGTCATATCGTATTCATATTCTTCTTTCATCATCAGGTAAATCATTTTTACACACCCATATGCTTCTTTATACTGCTCTCTGATAATCTGAAACAGTTCACCATTTTCTTCATAGTGAAGTTCCTTATGAAAAAATCTCTGGGCAAAATATTTTAAATGTGTCAGAAATCTCTGATAATACAGATTTTCTTCCTGAAATTTTATGTTTTCATAATATTTTTCTACTACATCCAAAATCTGGTGTACGATTATGGAAATCTGGTAACTGTCTGTTTTTCCACTGTCCTGTGAATTCACAAAATGCAATGCAAAAAATCCCGCTTCATCAATTGCCAGATCTGTTTCAAATGTTTCATTTACTTTCTGCAGCAAATCCAAACCAATTTCATACTCTTTATGATAAAGAAGTTTGATGTCCAGAAGAAGCATATTCTGAATACGGATTCCCTGTTTTAACCTAGAAATCGCTCCCATAATGTGATCACTTAATGAAAAATAAATACTGTCATTCAGATTCATTCCATTTTTTTCTTTTACCTCATTTACATACTCCTCCACAAAGTCAAGATATATTTCTGGAATAGAGGTGAGATATCCCTGAATTTCTTTACTGATCTGCGCTGTCTCTGCGACAAAAACCTTTTCAATCCGTTTTTCATCTATCTGCTGCCCCTTTTTCTTCTGAAAAGCAATTCCACATCCTTTTATGATGACTTCATGCCCCTGATTATCTTTTGATAAAATCAGATTATTATTTAAAATCTTATAAATTACCATGTTCCCTTTCGCTCCCTACTACTGCAAATAAATAAAAAAAGACCATTACAGTATATAAAACTTATTTCATATACTATAAGGTCTTGCCTGACGATAATAAATTATTTCAGTAACAATCCTTGGACTAATCCGTCTTTATTTAACTTCTGTATACAAGGATAGCAGAAAAAATTATGTCTGTCTATCTGGAATATCCTACAAAAAATGTTATAAATTTTTGTCTATTTTCCCCAATATAATTCTCTTACTTTACAGATAAAGTACTGCTATCCTGCAGAATCATCTTGATTTCCTTAAGGCAAAAATAATTTCCTGATAATATTTCCCCTTAGATATCAACTATTTCAGGGCTTGGGCCGCCTCTCCCAGGCGATTGTAAACAGTCACTGCATCTGTAATATTCGGCGTTCCCCCATCCATTGCTCCTGCTGTCACAAGGATATATTCCACGCCTTCGATTTCTGCAAAGCTTGCCAGACAGCTTCCTGCCGCATTGGTAAAACCGGTTTTTCCGCCCAGAATCTTTCCTCCTGTTACAGAGGTCTCTGAAAGGTTCTTAAACATGGTACTGTAATAGGTAATCCCGTCCGGATGGAGATTCGTACCGGGCGTAGAATGCCAGGGACTCTCTGCAATCTCCCGGAACGTATCATTTTTCAGCGCATACTGTAAAAGAACTGCCATATCCTTTGCCGTACTGTAATGATCCGGATTATGAAGTCCTGTGCTGTCACAGAAATGAGTTCCGTCCATTCCAAGCTTTTCTGCTTTTTTATTCATCAGATCCACAAATCCCTGTTCAGAACCGGCAATCGCATAAGAAAGAGCGATACAGCACTCTGCGCCTGAGGGAAGCATAACGCCGTACAGAAGATCTATAGCCCGGACTGTTTCTCCGGGCTGAAATCCTGCCTGCGTGGCATCCTGTTCATATAATCCGGCAAACATTTCCTGAGTCAACGTGATTTCCTGGTCCAGATCTTTCAGTTCCTCAATGGCAACAATCGCAGTCATCATTTTTGTCAGAGAGGCCGGATACATCTGCTCTTCCCCGTTAAGATCGCCTACTGTCTTTCCGCTTCCGGCCTGAATCAGAATCGCATAGGGGCTACTGATTCCGCTCAGGTCCAGCTGACGGACAACGGTTTTCTGAAACTCCTGCATCCATGCGCCAACTCCTGATCGCCAGCCTACGATCAGCTCCAGACCAAAGAATACAAATACAATGACCAGAACCATTAACAGCTTTTTTAAATTCTGTTTTCTCCTGTTCTTTTTTCTGTATCTTCTTTTTTCCACGCTGATTCCTCTCTTTCCATCCCTGTTCTATCATAAAAAATAATTCTGGAATTTTTCTCTAAACTACCATTATTTCTTTTCTATCATATCATATTCCGACAGATTCCTGTAATATCGTTTCCTGTATTTTATTTCCGCATAGGTTGTAATCTCTTTCATATACTTGAAGTCAAAGGCTCCCCCGACCACTCCCACAATGGGAATACCCTGAAAAAATTTCATATAAAGCAGCTCTCCGGAAAGAATCCTGGCTGTTTCCTGAATTATTTCATCCAGCGGAATGGAATTATCAACGAGTTCATTTTGGATGTAGCACTCAACCGCTTTATCCGCTGCCTTTTGTTTTTCCCCATAAGATGCCGCTCCCTGTATCAGAAGAAGTATCCACTTTTTTTCTTTTTCCTCTTCATAAGAAAATCCATACTTTAAAGCGATCTGATAAATGCTTCTCAGTAAAAAGCCTGTGAATACAGGTATATCCGGGATTCCAACACCGATAAGACCCATTCCCAGTCCTGCTGTCCCGGATGCCAGTGTATTAAATCTTCCTGTGCTTCCGGCATTTTTCCTTATTGATTTCAGTGATTTCCGGTCATTTTTTATCTGATTGGCATAATCCTGTACCTTAAATTCCTTTTCCAGTTCTTCCTTCTTGTATGTCTTTTCAATAACAGAAATCCCTTTTAAAAAAATAAGCCTGAAGGCACTGCAAAAAGCCTTTTCCAGTGTCTCCTGCAGTTTATCCGGAACTTTGTCCTCCAGAAACTTATTCAGTTTTGAATCATTCTGTTTCTGTCTCTGTTCCAGATATCTTTTTTCCTGTTTTTCAAGCAGCAGTTTTTCTTTCTGAAGAGGAGTTTTTCTTTTTATCACTATAATACCCCCAAAAACAAAAGAGCATCCCCCGAAAGGAATGCCCCTGTTTTCATATATTAAGCTAATTTCGCCGGGTTGATCTTCACACCAGGTCCCATTGTCGGAGCGATTGTTACGCTTCTCAGGTACTGACCTTTCAGAGTGCTCGGACGAGCCTTAACGATAGCTTCGATAAGCGTCTGGAAGTTGTCGCTTAACTGTTCCTCAGTAAAGGATGCTTTACCTACCGGAACATGGATGATATTGGTTTTGTCAAGACGATACTCAATCTTACCTGCTTTGATATCATGAACCGCTTTTGTAACGTCCATAGTTACAGTTCCGGCTTTCGGGTTCGGCATAAGACCTTTTGGTCCAAGTACACGACCCAGACGTCCTACAACGCCCATCATGTCCGGTGTAGCAACAACAACGTCGAAATCAAGCCATCCTTCGTTCTGGATCTTCGGAATCAGGTCCTCAGCTCCTACGAATTCTGCGCCTGCAGCTTTTGCTTCCTCAGCTTTTGCATCCTTAGCGAATACAAGTACACGAACTTTTTTACCAGTTCCATGAGGCAGAACAACTGCTCCACGGATCTGCTGATCTGCATGACGTCCATCGCAGCCTGTACGGATATGAACTTCGATAGTCTCGTCAAACTTAGCAACTGCTGCTTTTTTCACAAGGCTGATAGCCTCTGCGGTATCATATAATGTTGCGCGGTCTACTGCTTTTGCAGCTTCCACGTATTTCTTTCCTCGTTTCATTTCTATAACCTCCTGTGGTAATTGCGGGGATTTCCCTCCCACTTCATAATTGTAGTTTCTCTATTTGGCAATCTTAAGGGAAGATCAGTCTACAACTTCGATTCCCATACTTCTTGCAGTACCTGCAATCATGCTCATAGCTGCTTCAAGAGATGCTGCATTTAAATCTTTCATCTTCAGCTCTGCGATTTCCTGAACCTGAGCCTTTGTCACTTTTGCAACCTTGTTTTTGTTCGGTACGCCGGAACCGGATTTGATGTTAGCTGCCTTCTTAAGAAGAACTGCTGCCGGCGGAGTTTTGGTTATGAAGCTGAAACTTCTGTCTGCATAAACAGTGATCACAACCGGGATGATCAGATCGCCCTGATCTGCTGTTCTAGCATTGAACTCTTTTGTGAACTGTACAATGTTTACACCGTGCTGACCAAGAGCCGGACCTACCGGCGGTGCTGGGGTTGCCTTGCCAGCCGGAATCTGTAATTTGATATAACCTGTTACTTTTTTTGCCATTTTTCGGCACCTCCTATGTGGTATTGGCGGGGGTTTTTCCCTCCCACTTGAATGTGTTACGCTTTCTTAATTTCTGCGAAACTTATTTCTACCGGCGTTTCGCGGCCGAACAATTCAACATTGATGGTAACTGTCTGCTTCTGAGTATTAATTGCAGTAACAACCCCGGCAGTATCCTTCCATGCTCCGCCTGTAACAACTACCATATCGCCTTCTGCAAAGTCAACCCGGATGTTCTCTTCCTTGATTCCCAGCGGACGCATCTCCTCTTCTGTAAGGGGTACGGGCTTGGATCCCGGACCTACAAATCCGGTTACGCCTCGGGTATTGCGGACAACATACCAGGTATCATCATTCATGACCATGTTGAGAAGCACATATCCCGGGAACATCTTCTTCTGAACCTGTTTCGGAGTACCGTTTCTCATCTCTACAACATCTTCAAGCGGAACGCGGACTTCCAGGATCTGATCCTCCAGGTGTCTGTTTTCAATTGTTTTTTCAATGTTTGCTTTTACTTTGTTTTCATACCCGGAATAGGTATGAACGACATACCATTTCGCTTCTGACATACAATCACCGTTATCCTTATTTTATGATAAGATTAATACCTTCCAGAATTGCTGAATCCATAATGCTGATCATCACAGCCAGAATGATCGTGACTACAGAGACAACCACTGTCTGTTTCGCCAGTGTAGCTTTATCTGTCCATACAATCTTGTTGAACTCTGCTTTCAGTCCCTTAAACCATGATTTCTTCTGGGTCTTCTGAGTTTTGCCAGTAGATTTTTCTTTCTCTTGCATAATTTAACCTCACAATTCTCTGTGATTACTTCGTTTCCTTGTGCAGAGTGTGTTTACGGCAGAACTTACAATATTTCTTGGTCTCAAGACGCTCAGGATGATTCTTTTTCTCCTTTGTCATATTGTAGTTACGCTGCTTGCACTCCGTACATGCCAATGTAATCTTAACGCGCACAACTTCCACCTCCAGTGTTTTCATTTGCATGGTCTTCCCTTTGCCTTCTCCTGCTCGTGCAGGTTTCCGGGCATAAAAAAAAGACCCAACTTCCATGTCGCTTGTCAAGTTTAGCACAGAATATATATTGAAGTCAAGCCTTTTCATTGAATTTACGGAGTTTTTCTATATTACACAAAAACAGCCTATATATTAGGAAATCCTTCTTTTTAAATTCCCGGAGTTTCTTGATTTTCCCCTTGTCAATCAGCATTTCCTAGTGTATGATAAGGGAGGTTCAGACCCTTTTCGACAGTACCTGCGAAAAAAGGGTCATAATTATATCTTTTGTTTTAATATAGGAGCGGATTTTATGTTTAAAAGATTCATGGATGACATGAAGAAGTACTGGAAATACGCCATATACTCTTCCAAGGCCCAGTTAAAATCCGAGATTGCCAATTCATATCTGAACTGGCTGTGGTGGATCCTGGACCCTCTTTGCTTCATGTTGATTTACGTATTTATGTTCGGATACGTATTTAAATCCTCCGAACAGTACTTTGCAGTTTTCGTCTTTATCGGAATCACCCTGTGGGATTTCTTCAACAAATCCCTGATACAGAGCGTAAAAGTAATCAAGAACAACAAGGCAATCGTTTCCAAAGTATATATACCGAAATTTATCCTTCTGATCATCAAGATGTGTGTCAATGGGTTTAAAATGTCCATTTCTCTCCTGATCATCGTAGCAATGCTTTTTGTATGGAGAGTACCGGTCACCTGGAATATTCTTTACTTCATTCCTATCCTTCTGACACTGTTTGTGATCGTATTTGGTTTCGGCTGCTTCCTTCTTCACTACGGTGTCTTTGTGGAAGACCTTGCCAACGTCCTGAATATCGTCCTGAGACTTCTTTTTTATCTTACCGGTGTATTCTGGAGTATTATGGACCGTCTTCCGGCTCCTTATAACGCATATATCGGAAAAGGCAATCCTATCGCATTCCTTCTGACATCTATGCGTGAATGTGTATTATATGGAACTGCCCCTAACCAGAAACTTCTTCTTGCCTGGTTTCTGATCGGACTGTTGATCAGTATCCTTGGAATCCGCAAGATCTACAAAAATGAAAACAGTTATGTAAAGGTGATATAATATGGAAGAACAGCATGCGATTGAAGTCACCGACCTGGTGATCAGTTATCAGAATCTGAAAAAAACTTCTATTAAAAAAAGTCTTTTGCAGTTTAAACGCCGCAATGTAGACCGTTTTGTTGCCGTAAAAGGAATCTCCTTTTATGTCCGTCAGGGCGAGATTCTTGGTATCATCGGAAAAAATGGAAGTGGAAAATCAACCACTCTCAACGCTCTTGCCGGAATCTTTTCTCCGGACAGCGGAACCATTGACCTGAAAGGGCACAGCATTTCTCTTCTGTCTATCGGCGTAGGATTCCAGAGAGAAATGACCGGACGTGAAAACATTATCCTCTCCGGTATGCTTCTTGGTTTTTCTGAAGAAGAAGTCAAAGCCAAAGAACCGGAAATCGTAGAGTTTGCAGAGCTGGGAGAGTTTATTGATATGCCTGTCAGAACATACTCCAGCGGTATGTACTCCAAACTGGCATTTTCCATCACAGCAATTCTGGAAACAGATATCATGCTGATTGATGAGGTCCTCAGTGTTGGTGACCAGAAATTCAAAAAGAAAAGTTATAATAAGATGAAAAGTCTGATCTCCAATAAAGACAGAACCGTTGTAATTGTTTCTCACAGCATTGAAACGCTGAAAGAGCTTTGTGACACTGTCATGTGGATGCATGACGGACAGATCAAACGAATCGGAGAACCGGGTCCTGTACTGGAGGAATATGTAAACTTTATGGAAAAAAGCTGACGAATCTTATAAAAAGGCTGTGGACAGATCTTAAAAAATCTGTCCGCAGCCTTTTCTTTTTATTTCGTTCCTCTCAGGAACAGTTTATAAAATTTTTCCCGCAGTCCTCCAGGTATCAGACTTACCAAAGTACGAACCACGCAGTTTTTTATATATCTTTCCTTTGTGATAAATTTTTTATCCAGCAGATATTTCTGAAATCTCAGCAGCCATCGAAGATAAGAAATCCCGCCTCTGCGGCTGTACATGCCATTTCCTGCACGCATGTCAAGCACCGGCTCCTGGATATTGTATCCCTCAGCTCCTTCCATCAGCATCCGCACCCACAGACAATAATCCTCAAATCCCGGGAAATCCTGATAATTCCCAGCCTTCAGAACATCCTCTTTTCGATACATGACACAAGGGTGATTAAATGGATTTCTTTTTTTGGCATACTCCCTGATCTCCGCCGAAGTCCTTGGAAGGATCCGGAAACGCTGCAGATCTCCTGGCGTCTCTGCAAATTCCTGAAGGGTACCGCTGACAATAGAATACCCGTCTCTTTCCAAGATTCGAAACTGTTTTTCGCATCGATCCGGTCTGCTGATGTCATCGCTGTCCATTCTTGCGATCACAGAACAACGGCACCGCGGAACGCCAATCCGCAAAGCATTGCCAAGCCCTCTGTTTTCTTTCAGCCGGATACACTGAAACCGCTCCCCAAGCCTTTCCTCAGCCCAGTGGATCACACGCTCCAGGGCTTTGGTCAGAGGGCCGTCACACACAAGGACAAAATCTGTAAACGGCAAAGTCTGTTCAATCATACTTTCTATACTCTGACGAAAGAACACCGGATCTTCTTTTTTATAAACGGCCATCAGCACTGAATATGTCTGCTGTTTATCCGTACTCATAGGCTACTCCTTGATTCTCGTGTTATGATGATTCATCTCTCCCGCTTTTGGAGGATTCCAATAGTCTCCATACATCTGTTTCAGCACAAAATCATAATCATGCGGTCCCCGGAGCTTCACATCTTCAAAAGTATAATCTGCTCCCTTTCCATAGCGGTTCTTGTGAAACAATTCTTTCAGTTTATGGATCCCCATAAAATTTACCAGATACGGCGACTGGTCATAGTCATATTTCCGCATCAGACAATCCAGACGCTGCAGTTCTCTTGAAGTGCGGAAGATTTTTTCTACAGGAAGAATTTTCCCTGCGGCAATGAGTATCCGCTCATGAAGAGGTCTGTTCTGGCGTTTCATGTCAATATTGGTAGAAAAAAGCGAGTAATTCACTCTGGCCCTTGCCACCAAAAGGCGGAAGCAATGGATTTTTCGCAAAATCCTGTTTCCAGGCATTCCGTCCAGCGGAAAAATATCGATCCAGGCATCTTTTTCTCTGTCCACCAGAGCAGACTCGTCTATTACCTTCACCCGGCTGTCTGTCATCCGGGGCACATAATGAGTATACCCTTTTGTTTTCTGGTAACTGAGATAATGAAAATAATCCGGCAGCTCCTTTTCCACAATGGCCTCAAATTTTTCAAAATCCGGCCTTGGCATTCCCATATCTACATCATCGTCCCATGGAATAAATCCTTTGTGGCGCACAGCTCCCAGAAGTGTGCCTCCCAGCGCATAATATCTGAGATGGTGTTTCTCGCAAATGCGCAGAAATTCTTTGAGGATATCCAGTTCTACAAGCTGGAGTCTCCGCAGGTCATCTCTGTTCTTTTCCTCTGTACATTCACTCATTTTTTTCCTCCCCTGACGGATTTTTCGCAGAATCCTTCAGTGCATTTTTTTGATCGTCATCAACGCCCTCTGATACTTCCTTCTGGCAGAAGATCTTCACGGTCATAAGAAGCAGCTTCAGATCAAGAAAGAAGGAATAATTTTCAATATAAAAAAGATCCAGTTTCAGTTTATCATAAGGCGTTGTATTATATTTTCCATAAACCTGAGCATAACCTGTCAGACCGGCTTTTACCTTCAGACGGTAATAAAATTCCGGAAGTTCTTTCTGGTACTCATGCATAATGCATTTTCGCTCCGGACGAGGACCTACCAGGGACATATCTCCCTTAAACACATTAAAAAGCTGCGGCAGTTCATCCAGATGAAGATTCCGAAGCACCTTTCCCACCGGCGTGATCCGGCTGTCATTTTTCGACGCCAGTCGCGCTCCATTTTTTTCAGAATCCACACACATACTCCGGAATTTAAAAATCCGGAACTCCCTTCCGCCTAATGTCAGACGATCCTGGCGGTAAAATACCGGACCACCGTCATAAAGCTTCACCATCAACGCAATGATCAGCATGATCGGAGAAGAAAGCACGATTCCAGTCCCAGATACCACAATATCCAGAAGTCTCTTCATAAATCTCTGTTCTATGGACAATCCCATATTTTTTGATACAAGAAGAGGCGTGTCAAAGAGATGGATCCTTTCACTTCCCATAAGGATCACGTCTGATATCTTCGGACTCATATAGCATCGGATTGAATGAGCAAAACAATATTTCAGATATCGGTTCCGGATATTGGACGGCAGATCCCAGATGATCACACCTTCATAATCCCGCATCATTTTATGGATTTCTTTTTCTCCGGCATCTACATGCACCATTCCGCTGATATTATATTTGTCACTTCTGGAATTCATTTTTTGTATCAGGTCTCCGGGATCTCTGTCTCCGTGAATCACCAGAAGTTTTCTGGCTCCATACAGTTTGGAATAAATAAACCAGGAACCCCATATCCATAAAATGATGATACCAAACTGTACAAATGTCATCTGCACCATTGGCCACGGGTCCAAAAACCAACGATTGATCAGCGTGATCTGCAAATACGTAATGATATTGGTGCAGACCGTCGCCAGAATCATGGAATAAAACACATCGATTTTTTTCAGATATCCAACTCGGAGGCCTCCATAAAACTTGGAGAACAAAAAACTGATCAATGCATAAATAGCGATCAGAACCCAGTTTCCTTTTCTCCAGAAAGGTTCAAAAATCAGCCCTCTGTAAAAATCATACCAGATATAGGCAAATACTGCCGCCTGAGCAATGATCACAACACTTGCCAGGCAATATACAACAAATCTTTTAAAATCATCTCTGTTCTTCACAAATGATCCCTCTTATTTTCTTTATCCGAGATACTTTTCCGTATTCGGATCTGTATTATTTTTACCTTTTAACTTTGTTATTATAACGTATAACAGCGATTCCGTCCAGTGATTCACAGATTCTTCGTCTTTCGAAATGCACCCCAAAAATATTCACAACTATTTTCACATTATATTTTTGTCGTTCCATAAAGTTTTTTGTCATATTTTACATATTCATTTTCATTAATATGGATATACGATACATTTTCAACAAAATTTCTTTCACTTTTTTCGTTTTTTTCACTTTAACTTATGGTAATTTTCATACAAAAATAGTATAATAAGATAGTACAAGCATATAAAAGGAAAGTGAGGGTTCACTATGAAACAAAACAACATGTTAGCGATGATCTTAGCTGGCGGACGTGGCAGCAGACTCCATGAGCTTACAAACAAAGTGGCTAAACCCGCAGTTTCATACGGTGGAAAATACCGCATTGTAGATTTCCCTTTAAGTAACTGTGCCAACAGTGGAATCGATATTGTAGGTGTTCTTACACAGTATGAATCCGTTCTTCTCAACAGCTATGTCGCTGCTGGCGGACGTTGGGGATTGGACGCGAGAGAAAGCGGTGTCTTCGTACTCCCGCCCCGTGAAAAAGCAGATGCAGACCTGGATGTTTATCGCGGAACTGCTGATGCAATTTCACAAAACATCGATTTTATTGATAAATATGCCCCGGAATATGTCCTGATCCTTTCCGGTGACCATATTTATAAAATGAATTACGCAAAAATGTTGGCTTATCACAAAGAGATGAACGCAGATGCTACCATCGCCGTAATCGAAGTTCCTATGAAAGAAGCGAGCCGTTTCGGTATCATGAACACAGATGAAGAAGGTCATATTGTGGAATTTGAAGAAAAACCGGAACATCCGAAGAGCAACCTTGCTTCCATGGGTATTTATATCTTCAACTGGAAGCTTCTTCGCAAAATGCTCCTTGCAGATATGAAGGATGCAGATTCTCATCATGATTTTGGTAAGGATATCATCCCTACACTTCTTGCCGACAACAAAACTCTTGTAGCTTACAAATATCAGGGTTACTGGAAAGATGTCGGAACTATCGACTCTCTCTGGGAGGCAAATATGGATCTTCTCAACAACAGCAACGAACTGGATCTCAACGATCCTACCTGGAAGATCTATACCGAAGATATTCCTGCGCTTCCTCAGTACATTGGTCCCGATGCCAATGTTGACAAGGCCTTTATCACTCAGGGCTGTGTTGTAGAAGGCGAAATCAAAAATTCCGTACTTTTCACCGGTGCCAGAGTAGGCAAGGGCGCCCGGATCATCGACAGTGTTCTTATGCCAGGCGTTATAGTAGAAGACGGCGCTGTTGTACAGCGTGCTCTTGTGGCTGAAAATATAACGATCGGAGCAGGCGCTGTTGTAGGAAACGCTGACAGTGAACATATCGAGCTTGTGTCCAAACGTGTAAAGGGGGTAGAATAAGATGGCTAACGCACTTGGAATCATTTCAGCTTCTGCAACTCATATTAAAGTAGAAGGACTTCAGCAGTACCGTCCCATCGGCGCATTCTCCTTCCTTGGAAGATATCGTGTGATCGACTTCCCTATCTCCAACATGAGCAACAGCGACATTGACCGCATTCAGGTATACATAAGACGCAAACCTCGTTCTCTGGTAGAACACCTTGGTACAGGCCGTCATTATAATATCAACTCCAAACGCGGCAAACTGCAGATCCTGTTCTCACAGAACAGTTCTGAAAACGATGTTTACAATACAGATATTGCTGCTTATTATGAAAACATCGAAATGATCCAGAGATCTCATCAGCAGTATGTTGTGATCGCTCCCAGTTATATGGTTTATGCAGAGAATTATGACGCTCTCCTTCAGACACATATAGAATCCGGAGCAGATATCACTCTCCTGTATCATTCTGTAGACAATGCAAAAGAATCCTTCCTGAACTGTGATGTTCTGAACCTGAACAGACAGAAGGGTGTGGAATCCATTGAGAAAAACCGCGGAAGTGCGAAAAACCGCAACATCTTCATGGATACCTATATAATGAAAAAAGATCTTTTCGTAGATCTGATCCTGAAGGCAAGAAAGATGTCCTCCATGATCACACTGCCGCAGATCGTAAATGCATCCTGCAGCGAACTGGATATCCGTGGTGTATCTCATAAAGGATATTTTGCTACTATTACAGACTTCAAGAGCTATTTTGATGCAAACATGTCTCTGATCGACCTGAAAACCGCTCAGAACCTGTTTAACCCTGAATGGCCAATCTACACCAGAACAAACGATTCCTGCCCGACCCAGTATTTTGACAGTGCAGATGTTAAAAATTCTGTTATCTCCAATGGCTGTCTCATTGAAGGAAATGTTGAAAATTCTGTAATCGGACGTGGATGCCAGATCAAGAAAGGCGCAGTTGTTAAAAACTGTGTAATTCTTGCCAATACTATAATCGGTGAAGATGTTCATGTAGAAAATCAGGTAATTGATAAATGGGCACAGATCACCAAAGAAAGAGAAATCGTTGCTGACCGCGATCATCCGGGATATATCAGAAGAGATGATATCCTGTAAATAAGACAGTCTCCCATAGGATTCGGAGCTTTACAGTCTCCGGCTTCCTATGGGAGATTTTTTATTTCTATTCTCATTTCAGAATCTCCTCTTTTTTCAAGAATTACTGCTTCCATTCAATAAAACACCATTTTTCTTATAACTTTTAGCTTATCAGTTCTATATATATTATATATTTTACAAATAATTCTTTCTATGCTACACTTTTCTTGAAAAAAAGAAAAAATACGGAGGTTCTTATGAAGAAGGATTACACTAAGCTATGGACTTTATTCCGCTCCATGTTTGTATTAAGCGCCTGCACATTTGGCGGCGGCTTTGTCATCGTGTCTCTTATGAAAAAAAAATATGTGGAAGAGCTGCAATGGCTGGAAGAAGATGAAATGCTGGATGTCACAGCGATCACCCAGTCTGCCCCCGGTCCGCTTCCGGTAAATGCTTCTGTGATTATCGGCTACCGGATTGCAGGCATCGCCGGCTCGCTGACCGCGATCCTCGGAACCATCCTTCCGCCTATGATCATCATTTCTGTGATCTCTCTGTTTTATGAACAGTTCCGAACCAACCCCTATATCAGTACAGCGCTTCAGGTCATGCGCGCCGGAGTGGCTGCAGTAATCTTTGATGTAGTGATCAACCTTGCCCAGCATGTATTAGGCACAAAAAGGCTCCTGTATATTGCCATGATGATTGTTGCATTTATTGCAACCTGTCTTTTGGATGTCAGCGCCATGCTGGTGATCCTGACCTGTCTCGGCATCGGAATACTGGATCTTATTTTTCAGACATATAAAATAAAACACGGGGGAATCGCATAATGCTGTTACTTAAATTATTTTTTTCTTTTATCCAGGTAGGTATGTTCAGTGTCGGCGGAGGATATGCCGCTATTCCGCTGATTCAGGAACAGATCGTAGATATTTACGGACTGATGACACTCAGTGAATTTTCAGATCTGATCACCGTAGCAGAAATGACACCCGGTCCTATTTCCATTAACTCCGCAACCTTTGTAGGAATGAGGATTGCAGGCATACCAGGTGTCCTGCTTTGTACCTTAGGATGTATCCTTCCATCCTTTTGCATCTGTCTGACACTGGCACATTTTTATTATAAATATCGTACGGTCAGCGGTGTACAGATCGTACTGGGCGCCATGCGTCCGGCTGTCGTAGCGCTGATTGCTTCTGCCGGAACCTCGATCCTGATGCTGGGACTCTTTCAGGCTGAACTGCCCCACATTGTGCTAAGTGATATCCGTTGGATTGAATTTGGGATTTTTGTCGTATCCCTGTTTATTTTAAGAAAATACAAAGCCAGTGCTATTGCCATTATTCTTGGCAGCGGTGCTGCAGGTACTGTTCTCTATGCTCTTTCCGGAGCAATTTCATGATTCAGGAGGAAGAAGTCTATGACCATTCGACATTTGGAAATCTTTACAACCGTCGCGGATGCAGGCAGCATGAGTAAGGCTGCAAAGCTTCTGCACATTTCTCAGCCGGGTATCAGTCAGGCAGTTTCCGAGCTGGAGCGCTATTACAGCATAAAGCTGTTTGAACGGCTTTCACAGAAATTATATCTGACAAAAGAAGGAGAGCTTCTGCTCTCTTTTTCCCGTCATATTCTGGATTCCTTTGACAAAATGGAGGAAGCCATGCACCATGCCACACAAAAAACCAGCCTGCACATCGGCTGCAGCGTTTCTGTAGGCACCTGCCTGATCAATGAAATTCTGGATGAAGCAGAAAAACAGCTGCCCAACTGTTCTTTTCAGGTAACTGTAACAAATTCCACCCATATCGAACAGGCCATTCTTGACAGTCAGGTCGATGTAGGGATTGTGGAAGGAACCATACGAAATGAAAACCTCATTGTCCTTCCGGTCTGCGAAGACGAGCTGGTCATGGTATGTGGAAAAGATCATCCTCTCGCCCGTCTGGATTCCATTACCCTCCCAATGCTCCAAAATCAGGATTATGCAAGCAGAGAAAGCGGAAGCACAGACCGTAATCAGTTTGAACAGCTTCTGGAAGAACAGAACATCCACTTAAACCGAACCTTCCGCAGCACCAGCACCGATGCCATCAAAAACGCCGTACTCTGCGGCAGAGGAATTGCGCTGTTCTCCAAAAGAATGGTTGCCAGAGAAGTCAGCGACGGAGATATGGTGATCCTTCCTCTGGAGGGTATCCGCGTGACACGAAATATACACTTTGTCATCCATAAAAACAAATACGTTTCCACTGAGATCGAGACCCTGCAGAAAATCTGTTCCGGGTACGAAAAAAATATCTGTGTTTAAAGAGATTGAGGATTTTTATTTCTTGTTTCCCATAGACGATGCATAGGAGAAAAAGGTAAAATCATGTGCTGTGCTGCGTTTCCTGGTAAACCTGTGCGCTGATTTGCTGCCATTCGCACGAACTCGCCTGACGGCTCAGACAGCGTGCTCGGTGGCAGCAGCTAACACAGGCTTACCTACGGAAGCCTCGCAAGGCACTATGATCTTACCTTTTTCTCTTTGCATCTGAATATGGGCAACAGCCAAACAGAAATCCTTCCGGCAGTTCCCGGTCTTTAGCCGGTTGCCAGAAGCAGAAGCTTAGAATTTTCCAAGGCTCGAACCAGCTTTTGCAATAGAAAAATCCACTCCTGCATGTCATTTACAGACAAAAATTCATATTCCCCCATTCCCATACTAGAATTTTCGGAATCTTTCATACCGTTTCTTCAGCAATTCTTCTTCCGGTATTTTTTCGTATTGTTTCAGGAAGTCTGCAATCTCCTCGTCCAGTCTATCTGTGACATGAGAGAGGTTTTCTTCCTTCAGTTCCTTTGGCTCGGGAATGATCTTTTCAATAATCTTCTGTCTGTAAAGATCGGCAGCTGTCAGTTTCATAACTTCCGCAGCTTCTTTTGCCTTGCTGCTGTCCTTCCAGAGAATACTGGCAAAGCCTTCCGGGGAAAGGATGGAGTAAACAGCGTTTTCCAGCATCCATACCTGGTCTCCTGCCGCAAGGGCAAGTGCGCCTCCGCTTCCTCCCTCTCCTGTTACAACCGTCAGTACCGGAACTGTCAGACCTGCCATTTCCATCAGGTTTTCTGCAATGGCAGCTCCCTGTCCTCGTTCTTCTGCCTCGATCCCGCAGAATGCCCCGGGGGTATCTACAAAGCAGATTACCGGACGGTGGAATTTTTCTGCCTGTTTCATAAGACGGAGCGCCTTACGATAGCCTTCCGGCATGGGCATCCCAAAATTGCGGTAAATATTTTCTTTTGTGCCGTTTCCTTTTTCCTGGGCGATCACTGTAACCGGAATTCCGTGAAAAGCGGCAACACCGCCGATCACTGCCGGATCGTCTCCATAGTTCCGGTCTCCGTGAAATTCTGTAAAATCCGTAAACAGTGCGCGGATATAGGCACTCCCTGAAGGACGATCCGGTCTGCGGGAAGCCTGCACTCTCTCCCATGGAGTAAGAGAAAGAGAGGATTCCTGTCCTTTTCCTGTAGATGATATTGTCTCAGATCTGTTCTGCTCCTTTGTCTCTTCGGGATCAATGAACCTGAAGGAATCTATGACAGATCTGTCTTTTTTCTCATGAAGCTTTAATACTTTTGTCAGTGTTCGCTTCAGATTCTCTCTCTCCACAATGGCATCCACAAATCCGTGCTCCAGAAGAAAC
Source organism: Lachnospiraceae bacterium (assembly GCA_021771755.1). Lineage (GTDB taxonomy): Bacteria > Bacillota > Clostridia > Lachnospirales > Lachnospiraceae > Blautia_A. The sequence continues at coordinate 28,762 of JAETOL010000005.1, read as the reverse complement.
TCTGCTCTCTGAAAACCTTTCGGAAGCTTCTGGCGGATGGTCTGTTCAATAACTCTTGGTCCGGCAAAGCCGATCAATGCCCCCGGTTCTGCCAGGATCACATCTCCCAGCATGGCAAAGCTTGCCGTCACGCCTCCTGTGGTCGGCTCTGTAAGAACGGAAATATAAAGAAGCCCTGCGTCACTGTGGCGCCTCAAAGCCGCTGAGGTTTTTGTCATCTGCATCAGAGAAGTGATCCCTTCCTGCATTCTGGCTCCGCCTGAACAGGCAAAAAGAATAACCGGAAGCTTTTCTTCTGTAGCCCGCTCCACAGCTCTTGTAATCTTTTCTCCTACCGCCCATCCCATGCTTGCCATAAGGAAACGGCCATCACAAACTCCGAGCACTGCCTCATGCCCGTTGATCCGGCATTTTCCGGTAACGACCGCCTCCCGAAGCCCTGTTTTTCCCTGAACAGCAGACAGCTTTTCCGGATATCCCCGGTAATCCATGGGATTTTCTCCCATAAGAGAGGCATCCCATTCTTCAAAGCTGCCTTCATCTGCCACCATCTGGATCCTGCGGTAAGCGTGTACCCGGAAATACCCTCCGCATTTCGGGCAGATATAATATCCGTTTTTTACATCCTCGGCAATGATCGCAGCTCCACATTTATTACACTTTTTTAAAAGTCCCTGCGGTACCTCCGGTTTTGCCGTCCGCCCTCTTCTGCCTCCGGTTTCCCCGTTGGAGGTTCTTGTTTTTTTGAACATATTTTCCAGCTTCATGCTTCCTTACCTCTGCCTTCCATCCGTTCAATAAATCCCACATCCGTATTTCCCTTCAGAAAATCCGGATTGTTTAAAATCTCATACTGATAGTCTACGTTTGTATCGATTCCTTCTATAATAATCTCCCCAAGAGCGGTCTGCATCTTACGGACAGCTTCTTCTCTGTTTTTAGCCCACACGATCAGCTTGGCGATCATGGAATCATAATAGGGCTGCACTGTATAGCCGCTGTATACAGCGGAATCAATGCGGATTCCTTTTCCTCCGGGAAAATACATATCCGTGATGGTTCCCGGAGACGGACGGAAACCCTTGGAAGGATTTTCCGCATTGATCCGACATTCAATGGCGTGTCCGGTAATATGAATATCCTTCTGTTTGAAGGAAAGAGGCAGTCCTGATGCGATTCTGATCTGCTCTTTTACCAGATCCACTCCTGTTACCCACTCAGTTACCGGATGCTCCACCTGAATCCTGGTGTTCATTTCCATAAAATAAAAGCTTCCGTCCCGCTCCAGAAGAAATTCAATCGTTCCTGCATTTACATAGCCGCAGGCCTTTGCCGCTTTTACAGCCGCCTCCCCCATCTTTTTACGAAGCTTGTCTGAGATTGCTTCACAGGGAGATTCCTCGATCATTTTCTGGTGATTTCTCTGTACAGAGCAGTCTCTTTCCCCCAGATGGACCACATTGCCTTTTTTGTCTGCAAAAATCTGAAATTCAATATGTCTGGGATTCCGGACAAAATGCTCGATATACATCGTATTATCTCCAAAAGCCATCTGTGCTTCCTTCTGGGCGGTACGAAAGCTCTCTGCAAATTCTGCCGCGCAGTCTGCAGTACGCATTCCCTTTCCGCCGCCTCCCAGCGCCGCTTTGATGATGACCGGATAGCCAATCTCCTCTGCTTCTGCCATGCCTTCTTCCACAGAATAAACCGCTTTTTTGCTTCCCGGAATCACCGGAACCCCTGCCGCTGCCATAGTATTTTTGGCAGCCTGCTTGTTTCCAAGGCTTGCGATCACCCGAGAGGGCGGTCCGATAAACGTGATATTGCACTGTTCGCAGAGCTCTGCAAACCTGCTGTTTTCAGACAGGAATCCAAAGCCCGGATGAATGGCATCTGCTCCTGAGACAATCGTCGCACTTATGATATTTTCCATACTGAGATAGCTCTGGGAAGACGGTGCCGGACCAATACATATCGCTTCATCTGCAAGCTGGGTATGGAGGGCTTCTCTGTCCGCCTCTGAATAAACAGCCACCGTCTCAATGCCCATTTCTCTGCAGGCGCGGATGATCCGTACCGCAATCTCTCCCCTGTTGGCTATCAGCACTTTTTTTATCATTTTATTTCACCTATCCGATCATAAAAGTCAGTTCTGCATCTACCACTACTTTGCCGTCTACACTGGCAACCGCACGACCTACCCCTACCGGTCCTTTGCATTTGATGATCCGTGTTTCCAGTTTTATCTTATCTCCCGGAGATACTTTTCCACGAAATCTGCAGTTTTTGATCCCGCCAAAGTATGCTGTCTTCCCCTTATTTTCCTCTTTGCTCAAAATGGCCACCGCACCTGTCTGCGCCAGCGCCTCAACAGTCAGAACCCCCGGCATTACCGGCTCCTGGGGAAAATGTCCCCGAAAAAAATCCTCATGAAAAGTCACGCATTTATACCCTACTGCAAATTCTCCCGGCTCGTAATCCTCAATATAATCCACCAGCAGAAACGGATGTCTGTGGGGAAGGATCGCCTCGATTTCTTTAATTCCCAAACGCTTCATACTCTACCTCAATCTATCTGATTCTGAACAGGGGCTGTCCGAATTCTACCATCTGTCCATTTTCCACAAGGATCTCCGCAACTGTGCCCTCAAATTCACTTTCTATCTCATTCATCAGCTTCATGGCCTCTACAATTCCAAGTATCTGGCCTTTTTTTACTGTTTTTCCCTCTGTGACAAAAGGATCCGCATCCTCGGCAGGCGCCGCATAAAAGGTCCCTACCAGCGGAGATTTTACAAGCTGTCCTTCCGGTTCTTCTGCTGAAGCCCCTGTGTTTCCCGGTGCTTCATTTACCATAGCCGGAGTTCCCGCCACATTCTGAAGGATCACTGCCGGATTCTGTACCGGAATCCCAGTGCCCGACGCCGGAGCCTCCTTTACAAGGCGGATATTTGTGCCGTTTTCTTCATAGTGAAGCTCTGTAACCTCCGAGTCTGACACTGTCTTTATCAATGTAAGAAGATTCTCAAATTCCATTTTCACACTTCCGATCTACTCAAACTTTTTTAACAGAAGAGTTGCATTATGTCCGCCAAAGCCCAGAGAATTACTCATGGCATAGCGAACTTCCTTTTCCACCGGTGCGCCGATGGCGTAATCCAGATCACATCCCTCTCCCGGCTCTTTTGTGCCTACGGTCTGGTGGATAAATCCATCCTGAATGGATTTTACACAGGTGATAAATTCTACACCACCTGCTGCTCCCAGAAGATGTCCGATCATAGATTTTGTGGAATTTACCACTACCTTTTCCGCCGCTTCCCCAAAAGCCATATGGATGGCTCTTGTCTCAAAAAGGTCATTGTGATGGGTGCTGGTTCCATGAGCGTTGATATATTCAATCTCTGACGGATCCGCACCTGCTTCCTCCATGGCAAGCGTCATGGCTTTTGCCGCACCGCTTCCGTCTTCTGCCGGAGAAGTGATGTGATACGCATCCGCAGTAGCGCCATAGCCCACTACCTCTGCATAAATCTCTGCGCCTCTTGCCAAAGCATGCTCCAGTTCTTCAAGCACCACAATGCCTGCGCCTTCTCCGAGAACAAAGCCGTCACGATCCTTGTCAAAGGGAATGGAAGCCCTTGCAGGATCATCGGTCTCTGTCAAAGCTGTCAGCGCATCAAAACCAGCCACACCCGTAGGACAGATACAGCTTTCTGCGCCGCCTGCCAGCATGATCTCCGCATCTCCGTACTGGATCGCACGGAAAGCGTCACCGATACTGTGCGTACCGGAAGCACAGGCAGTCACTACGTCTGAACATTTTCCCCGAAGCCCTAACTGGATTGAAACATTTCCGGCAGCCATGTTGGAGATCATCAGAGGCACCATAAGAGGCGGGACACGTCCCGGACCTTTTGTCAGGATCTTATCATAACAAAGCTCTACCTGATGGAGATCTCCCACTCCGGAACCGATGATCACGCCTGCGCGGAAAGGATCTTCTTTTTTCATATCCAGTCCTGCATCTTCAAACGCCTCTTTTGCCGCTGCTACTGCATACTGGGCAAATGGCGCCATACGTCTTACCATCTTCGGCTCCATATATTTTTTCGGATCAAAGTCCTTTACCTCTGCCACAAGATGAACCTTGTATGCTTCTGCGTCAAATCTGGTAATTGGTCCGATACCTGTTTTTCCCTCACGGATCCCTTCCCAGAATTCCTGTACACTGTTTCCAATGGGCGTTACGGCCCCAAGTCCGGTAACGACTACTCTGCGTTTACTCATATTACCATTCCTCCGTCAACCTGAATGACCTGACCTGTAATGTATGCGGCATCCTCTGATACCAGAAATGCAACTGTCCGTGCTACGTCCTCCGGTTTTCCAAAATGTCCCAGCGGAATCTGCACTGCCGAAGCTTCCCTGACTGTCTCCGGAAGAACGGCTGTCATTTCTGTCTCAATAAATCCCGGCGCAACAGCATTGACTGTGATTCCGCGGGATGCAAGCTCTCTGGCGGCCGTTTTTGTAAGACCGATCACCCCTGCCTTAGATGCCGCATAATTTGCCTGTCCTGCATTTCCCGCAATGCCAACCACAGAAGCCAGACTGACGATACGTCCTTTTTTCTGTCTCAGCATCTGTCTGGATACAAAACGCATCATATTAAAGCATCCTTTCAGGTTTACATCGATCACACGGTCAAAGGCCTCCTCCGACATTCCCATCAAGAGCCCGTCTTTGGTGATCCCTGCATTATTCACAAGGATATCAATTGCCCCATATTCTTTCACAATGCTCCGGACCGCCTGGTCACAGGCCTGGTGATCCGCTACATCCCACTGAAGAACAGCAGCTTCACCGCCCTTTTCCTGAATTTCTTTTCTGACCTCTTCTGCACGTTCTGCAGAACCATTGTAATTAATGATCACAAAGATCCCCTTTGCCGCAAGCTCCAGGGCAATAGCTCTTCCTATCCCTCTGGATGCTCCTGTCACAACAGCGATCTGTTTTTTTGTCTGCTGCTCTGCCATGATCTCTCCTCTTTCTTCTCAGATTTCCTTCAAAATCTCATTGCACACGGTTTCCGCCTCTTCCCAGGTGCCGACCCGGTACATAGTTACATTCCTGTCTGTTTTTTTCATAAAGCCGCTGAGTGTTTTTCCCGGACCGATCTCCACAAAAGTATCGATTCCCTCTGCAATCATTTTTCTGATGCTCTGCTCCCAGCGTACCGATAAGCTGACCTGTTTTACCAGAAGCTCCCGGATCGGTTCTTTTTCTGTTACCAGTTCTGCTGTTACATTGGTCACATAAGGAATCGAAGGATTTTTCAGATTGACCTCCTCCAGAACCTTTTTCAGCTTTTCTCCTGCATTCTCCATCATCGGTGAATGAAACGGACCGCTGACCTTTAAAGGAAGGACTCTTCTGGCTCCTGCTTCCTTCAGAGCTTTTCCCGCTCTTTCCACTGCTTCTTTTTCTCCGGTGATCACAATCTGACCCGGGCAGTTATAATTGGCAATGTAAGCGCCTTCTATTTCCTGTATTACTTTTTCTACCGAAGAATTTTCCATTCCCAGGATTGCGGACATGGCTCCGGTACCTTCCGGAGCTGCATGTTCCATAAAAATCCCTCTGGCACGCACAGTACGGACAGCATCCATATCGCTCATTCCTCCGGCTGCCGCAATGGCACAATATTCACCAAGACTCAGTCCGGCTGTCATATCCGGATGAAGCCCTCTCTTTTTCAGTTCTCCTGTTATGGCAAGACAGGCTGCCACCATAGCGGCCTGTGTATACTCTGTTTTATCCAGAAGATCATTTTCCTCAAAACAGAGCTTACGAAGATCCAGATCCAGCAGTTCAGATGCCTGATCGAAGAATTTCCCTGCTTCCGGACTGTTTTCATAAAAATCTTTTGCCATACCCGCTTCCTGGGCTCCCTGTCCGGGATAAAGAAATGCGATCTTACTCATACTGTGTGTCTCCGTTCATAAGATTCTGTGCCTGAGTTACCATTCTCCGGATCACCTCTTCACAGGAAAGACTTTCCTTTACAAGGCCTGCGCTCTGGCCTGCCATAAGACTTCCGTTCTTTATATCTCCTTCTACAACGGCTTTTCTCAGACTTCCAAGAGTCAGCGCCTCCAGTTCCTGGAAATCTGCACCGCTTTTTTCAAGCTCCAGATATTTTCTCGCCATATCATTCCGAAGGACACGGATCGGATGACCTGTGCTTCTTCCTGTCACACGGGTGTCGATATCCTTTGCTTTCAGGATACTGTTCTTATAATTTTCATGGATCACAGATTCTTTGGAGGCTGCAAAAACAGTTCCTGCCTGGATGCCTTTTGCTCCCAGCATAAAAGCCGCCGCCATGCCTCTTCCGTCAGCAATTCCTCCGGCTGCTACCACAGGAATCTGTACTGCATCTGCAATCTGAGGAACAAGAACCATTGTCGTCAGTTCTCCGATATGGCCTCCGGCCTCTGTTCCCTCCGCAATTACCGCATCGGCGCCGCAGCGCTCCATTCTTTTTGCCAGAGCCGCAGATGCCACCACCGGGAGCACCTTCACCCCTGCGGCTTTCCAGTCTGCCATATATTTCTCCGGGCTTCCCGCACCTGTGGTGACAATGGAAACCCCTTCCTCCACGATCACTCTGGCAACAGCATCTGCCTCCGGACTCATTAACATAATATTAACACCAAAAGGTTTGTCTGTCATTTCCTTCGCTTTTCTGATCTGTTCTCTTACCCATTCTGCAGGAGCTGCCGCGGCTGCGATCAGCCCCAGGCCTCCGGCATTGGAAACTGCTGCTGCCAGATTTGCCTCAGCCACCCATGCCATACCGCCCTGAATCACGGGATATTCAATTCCTAGTAATTCTGTGATCTCTGTTCTCATCCTCATACCCTCATTTTCATACTCTGCCTGTCATTCTTATCTGCGTTATCAAAAGCCTTCTTATTTATGCTCCTCCAGATAAGCTGCCGCTGCACCGATGGTTGTGATCTGTTCCAGATCCTCACTTGGGATCTCTACTCCAAATTCCTCCTCAAGAGCCATTGCAAGCTCAAAAAGGTCAAGAGAATCCGCGTGAAGGTCTTCTGTAAAAGAAGTGCTTTCTGTGATTCCTTCCACCTCTGCTCCAAGTGTGTCTGCTGTGATCTCAATGATTTTTTCTAACATATTGTTTTCTCCTTTTTATGTTTTTTTTATTTTTAAATTCCCCATTCCAGCACGGAAGCTCCCCAGGAAAGCCCTGCGCCGAATCCTGCAAGAATAAGTTTCTGTCCTTTTTTCAGTTTCCCGCTTCTGTTCAGTTCATTTAACAGTATTGGGATACTTGCGGAAGAGGTATTTCCATATTTCTGAAGGTTCATCGGAAATTTCTCGATCTCTGTCTTCAGCCTTTTGGCTGCTGCCTCCACGATCCGCTGATTTGCCTGATGAAGAACAAACCAGTCGATATCTTCTGTTTTCAGATCGTTTTTCTTCAGAACCTCCCGAACCGCCTCCGGAACTCTGCGTACTGCAAACTGGAAGACCTCACGGCCATCCATGGAAATATGCGAAATGACCTTCTGATCTCCATCCTGTTTTCCGGCATATCCCGGACAGGTCAGAGCCGGTCCGCCAGTTCCGTCTGAACAGGCAAACGGAAGATATTGTTTTCCTTCCTTTGCCCGGATCAGAGCCGCCCCTGCTCCGTCGCCAAAAAGGATGCAGGTTCCCCTGTCTTTCCAGTCCACGATCCCCGAAAGTCTCTCGCTTCCTGTAATAAGAATGTTCCGGCAGATTCCGGAAGCTATATATGCCTGTGCAGTCTGATAGGCAAAAAGAAATCCGCTGCAGGCAGCATTCATATCAAAGCATACTGCACGGACTGCACCAAGTTCTTTCTGCACCTCACAGGCTGTACATGGAAAAATCTGATCCGGCGTGGCTGTTGCCGTAATGATCATATCAATGTCCTCCGGACTGATCCCGGCTTCTTCCACTGCCTGTCTCCCGGCCTCTGCCGCCATGGATACGGTGGTTTCCTCCCGGGCGATACGCCTTTGTTCCACTCCGGTCCGTTCTCTGATCCACTGATCACTGGTATCTACAAACTCAGCAACCTCGTTGTTATCCAGGATCCGTTCCGGCACGCAGGCTCCCGTCCCGCAAATCACACCCGTCATGATCCGCCCTCCTTTTCCGGGATCGAAAAACCGATCCCGCAGTACATGTTGAATTACATGCTGGTTTTATTTTGAATATTTAATATTTTGATTATCAAAGTATATATCCATAACAAAAGATTGTCAAGAGGATTTTTTCTTGAGATGAACGGAATATGATTTTTCTGCTTGGCTGTTATCCACTTTTAGATGCATAGAGAAAAAGGCAGATCATAGTGCCTTGCGAGGCTTCCGTTGGTAAGCCTGTGTTAGCTGCTGCCCGGAGCCGGATGTGTACTGTTTTATGTAATCTGCTACTATACTTTGTGAACTACCCATTGTCTAAAGCCAACGGGCTTCCTGCTTCGCAGACCTCGCAACCTACTATCTCCACAGGCGTTAATTCGGGCAGTCCCTGCCCTATATTTGATTTCTTACGCTATTTGTCGTAATCCCTCTGCCAATATATTCTTCGCAGCATTAATATCTCTGTCATGTTTTGTACCGCAGACAGGACACAACCACTCTCTTATTGACAAATCTCTTGTCTCTGTATTTTGGTATCTGCAAACCGAACATATCTGACTGCTGGCATAGAATGTATCTATTTTAACATATTCCCTGCCATTCCACTTTGATTTATACTCTAACTGCCTTGTCAGCTCATGCCACGATACATCACTTATGGACTTTGCCATATGATGGTTTTTTACCATATTTTTTATCTGTAAATTTTCCGAAACTATCACTTGGTTTTCGCTGATAATCTCATGAGATATCTTGTGCAGATAATCCTTTCTGGTGTTTGTTATTTTCTCATGGCATAATGCTATCTTTTTCCTGGTTTTGCAGTAGTTTTGGCTTCTTTTTTCTTTATGTGTTAACTGTCTTTGTAACTTAATAAGCTTCTTCTCATATTTCTTGATGATTTTTGGATTTTCGTATTTCTTCCCATCAGAAGTAATACATAAATCTTTAATACCTAAATCTATCCCTGTATTTTGATTTGTATGTGGCAGTTCCATGTGTTCCGTTTCCACCAGGATTGATACATAATATTTTCCACTCGGAACTTGTGATACCGTTACAGACTTTATCTGTCCGCTAAAATTTCTATGCAGTTTTGCTTTTACTGCTTTTAACTTTGGTAATTTGATTTTTCCACCCTCAAAATCTACCGCTATATTTCCATTTGTAAAATTTGTTGTATATAATTTATGGCTATCATGCTTACTCTTAAATTTGGGATAACCTGCATGTTCCCTGAAAAATTTTTGATATGCTGCATCCATGTTATATATTGCATTTGTCAGCGCAAACTTATCCACTTCCTTCAGCCATTCATAATCCTTCTTTAATTTCCTATTACAGTAATTGTTACAGTCTGTTTTGCTGACAGATTTTTTATCCTGCTCATAAGACTCCTTCCGATATGATAAAGTCTGATTGTAAACAAAACGGCAACATCCGAATGTTTTTGCAATCTGTACTTTCTGCTCATCATTTGGATATATTCTGTATTTATATGCCTTTAACATCCGCTATCACCGTCTTTCTCAACCTTGATTCTCTATATACCTTTTTAGCATTTCTTCCGAGACATTTCCTATATTACAAGCAAAACAGCCATCTGTCCAAAAGGTATGCTCTTTCCAGAAATGCTGTCTCAAATAATTCTGATATCTGCTTTGAAATCAGCAATTTCTTTCTATATTTGCAGACGAATATAATATGATATTGGAGTAAATACTTGTGTCTGTTTTTTGATTTCCATGTTCCCATACCGCAAGTATATAACAATTTTCCACTTTTGGCTACCGCCATTATCGCCTGGATTATTTTCGGACAGAAACTGTCCCCGGCAGGAATCGCAGGACTGATCCTGATCGTAGCCGGATGCGTGATCCTGAATCTGTTTGGTACACCGGGGCAGGGCTGATATTTATTTGTCTATATATTGTAAACAAAATCTTTACAATTCCTGCCTTGACAAACCTAGTGGTTCAGTATACAATGTGAAAAAATCAATAAATTCGGTAGGTGAGGCTACCACAGGGATCTGGATTATCCTAAGATTGCTGCCGCAAAAACGTGGAGACACGATTCGCTGGCCAGCAGGCTATGTCGCAGATAAGGCATAACCTAATGCAATTTTTACGCCCTGTGATGCTAAAGCTTGAACGATGTTTTATTTTCGGGAAAAATATATCCTGTCATTGCTCAAGCTTTGACAGGATTTTTTATTTTTAAACCAACAATAAGGAGGTGAGTACCATGGAACCTGGAGCCAGTTGCAGCAGAATTATATTAAAGAAAGGACGGAATCATTATGAGCAGAACATTAATTTTAAAAAACAACAGAATCGTAAACAGAACTATCGGCACCAGAGCTGTCAGGAAGTCCATGGACACCAATGACTCCTATCTTGAGACTTCCGTGCTTGCACATGCAAAAAAACGTTTTGCATGGCTTCTCTTCCTGATGTTATCCGCTACCATCACAGGAACCATCATCACCAGATACGAAGATGCATTTGCGGCAGTACCTCTTCTGGTATCCTTTATTCCCATGCTGATGGATACTGGCGGAAACTGCGGATCCCAGAGTTCTACCCTTATCATCCGCGGTCTTGCACTGGGAGAAATTTCTTTCAGGGATATCTTCCGGATCATGTTTAAGGAATTTCGGATCTCCCTTCTTGTGGGCACCGGACTTTCTGTCATAAACGGCATCCGAATCCTGATCATGTATAAGGATCCTAAGCTTGCTCTTGTAGTGGCGCTGTCACTTACTGCCACTGTGATCATGGCAAAGCTTATGGGCTGTGTCCTTCCCCTGATCGCAAAAAAACTGAACATGGATCCTGCTGTTATGGCATCTCCCCTTATCACAACAGCCGTAGACACTTGTTCCATTATCATTTATTTCTATATTGCCACCAGAATTTTTGCACTTGCTGTCTGAAGCACAGCCCCTGTTTAACAACACATAAAAAAATCACCTGTCTCAGACCAGACACGTGATTTTTTTATGCATATTCAGATATCAAACACCGCATCTACCAGTATTCTGGTGTATTCTTCCCGGGGCGTATGGATCACCTGATCCGGCGTCCCGGTTTCCACGATTCTTCCCTGTTCCATTACCAGAACCCTGTCACAGAACATCTGCACAAGAGCCAGATCGTGGCAGATAAAGATCACACTGAGGTTCTGTTCTTTTTTCAGCTTCATCAGCAATTCCATAATCTGCTTCTGAACAGTCACATCAAGGGCACTGGTGGCCTCATCACAGATCAGAAGCTGCGGTTCCACTGCCAGCGCTCTTGCGATTGCTGCTCTCTGACACTGACCACCGCTGACCTGATGGGGATATCTCAGAGCAAACTCCGGAGACAATCCGCAGAGTTCAAGAAGGTTATCCACTCTTTTTTTTAATTCCGAGCCTTTTATCCCCATATTCCGAAGACTTTCCCCAATTCCATCCCCAAGGGTACGCCGGGGATCAAAAGATTCCGCCGGAGTCTGAAATACCATCTGCATATGACGGTAAACGCTTCTCAGCTCACGTTTTCCCGCCTGCGTGATATTGATCCAGGATCCCTCCTCTCCGGGTGAACCGTTTGTTTTTTCCGGAACAAAAAACAGGATCTCACCTTCCGAGCAGGGCAAAAGACCTGTGATCAGACGGGCTACCGTACTTTTCCCACTCCCGGATTCCCCCACAATGCCCAGACATTCTCCCTTTTTCAGCTCAAAACTCACCTGATCCACTGCGGCAAAGGAGCTTTTTCCGGAAGTAAATACTCTTTTCAGCTTCTCTGCTTTTAAAATAGCCTCTGTCATAGCTGCTCCTTCTTCAGTCGTATTACAGAATCCATCAGCTTCTGCGTATAAGCGCTTCCGGGATGTTCCAGGATTTCTTCGGTCTTTCCATAATCCATCATCTGTCCATTGCACAGAACCAGTACCCGGTCTGTCATTTTTTTTACCAGTCCCATATTATGGGTAACCAGGATCATTGATGTTTGGAATTCCTCCCGCATCAGAAGAAGCTCCTCCACTACCTGCTTCTGGACAGTCACATCCAGAGCGCTGGTAGGCTCATCTGCCAGAAGAACCGACGGGCGGAGCAGCATTGCCGCACAGATCCCCACTCTCTGGTTCATACCTCCGGATAACTGAAAAGGATAGCTTTTCAACACACGCCGGGGATCTTTAAGACCGATCTTTTCCATAAGCGCTCCTGCATTTTTTTCCACCTGCACTCTGGAAATCTTTTCGTGAGCTTTAACTGCTTCATAGATCTGGGCTCCCACTGTGCGGACAGGACAAAACCCTGCACCGCAGTCCTGAAATACCATTCCGATCTCTGTCCCCCGATATTTCATCAGCTCTCGTTCCGACGTCTCCGTCAGGCATTGATCTCTGTACCAGATCTCTCCTCCGGTTACGGCTCCGTTATTTCCCAGAAGACCCATGATCGCCCGGATAACCGTACTTTTTCCGCTGCCGGATTCCCCCACAATACCCAGGATCTCTCCTTCATTTAATTGAAAACTTACATCCTGTACAACAGGAATCCCCTCATAGCAGACGGTCAGATGGTCTGCACGAAGCAAAGAATTCATAAATGTCTCCTTTATGCTTTCTGTATCTTTCCGGATTTACCGCTATTCTACCTCCAGATCAGCCGTAATCTCATAATAATCGCAGGGATGTGCCGCCATTCCTTTGACATTGGATCTGGTCACGATTCCCATATTCAGATGTGATACAAAGAAAAACGCATCATCATCCAGTATCTTCTGCTGCAGCTCTACCGCCAGTTCTGCTCTTTCCTCCGTTTCAAAAGTCTGATGAAGTTTTTCTGTAAGAGCCGTTACTTCTTCATTTTCGTACTTTCCATAATTTTTGGAACCTGTTACGGTACTGGTAAAGAAATATTCCGGATCCCCTGTCGGCGCTGCGGTAACAGAGCTTACATACAGGTCAAAATCCCCATTCTCAGCAAAGGTTCTGTGATCCGGGGTATTGTTTATCACAACGTCGATGCCGATCTCCTTTAAGGTTGCCTGAGCATATTCTGCCAGTTTTGGCTGTTCCAGACGGGAGGGATAGGTGAGCCAGTTTATGGTAAGCTTTTCTCCATCCTTATCTGCATAACCGTCTCCGTCTGTGTCCTTCCATCCGGACTCCTCCAGAAGCGCTTTTGCCCCTTCCGGATCGTAGGACACTGTTTCCACGGCATCATTTCCATACTCAAAATTCTCCGGAAAAGCAGCTTTTGCAGGAACTCCTCTTCCTTCCATGATCACAGAACAAAAGCCTTCTTTGTCGATTCCCATTTCAATTGCTTTTCTTACATTCTGATCCTGCATAAGCTCAGACTGAAAATTAAACTGTCCAAAGAAACAGCGGCTGGTAGTGCAGGAATGAATGGTATATTCCGGGTTTCCGTCAAAAAGAACATAATTGTCATACTGAAGACCGTAGGTTCCCTGGATATCTCCAGTCTGAAGAGCCGCTGTCAGCGCGCTTCCATCAGAAAAAGATTTCACTGTCACTTTATCGACCTTTACCTCACCGCCCCAGTAATCCTCATTCTTTACCAGATCGATCTGTGCAGGTGTTACCTTTTCCGCAATATATGGTCCGGTTCCTGCCACATTGGCATTTCCTCCTTCTCCCTGCACACCGTATTCCATATCAATGATGGCGCCATAGGGATCTCCCAGATAGTTAATGATCGCCGGACATGGCTCTGTGGTAAAGATGGTAAGCGTCAGACCGTCCGCTTCGATATGGTCGATCTTCATGTCATATGGCGCCCGGTCATGGACTTTTATCAGATTCTCCAGACACTCCTTCACTGCCTGGGCATCCATGATACGCCCGCTGGAAAACTTTATGCCTTCCCGAAGCGTAATCTTTACCGTAGTGTCATCTGTAAACTCATAATCTGTCGCAAGCCAGGGCTCCACTTCCATGTTGTCATTATATTTAAAAAGAGTTTCTCCCACTCCATAACGGATGGCGCTCCAGCCGGAATAATTATCATGGGGATTCAGCCCCGCATCTCCCATTTCCTCACTGTAACCTGTGGTGCCATATACAAATGTTTTTTCTTCATCCGCCATAACATGGACGGTTCCCGTCATACTGAAAATCACACCTGCCAGTACTGCCGCAATTAATTTTTTATTCATCTTTACCTTTTTTCCTCTTCTGTTTTCTTTGTTTCGGATCCATATAATCTCTCAGTGCATCTCCCAGAAGGTTAAATATCAGAACGGTTACAAAAATCGCCGCACCGGGAGCCAGAGACATCCACGGGGAAATCTGCAGCAGACTTCTTCCCTCATTGATCATACTTCCCCACTCAGCTGCCGGAGGCTGTACTCCCAGTCCCAAAAAGGAGAGACCCGCCAGCTCCATCATCGTCGTACCAATATCCAGCACTGCCGTTACCAGAATCTGCCCTCCGATATTCGGAATCACATGCCGGACAAGAATCTTTATCGTGCTGCTTCCGGACAGCTTTGCCGCCATTAAATAAGGAGCTTCCTTCTGCGAAAGCGTCAGGCTTCTTGCCAGGCGCGCAAACTTCGGCCAGCCTGCCACTGCCAGTGCAAATACCGCATTCTGTATCCCGCCTCCCAGGACACCGGCTACTGCCAGTGCAAATACAAGGCTGGGAAATGCCAGAAACAGGTCTGCAATCCTCATAAGTACAGCATCCAGTGCCCCTCCGAACCATCCGCATAAAACCCCTGCCACTGTTCCGGTCACTGTTACTACTGTTACCAGAAAAAGCGTCGAATAAATACTTACAGTGCTTCCTGCCAGCACTCTGGAAAAAATATCTCTGCCAAACCTGTCTGTCCCTATCCAGTGTTCCGGCCCCGGAGGCTGCTTTGCCAGAAGCAGATCCTGTTTATAAGGATCATATGGACAAAGATAAGCAGCAAAGGCCGCTGTCAGAAGAAGGAGTACTGCCAGCGCTGTAAAAAAGAGCAGTCTTCTTTTTTCTTTCATAGCCTGTCACCTCCCAGTCTCACCCGGGGATCCAGGTAATGATACAGGATATCTGTTACCAGATTCACCAGTACATAGATCACTGCCATCCATGCCACATAGGCCTGTACAACCGGATAATCTCTCATGGTAATCGCATCCACAGCCATCTTTCCTACGCCGTCCCACATAAAAATGGACTCTACAATCGTAGTTCCGCCCAGAAGATTTCCCACTGACAAGGAGAGCAGCGTAACGATCGTGACCATTGATGTCCGCATGACATTTTTCCAGATGATCACACTTCCTTTTACCCCTCTTGCCTTTGCGCCTGTTACATAATCCTGGTTCATCTCCTCCAGAACTGCCGCCCGTATCTGTCGTGTATATTTAGATGCCATAGACAGAGCAAGGGTCATCGTGGGAAGGATGAGACTCAGACCGGTATTTTCTGAAGTAACTACAGGAAGCCACCCAAGCTTTACCGAAAACAGGTACATCAAAATCAGTGCCGCAAAAAAATTAGGAGACGAGTTTCCTATGAAGCTGAAAAAGCGGATCAGGTAATCCACCCATTTATTCTGTTTTACTGCTGCCAGAATCCCAAGAGGCACTGAAACCAGTAAGGTTGCCAGAACTGAAGAGAGCGTCAGAAGAGCCGTAGCCGGAAGCTTTTCTGTAAAAGCATCATAAACATCTCTTCCCGAAACATAACTGGTTCCCATATCTCCACTGAACATTCCTGCCGCCCATCGTCCATACTGTACCAGAAACGGCTGATCCAGTCCGTATTCCTTTTTTGCTTCATCAATGATCTCCTGAGAGACAGCCCCTCCTGCATTTTCATACATATAGGTAACTGCATCCCCTCCTGCAAGCCTCATCATGGCAAAAGAAAGAAACGTAATCCCTATCAGCACAGGAATAAGCTGAAGCACTCGTTTTCCTATATATTTCAACATGGTCCTTCCCTCAGTCTGTCCGTTCCGGACAAAATGCATGCCCTTCAGCTTCATTTTATTTCTCCGTTCTCAGCATAAACATAGGGGTCGGATTATAAAACTCATCTTTCTCCAGATAGATTCTGCCGCTGATTCCCAGATCCATCTGGAATTTCTGAAGCTTCATTGCACCCAGAGTTTCCAGATCCCATGCCGGACGGCTGTAGGAACTGATGGGAAGCTGTCTTTTGATCTCCTCACACTCACGCATCATCTCATCTCCGATTTCCTGGTGAGCATGGTTTTCCGGAAGGTCTGCCACATCTGTAAAATCGCTCATTCCATAATTGGCATCAAAATTCAAAAGCACACCGCCCGGCTTCAGCACCCGGATCCACTCCTTATAAGCCCGGCGTACATCCGGAAGAGTCCAGGTAAGGTTTCGTGAGATCACCACATCAAAACTTCCATCCGGGAAATCCAGGTTTTCTGCATCCATGATCTGAAACTCACACTCTGTTTTTTCTTCCCGGGCAAGGATTCTGGCATTTTCCACCATATCCGGTGTCAGATCCACTCCTGTGACCTGATGTCCTTCACGGGCAAGAAGCACGGAGAAAAATCCTGCGCCGCAGCCCACATCCAGTATACGGAGATTTTTTTCCTCAGGAAGCTGTCTGCGGATCTCAATGAGCCATCTCTGCGCCATATCACTGTGCAGCTCTGCTCTTTTATGCTCCAGAAAATCACTGCTTCTTCTTTCCCAGTAGTGAACAATTCTTTCTTTTCGCTCATCATAGGGAGCTACAATCCGTCCGTAAGCGATCATGGGGCCGTTTCCCAGAACCTGGAGAGTCCCTGTCTGATAGAGGATCACTCCGTCAGATTCTGCCATACTGATCTCCAAAAGCTTTCCATTATAATCACGGACTTCCCCAAGGATATCTCCCTCCCGGATCACATCTCCGGCTTTTTTAAAGGGATACCACAGACCATCCTGAGAAGCATCCTGATAACAGATATCTGTTACCTCCAGCGGATAATAAGTCCGGTAATCCTTCTGTCCCTGATAGATTCCCAGATGACAGAGAATATTCCGCACGTCTCTTCTGGTCGAACGGACTTCCTCATAAGTCCAGCCGCCCATTCCGCCTCGTTCAATGAGAATACTTGGGATTCCTGTGGAAGCCGCATGATTGTAGGAACCTCCGGAGGCTACATTGGAGCGTACCATATAGGGCACATCTACCTGTTCTGCCATTCTCCGGGATTCATTTACCACCTTTTCCTCTGCCATTCCTGCATAATAGACATACGGAGTCAGCTGCTCATAATCGTCTCCACTGTGAAGATCGATATAATAATCTGCCACAGACTGCAGTTCCCGGGTGACCGCCCAGGCCAGTCTCTCCATCTCTGTTCCCTCCGGGTTTCCCGGAAATTCTCTGTTCAGGTTTTTATGGTCTGTCAGACCCAGACTTCCGTTTCTTTTTTCAAATGCAGGAACATTCATGACTTTTACGATAACGACAGTTCCTGTTACCTTATGGATCTTCAGCTTCTGAGCAAGCTCTATGGCAGCCTGGATGCCTACATATTCTCCTGCATGAACCCCCGCTGTGATCAGCATGGTCTTTCCCGGTCTTCTGCCATGAAGAATCGCTGCCGGAAGACGGATCTCTCCCTCTGCCAGCTCCAGCTCACCCTCCCAGATTTCTCCAGGCTTTACACAAATATGATTCAGGCAAAAAGCCTGTCTCTTTTTTCCTGTAAGGAGAAAAACGGGGGTAGAACCGTTATTGGCAATCTCTTCCTCTGTCCAGACCTCTTTCCAGACCTCAGTATCACATTCTGTCTGAAAAAATCCCGCCGCTTCCATTGCTTCCAGATCCCACTGCGGCCGTTTCAGACGGCTTAAAGGAACCCTCCGGGCAATCGACTCCATTCTTTCAATATCTGTTCCTGTATAATAATCCTCAAGGTTTCCCTCTTCCACTCTGCGCCTGTCTTCCTCATAACCGCTGCGCTTTTCTTCATCATAAAGATGCCCGTACCAGTCAGCGTCAAAATTGCACATCAGCCCGCCCGGCTTCAGTACCCGGTACCATTCCTGATATGCTGCTCCCGGATCCTCCAGATTCCAGGTGACATTTCTGGAAAGCACCACATCAAACAGATTGTCTCCCAGATCCAGCTTCTGCGCATCACTGAGCTTCCAGGTGATCCGCTCTGCCAGTTCTCCTGTATTCTGTCTGGCTTCCTTCAGCATCTCCTCTGTCACGTCTGCCGCTGTCACCTGATATCCGGCTTCTGCAAGAAGCAGGGCAAAAAATCCCGGACCGGTACCTACGTCCAGAACCTTGATCTCCTCCGGCTTTTTCTCCGGAAAATGACCGGTTATCAAAGACAAAAGCTTCTTTTTCCACATGCTCCGCCTTGCGTCAGCCATTTCCTGCTGATTATATTCTGAATAGCCCCTGGCACGGTCTGTCCAGTAGGCATGGATTTCTTCTTTTAACGTATTCATCTTAAATTTGCACTTTCTGTCTTATTGATCTTATCCGCTTTGGACGGATATTCCTATTATATAAAAAAAGAAATCCCTCCTGCAAGCCTCCCGGGGGGATTTCTTCCTTTTGTTTTCATGGTTGGATCTGTTTTTCCTGGATAAAATCACACAGCCTTTCCACGGCATCTCCATGAATCTGTTTTTTCTGTTTTTTCACCATATCCTCAGCCGCCGTTTTGTCATTCATAAGCTGAATTCCTTTTTCCACCTGTCCTTTCAGAGTCATTGCCGACCAGCTCATTCCTGCCTTTGTAAAAAATTTACGGTTCACTGTTTCACAGCCCGGAATAGGGGCCGTATGGATCATGGGAACTCCCACCACAGCCGCTTCTGTAGAGGTAAGCCCTCCCGGTTTGGTAAACAGCACATCGCAGGCTTTCAGATACAGAGGCATCTGTGTGGTAAATCCAAGGATCTGCACTCTCTGTTCCTCTGCAAACTGTTTTTTCAGCTTCTGTTCTGCTTTTTTATTGCTTCCGCAGATCACAAGAATTTTTTCCGTGGAGGTTTCTTCCAGAAGCTTTTCTACCAGTTCCGAAAGATCCCCGGCGCCCATGCTTCCTCCTGCTGCCAGAAAGTATCTACCGTCCGGATCCATCCCCAGCTTTCTTCGGGCTTCCTCCCTGCGGATCTCCCTGCGGCAGCTTTTTGCCACCGGAATCCCGAATGTACGAAGCTTCTCCTCCGGAAGCCCTCTCTTCACACAGGATTTCTTCATTGCCTCATGAGGAAGAATATAATAATCGCAGTCCGTTTCCTCCCAGAAAGGAATACAGGTATAATCTGTCATTACCGCGACCGTCAGAGGAAGCTTCATTCCTTTCCGTTTCATATAAGTGATCGTCTCTGCCGGATAAAGATGGGGCATTACCAGCACATCCACCGGATGCTCCTTCAGATAGCCGTCCAGATATTTTGCCATTCTGCCATTCACGTAATAAACCGGCGATCTTCGCATCAGACGGCTGATTACCATTCCAAGCTTATAAACCATACCAAAAAGTCTGGGAGTTTTTTTCACGATCTGCACATAGCCGTCCCCTACCAGCCGGGATACGCCCTCCCCTGCAAGTCCCAGATAATCCAGAACATAAGCTTCGTCTCCCCGGTCATGCATTTCTTCTGCAATGGCTCTTGCTGCGGAATTATGTCCGCCTCCTGTATTGCAGGATAAAATCAGTGCTTTCATTCCAACCTCCATTCTCCGCCTTCCCGATATGCGGCATTTGCCTTCAGACAGTGTTTATGTATCACGATTCCTGACAGCAGAAGACACCCTGCAAGAATCACTTTGTGCCGGAGAAAGCAAAAGGACGTAGCCGAAAATCCCAGAAAAGCATAAATACTTTTTCTGGTATTGGATTTCACAGGAATCACCGCCACAAACAATAAATACCAGAAGATCAGAAATACCAGAGGCTTCCATATAGGAAGCAGTCCAATCAGAACACCAAAGGAAACGGCGATTGCCTTCCCTCCATGACCTTTCTGAAAAACCGAATGTGCATGGCCAAATACCGGAGCCGCCATCACCAGAGCAAAGGGCCAGGCTTCTGTCCCAAGCCGCCGGCTGCACAGCATCACCGGCAAAGCCCCTTTGGCCAGATCGCAGATCAGGACCAGAACTCCGCATAGAGCGCCTCCGCAGGCAAAGGCATTAAAGGTTCCCGGATTACCATCTCCGGAAGCTTCTTCCACATCTACCCCCTTCAGAAACATAGGGACAAGACGTCCAAAAAGAATACTTCCCGAAATCCATCCCAGGATCACATAAAAATAATATCCATATTCCATATCCTCACACCTTCCCGCGGAAAACACAGTTCATTTCCCAAAAGGTTTTCCACATCAGAATAAATTTATAACAGCATACTCCACATGCAGATTGTCGGAAGAGACAATAAGGTGGAAAAAATCACCATTTTTGTGGCAAAAGGAGAATCTACCCCATATTTTTCCGCAAGGATACTGGTTGTTGCCCCTGCCGGCATGGCTGCCAGAAGCACACAGATCCCGAATGCATTCCGATCCAGAGGAAGAAAACGACAGATCACATACACCACACCGGGGATCACGAGCAGACGATGAAAGGTGAATTTCACCACTGTCATATCCCAAAAATCCTTCAGGTCAATGTCTGCCAGGATCATTCCCACTACCATCATAGACATGGCAGTATTGCAGTTTCCCAAAGCATCCACTGCCCCTGTAAGTCCGGACGGAAGCTTCCATCCGGTAAGCATCATCAGAAGCCCCAGTTCACTCATAACAATACAGGGATGCGTCAAAACCTTTTTTATGGTGGCTTTTCTGTCTGTTGTCCCGGAAAAAACCGCCAGTCCTGAGGTCCACATCATAATTCTCTGGGGAATCAGATAAATGCTGGCAAGAACCAGCCCTTCTGCACCATAGATCCCCTCTGCAATGGGATTCCCCAGAAATCCCGCGTTCGAGCAAATCGTTCCGTATCTCAGACATTTATTCCTTCCCTCCGGCTCCTTCCGAAAAACAATCCTTCCATATAATACACAGAATACCTGAATCCCTATGGAGATCAGGAGGACCTCCAGATAATAACCGAGTCTTCCCTCTACCGGACTGCTCATAAATGCATGGAGGATATTGCATGGCAGGATCACATAAATTACCAGATCATTCATGTTCTTCTGTCCCTGCAATCCGATCAGCCCCAGACGCTTTACTGCAAATCCAGCCGCCACCAGAAGAAAAATCGTCACCTGCAGCGTCAGTATTTTTTCCATAATTTTCCTCTTTTCCTGTTCCCTTTTAAATAGAACCAGTTTAGCACAACAGAAAAATATGTGCAATAAAAAAGAATGACCTCCCACTTGACGTTTCACTTCTTCGTATGCTAAGATATAATCTGTCCAAAACAAGGTGTGGACTTTTTTGGTAACGCCACTTTTCGCCACACAATTACCATCCGGTAGTTGTGTGGCTTATTTTTTTGTCCGGAGGAAAAAAATGAACGAGACTTTTATGAAAGAAAAACCTGTTTTTCCATTGATCGTGTCCATGTCCCTTCCCATGGTGATCTCCATGCTGGTAAACTCTCTTTATAATATTGTGGACAGCTTTTTCGTAGCACAGATCAGTGAAGACGCCATGACCGCCCTTTCCCTGGTCTACCCTGTGCAGAATTTTGTCAATGCCATTGCCATTGGCTTCGGTGTGGGAATCAGTTCTCAGATTTCCCTGTATCTGGGCGCGGGACGACGGGATCATGCGGATATCGCCGCCACCCATGGAACTGTTCTGTCTGCTATACACGGACTGATAATGATGATCCTCAGTATTGCCATTATGCCCTTCTTCCTCGGGCTGTTTACTTCTGATTCCAAAGTAATCGGGCTGGGAATCCGCTACTCCGGAATTGTTTTCTGTTTTTCCGTTGTAGTAGGTCTGAATCTTGCCTTTGAAAAGCTTTTTCAGGCAGTGGGAAGGATGAAATCCTCCATGATGGGCCTGATGTGCGGCTGCCTTGCCAATATCATTCTGGACCCTGTGCTGATCTTTGGTCTGGGACCTTTTCCTGCCATGGGGATGGAAGGCGCAGCCCTGGCAACCGGTCTCGGACAGGTACTGAACCTGGTGATCTATCTTATCATATACAAAACAATGCCGCTCCAGGTACGTCTGAGGCGGACATGCCTGAAGCCGTCCGCCTCCATAGACAAGAAACTTTATTCCGTAGGAGTCCCGGCAATCCTGAGCCTTGCCCTTCCTTCTCTGCTGATTTCTGTTCTGAACAGTATTCTGGCTGTTTACTCTCAGAGTTATGTGGTGGTCCTGGGAATCTATTACAAGCTGCAGACCTTCCTTTACCTTCCTGCCAGCGGAATCGTTCAGGGTATGCGGCCGGTGATCGGCTATAATTACGGTGCGGGAGAACACAAACGTGTGAAAAAAGTCTATCTTGTCACCCTTGCCATGACCAGCATGATCATGCTTCTGGGGACCGTGATCTGCCTGGCGGTTCCAGGACAGCTTATGGGGATGTTTACGTCCAATGCAGAAACCATTCTCGCAGGAAAAACAGCTCTCCGTATCATCAGCGCAGGCTTCCTGGTTTCTTCCGTATCGGTCACAGCCTGCGGCGCTCTGGAAGGACTTGGCAAAGGAACACCTTCACTGGCAGTTTCTCTTTTCCGCTATGTACTTGTCATCATTCCGGCAGCCTTTGTTCTCAGCCGTATCTTTGGGGCAGTGGGCGTGTGGCATGCCTTCTGGATCGCAGAAGCAGTAACTGCTGTGGCTGCAGGAATCATCAGTAAAAAAATTGTGTGGGGACAATAACCAAAAAGGAAGAGGATTCCGTCTCTCAGACGGACTCTTCTTCCTCATTTTTTTCTATTGGTTTGGCCATTTAGTTCGATAATGATTCATTTCTTTCGTAATATCATAATAAAATACCTGTGCATTATCTTCTGTATATGTAACTTCCAGACCAAGGTTCCTCAGAGCTTCTGCATCTCTATCGTTATCTGTATACAAATATGCCATTTCTTCATGGGCAGTAAGTGCAAACCAACAATATCCATTTTTATAAAAACACTAATGATAGAGTCGGTGTACCTTCTTGAACATTACTTTTTTATATCCGGACATAAAAAATAATTGGGGGGATATTTCCATCTTAAGGAATCCTTTCCTGTATCCAATCTATCTTTTTCTGACAAATAAAACTCATTATAACCGGATATATGTGCAAATTTTTTCTGTAATACATCTTTTGCCAATCTGCTTCCAATATATGAATTTACTTTATATCCTGACATATCCCCTTCTTTATCATATATTACTGTATAAAGTTCTCTTATCATTGACCCATCTAAAGTTGTATTTTCATTATATATCGGAAACCAAAATTCTTCAGACCACCATTTTCCTATTTTGTTGCTATGATACAAATAAGTTTCCTTACCTACTCTGTGTATTCCTGCTAGTCCCCCATATACACACCATTTCAAATATTCTAATTTGCTATGAATGTTTTTTAAGATTTTTACACTGTACAATGTTTTTTTTCCAAAAAACTGATCATAGATCATATAATATATATAACTCCCAGAATATAAAACATAACAGATCTCCTGATTGTTTTCACTTATATAATAAATGGTAGATACTAATCTGCCGTCTTCTCTAAATAAGTATTCCAGCTTTCCATATTTGTCTTTTGGTTCTCTCTTATAAAAACTCCCTCTTTCCGCATTTCCCACTGTAAGATCAAATACCGGGCTTGCTTCGTATAGTCCCATACTAAACCCTTTATATTTACTATATTTCCTGTATCTTACTTTTGAACTTAAAATTGATGATAACTCTTCTCCTCTGCTTTTGCAAATCCCTTGAAAAAGCAGAAATTGGACGCTTTCTTTCATGTGTTCATCTATGAACGGTTTTTCATCAAGTAAATACTCTTCTGCTTTTTCATTCTGGTCAGAAAATTTCTGTAGGATTGAATATTCTCTTTTTGTAAGATCGGATCTCTTTGTATTCAGCACATCTAAAATCGCAGCTCTATATTGCTTACATTCTTCCTGACTCAGTTCACAGTCATCCAGCATTTCTATAATCTCAGGGCACTCAAAAAAAGCGTTCAGGCAGTTACAGGGTTCCTGACTAATTTGATACTGTTGATAAAATTCACTAATAATCTCCTGCCAAAACTTATTTTCACTTATTTTCTTCATTCACTCCCCCCTCTTTCTTTAGGCAGATGCTATCTTTTCTGATTTTACATATAAGATTTATCTGTGCTCCAATCCGCAGCCAACTATTCCAAACAAATCTTGTTTCATTTTTCCATATATTTTGCCTTGTACCGTTTTATTTAGATATAGCTTTTGCTCCTTAAATACCAAGCCTGCCTGCAGTAAAAAACAGTTTTTCTGCTTCTGCGGCTCACTGGAAATCAGGTTTCTAAGCACCCTGGAATCCTTCTCTGCACAGATTAAATGTATCATGTTGTCTTATATCTTCCTGTCATTTTTCGTTATACCAGCACAACTCCGATCGGAAGACAATAAAAGCTCTTTCCCTTCTTCCATCACAATCTAAAATGATAAAAGCAGACTTTTCTGGATATACAAGTATTGTTATCAGAGATTTTTTCCTTCTCCTATATAGAACTCTTGATTTCCCATACGGTTAAAAATTGGTCTCCATCTTAATTTACTGGCACAAATTACTGTTCCCGTATAATCATTTAGATCCTCTTCTGACAATCCACCGCAATCATACCAATAAATCAAACCATTTTGTATAAACATAGTAGCGTCAAGTATTTCACATGTATACATTTCATCCAAAGGTAATAGTTTTAGATATCTTAAGCCTTGGAATTCCATTTCAAACATACCATTTCCTTCTCTTTGACATTGAAATACTACATTCAATATCCGCCTATCGTTTACCGGATACATTTCATATTTATCATTTACATATGCCCCACTTGAATATTTCAACTCTTTAATACAACTGTCATGAAAAAAATTAATTTTTTCCATAAAATCATTTACTTCTTTCACAGAAGAAATTTCATACCACATACAATCCTCCTGTCGCAGCTGCTGAACCTCCGTTAATTTTCATGGTAATATTTTATAGTCCTCCTCATCTCCCCAATAACTTCTATGATTATCCTGCTCTCTCAACCCCATTAACTTCAAAAAATCTTTCCGCATTTCACGATACTTTTTCTTACCACGCCAGATTCCATAGCTGTCCAAGATTCGTAACACAGGCTTTCCTGAATATGTAAGAACCGATACCAGACGGTTTCTTCCCTTTTTTTGAGCTACAGAGAACACCCCAAAGAGCCTTCTATTTAATTCTCTGTCAGGTTCATCAATTTGAAATAAAATATTTATAGAGGCTGATTCTGTATTATATTTTTCTTCAATATTTTCCATCCAGAACTCAGAAAAAATATTGTTCAGTTTCTTTATGTTTTCCAATGAATACTCCTTCATTCGAACATAAAAAACAAACTGTAATTCTTTGTTCTGCAAACGTAAATAAATATCTCCTGATTCTTTGTTATCTTTTGTCTCAAATGAGTAAAGAAGCTGATACCCCTCTTTATCTGAACTCGCTTTTATTCTATTTTGGATTTTTTCTTCCGAAACATGATACCAACAATCAAAGGGACGATAACACCCACACCCGGGAATTCTCGCCATATTGGAAAACGGCTGCCAGATTCCCTTCGAATTCTGTGTATACCGAAAATCGGCACAATACCGCCATATATAATACCCACGACAACCTAACCAGATAAGAAAAAAAGGACCTAAAACAATTTCAAAACCATAAAAAATATATTCTGAATAAAAAGATGTCAAATAATTTCGAAAAACGATTTCATACAACAAGAAAAGAATCCAACATATGAGTATCGCTTTCTGACAGCAGAACAGCCCTTTTAAATCCGCCCAAACACAGGATTTCCCTGCCTGTTTCCGAAAATATCCCCGGACATATAAAGGATTCCATTCATCCAGACAATCTATCCATTTATAGTAAGAACGATACTGCAAAAAATTAGCGCATGGAATCAGACACCATCCGGATCCCATACAGATAATATAGCTTATCGTTTCGATTGTACTTCTTCTATATATATCCCTCATACCATATACGAAAACAAACAAATAAATAAGTACTCCAAAAAATACCTTACCAGTCTCATCATATCTATGATCCGGTTTTCTTTTCACAGGTTTCCGCCTCCCTTGAACATTAATGTTCAGACATTACTATTGGCAAGCAAAATACTTAGTATTTTAATTCTCCCCAGTAAGATTCATAGTATCTTCTCATTATTTTCTGATATTTTTTGTCTTCAGAAAGTGCATCATAAAACTTTTTATTTTTCAGAAGATATGACATCCTTCCCAACCATTCAGTGTCTTTTAACAGAAGTGCCTGCTTTACCTTATAAATAAAAGTATGCACCAATAACTGAGGATCCATTTTTCCCAGCCTCTCCATGATCAAAAATGCCCCCGGCCAATTAAGATCCTGCAGCCACTCCAGCATCTCATATGTGTAATTATTTAATTCTTCATCAGTTTTTTCACATATTACTTTTGCACAATTTTCCCACGACCATTTATATTCTACAGGCTGCATCAATACAGATAAGGATTTTATCTTTCTCGCTTCTCTAAGAGCTGCTTCCTGAATTTCTATCGGTTGTTCCTCATCCAACATTTCATATAAAGTATCAATATCTACCGTCATATTAACATTCTCCCTCCCGAATAGGCAGATAATTCCAGTCTCATGATTAATCCAATTGTAATATTTAAGTTTTCGCCCAGCTGTTATAAGTATAGTTTACTACGATATATCCGACCTCGTCAATTCATCTGATACCCCAACGATCACATTTAAAGGCGCCTGTAATATGGCAGGGAAGCTCACCATTGTTTTCTGTAAATCCACCCTAAAAAAGGGTACAAAAAAGGAAGCGGCTGGATATACCGCCTCCCTTGAACAAAACATTGGCATTCTACTTAGAACTGTTCTTCTTATTTAAGATTTTTGTACGATAATGATTCATTTCTTTTTCTAAATCATAATGAAATAATCTTGCATTATCTTCCGAAAATTCCACAGTCACTCCTAACTCCCGAAGTTCTTGAATATCTTTCTCATTATTTGTGTACACAAATGCATCATATTCATGTGCAGTAAGTGCAAACCAACAGTATCCGTCTTTATAAAAACATAAATCCATGGGTGCTCTGGGATAATCCCATTCAAAAATGTCGTTTACTCTAGTCAGAATATCATAACATTTCATATCTGCATAATAGAATGCCAGTCGATATACAGAACGTTTATCCCACGTCTCCATATTCGGCCACTTATGTGCATTTTCCGCATGTAATATATATGGCCTCAAAGCTTTTTTATATTCTTTTAAATACTTATTTAAAGGGCTCTCCTTTCTAAGTCTGTAATAGACCACTGAAAAGAAATCACTATGGGATAACATATGATATATAAAATCATCGTATATTTTTTTAGTTTTCATCGTTTCTACATAATATTCATTCATTTAATTCCCTCCTCATTTTTTGAATCAGGTTAAAAATATTTATACTACAAAACGAAATTCAATATATTGCCTTAACTCTTCTTCCTACAGTTCCAGAAGAACCTGTTCTTCAGGTAATACATAATTATAATTTACAGCGATATCTATGGGCTTATCAATTCATCTGTTACCCCAACAATCATATGTAAAGGCGCCTGTAGTATGGCAGACGGACGCATCATGAATACCGCCTCCTTCAAAACTAATGTTCTGATATTATTATTTACAATCAAACTAATCAGTAGTCTAATTTTCCCCAATAAGATTCATAATATCTTTTCATTATTTTCTGATATTTTTTTTCTTCAGAAAGTGCATCATAAAATTTTTTATTTTTTAAAAGATATGACATATAGGTCAGCCATTCATTATCTTTTAGCAGGAGCGCCTGCTTTACTGCATAAATGGTAGCGTTTAACAACAACTGAGGATTCATTTTTTCCAGTCTTTCCATGATCAAAAATGTTCCCGGCCAATTAAGATCCTGCAGCCATTCCAACATCTCATATTTATAACTATTTAATTCTTTATCCGTTTTTTCACATATTACTTTTGCACAATTTTTCCACGACAATTTATATTCTACAGGCTGCATCAATACAGATAAGGATTTTATCTTTCTCGCTTCTCTGATAGCCTCTTCCTGAACCTCTATTGGTTGGTTCTCATCCAACATTTCAAATAAAGTGTCAATATCTACTGTCATATTAACATTCTCCCTCCCAAATAGGCAGATAATCCCAGTATCATGATTAATCCAATTGTACTATTTAAGTTTTCGCCCAGCTGTTATAAGTATAGTTTACTACTGTTAGCGTCGGGTGGAATCGACCACCCAGAGTCGCATAGAATTAACCATTTTTAGCCGGACAGAAAAAGCCATTGTATTTTTCTTTTCGTGTTCTAAAATGATGGATGCCAATGC
>JAETOL010000056.1 GCA_021771755.1 Lachnospiraceae bacterium | reverse complement strand
ATCCGGGAGGATATCCTCCTGCTGTATATCGTCTGCTGCAGGAAGATCTTCTTGCAGCTTAGGAACTGATAGAATTTAGTGAGTTTTAACGACTACACTTTTCTTGACAATTCCATTTAATTAGCTCAAAAAAAGAAGCAGAGGAATAATGAATGATACAATCAGAGTTTATATTATGTCCCATATGCAAAAATAAAACTCGGCTGAAAATGAGGGAAGATACCGAACTAAAAAACTTTCCGCTTTACTGTCCGAAATGTAAACAAGAAGGGGCTGTCGGTAAATACCGTTTTTTAGCTTCTAAATCCTAAAATAAGAATCTCCCGTAGAAATCAGTGTTTCTTATACCTGATCATCTATGGGAGATTCTTATTTTTTCTTTTTTATATGTATTTTAGGGCGCAAAGACCCCTCAACTGCATTTTCGAAAGCACTCTTTTTTCTAAGCAGTCTTTTCTTCGGTTTTCCCTTCAAATTTTTGAATTTTATCATGAAGAAAACGGTGATATTTGTTTATATTTCTTCCGATCGCATACAGCATGAATTCTTTATATACTTTTTCTGCTGTTCGGTAATTGAACCGACGAAAACTGTCATTTCCTTTGATGTCTCCAAAATGTCCCTCTGTCTGAATGGAACGGATCTGACGGTTTAAAATCCCTTTCTCACTTTGGATATTTCCATGGGATTCTTCTTTCAGGGTTTCCCACTGCTCATTGATCTTCATGATCTTATTTTTTTCAGTATCTTTTTCTGCATTATACCTATAAAGACATTTCGCTTTATGTTCGCAGCCGCTGCAATCAGCACATCCATACACTTCATAAGTCTGTGTATAACCAGCCTGTTGTTTTGTTTCAGTTCTGATATGCTGAAGCTCTCTTCCGTCATGGCAGACATAATAAAGTTCATCCTCGAACATCTGCGTTTTCATGTTGTAATACTTTCTGATATCTTCTTTATAAGCACGTGTTTTCCGTTTTTCATGATCCTGCAGCTTGATGTAACTGGATATTTTGTTATTTTTTAAATACAGAAGATTTTTCTCGCTGCAATAGCCACTGTCTGCCGTAACTTCTTCCAGGATATCTCCAAATGCATTTTTATGTTTCTCCAAGACCGGGATCAGGGTGTTATAGTCTGTGCGGTCATTACTTACATAAGCCTGAACAATAAAATAGTTCTCCACTGCGATCTGAACATTATATGCTGCTTTCAATTGTCCATTCCCCATGTGGTCTTCCTTCATTCTCATAAATGTGGCTTCTAAATCTGTTTTGGAATAACTGTTCCGGTCCTTTCCCATGATCTCAAAACACTCTTTATATCCCATGAGACGTTCACCGCAGCTTTCCAGTTCTTCATACAGCTGCTGGATCTCCGGTTTTTTCTTTCCTTTTCCATAAACAAACGTAATGTGTTCCTGTTCCGCAATCTGGATCAGATTTTTCTGGAGTTTCAGAATATCTAACGGAGAACTGTTGTCAATCTCGATGATTGTATTATTGGATAACTTTTTATGTTTTGTCAGTTTTCATTTCCGGTTCTTTTCAATGATATCCCTTACTTTCTCCATTCCTTCGATCACAAACATATGAGCACGGGGGATCTTATATTTGATGCCATATTCATTTTATCAATCAGAACATTATACTGCTGATACAACGAATCAATGGTGTCTAATAATCCTGCAAGATGGTAGTTAAGTGTTCCTCTCCATACAAACGTATAGCGGTTTGCATTGGCTTCTATTTTTGTTCCATCAATAAAAAGAGACTTTAAGGTAAGGAATCCTTCTTTTTGCAGACGACGAAGAAACTGTTAGTTCAGTTCATCCAATACATCAGCGGTTAGTTTTTTATTCTTGAATTCATAAAATGCATCCCGCCTTGGTTTCTGTCCTTTGGTAAGCCAGATAAACGCAAGGTCTCTTTCGCATAATTCCACAATACGGTCAACAGATCTTATTCCACGCATGTTTGCGTACGTAACTACAGCGTACATCATAATCGGGTTATACCCGGTTCTTCCTTTATCTGAACAATTGGCTAATAAGCCAGAAAAATCTAATTCCTCCATCACTTTTTTTAGGGTATAGACTGGATCGTCGTCAGTTAAACACAATTCGAAGAAACTGAAGTTAATTTTCTGTTGCCCTAGTTCAAAAAATTCGTTATAATAATCTTGTTTTGGCATAGTTCCATTATAACATGGAACGGAGAGAAGATGGTTATCGTTAGCCATCTTTTTTCTTTTTGACGGAAAAATTTTAGGGGCAGATGTGACTCATACGAATCACATCTGCCCCTATTTAGAACTATCTATTTCCCGACAGCCCCCTTTTGTTTCAATGTTTTCTTAAGTCACCGCCCCATTATCCCTCAGCCATTTATTTCTGAAGGATAAGGGGAGTTTTGTTTTCAGAATTCCATTAATCTGTCCTTCTGTTTCCGGGTCAGCTTTTTGATCTGACATTCTCTTTTCATAGCCTCTTCTTTCGTGGCAAACCCTTCATAATAGGCAAGTGTTACCGGTCGCTTTGCCTTGGTATATTTCGCTCCGCTCTTCCCCTCATTATGTGCCTTCAGACGCTTTTCAAGACAGTTTGTCCACCCGGTATAAAGACTTCCGTCTCCACATCGGACCATATAGGTATAATTCATCTTCTGCTCCTTTTATGTAAAGGACAACTGCCATTCTCTGCAGCAGCCATCCCCTGTTACTTTTCCTTACATCTATGATCAAGCAGCCGGATTTTGATGGTGTATCACTGATTCCCGAATAATATTTCCACAAAAAGAAATTTTATGGGATCACAGAAAAAGCAGGTAGGAGAACTGCCGACTGCGGATTTTTATTCCCACCTGCTTTTATTATACGTTGTTTTCTATTTTTTGTGAATCATCTGTTCCTGATTTATTCCGGAAGATAGGCAATGGGATCCACAGGCTCTCCGTCTTTTTTCATAGCAAAGTAAAGGTTGCTTCCCTCCTCGCTGTAATACTTGGTAGGAGCTGCAATATAACCGATCACATCGCCCTTTTCCACGGTCTGTCCTTCTTCCACTGCCAGATCCTTCAGCTGCCCGTAAACAGCCTGATAACCGCTTCCAAGCTCCATGGTAACCGTAGTTCCGGTCTGCGCGTTTTCCTCGATAGAATACACGGTTCCCGGCACAGATGCAAGTACCGGAGCCCCCTCCACAGCCTGAACTGCAATGGCAGGATTCAGTTTATACTGATCCAGAGTGGGAAAATATATCGTCTGATCCATATTATAATCCAACAGGATATTCCCATTTACCGGCCACTCCATCTGTGTTTCCTCCGAGAAGCTCAAAGAAGGAGCGGAAACAGCCCCTGCTGCCGTTTCTGTATTTTCTTCCTCATCCTGTTCGGCTCCTGTGTTTTCCTGCGCTTCCTGATATGGCGCTGTTTGTTCCTGTGTATTTTCTGCAGAATCCGTTTCTTCCTCCGGTTTCTCGATTACTTCCTCTTCTCTTTGTGCAGAATTGTTTTCTATTGTATTTTCCATATCTGCTTCTACCTGATCCGTTCCTGCATCTACCATAAATTCTTCTTCCGTTTCCATTTCCACAGGATCCTGAATCTCCTGCTCCGGTCTTGATGTACCAAGCTGATAGGCTCCTATTCCGGCTGCCGCAATAACAGCCAGAAGTGCTGTGTTTGCAATATACTTTGCGATTTTGTTTTTTGTCATATTCCTTTCACCTCTACTTATGATCATTTCTGTATTTATAGGGTGTCCAGAATATGTAAGTCTATTCATTAGATCCTTTCTTTCCCGGGATTTTTTGAATCATCCCTCATAAAATGCAAGCTCCATGGCAGGAAAATAAACTTCCAGTATTTCTTTCCAGGTACTTCCTTTTTTCGCCATTTCATTTCCTCCATTTTGGGAATACCCCAATCCATGCCCTTTCCCTCTGGATAAAAAACGAAACTCCCTTCCAACCTTCTGAATCGTAAAATTTGAGGACGTCATTCCCATCCCGCGCGAAAAACTTTCTCCTTCCAAAAACTCTCCATTCGCAGTCAGGCTTGATACATAGCCGCTTTTCTCCCTTTCCCTGATCGTCAGCTCTTCCGGCATCTGCTGCTCTGCTATATATGTACTGTTTAAATAAAAAGCAGAATCTTTATCTATACTGCTGTCCACGGATTTCAAATAAGCATATTCTTCACTGTGAAAAGCTTCTGTTCCATCCCTGGTCTGCCCTCCGCTGATCTCATGATAAGGAACCAGCTTCATTTCTCCTTCCGCAGTAAGTATCTGACCTTCCGTTTCCTGAACGGCTTTTTGATACACATTGTCCGAAGTCTTCCACAAAAAATAAAGGCTTCCCGGCTGTATTTCTTCCATTTGCAGGATTTCTGCAGGATTTCCCTCTTTAAGTCTGCGAAAAAAATTTGTCCTGGTGATCACTGCCTGAGCCTTGATTGCTTCCTCTTCATAATCCTGAGCTATCTGACGGGAAAGAAGTATCGGCAGATATTCCTCCGGATCCGGAGTTCGATTCAGAACTGCTGCTTCAATCCCATTGACCGCTATGGTCAGTAAATATGGAATAAAAAACAAAATAAAAGGTCCTGCATACCAAAATGCTTCTCTCTTTTTCATAAAGCTTCTTTCACTATGTACTTTGTCTTAATATATGTCGTTTTCTGCTGTTTTATCCTCATACTTTTTATAAAATCCACATACCGGATGATGAAGTCCTTCTGATACACAACCGATTCTATCTGACAGGGCGCAGAGATCCTGATCGTGCCCGCAAAACATCTTTAAGCAAAAAACTCCTGTCCAGCGCACTAAAGAACTGGACAGGAGCAAACCTATCATCATACTGCATCATCAATCTCTCATTCAGGGACTAAATAGAACAAAATTTTATCCGCCTCCTCCGGAACTTTCTTTCCGGAAGGAGATCTTTTCTTCTCACGAATCCATAGTCTGTCCCCTGGTCCCTGACTTCTATCGTATGCATTTTTCAAAAACAAACGATTTCTGCTTTTTTCAAAAACCTCTTTTTTACCTTTATCCGGCGCAGTCCCACAGACAGTTCCCCCTGTTCCTGTCAGCGCTTTTACAACACAGCATTCTCCTGAGGAAACAATTTTCATTCCAAAACAGATTACAGCAGCAACTATCATGTGAAAAAATTCTTTTAAACTCTTCATAACAGCCCTCCTTGTTTTCATGCCTGTCCCACTGGGGCTGCGCATTTCCCACAGTATTTCAGGTACTATAACTCTATGCATGAAAGGAGTACTCTTAGAACTGTTTTTTAATTTTCAGAAATTAACTGCTTTTCAAATTCATTTAATTCATTTTTATACTCAAGTAGATCCCTGTTAAAAATATCTGCGGTTTTACTAGAACACTGATTCCGTGGAAGCTCCGGATAATTTTCTATCAAATATTCTCCCAGATAACGAGTGGTCTTCTGCGCTCCCACAGGATTCAGATGACGGGGGTCATAAAAGTCTCTGTCCCAGTCAATTTCTGTTTCATTCAGCAGTTCCTCTGTATTAAAATCAATGTACGTAGCTCCACAGCTCTCTGTCAGTTCTTTTGCAGTCAGATAACGTCCGTATGTCCAGCGATCATCCGGCATATTTACTACAATCACCTCAGACCCCTGAGCTCTGCAGTATTCAATGATTTCTTTATAAAATGACCAGGAATCCTCATTTTCTTTTTCCGGTTTTACCGTCTCGTCCACACGATCTCTCGCCTCAATTTTTTCTGTCCGATAAATAGGATACTGACCATGCATGAAATCATGGCGGTACTGCAGATTATAAATATCTGTCCACTGAAGTTCTTTCCACCGGTCATGATAACGGAGCAAAGGAAAAATATAGTCCGCCATATGCTGAGAATCACTGCGTTTTACCACTTCATAAACCGCTTTTAGTTTATCAGCCGAAAGCTTCTTAAAGTCAAGTCCTCTGCGGAGATACGGCTCATATTTATCATAATCATAGTCAATAAAAAGGCATGTAACACCCATGACTACCACCTCTGGTTTCTGGTAGCGGTAGGCTTCTTTGATATTCAACCATGTAATCGGAGGCGCCTGGATCGTACTTGCACGCGTATGCGAAACAATTCCATAGTTCTCCCACAGTTCCAGCGGAGACAGACCTACCAAAAGAGTACTGCTTCCTGCGATCAACACATCAACAGTATTTTTTTCCGTTTTATAAAAGGTTCTGTTTTGATCTGTGTCCTGTATATAATATGGCGTAAATAATTTTCCAAGAATGGTAAGCAGGATCACAAAAACAGCCATAACGATCAGGCATCGAATTGGAATCCATCTGTTCTTTTTTTCTTTCCACATATCCCTACTTCATCTTTTCCCTTAATTCATTCATATTGATCTTTCCATTAAAGTTTAAAGGCATCTCTTCTAAATAGATGAATTTCCTTGGTATCATAAAGTTTGGAAGACGCTCTTTTAAAAATCTGGAAATATCCCTTGAGGAAGTTTCTTCTCCTGTATAAAACAGCCAGATCTGCTGCTTCTCTTTTTTATACAAACACACTGCCTCATAAATCTCCGGCATGAGAACAGCCGCAGCCTGGATTTCTCCCAGTTCTACCCTGTGCCCCATATGTTTGATCTGGTCATCTTTTCTTCCACAAAAAAGGAGATTTCCCTGATGATCCACTTTTCCTATGTCACCTGTGCGGTACACAATCTCATCATAAATAGGATTTAATGGATTTTTTACAAAAACTTCCCTTGTTTTTTCTGGATTTCTATAATATCCCAAAGCCAGTGAAGTACCCTGTACATAAATTTCTCCAGTTTCTCCTTCTGCCGCTTCTCTTCCATCTTCTGTAATAAGAAGAATCCGGGTATTACAAAATGGCTGGCCGATAGGCAGTTCTTCTTCCTCAGAAACCAAATGATCTACCATATACCAGGTACAGCTTGCAGTAATTTCTGTTGGACCATAATGATTAACAAAAACAGCTGATGGAAGATTCTCTTGCCATACCCTAAGATGTTTGCAAGGCATAACAGAGCCGGTAAAAAACACCTTATTTATAAATTCAGGATGTATTTCTTCAAAAACTCCTAATTCAGAACACAACGTCAATGCACCGGTTACCCAGCATATCGTTGTGACTTTATTTTCATTCAGATACTGAAACAAACGAACAGGCATGGAAAAATATTTTTTTGGTATCAATACTGTAGATGCTCCTGTTTTTAAAGGAAGATACAGATCTCTCAATGCTGCTACATAGTCCAGTGGAGATTGATTCCCAAAAATATCTTCTTCATTAATGGCAAACGTTTCAGAAAATGCTTCAATATAATCAATCAGCTGTCTGTGGGATTCTACCACGCCTTTCGGTATTCCTGTAGAGCCAGAGGTAAAGATCACATATGCCGGATCAACATCCATCACCTGTCTGCGGACAGCATCCAATTTTTCTGTGTCTTCCTGTGTCCCTTCCATATCTGCAGTGGAAATAATCTTTCCGGAAAATTCCAACGTCTCGGCCTCCTGACGATGTTCTTCCGCTGTTATCATAATATCCGCCTGAACTGTATCCAGTATCAGCTTCAAACGGTATTTCGGAAGTTCCAAATCAATCGGCACATAAAAACATCCACTGTAAAGAACTGCAAAAAATAGTTCCGGAGTTGTAATGGTTTTATCTGTAATGACCAGTATCGGCTTACGCGGAGAAGTACAGCCAATAAGAAAGCTTCCCCAGATTCGTGCTGTTTGAAAAACGTCTCGGAAAGTAACTGCATTCTGTTCATCTCTGTACAGCACTTTTTCTGAAAATTGATTTTGTGACTGTTCCAAATATTCTAAAACATTGATGATCATACTCTGCCCTCTCTTAAAATCCTCTGTAAATAAACGATCCTGCATCATAACCAATTCCATAAACACCAAAAACCATAACTGCAAATATACCTGCCAGATAGATCATCCATCGGAATACAGCATTTTGCTGTGCAATCAGCTGACGTACACTATATCCACATTCCTGAATCACACTGATGATGATCCAGAATACAAGGCAAAATCCTAACAGGATAAAATCCTTTGGTGTCAGACCTAATGTAAAAATATCTCCATTAAAAAAAATTCCAGGATTAAGATCAAAACTGTGTTTCATCATCCACAAAGCAGCTGTAAAGCTGGTCCCTCTGGAAAAGAATCTTCCAATCACAATCAGAATAAATGTCCTGCTGATTTGAAACAAACGCCAGCTAAAAGCTTTTGTATTGATTCTGAGAAGTTCTGTCAGACGGATGATGAATGGTTCAAAAAGAATCCCACCTATAATAAAGACCGCTTGATACAGACCATATGCTGTATATTTAAATTCCGCACCATGCCAGATACCTATAACAAAAAAAGTAATAAGCTGCGCAAAGATGACCGGTACAAGTTTACCAATCCGGTCTCCTAAAAGTTTTCTTGAACTTTTACCAAGTTTTCCAAAAAACTTCGAAAGAGAAATCGGGTAAAAAATATAGTCTCTGCACCATGCTCCCAACGTAATATGCCATCTTCTCCAAAATTCCGGAATATTTGTGGCAAAATACGGACGCTTAAAGTTTAAGGTCAGGTCAATCCCAAAAATTTGAGAAACGCCTCTGGCAATATCCATACCCCCCGAAAAATCCCCATAAATCTGTATCGTATACCCAATCACACCTAAAATTGCATAAAATCCTGTATACTCTGTATAGCGATCAAAAACCTGATTTACAAAAACAGCTACTCTGTCTGCAACCACCAGTTTCTTGAACCATCCCCACATCATAAGCTGTATTCCGAATTTAACTCTTTCATATTGAAAGAAATGAGGCTCATACAATTGCTCTGCCAGCTGGTCATATCTACTGATAGGACCTTGAATAATCTGTGGAAACCAGGATACAAAAAGCGCAAACTTTAAAGGATTCCTGTCTGCCTTATATTGTTCCCGATAAATATCGATCAGATATCCGAGTGACTGAAACGTATAAAAAGAAATTCCCAAGGGAATCAGAATACCTGCTTCAAAAGAAATGCTCTCCAATTCCAAGAGTCTGGAAAGCGTATTGAGATAGACCTTAAAGTATTTAACAAAAGCAAGAATTCCCAGATTAAGAAGAAGTACTGCCAAAAGAATTCTTCTCTTTTTTCTGTCATATCTAGCCTTCCATTCTTTCTTTTGTTTCCGATCCAGCTCTTCTTTATGCTCTTTCACAAAATTTTTATAGCATTCTGTCTGACGCTCTATAAAAATACCGCCACAAAAAGTAGTTATTGTAGTAAATAATAAAAATACATATGTATGGGGACTGGTCAAGAGATAAAAGAACTGGCTGGCAGCCAGCAGGATGCCCCATCGATACTTAGCCGGACATAAAAAATACGCACCTGCTGCTACAGCAACAAAGATTACAAAATTCAGTGAGACAAAAGACATAAATCTACTCCTGTAATGATTCGATTAACGCTACAATGGCATCTACAGAATTAAAATTTTCCGGAATCAGATGCTTTACAGAAATATTGATGTCAAACTCATCATTCAGTTCGCCTACCAGAGCTACGATATCCAATGATTCCAGTTCTCCATCATCAATAAGCTGAACACCTTCGCCCAGATCAATATCCGGTCGTACATCCATTAAAATCTCGATTACTGTTTCTTTCATTTTCATTTCCTCTCTTCTTTTTATTTTTCAGAGATTTTATACTCTGAATAATCTCTTATATTATTTACAGATATAGGAACAGGAAATTGTTCCATCAAACTGGAATCCAAATCTATCACTGACAGAAAGAACTGCCTGATTTTTCTCATCACACCATTGAATCACATATCTGCAGCCCTTTTCTTTTAAAATAGACAAACATACTTTGTATAATGCAGTGGCAATTCCCTGTCTACGAAAATCTCTGCTGACGGTTATAAGCCATATAGAACCTGTCCTGCGATTTTCCATCTTCACTCGTGCCGCTCCGCAGAGTTTTTCCTCTTTCCATATGGTAATAATTTCTTTCTTTTCCAATAGTTCTTTAAGTTTTTTTTCATCCGGTATAGTAGAATTATAGATGTCCATAACTTCCCAAAGTTTATAAATTGCAGGTATCTCCTCTTCAGAAGCATATTTCCACAAAAGATTCTGATGAATATTTTTCTTATCTAATGGTATCAGATCTTGTTCCTGTATTTCAGCCCGGATTCTTTTATTTTTTACATATGGATAAAACCCTGACTCTTCTGTTTTTTTCCTCAACTTCTGTATATGAATATCTTCTTTATCCTCTCGATAAATACATTCTATAAGCTGTGGTCTGTCCTTTTCTGGCAAATGGATCTCCGCACCTTCCGAAATATAAAAATACAACTTACAGAAATCTTTTTCTTTTACAGAAAAAACAATCCCCTTCTTTTGCTCTTCGTAATATAATTTACCCGCCTCTATATGGGATGCAGCTTCACCTGGAAGCATCATATGATTATACACCATATCTGGGATTTTTTCCTGATATTGATTTAAAAGCTTCCAATACTGATCAATTTCCAAAATTTTTTTCATGGATTTATACCTAACTAATACAATAAGATAAATTTAGTTTATTATAAAAAAATCTTTGTGTCAAATTATTTATAACAAAAAAAATCTTCAAGTAAGTGTACTTGAAGATTTTCAATGAGGCATCGGGGATTCGAACCCCGGACAACTTGATTAAAAGTCAAGTGCTCTACCGACTGAGCTAATACCCCATATAAAATTGTAAATTGTTTCTTCTCTTTTCCGAAAAGAAATGCCCAGAGCCGGAATCGAACCAGCGACACGAGGATTTTCAGTCCTCTGCTCTACCAACTGAGCTATCTGGGCATAAATAGCGGGAACAGGATTTGAACCTGTGACCTTCGGGTTATGAGCCCGACGAGCTTCCAGACTGCTCCACCCCGCGGTAATATTGAATTGTAAAGCCGATGATCGGACTCGAACCGATAACCTGCTGATTACAAATCAGCTGCTCTGCCAATTGAGCCACATCGGCTTACCAGGAGCCTTTGTCATAAGCTCTTAATCTTCCAATAAGAAGATTGAGTGGGTGGAGAAGGATTCGAACCTTCGAAGGCGGTGCCAACAGATTTACAGTCTGCCCCCTTTGGCCACTCGGGAATCCACCCTTGATTTCTATGGGGCCTATAGGGCTCGAACCTATGACCCTCTGCTTGTAAGGCAGATGCTCTCCCAGCTGAGCTAAGACCCCATAATATAAAATTGTTTGTCGCTGCATCATATTTGATGAAGCAAGCGACCCAGAAGAGACTCGAACTCTCGACCTCCGCCGTGACAGGGCGGCGCTCTAACCAACTGAGCCACTGGGCCATTATGAAAGTATTGCACTTTCAAAACTACATACATGTTAACATTTTCGAATCGTGTGACCAAGCTTTTTGGTCAAGCCCTCGACCTATTAGTAGCAGTCAGCTCCATACGTTACCGCACTTCCACCTCTGCCCTATCTACCTCGTCGTCTTCAAGGGGTCTTA
>JAETOL010000152.1 GCA_021771755.1 Lachnospiraceae bacterium | reverse complement strand
GCTGTGATTTTCCGCAGTCAAGGTCTGCTCCAAATCAAACAGGGGACGCTACGCTTCCCCTGCGCTGGCTGCCGCCAGCTACCCTTTTGTGGACTTGCCATCTGGGGACACCTTGCAATGCAAGCTGTTCCCAGCCGACAAGTTTCATAAAATATGCTATCTTTTCGATAAGCAATAAAGTATAATGAAGTCAGTAATAAATTTAGAAATTGAGGTAAAGTTATGGCATCCAGCAAAGAATATTTAGAATTTATTTTAGGTCAGTTATCTGGCTTGAATGAAATTACCTATCGAGCTATGATGGGCGAATTTGTCATTTATTATCGTGGTAAGATTGTAGGCGGTATCTATGATGATAGATTACTTGTTAAACCAGTAAAATCAGCAATAAGTTATATGCCAACGGTTTCGTATGAGTTACCTTACGAGGGAGCAAAAGAAATGTTGTTGGTAGATGAAGTTGATAATAAAGAGTTTTTGACAGGATTGTTTAATGCTATGTATGAGGAATTGCCTACCCCTAAATCGAAAAAGAAGAAATAATAAAATAATAATTTGAGAGGAAGTGTTACTGATGGAAAAGTTTAAGCCGTTTATTATACCTGTGGCATTATTGGTTTTAATTGACCAGACGGTTAAAATAGTAATTTCAAAAGTATTTATGAAATGCGAATTTGATATAATAGCCAAAGTTTTAAGATTTAATCCAGAACTAAATACTCGTTTATCTTATGCTGGAAATTTCTTCGAATTATTATCAAGTCCGTTTGTTACCATTTTATTGAATGTGTTTGTTTTGTTCCTCTTTTTTTCAGGATATATGCTATATCAGGCAAAAAGAGCACATATAAGTTTTTGGGTAAAAATAATAATGATTTGTGGCATATCGGGATGTTTATGTAGCTTGATTGATAAGCTGTTTTGGGGTGGAAGTTTAGATTTTTTGCAGATACCTACCCTTTTTATTTTTGATTTGAAAGACTGCTATCTTACAGTTGCAGAAGTTATATTTGTTGCTATTGGAATTTTGAATAGCAAAGAAATATCGGTTAAAGAGTATTTACATTTTTGTTGTAACAAATTTAGCTTGTAAACTTCTGGTTTATTATTTCTTATACATCGGGTCAACTTGCCCCGAACTTTTACAACTAAATACCCGCCGCCCACACAGCGGCACACCGAGCAGGAAATCTGAAAAGGTCTCCTGCTTTTTTTCTGCCCCAAATGAGGTGGTAAAACGCCACCCCATCCACCAATTACCGAAAGGAGGGACACGAAATGCCCTGTCCACACAACGAAATCACGATTGTTCAGCGCAGCCAGCGGCAGTCTGCGGTT
>JAETOL010000055.1 GCA_021771755.1 Lachnospiraceae bacterium | reverse complement strand
GGAATTGGCTATGGGGTAAACCATAGCGTTTTTTTGTAATATAATTAGAAATTACAAGAAAAATTATAAAAGAAGAACTCCCACCTTAAAAAAATGGGAGTTTTTCAGTGCCCTTGTTTTATAGAGAATAATGCGATTTTGAGTGAGAAAAAATCAGGAAGTTAACATTCATCGGGTTTGAAAAAAATAATAAGAAATTAGCACTCACCTCTTTACATTGCTAATAAAATGTGATATGTTATACAAGAACTAGAACAAGACAACAAATATTGCTGTAGATTTTTTGCAGCAATCAATCACTTTTGTATAGATACAGGAGGAGAGCCTATGAATATCAGTAAATTCACACAGAAATCCATACAGGCTGTTCAGGATCTGGAGAAGATCGCCTACGAATACGGGAATCAAGAGGTGGAACAGGAGCATCTTCTGTATGCACTTCTGACTCAGGAAGACAGCCTGATCCTTAAGCTTATCGAGAAGATGGAGATCAATAAGGAATATTTTATAAACACAGTGAAGAAAGCACTGGATGCCAGAGTGAAGGTCAGCGGAGGAGATCTGCGGTTTGGACAGTATCTGAACAAAGCGCTGGTCAGCGCGGAGGATGAAGCAAAGGCAATGGGAGACGA
This sequence comes from Lachnospiraceae bacterium, assembly GCA_021771755.1. Taxonomy (GTDB): domain Bacteria; phylum Bacillota; class Clostridia; order Lachnospirales; family Lachnospiraceae; genus Blautia_A. The sequence goes on along the minus strand of JAETOL010000055.1, from coordinate 11,347 downwards.
GTATGTTTCCGTAGAGCATCTGTTTCTGTCTCTTCTGAAGCAGCCAAGCCCCGGCATGAAAAAAATCTTCGATGAATTCGGAATCACCAGGGAAAGATTTTTACAGGCACTTTCTACCGTAAGGGGAAATCAGAGGGTGGTCAGCGATAACCCGGAGGCAACTTATGATACTTTAAATAAATACGGAGAGGATCTGGTGGAAAAAGCCAGAAACCAGAAGCTGGATCCGGTGATCGGCCGTGATGCAGAAATCCGTAACATTGTCAGGATCCTTTCCCGTAAAACCAAAAACAACCCGGTTCTGATTGGTGAACCCGGTGTCGGCAAAACAGCTGCGATTGAAGGACTTGCACAGAGAATCGTGGCGGGAGATGTTCCGGAAGGACTGAAAAATAAAAAGATTTTTGCTCTGGACATGGGTGCGCTTGTTGCAGGAGCCAAATACAGAGGCGAGTTTGAGGAACGTCTGAAAGCGGTTCTTGAAGAAGTGAAAAAGAGCGAGGGAAACATCATTCTCTTTATTGACGAACTTCATCTGATCGTAGGTGCCGGCAAGACAGACGGTGCTATGGATGCCGGAAATATGCTGAAGCCTATGCTGGCAAGAGGAGAACTTCACTGTATTGGAGCAACGACTCTGGATGAATATCGTCAGTATATTGAAAAGGATGCAGCACTGGAACGTCGTTTTCAGCCGGTTATGGTAGACGAGCCGACAGTGGAGGATACGATTTCCATCCTTCGTGGACTGAAAGAACGTTATGAGGTATTCCATGGAGTAAAGATCACAGACAGTGCTCTTGTGGCAGCGGCAACTCTTTCTCACAGATATATTACAGACCGATTCCTTCCGGATAAGGCCATTGACCTGGTGGATGAAGCCTGCGCGCTGATCAAGACAGAGCTGGATTCCATGCCTACCGAGCTGGATGAACAGAGACGCAGGATCATGCAGATGGAGATCGAGGAGTCTGCCCTGAAAAAAGAAACGGATAATCTGAGTAAGGAACGACTGGCAGACCTCCAGAAGGAAATGGCAGATCTGCGGGATGTGTTTAACACACAGAAAGCGCAGTGGGATAACGAGAAACATTCTGTAGAAAAGCTCCAGAAACTCCGCGAGCAGATTGAGGAAGTAAATAAACAGATTCAGAAAGCACAGCAGAGCTATGACCTGGAGAAGGCGGCAGAACTTCAGTACGGAGAGCTTCCAAGACTTCAGCAGCAGCTTGAGATCGAGGAGCGCAACACGAGAGAAAGCGGTCATCAGCTGGTGCATGAGGCAGTGACGGATGATGAGATCGCAAGGATCATTTCCAGATGGACAGGAATTCCTGTAACCAGACTGACAGAGGGCGAAAGAGCCAAGCTCCTTACATTGGAGGATGAGCTTCATAAACGCGTGATCGGTCAGGATGAGGGTGTACGTCTGGTAACGGATGCGATCCTTCGTTCCAAAGCCGGAATCAAGGATCCCAGCAAGCCCATTGGTTCGTTCCTGTTCCTTGGACCTACCGGTGTAGGTAAGACGGAGCTGGCCAAGACTCTGGCAGCCACACTTTTTGATGATGAACAGAATATGGTCCGTATTGACATGAGTGAATATATGGAGAAATATTCCGTATCCCGCCTCATCGGAGCGCCTCCGGGATATGTAGGTTATGAAGAAGGCGGTCAGCTGACAGAGGCAGTGCGCCGGAAACCGTACAGCGTTGTGCTGTTTGATGAGATCGAAAAAGCCCATCCGGATGTATTTAATGTACTTCTTCAGGTACTGGATGACGGTCGAATCACGGATTCTCAGGGACGTACGGTAGACTTTAAGAATACGATCCTGATCATGACCTCCAACATCGGTTCCCCATACCTTCTGGATGGAATTGATGAAAACGGAGAGATTAAGCCGGAGGCACAGGATATGGTCATGAATGACCTGAGAGGACATTTCCGTCCGGAATTTTTGAACCGTCTTGACGAGATAATTCTGTTTAAACCCTTGACAAAAGATAATATTGGTAACATAGTAGACCTGATGGTGGCAGAGCTGGATCAGCGTCTGTCCGACCAGGAGCTTTCCCTGACCCTGACAGAAGCAGCCAAGGCGCAGGTGGTCGAGAACGGGTATGACCCGGTATACGGCGCCCGCCCGTTGAAGCGTTACCTGCAGAATTATGTGGAGACACTTGCTGCGAAGAAAATTCTTTCCGGCGATGTCCATGCAGGAGATACGCTGGAACTGGATGTCCGGGATGGGAAGTTTATTATCAATGTAAAGGATGGTAACAGATGATACCCAAGGACCCGGTAATTTTACTGAGTTATGTAAACACACAGCTTCGGGATTATTATGAATCCCTGGAGGCACTCTGTACCTGCAGAGGTCTTAAGAAAAATGAACTGGTGGAAAAACTGAAGTCGATTGATTATGAATACGATGAGGCAACAAACCAGTTCATATAAGAAAAAGTCGGAGAAAAAACCTGTGTACGGGGATGTTTTCTCCGGCTTTTTTATTTGTTAGGAAAGTAGTACATTCTGTACGAACTTTTCTAACAAATAAAAAACGTTCCGCGAGGATACGACCGGATGCATGCGGAATATAATTACCCGTCTAATGATTATATTGTGAAAATAATGTGTTCAAAAGATGAAAAAAGTGTAAAGTGCACAAAAATCACTTGCCTTTTTTGTGCAAAAGAGTATTATATAAAATTAGCCGACTAATTAAAAGACAGGAGATAAAAAATGAAAACGGAAAAAGAACCAGAGGAAATCGGATTCCAGGATTTATTTGTACAGCTGAACAGAGCCTACGCATCCAAATGTTTCCGGCAGATGGCGGCTCTGGGACTTCATCCCGGCCAGATCCCCTTTATCATGCTTTTGTCCCAGCATGAGGATATGAGTCAGAAGGAGATCGCGGAGGAGCTTCAGGTAAAGCCGCCCACAGTCAATGTCATGGTGCAGCGTATGGAGAAAGCCGGAATCATCGGACGGAAGCACGATCCGGATGACCAGAGAGTAACCAGGGTTTTCCTTACAGAAAAAGGACAGGAGATGAAGACGCTTGTTGCCAGACAGGTAGAGAAAAACGAAAGCTACGTGCAGAAGGGGTTCACCGATACGGAAAAATGTCTGTTCCGTCGTTTTCTGGAGCAGATCATAGAAAATATTTACAATATCCCGGAGGATGCCGAAGGGGAAACTGAGGAAAAAGGAGAGGCTGACAATTGATCAAGTTAATGAAATATCTGAAAAGATCAGCCGGATATGTGGTGCTGATCATTGCTCTGCTGTTTCTGCAGGCATACTGTGATCTGTCGCTGCCGGATTACACTTCCAGAATCGTGAATGTGGGAATCCAGCAGAAAGGGATTGAAGATGGTGTGCCTGAGAAACTGCGGAAATCCTCCATGGACAGTCTGAAACTGTTTATGAGTGAGGAGGAGGCTTCCGGGATGGAGGCGGCTTACACAGAGGAGGGGGATATCTGTACTCTCCATAAAGACATAGACAAAGAAACCAGAGAAGAGCTGAATGAAAGTCTTGGGAAACCCATGCTGATCCTTACAGGCCTTATGACAGGAGGCGGGGAGACAGAAAAAATGCTGGCAGAAATGGGATTTCCAGAAGATACAGATCCCATAGAGGCCATTGCTGCGATGCCGGAAGAGGCAAGAGTGCAGATGACAAAAGCCATGGAAGAGAAATTTGCGGAAATGCCGGATTCGATCATTACGCAGGCGGCAGTTTCTTATGTGCAGATGGAATATGAAGCCCTGGGAGAGGATATTGACAAAATTCAGATGAACTATATCGGAAAAGCGGGGCTGAAGATGATTCTGATGGCGCTTCTGATCATGGCAGCATCCATATCGGTGGTTTTTCTTTCTGCAAAGGTGGCTGCCAGCCTTGGACATGATATCAGAGGAGATGTTTACCGGAAAGTCATTGGATTTTCCAGCAATGAATATAATAAATTTTCTACGGCATCTCTGATCACAAGAAGCACCAACGATGTGCAGCAGGTCCAGCAGACCATGGCCATGATGTTCCGGATCGTGCTGTATGCACCGATCATCGGTATCGGAGGTGTCCTCAGGGTTCTGGATACGGATTCTTCCATGACCTGGATCCTTGGTGTGGGAGTGGTGCTGATTCTTGTTTTGATCGGGCTTCTTTTTTCCATTGCCATGCCGAAGTTTACAAAGCTTCAGGCGCTGATCGACAGGCTGAATCTGGTTACCCGTGAAATACTTACGGGAATTCCTGTGATCCGTGCATTCAGCAGGGAAAAGCATGAGGAAGAACGCTTTGAGGATGCAAACCACATCCTGACAAAGACTAATCTGTTTGTAAACAGGTGTATGACCTTTATGATGCCGTCCATGATGCTGATCATGAATGGGATCTCTGTCCTGATCGTATACAATGGTGCCCATGCGGTGGATGCCGGAAATATGCAGGTTGGGGATATGATGGCATTTATTCAGTATGCAATGCAGATCATTATGGCTTTCCTGATGATCACAGCAATGTCTATCATGCTTCCGAGAGCCAATGTGGCGGCGCTCCGTATTGTGGAGATTCTGGAAACAGAGAATTCTCTGGAAGATCCTGAGAATCCGGTTCATCCATCTTCTGCAGAGACCGGAACAGTAGAATTTGACCATGTATCCTTTGCTTATCCGGATGCAGGAGAAAATGTCCTGACGGATATCAGCTTTAAGCTTCAGAAGGGGCAGACCCTTGCTGTGATCGGAAGTACCGGAAGCGGAAAAAGTACCCTGATCAATCTGATCCCCAGATTTTATGACGTAACAGAAGGGCAGGTAAAGGTAGATGGTACGGACGTCCGGGATATGGCACAGAAGGATCTGAGGGACCGTCTGGGATATGTTCCGCAGAAAGGCGTGCTTTTTTCCGGAACGATTGATTCCAATATCCGGTACGGAAAGACAGAGATTTCACGGGATCAGGTAAAAATGGCTGCGGCAGTTGCACAGGCACAGGATTTCATTGAGGAAAAGCCTCACGGCTATGATTCCCCGGTATCGCAGGGAGGTACGAATGTGTCCGGCGGACAGAAGCAGAGACTTTCCATTGCCCGGGCGATCGCAAGAGATCCGGAGATCTTTATCTTTGACGACAGCTTTTCCGCCCTTGATTTTAAGACTGATAAAACTCTGAGACAGGCATTGAAGGAGCACACCGGAAATGCGACTACTATAATCGTGGCACAGCGTATCAGTACCATTCTGGGGGCAGATCAGATCCTGGTACTGGATGAAGGAAGGATGGCAGGGCTCGGAACTCACAGAGAGCTGATGAAAAACTGTGAGGTATACCGGCAGATCGCCATGTCACAGCTATCAGAGGAGGAACTGGCAAATGAGTGAAAACAGAAGAGGCCATATGGGGGGACCCATGGGGCATGGAAGGGGAATGCATGGAGGAGAAAAAGCCAAAGACTTTAAAGGCTCGATGGCAAGGATCCTCCGGTATATGGGACGGTATAAATTCCGTTTTATCCTGATGTTCTTTTTTGCAGTAGCAGGTACGATCTTTAATATCTGGGGACCTAAGGTTCTTGGAAAAGCAACCACAGAACTGTTTTCCGGACTTGTTGCAAAGGTAAACGGCACAGGGGGCATTGATTTTGAAAAAATCGGAATGATCCTTTTGAGCGTTATGGCTCTGTATCTGGTAAGTTCCTGCTTCTCGTTTATACAGGGATTTGTCATGACCGGGATATCGAATGATGTGACTTATAATCTGAGAAAGGATATCTCTAAAAAGATCAACCGTCTGCCGATGAATTATTTTGAGAGCAGAACAAACGGGGAAATTCTTTCAAGGGTTACAAATGATGTGGATACCCTGCAGATGAGCCTGAATCAGAGTATGACACAGCTGATCACTTCAGTCACTACCATTATCGGCGTTCTGTTTATGATGCTGTCCATCAATGTATGGATGACACTGGCAGCCGTTCTGATTCTTCCGGTTTCCATGGTGATCATTAATTTTGTGATGAAACATTCTCAGAAATACTTCCGGGACCAGCAGAATTATCTTGGAAAAGTAAACGGACAGATTGAAGAAAATTATGGCGGACATAATGTAGTGAAAGTGTTCAGCAAGGAACAGGATGTAGTAAGAGAATTTGAAGAAGACAACAAAAAGCTTTATGAGTCGGCATGGAAATCCCAGTTCTTTTCCGGAATGATGATGCCTGTCATGCAGTTTGTAGGAAATCTGGGTTATGTAATGGTTGCCTTTCTGGGTGGCGTGTTTACCATTAAGGGAAGTATTGAGGTGGGAGATATCCAGTCCTTCTTCCAGTATATCCGAAACTTTACTCAGCCGATCCAGCAGATCGCCCAGGTGACCAACCTCCTGCAGTCATCTGCTGCGGCTTCCGAGCGGGTATTTGAATTTCTGGATGAGCCGGAAGAGGTACAGAAGGCAGAACATCCGGTTTCTGTTGAAAATCTTTCCGGTGAGGTGCAGTTTGACCATGTTTCCTTCGGATATGATCCGGAGAAGATCATTATCCATGATTTTTCTGCAAAGGTGAAGGACGGGCAGAAGATTGCCATTGTAGGACCGACCGGTGCGGGTAAGACCACAATGGTGAAACTGCTTATGAGATTCTATGATGTAAACAGCGGACAGATCCGGGTGGACGGTCACGATATCAGGGATTTTAACAGAAGCGAGCTTCGTGAAATGTTTGGTATGGTACTTCAGGATACCTGGCTGTTTTCCGGAACAATTATGGAAAATATCCGTTACGGAAGGCTGGATGCCACTGATGAGGAGGTTATTGCAGCTGCGAAAGCGGCTCATATCCATAATTTTATCATGCAGCAGCCCGGTGGCTATCAGATGGTGCTGGATGAAGAGACCAGCAATATTTCCCAGGGGCAGAAACAGCTTCTTACCATTGCAAGAGCCATTCTTGCAGACAATAAGATCCTGATCCTGGACGAGGCAACCTCTTCGGTAGATACCCGAACCGAAATGCGGATTCAGAAAGCAATGAATAATCTGATGAAAGGAAGAACCAGCTTTGTGATCGCTCATCGCCTTTCTACCATCAAGGATGCAGATCTGATCCTGGTGATGAAGGACGGAGATATCATTGAGCAGGGAAATCATACGGAGCTTCTGGAAAAAGGCGGATTTTATGCGGAACTGTATAACAGTCAGTTTGAGAACAGCGGAAAAGGCCAGATGTGTTCCTGAAAGCAGGCAGAGAGCAGCGGATGACAGAACTCTTGTCATCGGCTGCTCTTTTCGATATAATGAAAGATACTGCATGTAAAAAAGATTGTAAATCTGCTCTTTGGGGGATTGTATATTACAGTCTGATCCGGGGTATCGTGTATGATAAAAACGATACCAATAAAAAATCCAGGATAAAGGAGGATTTAACATGATCGTAACGACAACCAATGCTATAGATGGAAAAAGAATTGTAGAATATAAAGGAATCGTATTTGGTGAAGTTGTCAGCGGTGTAAATGTGCTGAGAGATTTTACCGCAGGAGTCAGAAACTTTTTTGGAGGAAGATCAGCCGGTTATGAGGAAGAACTTCAGAATGCCAGAGAAGAAGCTATCCGTGAAATGGAAGAAAGGGCAGCAGGCCGGGGCGCCAATGCAGTGATCGGCGTGGATGTAGACTATGAAGTTCTGGGAAGCGACAATGGGATGCTTATGGTCACAGTCAGCGGCACAGCTGTTGTAGTGTCATAGTTTTATGCCTGAAGAAAAGACAGGACGGGAATATCTGGATCAGGTACTTTCCTGCCTCCGCAAGAGACTGGAGGAGGTCAATGCTTCTATTGAGGCAGGCGCCAGAGAGATTGAAGACATGCATGAATACTACTGGGAAAATTATACGGAAATGGACCAGTACGGATATGAGGAATTTGATAACCGGCAGGCGCTTCTGGCGCAGGTAAATGCCAACCAGGAGCAGCTTCTTCTGCGCAAGAGGTTTCGGAATATGCTGGATTCCCCATTTTTTGGAAGAGTGGATTTTATCTATGAAGGAGATGAGGAGTCGGAGCAGTTTTATATCGGAATCGGCAATCTGGCGGAGCAGGCAGGCGGGCGTCCTCTGGTTAATGACTGGAGAGCTCCGGTCAGCGGACTGTTTTATGATTTTGATAAAGGACCGGCATCTTATGAAGCGCCGATGGGAACGCTTACCGGAGAAATCAGCTCCAAGTGGCAGTATAAGATCCGCCGTGGAGAAATGGTCTATGAATTTGAAAGTGATATCAAGATCGATGATGACATCCTGAAAGCAGAGCTTGGAAGCAGCGGCGAGGTGCAGCTGAAAAACATCATCCGTACCATACAGAAGGAACAGAATGCGATCATCCGCAATACGGAAGACCGGATCATGGCAATCCAGGGAACCGCCGGAAGCGGCAAGACCTCTGTGGCGCTCCACAGGATCGCCTATCTGCTTTATCACGACAGAAAGAACCTGAAATCTTCCAACATTCTGATTCTTTCACCCAACAGTGTGTTTGCAGATTACATTTCTCATATCCTGCCGGAACTTGGAGAAGAAAATATCCGGGAAATGAGCTTTGACCTTTTTGCTTATAGGGATCTTCAGGATATCGCAGCTGACTGTGAGGACAAGTACGACCAGATTGAGAAAGCAGTGCAGAATCCTTCCACCTGGAAACAGTACAGGGAAAAGCAGTCTCCGGAATTTGCCTCCCGGCTGGACGGCTTTATGCTGGAACTGGAGGATGAGCTGATGAATTTCAGGGAAGTGGAATATAAAGGCTGTATTCTGACAGAATCTGAAATCATCCGGCTGTTTTATGACAGATTTCCGGATATTCCGCTTTTATCCAGGATGGAAGCCATTGCGGAATATTTTATCGATCAGGTGGAAACACTACGTGACAGAGATCTTTCTGAAGAGGAAAGAGAGGAGATCACGGATAAATTTATGAAAATGTACAGCACCAGAGACTGCTATGTGCTTTACAGCCGTTTTCTGGACAGAGAGGGGTATCGGCCTTTGCCGAAACGTCCTGTGGAAAAACGTGCGCTTAAATATGAGGATGTTTACCCGCTTCTCTATCTGAAGCATCATCTGATCCGGTGCAGGACACACAGCGAGATCCGTCATCTGGTTGTGGATGAGATGCAGGACTATTCCTGGATCCAGTATCTCCTTCTTCAGAAGCTTTTTCCCTGCAGGATGACGATCCTGGGAGATAAGGCTCAGACCATGGAGGAAGAGCAGCAGGATGTGATGAAGTTCCTGCCAAAGATTTTTGGAAGAAATATCCGGAAGATCTACATGAACAGAAGCTACCGGAATACCGTAGAGATTGCGGAATATGCCAACCGTCTGGTGGGGATCACGGATATGGAACTGTTTGAACGTCATGGAGCGCCGGTCCGGGAGGAAAGCTTTATTTCTCAGGAGGCGGCTCTGGATGCTGTCCTTGAAGGCTGGCTGCAGGCAGAGGACCGTCTGGAAACGGCGGCAGTGATCCTGATGACAGAAAAAGAGGCCAATGAGGCTTCCCTGTATCTGAAAAAACGTCTGGAGGATCTGGAACCGGAGAAAGCAGACAGACTGACCTATCTTGACAGGAACAGCGGTAAATTTCAGAAGGGACTGACGGTGACGACTTTTTATCTGGCAAAGGGGCTGGAATTCGACAGAGTTTATGGTGTGTTTACCGGAAAAGATCAGAGTCCTTTAAAGACACAGGCGGAATATATTACGGCAACCAGAGCGCTTCATGAGTTGTTCATGTACAGGATATAAAACAGAAAATATGACAGGAGTTTATATTTTCTTCATAGGATTTTCACATTGCAGTATGGAAAATTCATTGACATGTATGTAATAAAAATGTAAAATATGGTACAAAGACTTCAATTATGATTCGTATTTAAGGAGGATATCATGAAGAATAAAAAATTACTTGCTGTTCTGGCACTTACAGTAACTGCATCTGTTTTTATGGCAGGCTGCGGCTTTGGCGGTGATGAACCGGAGGAGCAGAAGGTTGTCAGCGTAACAACTGCGCCGGAAGTGACCAAGGCACCGACTGCAACACCGACCATCGCTCCTAATGTACAGAACACCACGTATACATCAGCTGACAAATCTGTATCTATCGACCTTCCGGATGCGACCTGGGCGAATAAGACAGACGAGTCAGATACCATCAGTTTTGAATCACCGGAAAACGGAAATATCCTGATCCTTCATGGACAGGGTGAAGAGACCATGGCAGCAACTGTGATCCCAAGCACCCAGGACATGGCAGTTTCTCTGGAGCAGGCAGACGGTGACAAAGTTCAGGGGACAGATTTTGAAATCCAGGATTATAAATCTGAGGATGTAAACGGAATCGGTGTTTACAGCTATGTAACGAAAATGATAAATACAGAAAAAAGTGACGGAGTGCTTTATGTGATCCATAAGGTATTTGCAAATGCCGGAGAGTATTATACTATTGAGGCATCTGTGAAGAATGAAGCCGCACTTGCGTCTGTAAAAAATGCAGTGGATTCCTTTAAGATCCTTGGAAATTCTACTCTGAAAGAAGCAGCTCCGGGAACAGCGCCGGCAGCAGGAAGTACCACCGGAACGGATGGTGCGGGAACTGCAGATGCAGCAGACAATAATGCCGGCACAAATGCGGCAGCAGGAGAAAACAGCGGAGCAGATGCAGCGGCAGGAACCGATGCAGGAACTACAGATACCACAGGAACCGATACAGGATCTGATGAAAGTGCTTCTTCCGGAACTACCAATTCCGGTGGATTTACAGAAGAACAGCTCAGCAATACAGATGCGACGAGAACGATCTACAGAAACTCTGACGGACATCCGATCGTGATCCAGCCGGATGGAAATGGAAGCTGGGTGGACTTTGACGGTAATACTTATAACTTTGCAAATGACGAGGATGTTTATGCAGAGGACGGAACCGATTATTACTGGCACGGAGAGGCTGCAGACGTATACTATATGCCAGTTCAGTAATTACGGCAGAAGTATCATATAGCAGACAGTAAAGGCAGGTGAGAGATCATCTGCCTTTTTATAAGGAGTAGGACAGTGGAAGCATACGGAAAATTTGCGCAGGTCTATGATATGTTCATGGAAAAACTGATATAAGCATTAAAAAAGCCTGGAAACGCTTTATTTCCGGGCTTTTCTTATGTCTTCTGTACTACGTTCGTTATCCTCTGTTATCCCCTGTTTACCCCTGTTTTCCTTGGCTTCGTAGTAAAAATTGTAGTATGAAGTGTAGTAGAGATCAGAAGAAAACTACAGCAAAA
>JAETOL010000151.1 GCA_021771755.1 Lachnospiraceae bacterium | reverse complement strand
AATTCTAATTAATAAATGTTTGAAATTTCTATAGCCATAAGCAGTACGTTCAATTTGTTTAATCTTACGGTTAACTCCTTCAAGACAACCATTAGAATAAGTTGAGGTAATACCGTTTAGGACACCAGAATAATTACGTTTAAAAGTTAATAGAGTTTGATGCATTTGTTTACCAACATTTTGTTTTGAATGAAGTAGATGGATAACTTTCTTTTCATCGTTATCCTGAATAGCAGTCATAAAGTCCTGCATAACCCGATAAGTATTTTCTAAGGTTTGGTCACAATCTAAACCATCTAAGACAACATGTTCCTGTGTTAGACAGTCCTTAAAATGCCAGTCGTAATAAGGAGTAGTCTTATTAAGTTTGTCATATTTCATGAGATAAAGCTTCCAAGGGGACTTTAAAAGCTTATATTCACGGCTTCTTTTATTAAATTGCTTCATGATTTGAACTCTGAAAATATTAAACGATCTAGTAAGCATTTGAACCATATGAAAACGGTCAATAACTATCTGAGCATTTGGAAATAATTCTCTAGCAACTAAAGGATAATAACAATTAAGATCCATAGTTACTGTTTTAACCATTGCACGAGCTTTAGGAGTGAACTTGTAAAAATAGCGTAGAATATCAGGTTTGAAACGAGTTCTAAGAATTTGAACAACTTTGTGAGTATCACCATCTAGACAAATAAAGTGAAGCTTTTTGCCTACGCCCTTAAATTCATCAAAAGCTAAGTGTTCAGGGAGATGATCAAAGGCATCATAGAACTTAGAAGAGCAGACTTCTAATACTCTTTGAACCGTGTTGACAGATACATTATGTTCTCTAGCAATGCTGGTCATTGAACGATCTTCAGTAAGAGCAGAAAGTATTTTTCGCTTAGAAGTGTTAGAGATATAGCAGCCTTTATTAACCAGATTAGATTGAGCCATAGATCTTTTTAAACAGTAATTGCAGAGAACACGTTGTTTTCTTAATCTGATAGTAACGGGCTTACTAGCATCAGCAGTAATGAAACGAACGTTAGAGACGTAATGACCGTTATGCTTAAGATTAGTAGAACGACAATAAGGACAAGTAGGCTGGATCAGCTCAGCTAAATATATTTTGTAAATCTTACCGTTAATATTTTCATTTGAATAATCAGAAAAAATAATGTTTTTATCTTCAATATCAAGAGTAAATTTAATATAATCATTTAAAGAGGACATAGTTTAAATCTCCATACACTTAATTGAATTGGTCGAAGAAGGATTTTAAGTAAGAGAGGACTATGGCCTCTTTTTTTACGTAAAAAAATCCTGTCGATAGAATATCATAGATATTCATCAACAGGAAAAATTATACAGCC
>JAETOL010000150.1 GCA_021771755.1 Lachnospiraceae bacterium | reverse complement strand
CAATAGTCCGTTAAAAAAATAAATATCGGCTACGCGGCGTTAGCCACAAGGTCAAAGAGTTCATTGACAAGTTTAGCATTTAAAGTTCTGTTCGGTTTCAGACCGGACCTCGCTAAAAATCGTCTAAGCATATAAATATTGCTCAGATAGGACTTTAGCAGGCCGATTGAAAGCGGCGGATAGTATTCGCTACGGATTACCTTTGCGACATTGACCGCTGCAAGCGAGGCATTGAAAGCGAAGTCAAGTTTGTTTAGGTCTCGTGCCTGGCAATGGTTAAGTCCGGTAAACTGCCTGGAGTCGCGGAAGCAGAATTCTATCTGAAAGCGTGTGCGGTAGAATTCGATGATGTCGCGTCCGGTCATTTCAAGATCGGTCGAGAAATATATCTTACGACCTGCCGCGTCAGGATAGTGTATGACAATGCGGATATTGCGCTTCATGGGAGGCGAATAGGCATTGAGCACATAGGCTTTGCCTCCTTCGATGTCGAGAGACTCACAGCGGGTGAAATCGAGATTTTCAAAATCGATTTTCTCGCCCTTAATCCGTGGCCGTCCTCTTTTGCCTGTTCGCACACCGTCATGGGCATACCAAAGAGCGGCATCGTCACGCAGACGGCTTATGAGGTGGAATCCCATGTTGCACAGTCCGTTGACAAAACGCGCTTTGGAGAACCATGCGTCGGCAACTACATATCGCGTTATCCCGAGCAACCGCTCCCTGTGCTTGCGCAGCACATCAAGATACCAGTCCACAAGATTGTAGTCATCGCCCTTGTCCTGTAACACGGTTTTATCGGGCGTCTGCTCGGCGCGCAACATCATGCAGTCGCGCATATCAACATCGACAATGCCGATACCGAGTATCTCAAGACCCCGTTTCATCGCTCCGGCGCAGCCCGACCAGAACTTGCCGATATAGGGAGTCTTCTTTCCCGCTTTCGAGATATAGCTTGCGTCTATCGCAATCGCTTTCCGCTCGCCGTCGCCCAACCGTCGCCACATAAGGTGAGTGTTGAACTCCATCCAGCCGAAGTCTCGCTCATAAAGCTGGCGGAACCGCTGCTCGCAACTGTCTGAGTAGTGTCCCATCTGCTTGAAATTTATCTTTCTTGGCAAAACCATATATAAAACCATCGTCTGGATGAAGGCTGTTTGAAAACTTTTGCGTAACTTCGCCGAGCAACATCTCAAGGCTTCGATTACGATTCCCTCATATCGGTCAAGTGCTGTTTTCTGCATCGCTTTAATGTGTGGTCGAATACCATTAAAGGTACTGAAAATCAGTCACTTGACCTATTTTATTATGCTAAACTTTGTTAATCAACTCATTTATTTTCAACGGATTAGATGAAATTTTAACGAAGTATTG
>JAETOL010000149.1 GCA_021771755.1 Lachnospiraceae bacterium | reverse complement strand
GGAGCACGCAAATTTTCTTAATCACTAATCAAGTCTTAGGCATCATTTGGAACAAACAATATCATTTGGCATAAAATTTAATCAAGTGCTGTTCTTGTTTACCTAAATACCATTGCAGAGTGAACTGTACCAGAATTCCAACTTTGTCCATCCCAGGAACAAAAAAATCCTATACTACGACTGCACAAACTTCTATTTTGAGATTGAACAGGAAGACGAACTGCGCAAATACGGTAAAAGCAAAGAACACCGACCAAATCCAATCGTGACCATGGGTTTGTTCATGGATGCAGATGGGATTCCTATGTCTTTCGATATTTTTCCCGGAAACCAAAACGAGCAGACCACCTTAAAACCATTGGAACAAAAGATTATCCGGGACTTCAACTGCAGCGAATTTATTTTTTGTTCGGACAGTGGACTGGGTTCTCTCAATAACCGTCGGTTCAATAGTTTCAGCCACAGAGCTTATGTAATCACTCACTCCCTGAAAAAAATGAAAGAGGAAGACAGGAAAGCAGTGATGAACCCTGCACAGTTCCGAAAGATAGGAACGCAGAAGTTCGTTGACCTTCGTACACTAGACGAAACTGACGAAGAGGTCTATCACTCTGTTTACTACAAGGAATATCCTCTCACAACAGGAGACATGGATGAAACACTGATCGTCACCTATTCTCCGAAATATGCTGCTTATCAGAGAAAGATCCGTGAAGGTCAGATTGAACGCGCACAAAAGATCCTCTGTTCACCAGAGAAAAAGAGAAAAGGGAAAAATCCCAATGATCCCATGCGATTTGTGAAACGTACTACTGTTACTGCTGACGGAGAAATCGCAGAAAAAACAGTGTATGATCTTGACTGGGGACAGATTGAAAAAGAGGCAATGTATGATGGGTTTTATGCAGTAGTGACCAATCTGGAAGGAGATGTAAACGAGATCATCCGGATCAATCAGCAGCGTTGGGAAATTGAAGAAAACTTCCGTATTATGAAAGATGAGCTCGGCTCCCGTCCTGCATTTGTCCGCCGGGAAGACCGGATCAAAGCTCATTTCATGACCTGCTATATCAGCCTGATTGTTTACCGGCTCTTAGAGAAAAAAGTCGGAAAGGGCTTCACCTGTGACCAGATCATCCAAACTCTGAGGTCCATGCAGATGACCCTTTTAAATACTGCAGGTGGCTATATTCCTTCATATACCCGTACAGACCTCACAGATACTCTGCATCAAAGATTTGGATTCCGCACGGATCATGAGATTACTACGAAAACCTCTATGCGAACAATTATTAAAAATACAAAAGTTGTGAAAAGGACTGAAATATAGCACATATCGATACAAGACAGAAAACGGCTACACCGCCCATATTTA
>JAETOL010000148.1 GCA_021771755.1 Lachnospiraceae bacterium | reverse complement strand
CGCTGGTGTTCTTTGAGATACCGCTGCATGGCGGGGCTGAAAGCCAGCTTGAACCTGCCGCTTCGGTAAATCTCCATCGCTTCCGCCCACATCTGCCCGATATAGGCTCTGGAAGCAGTTTCGTCCTCCAAAATGTGAACCTCGGCTTGCTCCGGGTACACCATGACCGGGATAAAGCGGCGGTTGCCGGAACGGTCAAGGGGCAGGAAGTCAAGGGCATTGGAAGTGCCGCCAAACACGCACTGACGGGGGCGGTCTGCCGGGTGGGTTTCATAGGGTATCTTGTAAACCTCTTTCTGCCGGCTTAAAAACGACTTGATTTCCTCAATGCTCTTGGCGTTGGCGGTTGCCATCATTTCCGACATTTCGATAATCCAGTGACCTTGCAGCTTACGGTACACATTGTCATCGTCCAGCTTCCGCAAATCATCGGAGAACCACTCGTCCCGGACTGCCAGCAGACGGAAGAAGGTGGACTTGCCAGCCCCCTGACCTCCGACCAGACAGAGCATGATTTCAAACTTGCACCCCGGCTGAAAGGCTCGTGAGATAGCGCCCATCAGGAACAGCTTCAACGCTTCATAGGTGTAATCATCTGCGTCAGCTCCCAGAAAGTGCCGTAGGCAGAAGCGGATTCGTTCCTTCCCGTCCCACACAAGGGAACTTAAATAATCCCGGATGGGATGATACTTGTTTTCATTCGCCACAATCCCGATGGCGTTATCAATCTTTTTCTCATTGGTAAGCCCGTAGGTTTCTTCCAGATAGAGAAGCAGATACTTCATGTCCGTATCGTTCAGGGCGGTGCTTTCCCTTTGAAAACCGATGGGCTTTATAATATCTTTGCGGTCGGTCAGGATGTTGTATGCGATAGCTCCGGAAAGCAGCGGGTCACGCTGGAATACGGTCAGGCAGTTCCGTATACTCTGACGGACGCCGCCTTTCTCGGTGGTTTCCAGCCCCGCCTTGATTTCCTCAATGCTCTGGGGCGGCTGCATGGCGTTCATGGTGTTTTTTAGTTCTTGCTGCGTCTGTGGCTGCAAGCTCTGCCATTCGCTGTTCAAGCTGTATCACATCCTTTCCGTAGTCCGTAATCAAAGCCGCTTTTTCCTCCGTCTCCCCAAACAGCAGCACATCCAGCAGATATTCCACATGGGCTTGCTTCTGTAAGGCTTCCACAAACCGGGGATGAAAGGCTTCCTCCGGGGAGTGCGGGGCGTAGTCCATTCTCCATGCCATCAGCAAGTGAAGATAATCGGCAAGGGTACGGAAGCAGCGGCTCTTTGCTTCCTGAAACTGTTCCTCCGGGGATTTCTGCCGGGGCTTGGGCTTTTTTGCCTTTCCCGGCGGTTTCCAGTCCTCATAGGAAAGCCCGAAGTCCTGTGCCAGTTGTACG
>JAETOL010000147.1 GCA_021771755.1 Lachnospiraceae bacterium | reverse complement strand
GTGTCCCGTCCTGAAAAAGGTTTACAGTGATTGATAATTAAAGATAAACATTTTGGTTCAAAAAATATTGTCCTGATATAAGTTTACATATGCCTTCCGAACAACCGTCTTTCGGCCCCAATGATGTTTGAGTTTCCCGGTTCTAAGTTCCGCTTCCAAGGGCGTAAGCCAATCGCAGCTGGCATGAGGTCTGAGTGAATTGTAAAGGATAACGATCTGGTCGATGCGTTCTTTTGCTGCCTGAAAACTTTCAAAACATTCCTCGTCGATCCATTCGCTCTTCAGAATACCGTTCACCCGTTCGGCAACGGCATTCTCATACGGATCGCCCTTTTCAGTCATGCTGATGCGAATCCCATTATCGGTCAGCAATTTCACATATTCTTTCGAACAATATTGGCATCCTCTGTCCGAATGATGGATTAACCCTTGCCGTTTTTGCTGCGGAGTCTGGTCTATGGCCATCCTCAGTGCACGGAGCGCTCCGTCCCGTTCCAATGTCGTATTCAGATCATAGCCTACGATCCGTTTGGAATAGGCATCCGTTATCAAAGCCAGATATGCAAATCCTTCTTTCAAAGAAATGTACGTAATATCTCCGACCCATAAACGATGCGGCCGCTCGAGGTCGAAACCCCGGATCAGATTCGGATATTTACGCATCCAGTGCCGCGAGCAGGTCGTAACGCTGTATTTCTTCCGACGTTTGACCAGAAGATTGTTTTCCGAAAGCAGCGTAAATAACCGATCCCGGCTGACCGGAAATCCGTCTTGTTGCAGCAAATGCCACAGTTTACGACCGCCGAGCCTGGGCATCAGTTTCCGGTAGCAACCCACCCGCTCCAAAAGAAGGGTGTTGGACAAGGATCCTTCCCTATTACGCCGTAAATGTTTATAATAGGCCTGACGGGTATAGCCGAACAACCCGCACAGAAACGACAGGCTCATTGCTGTGTGTCTTTCTTTGAGACGCTGGACTGTCCGGCTGCGGATTTTTTTAGCAGGTCGATACCGTATTCTTCTTGGAGGATATCTCCCATGATCTCATAGCCTTCCAGACGTAATAAAGCCTCTTCCAAGCGCCGCCGAAGGGCTTTGTTCTCGGATAATAATTCACTGGCTTCTTCACTCGTAACGCGGGACATGATCGGATAAGGATTAGGGGTACTCACAAAGCTACAACTATTTTTCGCTTTCCAGCGCTGACCCATCTTATGAATCGTAGACATGGGAATACCATGTTCTTCGGAGAGTTGGCGAGCCGTCTTGACTCCGCTCAAATACTCCTGTAAAATCAGATGACGCAACTGACGCGGTAAATAATGACGTGATAAGTCTGAATTCGTTGTTTGCTGCATAAGATTTACTCTTTTCTGTAAACCTTTTTCAGGACGGGACA
>JAETOL010000146.1 GCA_021771755.1 Lachnospiraceae bacterium | reverse complement strand
CAATAGTTCGTTAAAAAATTATTCATAGGCTAAGCGGCATCTACCGCCAAGCCAAAGAGTTCTTTGACAAGTTTAGCATTTAAAGTCTTGTTCGGGTCAATTTCGCTCAGGTCAAAAAATCTTTTTATGAAATGAGCGTTGACCATCAGAGACTTAATTTGACCAATAGAAAAGGGCATCTTCGTCTGCTTCCTGAGCACCTTAGTGATGTTGACGGCGGCAAGCGAAGCGTTGTAGGCAAAATCCAAAGCCTTTTCATTGCGAGCCTGACAGTCGAGCAATCCCGTGAACTGGTGACCGTCACGGAAACAGAACTCGATCTGAAACCGTGTCCGGTATATGTCATAGACATCTTTGCCACAGACAGAGGTGTCTGTTGAGAAATACAGTCGGTGTACACCTCCGGGCAGATAATGGATTACCAGCCGTATTTTCTGCTTCAGTGACTTGCACCATGCCACAAGTTCAAAGGCTTCGCCCTCCTCGGGCGCGATGTCAAGCCGGGTCATCCTGCTTTTGTCGGGATTGGAGAAGTCAATCTTGCCATCCTTGGTCTTGGGGCGTCCTCTTTTGCCGGTTCGCGGGCCTTCGTAAATGTAATACAGCACGGCATTGGAACGCAGACGGCTTATCAGTGAGAAGCCGATTTCTTTCAGACCCTCGACAAACGGCAGTACGGAGAAAGCGGCATCGGCAACGAGCAATGAAGTGATTTTCAATAAATCAGTACGATACTTCTCCAATACTGACAGATACCACTGGTTCAACGTCATATCCTTGGCTTTAAGTTCTGTCGCGTTAAGAGTCTGCACGGCACGAAGCATCATCGCGTCCTTGATGTCTGCATCGACCACAGCGATACCAAGTATCTCAAGTCCATGCTTCACAGCCGAAGCACATCCAGACCAGAACCGACCGACATGGTCTGTCTTTTTGCCCGCTTTGGAGACATAGCTAGGATCGATGGCGATAGCCAGTCGTTTCATGCCATACTGGAAACGGTCGGCAGCGAGATTCATGTTGAAGCACAGCCAGTCGAAATCCTTACGGAATGTCTGGCGGTATCGCTGTTCCTTACGTCTCCCGTAGCGTCCAAGTTGAAGAAAGTTTATCTTTCGCGGTATGCACATGATTAAAATCAGTATCTCGATGATGTTTGCTTTGAAAGTTTTGTTTAACTTTGTAGCGCAACCGAAGAAAGCTCTCCGGCAGATGCCCTCATATTGGTCAAGTAGTTCGAAAATCAGCATGTCTTTAAGTGTCGTAGAATAACCTTAAAGTTACTGAAAATCAGCGACTTGACCAAGTTTTTAGTGTTAAATTTTCATGCTAAACATCAGATTTTTAACGGATTAAACACTTGGCTCCTCGGAGCCGTTAACAAATTCTCAAAAAATAACCGAAGTATTG
>JAETOL010000145.1 GCA_021771755.1 Lachnospiraceae bacterium | reverse complement strand
CACGAGTGTCCGGTTAAAAAATTAACAATTCAGTCTAAATTGCTAATATCGAGTCGATAAAGACTAATTATTCTACTCGGAGGATTTGAAAAACGGATTTATGGCCTTATCTTGTGACAAATAGCAAAATGTCACCAATATGCCAATTTCGCAAACTCCGTATCTTTTGACCCAGATGGCCAGATATATAGATCGTGATTACTTCGAGTATCTTGTCAAAGCGCATCAGGGCAATCGATATGTCAAGAATTTCTCTTGTTGGAATCAATTGATTGTACTTTTCTGGGCACAGTTGACGACAAGACGTAGCCTCCGTGATATTGTTTGTTCACTCAGGGCGCATCGCGACAAACTCTACCGACTTGGCATGGGTCGTAATGTCTCGAAATCCATACTGGCTGAAGCCAATGCGAACAGGGATGTAGCCATATTCAGGGAACTTGCCGTCCGTATGATGCAAAAGGCTTCGGCCATCGGTGTTGTCGATATGGAACTGAGAGAAATTGCCGATGCATTCAATATAACCGGATTTTTTGCCGGCGACTCTTCCACCATACAGCTTAATACGACTTTGTTTAACTGGTCATCGCCCAAACAGGGATACGGTGGAATAAAAATGCATACTCTCTTAGACTTGCTAAGGAGCATACCCGCGATGGTCATGATAACAGGACATGAAGATGGCGATCAGATATTCATGGACGATTATCCATATCAAAAAGGGTGCCTCTATGTCTTCGACAAGGCGTATGTAAAGGCCCGATCTCTTTTCCACATAGCATCCAAAGGCGCTTTTTTCATTGTCAGGAGAAAGTCAGACCTTGACATATCGGTAGAGAGACATATAGCGTTGGATGAAGACAATGGAGTACTGGCGGACCAGATTATTTCCTTTACCGGTTCAAAGTCCAGAAAGGGCTATCCCGAAAGGCTTCGTATGGTTACATTCTATGCCGAGTCAAAGAATGAGGCATTTGTGTTTCTGACAAACAATCTGGACATACCCCCACACATCATAGCTGAACTTTATCTGAGAAGATGGGATATAGAGCAGTTTTTCAGGTGGATAAAACAGCATCTGTATATACAGAACTTCTATGGACGTTCAGTCAATGCGGTATGTATTCAAATCTATGTCGCTGTCATAACATTCTGCGTCATCTGTCTGATTGCCGACAGATACAGACCCCCAGTCACAAGATATGAGCTGTTGAGACTATTGGGAACTGCTCTGTTCGAAAAAAGAGAATTATCTGATATTCTTGAAGATCTCATCATTACAGACAACCGCCAACACGAGGAAAAGGAGTTTGGAGGAACCAAATCTCTGTTTGACTGAAATGGCATTTTGCTACATTGAAAGACGAAATAACACCAAAAAGAAATTGTTAAATTTTTAACCGGACACTTGTGAGTC
>JAETOL010000054.1 GCA_021771755.1 Lachnospiraceae bacterium | reverse complement strand
CCGCAAATTTTGAGCGATTTGTCAAGCCTTTTTTGACAAAAAAGTGGGGGATTTTAATAAAAATGGAATCTGAAAGCCTTGATTTTACTGGGCGGAAGATTCCGAGAGATTATTGAAGACTATGGGAGGAGATAATGTACAGAGGAGCTTTGTGCGCTTTGATCTTCCGGAGATCAAGACAGGGGATATGGTGATCAATGCACGATTAGTACTGGTTTCTCTGGCACAGGATGGAAAAGAGCGTACCGTTGCCGTACACAAGGTTCTTCAGGGCTGGCATGACTATTCCATTAACTGGTATAACAAGCCTCTTTATTCAGACACCGTGGAGGATCTGTGTACTTATAAAGGAGATGCACAGAAATACATTACGCTGGATATCACCAGGATGGTAAAAAACTGGTATCAGAATGGCGGGAACTGCGGTCTGATGTTCAAAAGCAACAAGGAACTGTCCGGATATACAGAATTCCTTTCTGCAGACTGTGATGACGGATATCAGGATATGCGTCCAAGGATCGAGATTTCCTATGTGAATTATTCCGGACTGGAGGATTACTGGAGCTACCACAGCCAGAGCGTGGGCAGAGCCGGAAATATCCATGTCAATGATTACAACGGAAATCTGATCCTGATCCATGATACTATGGCAACCGGAGGAAGTCTGATGCCTGTGAGCCTTTCTCATGTGTATAATTCCAATAACCGTACTGTGAATCTGGGATACGGCTATGGATTTGCACTCAGCTATCACCAGACTCTGAAAAAGCTGAAAATCGCAGGGACAGATTATTACCAGCATGTGGATGGAGACGGCACAGTTCACTATTTTTATTATGATACAGAAAAAAAGAAATGGCTGGACGAATCCGGATCCGAAGCCTATGTGACGATCCATGCAGATGCGGCAGAACAGCTTGTGATCCATGATAAGGAGAATAACCAGCTTCTGTTCCGCAACGGTTATCTGGTAAAAGTAAAAGACAAAAACGGAAATGTCCTGACAGTATCCTGGTCGAACAACAGGATTATCGGAATCACAGACGGGGCAGGCAGGAAGACGGTACTGTCCTATCTGAAGGACAGCAATGGAAAACTGACGTATCTTCAGTCTGTCACAGCTCCCTCCGGCAAAAAGAAACAGTTCAGCTACAGCGGCGGAAATCTGGTGGGCATCACAGATATAGACGGAAAAAGAGTATCCTATATCTATGACAGCAGACATATGCTTACAGATGCGGCAGACATTGACGGTTACCATGTAAAATATGAATATTATGGAACATCTCCCTATCGTGTGAAAAAGATCACAGAGTATGCAGGGACAACAGAGGGAAACAGCCTGACCCTGACTTACGGTTATAACAGTACAAAATTTACAGACAACAAAAACCGCGTCGAAATCTGCCGGTTTAATAACAGCGGCAACCTTCTCCATATTCATGACGGCTTCGGCCATGCTGCCAGTGCAAAATACAACCGCAGCGGAAACCATGTGAACTGCCTGGAAAACGCCACAAAGCTCCAGACCAGCGTGGTACAGCTTTTGAAGGACCCGATCATCCAGGCGGCAAAGACCGGATGGAACAAATACATTGGAACAGGCGGGGCAGGCTCTATTACCATCAACACAGATAAAGCCAACTGTAAGGTGGGAGACCGTTCTCTGAAGCTGGACAGCACCACACTGGACGGATATATCTGCTGGCTCCAGGATGTTACTCTGAAAAAAGGAAGCACCTATACCTTTTCCATGTATGTAAAGACTGCGCTGAAACAGGCCGCGTCAGACGGCGGCGCCATGCTGAGGATCCGCTACATCGACGGTACAGGAGCATGGATCTTTGCAGACAGTGAGAAGCTGACTGGAACTACAGACGGCTTTGTAAGGCTTTTCCGAACCTTTACTCTGCCGGAGGACGCAAAGGATACCTCAGTCCGTGTATACTTCTACCTGAATCACGCCACAGGCACGGCATACGCCGATATGGCACAGCTGGAAACCGGAAGTACAGCCAGTCGCTGTAACCTTGTGGATAATGGAGACTTCCATTTGGGAAGCACTTATGGATTCAAAAAAACAGGATATTTTGAAGACGGACTGACTTCTGTAGGAACCTCCAATCTTCTTCCGATAAACCGTGCCATTACTGTTACAGCTGCCGGAACTCCTTATATTTATGACACGCCTTCCCTGAATGGAAAGAAGATAGCCAGCGCTGTGAAGGGAACCCATCTTTTTGCCTCTGTTTCCATGAAAAATGAGGGGCGTGAGTGGTATCGCGTGGAAAATGCAGCCGGGCAGAAGGGATATTTTCCGGGAACCCAGGCCCGTCCATACCTTTCCGGCAATAACGGGGACGATTGCGGAGCGGTAGGAATCTCAGGAGCAATTTTACGTGCAGAGGCATCTGATACGGGCGCTGTTGTGGAGGAAGTGATCCCGAAAGGAACCGGCGTGGTGATCCGTTCAACAGTAAAAGATGCATCCGGCCAATCCTGGTATTATGTAGGAATGCAGATAGACAAGAAACGTTATTATGGATATATCAGACAGAGCTCCGTGCTCCGTCTGTGCAGAAATTATCCTTTATGTACGATGAAACAGGCAGACAAGGTATTTTACAGTCCGTCTCTGTCCGGAACAGCAGCCTCTTCACTGAAAGAGGGACAGAAGATCCGTATCAGGGGTGTGCTGCAGAATGGAAATCAGAAATGGTATGCAGTGCTTCAGGGGAAGGAATTTGGTTTCCTGCACAGCCGTTACTGCCAGCTGAATATGGAGCCTGTGCTGGATAAGCTGATCTCACTTTCCGTTACATCAGGCGTTGGAGGCCTTGACAGTCATATCTTCCGTTTTTATGGGGATCCGCAGGCAAACAAACGCCTGACAAAGGTGCTGGATCTGACCGGAAAGAAAGGCGATACCTATATGGTAAATGCCTGGGGCAGGGGAACCTCCCTTCCGGAGACCGACAATGACAAGAACCGTCGCTTCGGTGTGGAAGTAGTGTTTGTGGGAGCTGATGGAAAGAACGACGTTCATTACACCAACTTCAGCCCGGACATCATGGACTGGCAGTTCCTTGGCGACGTCTATGTGGCAAAGCAGGATTATACCAGTATAAAAATCTCCTATACTTACTGTAAAAATGCTAACATGGCATTCTTTGACGGTCTTTCCCTGTACAGGGAGGAATTTGGACAGAGCTATACCTATGATGACAAAAATAATGTGATCTCTGCAGTGGACGCCCAGAGGAATGCATCCCGGTTTGAATACAATGAAGGCAGCGATCTGACCGGCATTACAGACCCCCAGGGAAATAAGTTCAGGTACGAGTATGACAAAAAGCACAATGTGATCAAAGGAACCTCTGCTATGGGAGTGGTAAGCCGTCTGCGGTATGACGAAAAAGGAAATATCACCAAAAGCGGCACCGTACAGCCGGATGCCCAGGACAACGGGATCTGGGTCACAAGATCCTTTACCACAGACAAAAACCATGTGGCGGCAGTGGCTGATGCGGAAGGAAATGTAACCAGATACAGCTGGGATCTGGCATCAGACAGGCTCCTTTCCCTGACTGACGGAAGGTGGGGAAAACTGACTTATGGTTATGACAGTGCAGACAGGATGGTGTCTGTGGAGCAGCAGGTGACTGTGGACGGTGTGAAACAGACGGTAAAAAATACTTACGGATATACCGGGGATGACCTGACTTCCATCGACCACAACGGTTTCCGCTACGGATTTTCCTATGACGGATTTGGCAGTACCACTGCAGCTTCCATTGCAGGGAAACAGGTAGTCGGTTATACCTATGAACCGGGGAACGGAAACCTTGTGAAGACCACCTATGCCAACGGCCATGAGATCCGTTATACCTACGATGATCAGGACCGCATGACAGCAAGCTTTTTTAAAGCCTCCGCAGGTGCGGCAGAGCAGAAGCTGAACACCTATGTTTATAACAAGGAGGGGAACCTCTGCCAGGTGACAAACCATATGTCCGGTAAGACTTACTATCTGGATTATGATCTTCTTGACAGACTGATGCGTGTCAGGGATGAAAAAGGCTCTTACTATGAGTACACCTATGATTCCAACAACCATATGAGAAAGCTGTTCCAGCAGGGAAGCCAGGGCGGCGCGGCTCATGTGACAACAGCCTATTCCTACGATAAGGACGGCAGGGAGAAAGAGACCAGGGTATCCGGGAAATTCAGCCGTGTGACCGATTACGACAGTCTGGGAAGAGTTCAGGGGCTGTATATGAACGTGAATAATGCAGCGCTGGCTGCTACATTTGAATATGGAAACAGTACAGGCAGCTCTTTGTCAGCACGGCCAAGTTCCATCGGAGTTAATGGAGAAAGGTATTTCTATGAATATGATGCAAATGGAAATATCACCAGTGTTGAATTTCTTCCGGCATTGAACAGCACGAAAAAACCATGGAAGGAAACCTACCAGTACGACGAGAGAAACCAGCTGATCCGTGAGAACAGCCAGCAGCAGAACAAAACCTTTGTTTATGCCTATGACCTGGGAGGAAACCTGACTTCTGTGAAAGAATATCCGTACACAGAAGGCACGATCACCGCAGCTCCGCTGAAGACTGAAACCGGAACCTATGCTTCCGGATGGAAGGACCAGCTTGTAAACTGGAACGGCACAGCCATGACCTACGATGCCATCGGAAACATGCTTACCAGAGGAAACACCACCTACAGCTGGACTCTGGGAAGAAAACTGGCGGCAGTGGACAACGGAAGGAAGATTCAGTATTTCTATGACCACACCGGATCCAGAACGAAAAAAATCGTAGATGGTGTGGCAACAGAATACCGCATGGCAGGCGACCTCCTGATGTCCGAGACCACCAACGGACAGACTCTGTGGTTTACCTATGATTCTAATGCAAACCTATTTTCCATGGTAACCGGAGGCAAACATTACTTTTACCAGAGAAATCTTCAGAATGATATCATCGCCCTTGTTGACGAGTCCGGAGATACCGTAGTAAACTATACTTATGACAGCTGGGGAAAAGTCCTGAGCATCACCGGAAGCAGGAAAGACACCATAGGTCAGCTGAATCCCTTCCGCTACAGAGGCTACTATTATGACAAAGAGACAGGAATGTACTACCTGAAGAACAGGTATTATGATCCGGAGTTGAGAAGGTTTATCTGTGCGGATGGTGTGATGATTTCCAGTGAAAATATAGATACATATAATTTATATGTATATTGTGGTAATAATTCTATTAATTATTGCGATCCATCCGGGCATTTTCTGGAATCAATTATTAATGGCATCCGAGATTTCGTTCAAAATATACAATCTTTAATGTCGTGGGCTAGACCTGCTTATACAGCTGCTGGAGGTGCTATAGTATCAGATGGTCCTTTACCTATAGGTGACTTGTTTGGTTCAATTATTGGAATAGCGACAACTGCAGCAGTAGCAGTTGGTGGTTTGTATCTAACTGTAACAGGCAGAAATAAAACTGCTGAAAAAGCGCAGGTAGTTACTCCTGAGCTAAAGAAAGAAAAAAAATATAATTATTGGACAGCAGATTTAATAAATGGAAATAAAGTGATGGTAGGTGGTATTCCATTGACAGTAGAACAGGCATCTATGAGAGTCGCAAAGAGAGAGAGTATTATGTGCCGCAATCAGAACGCGGCAAGGTATATTCTTTTTATAAATGGTTATTTTAATCATACCAATCCGGAACAGCATAATGGAGGTTTTATGCATTATCATCCTACTAGAAACCATACAGGGTACTGTTCTACTCATATTTGGTATTTTGAATAGTTTGCAAATAAAAGGTGGATAGATAATATAAAATGTTTTCCATATTTGTAGCAATATAAGCCTGCCTGTATAGTGGTGGATTGATAAATGTAGGAGGGAAGTAAATGAAAGAATATTTCGTATATGAGATAAAAAATAAAGAAGTGTATGATGATTTTATACAATATATGTTGGAGCATAGTGATTTTTTTTCAGTAATTTACTTTAGAAACCGAAAGGACAGTCCTTTAAATAAGTATTTAAAAGAATATAAAAAAATCTTGAGACCATATATCTTACATGCGGAAAACACAAGAAAATGGCCAAATACAGAAACTTGGAATGGAAGATCTGTATATAGAATAGCATTTTATTATGCAGATATGAAATGCTATGATGTTTTGACCAGAGTAAATGATATTTTTGAATGGCACTATCCCCGAGCACCCATGGATTTGTGTTTTTATAAAAATGGATATTGTTGGTTTGCTCTTACTGCGCACGAAGAAATGGCATATTTGTATACGAATAATGAGAAAGAGATCCAAGAACTCCGGGAACTGGGGGTGATGGTGGAATTCTCGGAAGATAATGCAAGATTATTTCATTATGATTTAGAAAAAGAAATGAATCATTATCGTACAAAAATCTTAAATAAGAAGAACAGTTCTAAGTAGAATGTCAATATTTTATTTAAGGGAGGCGGTATACCCTGCCGCTTCCTTTTCTATACCCTTTTTTAAGAAGAATTTACAGAAAACGGAGGAAAATCAGAGTGAAATACAAAATTTTTACAGCCCTGGCTCTTGCCGGAAGCGCCCTGGCAGAGCTGTTCGGGGGCTGGGATATGGCGCTGGAAACTTTATTGATTCTTATGGCGGCGGACTGGATTACAGGCGGGATCCTTCTTCCTGCGGTCTTTGGCAAAAGCCCAAAATCCCCTAATGGGGCGCTGGAAAGCAGAGCCGGGTGGAAGGGGCTTTGCAGGAAAGGGATGACACTTTTTTATATTTTGATCGCAGCCCGTCTGGACAGGCTCCTTGGTATGGACTACATAAGAAATGCAGTGTGTATCGGTTTTATAGCAAACGAGCTTCTTTCTATTGTGGAGAATGCAGGGCTTATGGGTGTCCCTTTGCCGGCCATGATAAGAAAAGTGATCGATATACTGAAGGAGAATGCAGAAAAGGAGGCGGCGTGATATGAACGGATCAGAGAAGCTTTTGGAACTGGCAAAAGCACAGATCGGTTATCAGGAGAAGGCCGGTGCAGTTGGCCTGGATGACCCGGATGCCAATGCCGGGCAGAATAATTATACGAAATATTCCCGGGACGTGGACTCCTGGGGACTGATGGGGTGTCAGGGACAGCCCTGGTGCTGTACCTACCAGTTCTGGCTGGAGGC
Source organism: Lachnospiraceae bacterium (assembly GCA_021771755.1). Taxonomy (GTDB): domain Bacteria; phylum Bacillota; class Clostridia; order Lachnospirales; family Lachnospiraceae; genus Blautia_A. The sequence goes on along the minus strand of JAETOL010000054.1, from coordinate 5,700 downwards.
AAAGACTTTTGGAATAGAAAAGGCTCTGGAGCATTTCTGTATGACCAGGCAGACCTATAAAGGCTATCATTGCTTTTCTACTTATCAGGCTTTTGAAAGAAAGGGGAGGACTTCCTCCAGACCGCAGGTTGGGGCGCTGATCGTTTTTACCTACGAGCACATCGGCCGGGTGACTGCGGTAAGAAACGGCAGGGTGTATACAAATGAGGGCAATACATCTGCACTTTATGGAGACAGAAACGGAGGCACAGTGAAGGAAAAAAGTTATGCCTTGAACGATCCTAACATTAAGGGGTACTGTCTGATCGATTATGATGGGGAAACGGAAGTGCCGGGGGCAGAGACAGGAATATCGTTTGGCCAGATCAGGGTGTTCCAGAACTGGCTGAACACATGGTATGGAAACCTTCTTAAGCAGGAATGCGGTGCGGTTCTGGAGGCGGATGGAAGGTTTGGCCCCAGAACCAGACAGGCAGCCCTTGTGGTGTGGAAAGATATCCTGAACCGTCTGTACGGCAAAAAAATCCCTTTGTTCGGAGAACGTTTTGATGAAAAATGTAAGGAGGCAGCGGGGACAGCCCTTGTCCGGTATGGAAGCAAAGGCACGCTTGTGGTGCTGGCAGAAGGATTTCTGGCAGAGAGAGGGATCTATCTGGGAAATATAGATGGGATATTTGGAACAGGTATGGAAGAGGCAGTCCGAAGATTCCAGACAGATTACTTGCTGGAAACAGATGGGGTGATCGGGAGGAATACCTGGACAGGATTATTTGCGATATAGATTTTTTGAAAAAAATTTAAGAAATTTTCCATTCGTCCCGTTCTATTGGACACCCTTTATGGTATAATGAAAAAAGAACAAACGTTCTGATGGCCAAAGGGCTGATATTTTACAAAAGATAAGAAAAGGGGGACTTCAGATCATGAAAGAATTTAACCGGAAGAGATATGAGATGGGCCAGAGGATCCGTAAGCTGAGGAAGCGCTGTGATCTTTGTCAGGAAGCTCTGGCGGAAAAACTGGGGGTGTCACAGGTGACAGTTTCCCGTATAGAGAACGGGGATACGAAGATGGATGTGGAAATGCTGGTGCGTCTGTCTGTCATACTACAGGCGCCTTTAAATGTGATCGTTGGGGTAACAGATGAATTGACAAGCCCGGAGATACCGTTGTAAATTATACTTATAACAGGTGGGGAAAAGTCCTGAGCATCACCGGAAGCAGGAAGGACACTATAGGTCAGCTGAATCCTTTCCGCTACAGAGGCTGCTACTACGACAAAGAGACGGGAATGAAGAGTTATACGAAATCGCAGGGCAAGACGAACATATGTAAAAGAAACAAAAAGTTCTCTTATTGGATTTGGATTATCATCAGGAATTGGTTTTGGTGCTTCAAGGAAAATTTCATATGAATATTCAGAATGGAGAGGACGCCATATAGGAAGTGGTATGCATTATAGAGGTCCGGGGAATATTATATATTTTGATCTTTATATAAAAAATGGTGAGGTTCAAGAGTACGTGCGTTGATATATTTTTAATATAACATTAATCTGGGAAGACTGAAAAGATAGAAAGTAGTCTTCCCAGGATACTATGGCGAATGTACTGTCTCAAAATACAACTTAAAGGGGGATGGAATGTGGTTTTTGGATTTGTATTTTTAGGAATCATACTGTTTATGGATATTGCAACGTTTAAATTTGGGTGGAATCTGCATTGGGGGATTTCTATCTATATGTTCTTTTTGCCAGTGGTACTGGGAATTCATTGGAGATATGTCTTTGCGAGTTGGAGAGAGAACGAGCTTGGAGGATATGTTAGTGATAGGCAGACAAGGATTGCCTTGCGGGCAGATGAATCCAGTCCTTTGTATGTTAAAGGTCATTTTCGTAAAAATTATAAAAAAAATCCTGATAGCAGGATGGCGAAGCTAAAGGGACATTATCTTTGCCAGATTATTGCGCTTATACAGATGGCAGTTATGCTGATAAGATTGATCTATATAATTATCTCATCTATAAAGTATGAGAAAGCAGGGCTTGTCTATGATGTACTATGGCCAGAGGCATTGATTGTTTCGTGGGTACTTATAAATGTAGTGATAGCGTTACTTTTTACAGAATATTATCAATGGATTCTTAAGTCAGTGAGACTGCAAAAACAAAAGGATTTTTATAAGGAAAAAGAGGTGTGCATAAAGGCTGTTTCTAATAATAATTATGAAGAAATTTATTATAAAAATACATTGAATTATAAGAAGCTTTTATTTGAAACATCATATGAATTTCAAAATAGATTCTGTGGAAGAGGAGAGTCATTTTTTGAGTCAAAAGCAGATATAGAGGATAGTCTGATTATAGATATAGACGAGGATCGAGAAAATAATTGTCCGCAGATATTGGTTCAAATGTATCAGAAACGATTAAAACAGGAACACATAGATTTGATGAATCAGTTTATTCGCAAAACAATCCGTTATACTGCCAAAAGAAGTCTGCCATTTGGATTTCCGCATGTGACATATGTTATTTATGTAGATCAAAAAACAAGTCTTTTTGAAGATATATTTTGTGGTGAACTTCGACAAAGAAAAAGTTTTCATTGTCTGCCTATTGGAGTTGTATTAAGTGAAAGGAAAATGTACATTCCAAAAATAAAAAAGGGAAGTGAAAATGAAGTATGTGAAAAAATGAGAGCAACAATATTTGATATATTGGAGGAACTTTCACTTAAATATCCTTCTTCGGTAATGTTCAAAAAAGCGATGAAAGAAGTGGACAGATGAGTCCTGATTGATGAAGAAGATTGAAATTACAATAAAACAGCTGAGTACAAATGATTGTATACTAACGTTTAAGGGAGGCGGTATACCCTGCCGCTTCCGAAGATACCGTTGTAAAGTTTATACAACCATTATGGAGGGAAGTGAATGAAGTCTGTAATAAAGCGCAGAAAAAAAGCGAAGCATTATGAAATGGTTATTAGAGATATTATTGATATTTTAAAGGAATATATCATATTTCTTTTGATGTTTGTGATTTTACTTGTCTTCCATGTAATGCGGGGGAGTTGGGGAGGCCATCTGGGACTTTTTTTGGATGTGTTTTTTTTACCTGTGGTATTGGTTGGTAATTGGGGGTATGCATTTCGTATGTCACAGGCCAATGAGTTTGGACGTGCCAGGTATAAAGCATCATGGGTCGCCCTGCGGGAGGATTCGTCAAATCCTTTGTATGTAAAAGGATGTTTTCGGAAGAATTATAAAAGGAATCCTAATAGCAAAATGGCAAAGCTGAAAGGTTATTATTTTTGCCAGATTATTACAATGATTCAAATGCCTGTAATGATAATAAGGAGTATATATATTATTGTTACTTTTACTAGATTGGAAAATGTGGGAAGGTATTATTTTGTTATATGGCCTGATCTTATGATTTTTTCCTCATTAGTAATTAATAGGGTTTTGTGGTTGGCATTTAATATATACTATAATGGAATTATTAACGCTGAGAGAAAAAAGAACCAGGGTGCATTTTTTAAAGAAAAAGCAATGTGCAGAAAATGTCTCCGTAATAATAATTATGAAACATTTTTTTATAAAAGATTTTCAGAATATTCTAAAATGTTTAATGAAACTGAGACGGCGTTTCAAGAAAAGTTTCATGGAATGGAATATTTGCTATTAGGAACAGGTGGGAATATGGAGGATAACATAAAACTTGATGCAGCAGAAGACCGCGAAAATAACAATCTACAAATACTTGTTCAAATGTACCAGCGTCGTTTAAAAAAAGAACACATTGAAATGATGAACTATTTTGTCCGTAAAGAAGTTTGCTATGCTTCCAAAAGAACTTTGCCATTAGGATTTCCTTATGTAACATATTTTATTTATGTGGAAGAAAAATCTCAAGTTTTTGAAGAGATATTCTGTGGTGAGATCCGCCAGCGCAACAGTTTTTTTGCCCTTCCTGTCGGGGTGGTTTTAAAAGAAGAAAAAATGTATATTCCCGGAATGCAGAAGGGGTTTGGCTATGAGGAATATGACAGAATGAAAAAAAATATTTTCGAGATTCTGTCACAAAGAGACCCCGATAAAGACAGAATCCTGGTGCCTTGTGGATGGATACATACATATAGAAAGTAATATAGGAAAACAGGATAAATTATGGAGGAGGATATGAGAGTAAAAGAATTATAATAAAAATCCTCACAGTCTGATGGCAAAAATGACAGGAAATCTCTAAAAGAGGTAAGCTGGATTGCAGCAGGAACTTCAGGATTGACAACAGCAATGGGGATTATGAAAGTTTCAGGTACATTAAAAAATACAGAAAATATGTTGATAATGTCATGGATTTCTTGAAAGGAGTTGTATATGAATACACATATTTGGGCAGCAGGGGTTTTGGTAATCTTCATTTTAATGGAATGCGCTGAAAAATATTTAGGATATGGTATGATGACATTAGTATATTTATTAGTGTTCTGGGTGATGCCGAATAAAATATACAGAATACAGGGGTGGACGCGTAAGTATGGCTCATGGAGGTGTGAAGAAAATAATAAAAATCCTTTATATGCCAAAGGGTGTTTTAGAAAAAAAACAGGTAAAACATTTTTGCCAAAATTAAAAGGCTTATTTTTAATAAAAACACTGACGATATTTTTGGGAATAATTCCTTTTACTTATGAGATAACCATGTGTTCCAGAGGGATATACTATGATTGGTTTGAAAGGATATTGTCCACGGGAGCTCAAATATTAATTGTAGGGTATTTTGTGTGTATGTTGTATTATGAACATCAGTACAAAAAGGGGTTCAAATACACAGAAAACAGCAGGGGAATCTGGCAGCCTTTCAGTTATATTAATCCATTTGTCAGCAAGGGACGTCATGAAAGGTTCAGACATATGTATGATATGGGATATACGGACATCGAAGCGTGTACAGGTCAAAACTGCATAAACAAAAATTATCGGTTTGTAAAGAAGTATTTCATTCCGGAAGGCGGCGAATGTGTGATATATATGCGGCCGTCACAGGAAGAATTACGAATTTTTAAACTGATACATATTGAAAAATATTCCGATGAAAAAATGCAGGAATTAAATGAAATATTTGAAGATTTCTGGTTGGAATATGTGGATAAAAAATGCAGGACAGAATCTGTTTCATTGATTTTTCTTCTCTGTGTGGATGAGTATGATGCTGAAATTCGCGATAGATTGTTGTCTGAATCCAGGATATTGCTGAAAAAGGGGCGCTATAGATTGCCGGCGGTAGTTGTTTTTTCAGAAAAAACAGGTCTGGTAATATTTGAACAGGAAGGAGTTTTTTATAAAGAAAAATATAAGGAAATGCGGGAGGAATTATTGCAGCTTTTGAAATGGAATGAATAATAAAAGCTTGAAGATTATTTTGATAAGGAGGCGGTATACCTTGCCGCTTCCTTTTTTGTACCCTTTTTTAGGGGAATTTATAGAAGACGTCGGTGCGTCTGTCAGTCATACTACAGGCTCTTTTAAATGTAATCGTTGGGGTAACAGATGAATTGACGAGGTCGGATATACCGTAGTGTTAGCGTCGGGAGAAATTAGCCATTTATTGTCGGGAGAAAATGACCAATCTTAGACGGACAGAAACAACCAATGCATCAGCTTTTCCTTTCTTTAATGTTGTGCTTTAGGTAG
>JAETOL010000144.1 GCA_021771755.1 Lachnospiraceae bacterium | reverse complement strand
GAGAGACACCTTCTTTCGTAAATGTTGCAAATGTTTGTTTAGGCACTTTCATTATACAACACACGGAATCGAGGTGTCTTTCTTTTATGCAAAATCACGAACTTGCTCATTTATAGCTGTCTAAATCAAAAAAGCTGTTCCTATCCGTTCTGTCAGAAAATACAGATGGAATCACAATACAGGGCACTGTTTCTGGATGATGCAATTGCCCCTATTCTTCTGGAAAAAATAGCAGAAAATACAAAAGAAGGCTATGTGACCTGGCTTATGTCACACAGCCTCCTGACCTTTGAACAGGCAGAATCGGTTTTTTATTTTCAAATGAATGGCTGCCTTTCCATCAACAGACTGATGCTCCGCAATCACTGTAATGACTGGAAACAGATTCAGACAGTAATCGACAAATTTATCAAAGCCGGGTTGGAAAGTTTTCTGATTCATGATCAGAGAGAAGAAAAGGCTTCCGATAATTTTTGCAGCAAAATTTCTCCAACTGTTACCGCATCTTCTACACTCAGATAATGATCGGCATGATCCTGAAGAAATATTTTGCCAGATGCAGGAAATTCTTCATCTGCAAACCATATCTTTAAAGTTACCGGATATCTTGGCAGAACTGGAAAAACAGCACACAGATCCGCCTTTGTTTCTGTGAATTCTGCACCTAGGTTTTTACATGCTTTCTGAATTTTCTCAGGATCTTTATCCTGCAAAAGCTTTTCCAGTTTCTGCTCTGCAGTCCGGTCAAACTTGGTTCCCCGAATCAATCCATCTTTCAGGTTACCAAAAGTAATGAGCTTCTGTGAACCTTCTGTTCCATCAGCCATATCCAGATAATGCAGCAATGTCAGATAATGCCATTCGTCCATGTCTGAGTTAATACGAAACTCGGGGAGTTGAATTTCAATCGTTTCATAAAAACTCAGTACTTCAAGCACATTTCGGCTGCTATGAAAAACAGCCCCACTTTTTGCAGCAAGATCCTCTCCGGAACGATTTTGCAGCCGTTTTACTGCTGCCTGCAACATTTCCTGAAATGCACGATTTTCTGTTTGATTTTTGTATTCCATAAACTCTCCTTTGTGAACATTTATAGTATCATGTAATAATCAATGTTTATACAAAGATTTTGGTGTTCTCATAAATCTAACTTTGTACGGATTCTCTTTCATCCATTACCCCAGTCATAGTTTCATAATCTTTTCCATAAAAACAGCAATTCAGGCATGTTGGACATTGCCATCCCTTTTTTTCAATCTGCATGCATCTAAATGCCGGTATGCTCTTAATAAATTTGCTTCATATTCTTCTTCAGGCTGTGAACCTTCCCTGTTTTCACGATAATTCATAAGTGAAGTATCAGATTCAGAGCAGACAAAAAGAGCAGTTCTGAATAGACAGGAACTGCTCTGAATGTGATTCTTCATAATTGTACCAAGTCGCGGACGTTAACCGA
>JAETOL010000143.1 GCA_021771755.1 Lachnospiraceae bacterium | reverse complement strand
ACGAATATCTTTCAGGATGTTGCTGATTGCCATCCAATCACTTCCTTTAACTTTATTATTGTTTCAACAGCCGGTTTGAATGGCACGGACTGTATTACGATTATTGAAAACCGGGGATGTCGGAAGCATCACACTTGCCGACAACTCTGCCGAATATTTTAAAAGAGTCCGATTCCTGAATTGCGATAGGTTTGTATTTTTTATTCAGGGAGATCAGGAATAATCCATCCGGTTCATCATGGAGTTTTTTGATGTAGGCATCTCCATTGAGGTAGAAAATACCAACCTCTCCATTGCAGATGCTGTCTTTTTGCTGGATCCATGCAATTTCCCCGTTGTGGTATTCCGGTTCCATACTGTCACCAGATATCCGGACTCCGAAGTCTGCATTGTCCGGGGCAAGATCGCCAACTTCATAAGATTCTTTTGGCGCATCTGTCAGGAAATTACCGGTACCTGCAGAAACAGCATCTCCGAAGATGTCCATAAATATTTCTTTTTTGCGGAAAGGAATAATGTTTGCAACTACTGGTTCAAACAAGCCGGAGGCTTTTAGTATTTTTGCGTAATCTTTTATTTTATCTTTTCCTTCCTGATTCAGACCGTCCATTACACTGTATGGGTTTTTCCCAAAATAAGCATCATAAATATCTTCAATATCCAATAATTTACAGAGAGTCAGAAAAACATGCAGTCCTGGTTCTCGTGCATCCAAAGCCCTTTCTTTTTTCTGTTTTCTGCAATAATCCTGCCAATAGAACGCATATATTCGCCTCATTTCTATGAAATTCCGTTAGATTCTTATAGATGCATTATACAGCACAAATACAATAAAATCAAGAGAAATCTCCAAAGTGTAGATAATACAACCAAAATGTCAGTTGACTATCTCCATAATGTCGGCTTATACTAACCATGCAAGGAATGATAAGAAAGCCGGACGGAGGTGAGAACAGGATGGGTGACAGGACAATTTTACATAGTGATATGAATTGTTTTTATGCCAGCGTAGAAATGCTGCATCATCCGGAACTAGAGGGAAAGCCACTTGCTGTAGGCGGCGATCCGGAAGCAAGACATGGTATTGTGTTGACGGCAAATTATATTGCGAAGAAATGCGGGGTAAAAACAGGAATGGCACTTTGGCAGGCAAAACAGACTTGTCCGGAAATCATTTTTGTGCCGCCGAGGATGGATCTGTATTTGAGATTCTCCAGTATGGCGAGAGAAATCTATTCAGAGTATACGGACAAAATTGAGCCGTATGGAATAGATGAAGGATGGCTGGATGTGACAGAAAGCAGCATCATCAAAGGTGATGGAATGAAGATCGCCCAGGAAATCAGTGACCGGATTAAGTACGAACTTGGTATTACCGTGAGTATTGGTATTTCCTGGAACAAGATATTCGCAAAACTTGGCTCTGATTATAAAAAGCCGGATGCCATCACACAGTTTCATCGTGGCAATTACAAAGAAATCGTCTGGGGGCTTCCAGTGTCAGATTTACTGTATGTTGGCAGGCAGACAAACAAGAAATTGCAAAAACTGGGGATCCATACCATTGGCCAGCTGGCACAGACAGATGAAAAGCTGCTGGACAGTCATTTTGGAAAAATTGGTCTGGTGTTATGGGCATTTGCAAATGGATATGACTCGGATCCGGTTTGTACGGAAGGATATGAAGCTCCGGTCAAGTCGATTGGAAACAGTACAACGACACCGAGAGATCTGGAAACAGATCTGGATGTGTGGATTATTCTGATGGCATTATCGGAAAGCGTATCTGCCAGATTACGGAAACATGGTTTCAAATGTAATGTGGTGGAAATATCAATCCGGGACAACGGGCTGAACAGCATCACAAGGCAGATGCATATCAGCCAGCCAACGAATATTACGGATGAAATTGTAAAAGCAGCATTTGAATTATTTAAGAAACATTACAGATGGGAGCATCCGATACGGAGCCTTGGCGTGAGGGGGTCTGATCTGGTAATGGAAGATATTCCGGTTCAGCTTGATCTATTTGATAATCAGGAGAAACGGGAAAAATTAGAAAGGCTGGATCGGGCTGTGGATGAAATCAGACGACGGTTTGGATATTTCAGCATACAGCGGGCAGCAATGTACCAGGATAAAGTCTTATCCCACTTGGACGCCGGTACACATACGGTCCATCCTCACAGTTATTTTCATGG
>JAETOL010000053.1 GCA_021771755.1 Lachnospiraceae bacterium | reverse complement strand
CAAAAAAAGTGAAGTTGTAACGTGCATTCAAAAAATATATAAAAGTCCTACAAGCCTCTGTTTATGCGGAGTGTAGGACTTTTTTGTTGATTTAGCTGTCAAAAACAGGATTATAAAATACGAAAGCCAAAAAGTCAATCCTGTCGTGAAAAAACAAAATAAAATTTCATTTCAATAAAATTAATTAATTAATTTTCTAAGGTGTTTATTTCTAAAATGGATTATTGTATAATAGAAACGAATAATTAGGAAAGGAGAGATAATATGGGAAATATTGAAAGGATTGGCAGTAGTCTTCGCAGCCTGCGTAAATCAAAAAAAATTACGCTTCAGCAGATAGCGCAGGATACGGGATTGTCAACAGGATATTTGAGTAATATTGAACGAAATATGACCAGTCCGACTCTGGCGAATATTCAGAAGATCTGTGAAGTGCTGAATAGTTCATTGGGTGATTTGTTGGAAAGAAATGCAGAAGAAACGATTGTGATTCGTAAAGACGACAGGGAAGTTATGATTGACGAAAGCAACATGCACATTGAGAATATAGACTTTGGAATACCGAATACTAGCTTTCTGTACGTAGAGATGCCGCCGAATACGGATGCTCAAAATGAATGGTGGACACATGAGTTTGATGAGGTTGGAATGGTTTTAGAAGGAACGATGTGGATTGATATGGACGGCAAGACTTTTGAACTGCACAGCGGAGACAGTATTTATGTGAAGGCACATACCAGACATAATTATTATAACAATAGTACGACAGAAACAACCAAGTCCTACTGGGCGCGGATATGGGTACAGGAAGAGGACTGATCATACATATAACCATGAATAAAAAACTGCAGGATAAAGATTCCTGCAGTTTTTTTGTTTGTTAGGAAAGTAATACATTCTGTACTAACTTTCCTAACAAACAAAAAACGCTTCGCGAGGATGCGACCAGATGCATGCAGAATATGACTGCTCATGGCAGTCTGCATCTGGCGCGCAAAGCGGAACAAGTCCCTCAACGATTGAGGGATTTAGGAAGCTCCCTGTTCTGACCCGAACGGAGATGCGCAGAGATCCTGAGAAGAGTGTGTCGGCTGACGCTGATCAGAATCGCGCGCCAAGTCTCACGTGCGTTTGACTTGAATGAATAAAATATTTTGCCTTATTCTGAAAATACAAAAGTATAGGGTGATATCGTATGAAAAAATATTGAACAAAAAATAAGGCGGAAATTCTTAAAATATGCTTAATTGACAATAGAATTTCATAATTATATAATTTTATTATAAATTTTCATATATAAAATACAGAAATACATTTTCATGAGGAGGGAATTCTATGGAGTGTGTGGAAAAAAAAGCAAAAGCAAAGACAAAACCGGCTGTGGGGATTGAGGTTTTCATTTTTCTGGCGATCTTCGTAGGAATTTTCCTGTATTTAGGAAGTATTATGGGCGCTGTCAATATGCTCAATACGATGATGAATACAGGATACCAGCTGCTGATTGATACGGTATTGTATATTTTGGCAATTGCGGTACTGGCTGGAGCAATATCCGGACTGTTTACAGAGTTTGGTGTTGTGGCGTTGATCAACAAAATCCTTTCTCCTTTGATGAAACCGTTATATGCCCTGCCGGGGGCAAGTATCATCGGAGTACTGGCAACGTATCTTTCTGATAATCCAGCGATTTTGACATTGGCAAAACAGACGGAGTTTCGGCGGTATTTTAAAAAGTATCAGCTTCCGGCCCTGACCAATATCGGAACGGCGTTTGGTATGGGACTTATTATTACCACATTTATGATTGGTATAAAAAATCCTTCCGGCGGAACCTTTATCGTACCGACGCTGATCGGAAATCTTGGAGCTGTTATAGGCAGTATTGTCAGTGTTCGTATTATGCTGTTTTTTACAGCCAAAACTTTTGGGAAAGAAGAAAGCTGTGTTCAGACTGATGCTGAACATCAGATGGGAGGAAATGAGCGTGAAATTCGCAATGGTTCCCTGGGAAACCGTGTATTGGGTGCAATTCTTGATGGTGGAAAATCAGGAGTTGACATGGGACTTGCGATCATTCCGGGAGTTGTTGTGATCTGTACACTGGTTATGATGCTGACAAATGGCCCATCTGCTTCCAATGTATACACTGGCGCTGCTTATGAAGGCGTTGCACTTTTGCCGGCGCTTGGGGATAAGCTTCGTTTCGTTCTGGAACCATTATTTGGATTTACCAGTTCGAAGTGTGTGGCAGTTCCGATCACAGCACTTGGTGCTGCAGGTGCGGCAATTGGACTGGTGCCGAAAATGGTTCAGGATGGAATCGCAGCGGGAAATGATATTGCAGTGTTTACAGCGATGTGTATGTGCTGGAGCGGATATCTCAGTACTCATGTGGCGATGATGGATTCTCTGAAATGCAAAGAACTGACAGGAAAAGCTATTTTCAGTCATACTATTGGCGGCCTGTGCGCAGGCGTATCGGCTCATTGGATTTACCAAATAATTTCGATGATTTTTTAGATAATTGTAAAATATGTACAATAATCATTGCGATAAAATTAATTGTGTGATATATTTATAAGTGAAATAATCATGTGCGTGAAAAAAAGAAATAACAAGTTTTGTGGAGGTGACTTATGGACGCAATAAGAGTAAGGCAGATAAAGGCCTGTGAAATGCTGAAGCAGGCAGGATTTGATAAAGCGATCATTGGAGATCCAATGGCGATGAATTATCTGACCGGGATCAATATCATTCCATATGAACGCTATTATAGTCTGGTTTTGGATGCAAACACACAGGAAGCCGTAATGATCAATCCGAGTGTGGATCTTGGCTGTATGAAGGGTACAATGCCGGAATATACTTACACGGATGAAGAAGGTCCGGTAGCCGTGATCAAAGCTGTTGTTGGCGATTGTAAAAAGCTGGCAGTTGAGAAAAAATATTTTTCAATGCTGATTGGCGAGATTTTCTACTCCATTGGATGTGAAGTAGAAGATATTGGCGATTGTATTGCCCGCTTTCGTATGTATAAGGATGACGCTGAGCTTGAATTTATGCAGATGGCAGCAAAAATTGTTGACGAGGCGCTGGAGTATGTAAAGGGTCAGATCAAACCGGGGATGACAGAAAAAGAACTGAATATGATGCTCTTTAGTTTTATGTCCAGATATCCCGGATTTATCACAGACGAACAGATCGTTTATGTTCTTGCAGCAGCGAACTCTGCAAATCCACATGGTGTGACAGGGGACTATGCATTTCAGGAAGGCGATATTGTGCTGATGGATTTCTGTGCATATTATAAGCATTACTGGTCTGATATCACACGCTGCTTCTTTGTTGGCAAGATTGGAGATCCAAAACTGGCTGAGATTTATGACATTGTATTGAAAGCAAACCTTGCCGCAATCGCAAAGGTAAAACCTGGTGTGAAAGCCTGTGAGATTGATAAGGCTGCAAGAGATGTGATCACAGAAGCTGGTTATGGCGAGCTGTTTCTTCACAGAACGGGACATGGACTTGGCTTAAGTGTTCATGAAGAACCATATATCACAGCAGTCAATGAACTTGTTCTGGAAGAAGGAATGACATTTACGATCGAACCGGGCATCTATATTGAAGGTGTTGGCGGTGTTCGTATTGAGGATGATATTCTGGTTACAAAAGACGGATGCAGAATTCTGACTTCCTATTCTAAAAAACTGGAAGATCAGATTGTTCCTATAAATGAGTGAATTTAAAAAGCTGTACAAAACCATACTGCTAATAAATGAGTCAAAATCATTACTTTATTTTGCACATTGAGATAGATACCGGTGCTTTTCCAACTGGATAATGCCATTTACTTGGTGATATCTGTTTTTTAAAGAACCGATTTTATCAGTTCCTATAACGTATATATAATGTGCCAGTGACATATGCAGGATCACGAACTTGCTCATTTATAGATTGTATCATATGAAAGAATAACATACAGGGGGAAAACAAATGAGTAAAGCAGCTGAGGGCGGAAAGCTTAAGAAAAATCTATTTACACTATTTTTGTTGGTTGTTTCTGGTGCAATGGTATATTCATTGCCATATTTCAGAAGCTATTATTATGACACATTCTTGATCGAGTTTGGGCTGAATGATGTACAAATGGGAGCTCTTGGAAGTGCATATGGAAGTTTTGCGGTTATCGCGTATTTCCTCGGCGGATTTTGTGCTGACCGTTGGCCGGCAAGAAAACTTCTGACACTGTCTCTGGTACTGACAGGCGGTCTTGGATTAATCCTGTTATTAAGACCAGGATACTGGGGACTGTTTGCAATCCATGCAATTTGGGGTATTACATCAATTCTGACTTTCTGGAATGCGTTGATCAAAGCTCTTCGTTCCATTGCTTCTTCGGAAGAACAGGGACGAGTATTCGGATTGTTTGAAGGTGGGCGCGGTGTTACAAACATGGTTCAGTCTGCACTGATCCTGGCACTGTTTGGTGTCGTTTCCAAAAAAGTAAATGCCGGTGCCGGTCTTAATACAGTTATCATCGTTTATTCTGTTATCAATATCGCACTTGGTCTTCTGATTTTCTTTTTCTATAAAGAAGAGGAATTCAAACGCGACAAAAAAGCGCTTATCAACGTGCCTGAATTAAAACGTGTAATAAGGATGCCGGAGACATGGCTGAATACATTAATTATCTTTTGTTCTTATGCTATGTGCTGCAGTTATTTCTATATTACACCGTACGCAACAGAAGTTTTCGGTGCAACAGCGATTATTGGTGCAGCGGCAGGATATTTCTCACAGTTCGTTCGTCCGGTGGGATGTTTCATATCCGGCTTTGCAGCGGATAAAATCGGTGCATCCAAAGTATGTGCGATTTCTTTCTGCGTTATGATCGTGAGTATGATAGGAATCATTTGTACACCTGGTAAGATGTCTTTGATCTGGATCGTTATCATATCTCTTGCCGGTGTTTATGCATCTATGTATGCTTGTCAGTCCATGCACTTTGCGATTATGGAAGAGGCTGAATATCCGATAGAATTAACAGGTACAGCGACCGCTATTCTGACACCTCTTGGATACAGCGCTGAAGCGATTGCTCCATTGATAGCAGGTTACTGTCTTCAGACATGGACCGGTGAAAAAGGATATAAAGTATTCTTTATTATTTTGACGGTAGTTGCAGTGGTTGGTTTGATCGCTAACTTGATCTGGCTTGCCAGAACAAAAGAAAAACGTCAGATGCTTCATGCAAAGAAATAATTGACGGATATCTTGTTTACTAATTAAATGTTATATATAATAGGAATTGCTGTGGAGGTTCTGCGGCAGTTCCTTTATTATTCATTAGGAAAGTAAGATATTCTGTACGCCCTTTTAAAGAGCGAAGAATTGAGGGAGTTTGAAGCGGATTTGTCCGCTTTGTTTTGAAACAGTTAACAGGAGACGATGCGGGAATGGAAAATTACGATAAACGTGTGCTGGATGTGGCGATGGGAGCCGGCAGGATCCTGCTTCAAAGCGGAGCAGAGATTTTTCGTGTGGAAGAGACGATCCAAAGAATTTCAATTCATTACGGTGTAAATGCTCAAAGTGCATTTGTACTCAGCAGCGGAATTTTTTTGACCGGAGAGGATCAGATGGGACAGATGTATGCAAATGTAAAGCATATACCGCTTCATGCGACGCAGCTTAGCAAAGTGGATGCAGTCAATCGTCTCTCACGAGACATCGAACAAGGTCTTTCTCTGGAAGAGGCGGAAGAACGTCTCAGGTTTATCGAGACGATGCCGGGGAAAAAAAGCAGAACAATTATTCTGGCATCTGGTGTAGGAGCGGGATGCTTTTGCTATATTTTAGGAGGCAGCTTGCTGGACTGCTTTGCGGCTTTTTTATCCGGCTGTATTCTGGCGATTTTTCAGGAACTTTTGGAAAGACGAAAACAGCAGACCTCAAAGCTGATTAAAAATCTTTTAGGAGCATTTTTAGCTACGGGATGTGCATTAATGTTTTACTGTCTGGGGCTGGGGGATGATTATAAAGCGATTACAATTGGCGCGATCATGCCCATGCTTCCTGGAGTTTCATTTATGACGTCTATTCGAGATCTGACAGATGGAGACTATATTGCGGGAACCGTGCGTCTGATTGATACACTATTGGTAACCGGTGGTATTGCCATGGGAGTTGGTCTTTTTTATCTGTTATTGTCCAGACTTGTGGGAGGATTTGTCCTATGATCATCGATATTGTCCTTCAATTTATTGCATCTTTTTTTGGAACCATCGCATTCTCTATTATGTTTCTGGTACCGCGGAAGTATTATCCATGCTGCGGATTGATCGGAGGATTTGGGTGGATCACCTGCTGGATTATCATGCATCCTCTGGGTATGTCTTATTTTACCGGAACGATAGTGGCATCGGCAGTGGTTGTACTGCTTTCCAGGATCTGCGGTGTAGGGCTCAGGTGTCCGGCAACGCTTTTTATGCTGTCAGGACTGTTCCCGCTGGTTCCGGGAGTTGGCATTTACTGGACGGTTTATTCTATGATCACCGGAGATCTTATCGAAGCTTCCAGATATGGAAGGCAGACTTTAGGAACGGCGATAGCCATTGTACTTGGTATTTGTTTTGTATTTGAGATTCCTCAGAAAACGATTGCGAAGGTTGCATCTGTTTTTCACATAAGAAAATTTTTTAAATGAAAAGTCGATCAGCCCCATCTTTGATGGGGCTGAAAAACTTTGAACCATAATTTTTATGTAAAAAAAGGCATAGCGCCAAGACCTTGACAAAGAGGCAAGACTGATTTATTATATAGGTAACCGATATATAGATTATCTATACAAGGAGAGTGAACGATATGGCGATTGAAAAATCTTTAGTTTCCGGAAGTATGACTTTGCTTATTTTGAAATTACTGTCAGAAAAGGACATGTATGGTTATGAGATGATTGATACTTTACGCCAAAAATCTCAGAACGTTTTTGAATTGAAGGCAGGAACGTTATATCCACTTCTACATAGCCTTGAGGAAAAAGGGGCGCTGGTGGTATATGAGCAGGAAGCTGGCGGAAAAACTCGAAAGTATTACAGTCTGACCAGGCAGGGAAGAGGACTTCTGGACAAAAAAACAGAAGAGTGGAGAGAGTATTCAGAAGCAGTATCAAATGTTCTTGCATTGGAGGTGTAGCTTATGGAAGAGTACCTGAAAATATTGCTGGAGCAGATTCGCTGTAAAAAGGCGCGGCCTTATATACGCCAGGAACTGCAGGACCATATGGAGGATCAGATTGAGGAAAATATTCAGGCGGGAATGGATCATGAGCGTGCAGAAAAAGAGGCTGTGAAAGATATGGGAGATCCGGTGGAAACAGGGATTTCTCTTGATCGTATCCATAAACCACAGATTGCCTGGAAGCTTCTCTTTATAATATCTATGATCAGTGTTGTTGGCATTTTAGCACAGATAATGATTGCAAGGCATGCAAAGGGCGAATACATATCTGCATCCGGAAGATATGTGGTTCATGTTATGATTGGGATTGCGGTTATGATTTTCCTATATTTTTTAGACTACACGGTGATTGCAAGATTTTCCAGGATCATTGCCGGTGTTCTGATAGTACTGTGCTTATTGGCAGTTTTCTCCGGAAATAGGATAAATGGTATGAGATATTATATTTCAGTAGGAGGAAGACCGGTATCTGTACAGGCATTTATGCTGTTTTATGTTCCGGTTTATGGAGGCATTATTTACAAGTATCATGGGGCAGGATATACAGGACTGATAAAATCAGTAGCATGGATGCTCATACCGGTCATTCTTGTGCTTCGGATGCCCGCGCTTACAATGGCAGGTATTCTGATGATATCTAAGCTGGTTATGCTGACGATGGCCGTTCAGAAAGGATGGTTTCGTGTACAGAAGAAAAAAACAATATGCGGATTGTGGGGGATTTTTATGATCTTGCCGCTGGCAGTTCTTTTGGCGCTGTATTTTGGGCATGGCTTGATGCCTTATCAGCAGGAACGTATTCTGGCATTTTTTTCTGGTGGAGGAGAGGAGAATCCTCTGAAAACTCTTATGAATGCAAATAAATTTGTGGGAAGCAGTGCTATAGATGTAGACGTACTTCTGCCTGAGTTTAACAGGGATTATATATTGAGTTATTTATCTTCTATGTATGGAATCCTTGCCGGAATTTTTATATGCTGTGTTTTAGCAGTTCTGATTTTTGCAGTTTTTAACACTGCTGTGAAACAAAAAAATCAACTGGGTGTAATCATGGGATGTGGCTGCGGCATGATTTTCCTGGTGAGTTTTTTGCTAAATGTATTGGAAAATATCGGGATATTTCCATCTTTTGCAGCCTTTCTTCCATTTATATCTGCAGGAGGAAGTTATATCATTGTCTCCTATGGACTGATGGGAATCGTACTCAGTATATATAGATATAAGAATGTTTATCCGCGTCATGTAAAGATAAGTGATCCCAAAAGGAAAAGCAACGACAGGATCATAGGATAGTATTTCAGGCGGCAGGTAGTCATATGATTACCTGTCGTTTTTTTATTTATGATGCATGCGTAATATGAAACAGGGAATTTATTTGTTCGAGGGCATGTGATATACTCTAAATAAAAGTAGTGTATATAGATTCCGTGAACGTTGCTGTATGCTTGCAAAAGGAAATAACAAAAACCCGGAGGTGATAATAAAAATGGAATTAAAAACAGAAAGATTAATATTACGTCCATGGAAAGAATCTGATGCCCAAAGCTTATATGAATATGCAAAGGATCCTGATGTGGGGCCGATTGCCGGATGGCCGCCTCATAAAAGCGTGGAAGAAAGCTTAAATGTTATAAGGGATGTTTTTAATGGAGCTGAATGTTACGCAATTTGTGAAAAAGAAAATAATAAAGCCATAGGAGCCATAGAACTGAAACTGAACGGGCAGACAGATAAAGAGGATGAATGTGAATTGGGCTACTGGCTTGGCAAACCCTTCTGGGGAAGAGGATACATGCCTGAAGCGGCAAAAGAGCTGATCCGGCATGGTTTTGAAGACCTTAAAATGTCTGTAATATGGTGCGGATATTATGATGGAAATAACAAGTCAAAACGAGTACAGGAAAAAGTGGGATTTGCTTATCACCATACCTGTCAGGAGGTACCGGTACCATATATGAAATTTGAATTTGATAAAGTGTTCCGGCAGATGATGGAGGAGCATCAGCTGGATACGGTGATTCTTCTGGGACATATCAATCCTGACGGAGATGCAGCCGGATCGGTGATGGGGATTGCGCATTATATCCATGTGGTATATCCGCAGTATCAGGTACATCCCTATCTGGAAAATACATTGGATAAAGGACCGAAAAAAATGGTGGCACAGGACCAGGTATTTGATCCGTTTCTGCTTCCAGTGGAGGAAAGATACGGAGTGGTCGTCTGTGATACAGCAATCTTAAAACGGCTGGCCGGCCGGGAGATTTATGAAAAGGCCGAGGCATCCATTGTGATCGATCATCATGCATCGAATGAGGGATATGGAGATGTAAATTGCACCAGAGTTTCAGAGGCCTGCGCGGAAAACGTTTATGAGATACTGGACTGGAACAGGTGGAAGAAGAAACTCAGTGAAGAAAAAGGAGTTCATCCCGATGCGGCAGATTATGTTTACATGGGAATCCTTCATGATACCGGAGGCTTTGCCAGAGTCGGGAAAGCTACCTTTCATGCGGCAGCAGAGCTGCTCAGCCTTGGAGTGGATCACGACTATGTGATGCAGACAATGCACAGTGATACGCTGCATGATCTGCAGAAACGTGGATATCTCTTCTCAAAAGTACAGAGAGCTGTGGATAACCAGGTGGCTTTTGTGATCGTGGATCGGGAGATGATTGAGAAAGAAGGAATTTCTTATGAGGACATTCACTCGGTCAGTGAATTTCTGCGGGACTGCGAAGATGTAAAAATGGGATTTACCATGTATGAGGAAGAACCCGGACGCTTTCGATGTTCGTTCCGATCGGATGGAAAATGGATAAACGTAAATGAACTTCTGGCTCCTTTTGGCGGAGGAGGACATGCCGGTTCGGCAGGGGTACGCAAACGCACAGAAGATCTGAATGAATTTCTGGAGATGATTCTTCACAGAATAGAGGAAATGAAAAAATGATAAGAAAAATGAAATTTCAGGATCTGGATGCTGTTATGAAGATCTGGCTGGATTCCAATGAACAGGCTCATGATTTCGTACCAAAAGAATACTGGAAAGATCATTATGAACAGGTAAGGGATATGCTGCCGGAATCGGAAGTATATGTGTATGAGGCAGAGGGCGAAATTCAGGGATTTGCAGGCCTGATGGAAGATTATATTGCAGGGATATTTGTGGCAGAAAAATTCCGTTCAAAAGGGATTGGGAAGCTTTTGATGAAATATCTCAAAGAGAGAAAGCAAAAGCTCAGTCTTTCGGTGTATGTAAAAAATCAGGCTGCAGTAAGGTTTTATCAGAGAGAGGATTTTCAGATCCGGACAGAGGGTGTGGACGAGGCAACCGGTGAAGCAGAATATGAAATGACATGGGAAAGATAGGGCTTGTGTTCTGTTGTTTTCTGTGCTATAGTCAGAAAGGAATAAAAAGAAAGGCGCGTAAGCGTAGGTGAGGAAATGTTCAGATAATCAGATTTGGTGAGAAACAAACATGGAAGTGGTACCTGGAAACAGGTCTGTTTGTGTATGCCGAATTTGATGAATGGATGTTTACGAGCCGTTAATGATATAAGGGTTCTGTTTACATTTGTCTGTTTTCGGCTGCGAAAACAGACATTTTTTAATGCACAGGAGGAATGTATGTTACAGATCAAAAGTTTAACGTTTACGCATAAGTATGACCTCAGAGTGATCCTGGAAGATTTTCAGCTGGTGTTGAATCCGGGAGATAAGGCTGTTATTATTGGAGAAGAGGGAAATGGAAAATCTACACTATTAAAATGGATTTTTCATCCACAATTAACAGGAGATTATGTGGAGGCGGAAGGAGAACGGATCGTTCAAGGTGAAAAACTGGGGTATTTGCCGCAGGAGCTTCCGGAGAAAGACAGAGAAAAAACAATCTATGAATTTCTCTGCGAAGAGGAACTGTTCTGGGAGACAGACTCCCGTGAACTGGCAGATATGGCATCCAAGATGGGGCTGAAAACAGACTTTTTTTACAGTGATCAGAAGATGCGGACGCTTTCCGGAGGTGAAAAAGTAAAAGTTCAGATGGCAAAATTACTTGTGGGAAAACCATCGGTATTCTTGCTGGACGAGCCTTCCAATGATATTGATATTGAAACTCTGGAATGGCTGGAAAAGCTGATTCTGGAAACGCCGCAGGCAGTGCTTTTTATTTCGCATGATGAAACGCTGATTGAAAATACAGCAAATATGGTGATTCATCTGGAACAGATCTGCCGTAAAACAAAAAGCCGATATACGGTATACATACGGGATACAGAGAATATCTGGAAAGCAGAAATCTGAATTTTGAAAATCAGAGACGAAGGGCATTGAATGACCGGAGAGAAGAAAAAAAGAGGCAGGAAAAATTTAACAGGATTCGGGAAAAAGTACAGAATGACCTGAATTCTGTTTCCCGTCAGGATCCTCATTCCGGTTATCTTCTGAAGAAAAAAATGCGGGCAGTGAAGTCTATGGAACGTCGTTTTGACCGCCAGGCGGAAGAGATGGAACGATTGCCGGAGGAAGAAGAAGCAATTTTTTTCCGGATGAAAGACGTAAGTTTTCCGCCAGGAAAAATGCTTCTGGAGTACCAGTCAGATTGTCTGGAAACCCCTGATGGAGCTGTGCTTGCCAGGGATCTGCAGCTTACGGTCAAAGGGCCGGACAAGGTCTGCATCATTGGAAAAAACGGGGTGGGAAAGACGACTTTGCTGAGGGAGATTGCGGAGCAGCTGCTGGAAAGAAAGGATATCCATGCCGTTTATATGCCGCAGAATTATGAGGAAATACTGGAGCTTTCCATGACACCGGCAGAGTATCTTTCTGAAAATGGAGACAGAGAAGAACAGACCTGGATCCGTACCTGTCTGGGGGCTTTAAAGTATACGCCAGAGGAGATGGACCATGAGATTTCAGAGCTGTCCGGCGGTCAGAAAGCAAAAATTCTTCTTTTGAAAATGAGCTTATCAGGGGCGGATGTTCTGATCCTTGATGAGCCTACCAGAAACTTTTCTCCATTGTCCAATCCGGTTATCCGCGAGATTCTGGCGGAATATCAGGGGGCAGTGATCAGTATTTCTCATGACAGGAAATATATTCGTGAGGTATGTGATACCGTGTATCGGATGACAGAAAACGGCCTTGTCAGAGTCCGGTAGACTATTCAAAAAGCAATTTGAAGGAACACTTAAATACACATATTGAGGAGGAGAAAATGAAAAATCAATACAACAAAACAATTACCGCCTGCTTTGTGGGATATATTGTGCAGGCGATCATCAACAACTTTGTTCCACTGTTATTTCTGACTTTTCAGAGAACTTATGACATTCCTTTATCCCAGATTACATTGCTGGTAACGTTTAATTTTGGAGTACAGCTTCTGGTGGATCTTCTTGCTATTGGATTTGTGGACAGGATCGGTTACCGTATATCCATGGTAATGGCTCATGTGCTTTCTGCAGCCGGACTGATACTTCTGACCATACTTCCGGAGGTTTTTTCATCTCCATTTGTGGGCATTCTGATCTCCGTTATGGTATATGCAGTAGGCGGCGGTCTTCTGGAGGTTCTGGTAAGTCCTGTAGTAGAAGCCTGTCCTTCTGATAACAAAGAAAAGGCCATGAGTATGCTCCACTCTTTTTACTGCTGGGGACATGTAGGTGTAGTGCTTCTTTCTACTATCTTTTTTCGGGCGGCAGGTATTGAAAACTGGAAGATCATGGCAGTTGTATGGGCGGTGATTCCCATCTGTAATGCGTTTGCTTTTACCAGAGTGCCTATGGCATCTCTGATAGAGGATGGGGAAAGCGGGCTCAGCCTGAAAGAGCTTTTTGCTTCAAAAATCTTCTGGGTACTGCTGATCATGATGGTTTGTGCCGGAGCAAGTGAACAGGCTGTAAGCCAGTGGGCATCCACTTTTGCAGAAAAAGGTCTGGAGATATCCAAGACTGCAGGAGACCTGGCCGGCCCTATGGCTTTTGCTATTTTGATGGGAGCATCCAGAGCATTTTATGGAAAATATGGTGACAGGATTCATCTGGATCATTTTATGATCTGGAGCAGCGGTCTCTGCATTTTAGCTTATCTGGGAATTTCTCTGTTTCCTTCACCGCTTCTCAGCCTGGCAGCCTGTGCAGTCTGCGGACTTTCTGTGGGTATTATGTGGCCGG
This sequence comes from Lachnospiraceae bacterium, assembly GCA_021771755.1. Classification (GTDB taxonomy): domain Bacteria; phylum Bacillota; class Clostridia; order Lachnospirales; family Lachnospiraceae; genus Blautia_A. Next base: position 382 of record JAETOL010000053.1, on the reverse strand, counting down.
GAACTTTCAGTAAAGCATCTGCAGCTATTCCAAAAGGAGGGACAGCTATGTTTGCATTGCTGGCGCTGGGCGGAGATCTGGGATGCTCCGGAGGGCCTACCGTGGTAGGCGCAGTATCCAGTGCCATGGGTGAAAATCTCAAAATGGGCATTCTGGCAGCAGTTGTATTTCCAGTGCTTTTGTTGACTGGAATCCTGGTCTGCGGTAGAATGAAAAAAGAATAACGAACAAAATAAAATGTCTGGAAACAGACATTTTATTTTTATAAAGCTTCCTGTATACTTTAAATAGGTCAAGAGATTGACACAAAAAAATACCTCAAGTAAATTTAGATTATTACTGACCTGCCAGTTGGTAAAATCTAAAGAATACAAGAGGTATC
>JAETOL010000052.1 GCA_021771755.1 Lachnospiraceae bacterium | reverse complement strand
GCAGGTACCGCCTGGAAACAGGCGGTATTGCCTAACTGACTGGTGACAGAAAGTTAAGCAAGTGAGCGTCAATTGATGTGAGCAATCTGGTGACAGCCCATGAAATCACTAACAATAAAACGATAATCAGTAGGTGCCATTTGAAAATTAGTATAAAAAACCTGGTTAAAATACTTGGTAGAAGTATAGCCTACTTTTTCTGAAATGTCAGATACTTTCATAGTAGTATGGGCAAGAAGCTCCTTAGCGGCTTCCATTCGACGTTCTGTGAGAAGCTGTGAAAAACCCATAGAGAGTTCTTTCTTTAGCAACCGGGAAATATATGAGCTATTGCGATTTATAAATTCTGCGGCATCATTTAATCCTATTTGTTTTTCATAGTTTTTATTTATGTATTCTATAACGGTATTGACGATTATTCCTGTGTTTCGTGTAGTGACACAGGACAGTTCCTGGATAATGTTTTTGATGCAGTTGGAAAAAATAGTTCTGCTGTGTTCGCTGCAGGGTTGTTCCATGCAGTAGCGTGTCATCGGAGCAGTAAGATAGCTGCTGTCCCTGGAATCATTCAGAAAATTTTTCAGTTGAATATGAAGGTTTAATTCGACCAGCTTGATAGCATCCTGTTGAGTGAGCAGATTTTCATTCTGTATCAGTGAAAAAAAAGCATCTCCGATTTCCAGTGCATCACTGAGATTACGTGTCTGAATGGCATTGATCAGATTGGAAATGATTTCGTTAATCTCAATAATACTGGAATTGTAATCATTTATTTCTGCAAAAAATAAGATACTGTCTTCCGGTGAAACGATGTTGGAAGCTTTATAAGAAAAACAATATTGTATCTGTTTATTGAGCTTAGGAAACTGTTGAATAGAGTTTCCGGGTTCACTGATTCCAATTGTGATAGAAGAAAAAAGTTTTTCCCTGGTATAACAGATCAGTGAATGTGCCAGGCTTTTAACTTCTGCAACAGGGTCAGCAGATGTAACAGGCATAAGAATATATACAATGTTTCCAATATAGCATGATGCAATACCGTCATAGTCTTTATTAATCTTTTTCGACAGAGAATAAGAAATATAGTATTCCTGATTCTGCAGGATGTTCATACTGTTCGTGGTATTACACTTAATACCAATCAAATAGAACAAATCTGGATTCAGACCAAGTGAAAGACATTGCCGGAGCTGTTCAGGAGAAAAACTGGTGACAGGATTGATCAGCAAAGTTTCCATAAACTGTTTTTTCAAAAGACTCTGATTTTCTTTAAAAAATCTGGAAAGCATTTCTTTTTGTTTCTCTATATTTTCCTGCTCCTGAACTGCATTTATGGCTTTCTTTAAGCAGGCAAGGAATATGTCACTGTTCAATGGTTTAAGAAGGTAATCAAAGGCATCATATCTCAAAGCCGCCTGTGCATAAGAAAACTCGGAGTATCCGGAGACAAAGATGACCGGCAGGTTTAATTGTGATTCAGATATTTTCTGAAGAAGATGGATTCCATTTTCACAGGGCATTTGAATGTCCGAGAACAGAATATCAGGATGCTTTGTCTGAATGATGGTCCAGGCATCAGCTGCATTAGTGGCTGTCAGGATGGTGTGAGATTTAAAGTCAGACTGCCGGATTATATTTTCCATTGTCTGAAGTGCAATTGCTTCGTCGTCAACAAGTAATATTTTCATTTCAGATCTCCTGCTTTCTCAATTGGTTTTTTTACTAATTTCAAAGGAAGACGAACCGTGATACATGCTCCATTGTTTTCGTTATTCTGCAGGATCAGTCCATGATCTTCGCCGTAATAGAGCTTCAGTCGTTTGTCGATATTGTAAATTCCGTAAGCGGTGGCGGGCTTTTGCTGAGAACTTTTGGAAAAATTTTCCATGAATTCCTGGGAAAAACCTGGACCGTTGTCCTTTACACAAATCTGCAGGTTGGTACCATCTGTACTTCCAAGGATTGCAATGATGCCTTTGCCAGAAATTTTGGAGGTTCCGTGGATCACTGCGTTTTCAATCAGAGGCTGGAGAATCAGCTTGGGAATATAGCAATGGTATAAAGCTTTGGGAATATCAATTAAAATAGTCAGATTATTTCCAAAACGAAGTTTTTGTATATAGGTATATTCTTTTACATAATACAAGGTCTCTTCCAGTGTGTTGAATGGTTTGCCTTTCAGGGACATGCGCTCAATATCAGCAAGTGAATTCAGTGCATGGTGACATTCTTCTTTTCTGTCCATATCTATCAGGCCGGAAATACAATTCAAAGTATTGTAAAGAAAGTGTGGATTGATCTGTGCCTGGAGACTTTCAATTTCAATATTCTTTGTAAGAATTTCCTGGTCATGGATCTTTTCAGATAATGCACGGATACGCGAAAGAGTCTGATTGTAAACATTGGATAACTGGGAAAATTCAATGGAACTATTCATATGGATAAATGCATCATTATCAATTGCTTTTGTTTTATTTAGTTTTTCCATGAAATAGTCAAATTCATCCGCTATACTTCGGGAGATAAAACGTGTTGCTCCGATAATTGCGATCAGAGCAAGAATAGATGGAAAAAGCAGCAGGATCACGAACGTGCGGGTTCCTTTATAAACCAGAGACTGATTGGTTATCAGCAATAATTGCAGATTATTTATGCTGGTGGAAAAGGAATCTGCTGTATATTTATATGTCTGTGTATTTAAACGTTCAGTTTTTATGAGTTCAATAATATTCTGTTCTGAAAGTTCAGTAGTATTCCTGAAAATATGATGATTATTGTCAATTAAAACAAATTGGTACACGTTACTGTTTAGGGAAAAGATTTTATCAAAAACAGCAGCCTTGGACTCCACAACCAGTGTGCCAAGACGTTTTTTTCCTGTAGTCTCAGTTTTTCCAGTCCATTGATAAATAGTTCGACACATGTATAATTTGTCTGGAGCATCACTGATCTCAAAGATATAAGGTAATCCGTGGTAATCATCACCTTTTTTCAGAATTTCTGAAATGTAAGACGGGGAAAAAACAGATACTGGCTGTGATGAGTAGCTGGCTGTTGAAATCAGTTTTCCGCTGTCAGTGATAAAAAATACATTATCTGAATAGTTCACACTTAAAGAAGGATAATAGGGGGCGTCATTTAATAAAAGCTTTTGGAATTCCTGTCCATCATCCTGTATTATGTTTATAAGATTGTTTTGTGTTGTATTTTTATAGCAAAAGATACTGGAATCTGAGGTAAACTGAGTAAAATAGGATTCCAGGGATGTGAGAGCCGTACTAGCGTAGGCTGTTTTTTCATTCTCAGAGGATTCTTTTACTGAGTGAAAATAAAATATGGTATCGATTGCTCCGATGGAAAGAAATGTGATCAGTAAGATAGGAATCACATAACGCGTGTATTTAATTCGAATGCTGACAGGGTGAGTTGTTTTTTGCTTCATACAAACCTCTTTCCGATAAATGTATCAGATATTTTGTCTTTTTGTAACTGTTCAGTATCCTCACAGTTATGTTTTTTTTATTATAACATATGAGACTCGAAAAAAAAGAGAAGGTAAAAAATTTGGTATAGGATGTCATTATTCTGGAATCGAAAATTACTATGGATGAGAATATAATAAAGATATCAAAGAACAGGACAAAGAACAGGAGGATTTAACTTATGAGAAAGAGAGTAATCAGTACCTTGTTGGTAATGGCAACAACAGCAGGTTTATTTGCTGGAAATGTGTCTGCAGTGTATGCAGAAGAGCAGTCATCCGGAGATTATGAATATCAGGAGCTGGAGGATGCGGAAATTACATACTTTAATTATTCCGTAGAAGGAAAAGAACTGTATGAGAAAGAAATTGCTGCTTATAACGAAATTCATCCGAACGTGAAAATTAATCTTGAATTAGTTGGAGGCGGTACAGACTGGCGTTCTACATTAAAGGCTGAAATCTCAAGTGGTCAGGCACCGGATCTTGTGGTTATGGAAGGCGCATCTGATTTTGCTACATTTGGGGACATGATTGAAGATCTCAGTGATCAGCCGTGGGTGGAGCATATATATGAAAACAATATCGATGACTGCAAAGTCGAGGATGCAATAGTTGGTGCACCATCAGGCGTAGTGTGCTATGGAATGCTGTATAACAAAGCTGTTTTTGAAGCTTGCGGTATCGATGGTTCTACATTAAAGAGTTATGATGATATTGATGCGGCCTTTGGTAAGGTTCAGGATGCTATTGATGCAGGGGAACTTGCAGATCAGTTCCCGGATCTCGAAGCAGTTGTTTCACTTCCGGCAGCAGAATCCTGGGTACTTGCAAATCATGGTGCAAATCCGGCAATTCAGGCAGAGCTTGGAACGGCATTTGATACTTATGAAGCGGAGTCTCTTGATTTTACGTATGCAGATGCATTAAAGGACTACATTGATCTGATGGTAAAATATTCTCCTGACGCAGACAAACCAGAAGCGCTGGTTGGGGTTGATTATGACAGTGCAATGGGTGGTTCCTTCTGTATCGGAAGAACAGCTGTTATTCAGATGGGACAGTGGGTTGCTCCTGTAATCGACGAAATTGATCCGGAACTTCGTGAAAATATTGGTGTTCTTCCAATGCCTTTAAAGGGTGTGGATGAAGATAATATCTGTTATGGTATTGCTTCCTATTTTGTTGTCAACAAGAATTCAGATGATGCAAAAAAAGCTGCTGCAAAAGATTTTGTAAACTGGATGCTTATGTCTGACGAAGGAAAAGCACTGATTACTTCTAATATCAGTGTTCCATTTGATAATTTTGAAGATTTCCCATCTGAAAATGTTATCAGTCTTGCATGCGAGTCATATGCAAAAGAAGGAAATACCTTCTCATTAGTATTTGGCGGTTATCCAGATGGCTGGACTGATTTATTAGGTGCTGGAATCCAGAGCTATATCGCCGGTGAAAAAGAGTGGGATGCTGTCATCGAAGAAGCCAAAGCGAACTGGGCAGAAATGAGATAAAGAAAGAGTTTCAGGACAGCCGGACGATACTCTGGCTGTCCTTTTATGGAGGAAACGATATGCGTAAATCAAAAAAAATATTCTGGCTTTTTCTTGCTCCTTGTTTGATTACTTTTTGTATTGCTGTTGTAATTCCTACATTAACAGGCATTTATTATTCTTTTACAGACTGGGACGGACTCCATGCAAATTGTGATTTTGTTTTTTTAAACAATTATATCAGTGCAGTTCGTGATATTTATTTTCAAAATGCTTTCGTTTTCACTTTTAAATTTGTAATTATAACAGTGATTGCGGTAAATGTGGTTGCATTTGCAGCAGCTATGTTGGTAACTCAGAATATAAAAGGGAACAATTTATTCAGAAGTATATTCTTTATGCCTAATCTGGTAGGTGGTGTACTGGTAGGTTTTGCATGGCAGTTCATTTTTTGTGATGTATTTGACAGTATTGGAGAAATTCTTGGAATTAACTGGCTCTGTGACTGGCTTTCTACTAAGTCTACAGGTTTCTGGGGACTGGTTATTCTTGTTGTATGGCAGATGAGTGGATATATGATGCTGATTTACATTGCACAGATACAGAATATTCCGGAAAATCTGTTGGAATCTGCGAGAATTGATGGTGCGAGTTCTTTTCAGTGTTTCTGGAAAATTAAGCTTCCGTTAATGATGCCTGCTTTTACCATTGGACTTTTCCTTACTCTGACAAATTGCTTTAAACTGTATGACCAGAACCTGACCTTAACTGGAGGCGGTCCTGCGAAAGCCACGGAAATGCTTACTATGGATATCTGTAACACGGCATTCTCAAGAAATATGTATGGAATGGCACAGGCAAAAGGTATTATTTTCCTTATTGTAGTTGCACTTATTACAGTAAGTCAGTTGATGTTTACAAAATCTAAGGAGGTGGAGATGTAATGCAGAGAAAAAAAATAATCTCTAAAACAGTGATTATCCTGTGTTGTATTATGCTGGCGGCGTTTTTTATCTTCCCGATCTTATTATTGTTTATTAACTCATTTAAATCTTTAAAAGAAATCTACATGAGTGTTCTCCAGCTTCCTGAGACCATGAATTTGGACAATTATATTTCTGCATTCAAGGAGCTGGATTATTTGAATGCCATCAAGAACTCTCTGATTGTAACATGTACGGTAACGGCTGCAAATGTGATCTGCTGTTCTATGGCAGCGTGGGTGCTGGTACGATATAAAACCAAAACAAGCAAACTGATATTTACCATTTTTTCCGTTGCAGTGCTTGTACCATTTCAGTGTGTCATGCTTCCACTGCTGGCAGAAATGGGAAAATTAAACATGATCAATATGCCAGGACTGATGCTTGTAAATCTTGGATTTGGTTCTTCTATGTCGATTATTTTATTCCATGGATTTATGAAAAACGTTCCGGTGGAACTGGAAGAGGCTGCGGCAATTGATGGTGCCAGTCAGCCAAGAATATTTTTCACAATTGTGTTGCCCCTGATTAAAGGAATTGCAGTAACCGTTGCCATCCTGAATGTTATGTCTCTTTGGAATGATTATCTGCTTCCGTCTTTGACCATCAACCGGAGCGGAACACAAACCCTTCCACTTAGAACATATTTATTCTTTGGTGCTTACACGAAGAAGTGGAACCTGGGTTCTGCAGCGCTCGTTATGGCAATTATTCCGGTAATTATTTTTTATGTCCTTTGTCAGAAACACATTATTAAAGGTGTAACGGAGGGCGCAGTGAAGGGTTAAGTTTAGCTGGTTATGATGAATAGTGACGGTTAATAGTAAAGGAGATAGAAACTATGTGTTGGACTGTAAATGAGATAAAAAAAGGTGTTTGGCATGTTGATGAGAGTGGACTGGACGCTATGTATGTGGTAAAGGGCAGCAAAATGTCTGCGGTGATTGATACGGGAACTGGAATTGGTGATTTTAAGGGCTTGGTAGAATCGTTGGTGGGTAATCCCTATATTGTATTGATCACGCATGGGCATGTAGATCATGCCGGCGGATGTGGTCAGTTTGAAGAAGCTTATATTAATGAAGGAGATTATCAGGCTGCACTGAATATAAAGGTGGAAGACAGGGAAAGATATTTAAAGAATATGGAAAGTGCCGGTGCTATTGCGCCTGACAGCCTGAGTATTTCTGAAAAACTAAGAAATGATCAGAAGCCAGTATTTCATTTTTTTAAAGATGGGGACATTTTTGACCTTGGAGATAAAAAGCTGGTTGTATATGAGATGACAGGACATACAGTTGGATCTGTATGTATTCTGGATGAAGAAGACAGAGTTCTGTTTTCTGGTGACAATGTAAATGACCTGGAATTAATCTGCGCTCCTGCCAGCGATCGTGAGGCTTTATTGAAGGAATGGCATGAGGCCGGAAAAAGAATTTTTGCAAGAAAAGCTTCATTTGATGTCTGTGGTGGCGGGCATTGTCTGATTTCAATTGAAAAAGCGGAAGAAGCACTGATGTGTGGGAAAATGATTTTATCTGGTGAATTGCAGGCAAAAGTTGAAAAAGTTCATTTTTTCCATGCACCATTTTATAAGTATAAAAACAGCCGTCTTTATAATGGCGATTTTGCAGCACTTTATTCAAAAGAATAATGAAGAACAAAGAGCATTAGGAAACTGGTGCTCTTTCTTTATATATGGTGCTTGAAGGAGAAGCCGGACATCAGGACTCTATCGTACGGACAGAATATTCTGTGAATACTCTGATAGAAAATGGCGTGGAATTAGAAAAACTGGGATATGCGATTGCCAATTGGAACAGAGCGCAGGCTCAGACCAAGACAGCAGCTCTGCTGACCCAGTATGCTGGAAGGATTGAACTGATTATTGCAAATAATGACGATATGGCTCTTGGAGCAATTGATGCCTTTCGGGATTCGAAGATCCCAAAAGAAGACTGGCCAGGAGTAGTAGGTATTGATGGTACCGACGTTGGACTGGCTGCTGTAAAGAGAGGCGAGATGATTGGCACAGTATATAATGACAAAGAAGGACAGGCCCAGGAAATGCTGAACCTTGCTTTTGCAATCGCAACGGGGGGAAGCAAGAAAGACATTCCTTTTATTGATGGAAAATATGTGCGTACGCCATACCATAAAGTTACGTTGGATAATGTAGATGATTATTGAAAATTTAGTTATGATTTTTAGGGTGTGTTATTGATATCTGAAACCAAATGGAGATGATTCATTTGGTTTCTTTTTTTGATTTTCAATAAGAATTTATAAATGAAAAATTGTAAAAAACAAACAAAATTAATACACTCAAATTGTCACATACGACAAAATGTGATTATTTCGCATCAAGAGCACCGGAGCTAAGGCTTAGAATTCCGAGAAGATATTATCATTATAAGGGGGGATTACAGCGTTGTAAATCTATTATAGCCAAATATTATTTTATAAAAGAAATCGGATTTTCAATTTTAAATTATCAATGCATATCAAGAGAGATTTTGTTGAATATGGTTGAAAGTGGCTGGCTGAAAAAAGAAGGTGCAGCACGAAGCACGATTTATGTAAGAAATACGGAAAAGAGATAACGTAGAATAGCTATAGACAAAATAATGCAAATCTTTCCCAATTTGGACAAAATGGACGAAGCAGTTCATTATCCTCTGGTTTATTTTGATAAACAATATGAAGAAGAATATGATAATAAAAACCTGTGACTTACCTGTGACTTGTTAAAAAACGATAGCAGAAAACTCCTTTCTATGCGGGGTTGAGGACAGAGGTAAAAGTTCGAATCCTCTAACGCACGCTATACTCAGAAAGAGCCTTGAATTTTCAAGGCTCTTTTTTTCTGTCAGGAAAGCAGTATATTCTGTACGAACTTTCCTGGTAAACAAAAATGCTCCGCGAGGATGCGGCCAGATGCAAATTACCTTGAAAACTGTCGAGAAACAAAGTATACTAAAGACAGTGATTATTTTTTCGGAGGCATTTTATGAACAAGACAACAACTATCTGCTTTACGAATAATAAAGGCGGCAGCGGTAAATCCACTACCTGTTCCAATATCGGTGCAGCGATGGCCCGTAAAGGAAAGAAGGTTCTGATGATTGATGGAGATATGCAGCTGAATCTGTCCCTTTCATTTTTTTCAGAAGACTGGGTGCTGGATCAGGCGGCAGGTGAGAAGAATCTTTACCATGCTATCAGAAATCAACAGGATCTGACAGACTTTATTGTACATACGCCTTATGAAAATCTGGATCTGATTCCATCTTCTACGCTGATGAGTTCTATTGAATATGAACTTTTTACCAAATGGCAGAGAGAATTTATCCTCAAAAAATGTCTTCAGAAGATCAAAGATTCCAGCGTTTATGATTATATCCTGATTGATGCACCGCCTACACTGGGCGGCTGGGTCATGAATATCCTGTGTGCATCCGACCAGGTAGTCATACCGGTAGAAGCAAGCCCCTGGGGAATGTTTGGTCTGGCAAATATGTTTGATTTCCTCAATGAGGTGAAACAGATCACACCGGATCTTCAGGTGGCTGGAATTGCAGTGACCAAGGTAGATACCCGTAAGAACTATTTTAAACAGACTATGGAAACTTTACATGAACTGGAAGAGATCTATGTGTTTGATTCCTTTGTCCGTGTAGACAGTTCTGTCGAATGGGCACAGGATAACAGCGCTCCTGTAGTAGAATACAAGAAATCCAGCAGGAGTGCAAAAGAATATACAGAATTGGCAGAGGAGGTAATGAAACGTGTCAGTAGGTAAGGCAAGTATCAAACGTGCAGCAAATGCAGGAACGAAAAAAACTGCAGCAGAAGCAACAGCAGAGGTGAAAGCTCCGGAGACAGTGAAGGCTGATGCTGTCAAAGCTTCCCCAAAGACAACCGCAAAGAAAACAGCATCTAAGACGACAGCAGCAAAGCCTGCTGCGGCAAAGAAGACGACAGCCAGAAAGACAACGGCAAAAGCAGCCAAAAGTGTAAAAACATCTGTGCTTACACCGTCTGATTCCGAAGCGCTTCAGGCAGCATTTCTCTCTGATAAGGCAAAACAGACAGAAAATGTTCATACACCGGTACATGTAACCGAAGAGCTTCCCATATATTTACTGTAAGATATGAATCCTGCGGTAACTTCTAAAGAAATGATCCTTGGCGCATGCCGTGAGATCATTATGAAACAGGGATGGGCGGCTATCAATATAAGAGCAGTGGCAGCCGCATGTGATATTTCGGTAGGGTCGGTTTATAATTATTTTGATTCAAAATCGGATCTTGTGGCAGCTGCAGTGGAAAGTGTATGGTGTGATATTTTCCATGTTCCGGAAAATCAGCAGGTAATGGATGATTTTATAAAATGCGTGGAATGGATTTTTGACAGTATGAGAAAGGGCGACGAGAAGTATCCGGGTTTCTTTAATCTGCATTCTGTGAGTTTTATGGGTGAAGAAAAAACCGGTGGACAACAGCTTATGGCCCAGTCATGGAGGCACATTCAGGAAGGGCTTTGTACAGTTCTCAGGAACGATAAAAAGATCCGTCAGGATGTGTTTGATAAAGATTTTACCCGTCAGAAATTTTCGGAGATCATATTTTCTCTGATCATCTCTGCGCTGCTTCGTCACGATTATGACCATACAGGTATCGATGCAATGATACGAAAAGTAATTTACGAATAAAAATTCCCGTAAAAGATCGGGAATTTTTTATAAATCAAAATGAACGATGTTCAGAAAGAGAGGATGATTTTATGCAGGCTATTTTTGAAACTTTATTTGACGTGGTATATCTGGTATCTGTGATTACCATCGGTATTCTTATGATACAAAAGAGTAAGGGAAACGCACAGTACCGGCTTTTTGGTATTATGGCAGTGGTTCTCGGCGCCGGGGATTCCTTTCATCTGGTTCCGCGGGCGCTTGCACTGTGTACCACAGGACTGGATCATTTTACCAGAGCACTTGGTACAGGGAAATTTATTACTTCTATAACAATGACGATTTTTTATGTTATTTTGTATTATGTATGGCGTATTCGTTATGGAATTCGAGAAAAGAAGGGAATCACTGCAGCAGTGTATGGGCTGGCTGCACTGCGTATCCTTTTATGTCTTTTCCCGCAGAATCAGTGGCTGAGTGCAGAAGCACCTCTTTCCTGGGGAATCTACCGAAATATTCCTTTTGCTTTGCTGGGACTGCTGATCATTCTTTTGTTTTATAAAAGTGCAAAGGAAAATCAGGATACAGAATTTAAATATATGTGGCTGACGATTGTGTTAAGCTTTGGATTTTACATTCCGGTAGTACTTTGGGCGGATGCGATTCCTATGATCTGCATGCTGATGATTCCCAAAACCTGTGCATATGTATGGACAGTGCTGATTGGTTTCTCTGCGATGCGAAAAGAAGTTCAATAAGTGGAAGATGGTTTCTGTGAAAGAGGAATCAATAAGGCTGAATGGATAAAAAAGTTCCACAAATAATGCCACAGATTGCCAAAATATTTGCATCTGATATAATAAAACATATTATATACAAAATATAATAGGTGCGAATGAAAAAGAAATAAGTTCCCACGCTGTTCGAAGACTGTGAGATCGCTCGGACAGGGTGGGAATTTGCCGTACAGATAAACAGAGGGAGAGAGAAGATGGAAGACAGAATAGATATGCCCTGGCAGGAATGGAAAGTGGTTGGCCTCCTTGGACGGGGAACTTTTGGAAATGTATATAAAGTAGTGAAAACGGAGTACGGTCATATTTCAGAAGCTGCAGTAAAGATCATTCGTGTAGTTCCTGATGAGCAGAAAAAAAGAGAACTGGAAAGCAGCGGTATATCGGTGGAATCTTATCTTCAGGAAGTGCAGACCAGTATTGTAAAGGAAATCGAGATCATGGAATCTCTGAAAGGAGCAGCTCATATTGTGGCGATCGAGGATTCCAGTATCCAGAAGGTTTCCGGAGGCTGGGTGATCTACATCCGTATGGAGCTTTTGAAAAGTCTTCGGGAAATGCAGAAAAAACGAAGCTTTGCCCTGGAGGACATAATCCGTCTTGGCTGTGATCTTTGTAAGGCACTGGAGGTCTGTGAAAAAAAGGAAATCATACACAGAGATATAAAACCGGCGAATATTTTCTGGTCTGACCTGGGAGGTTATAAGCTGGGAGACTTCGGTATTGCCAGACATATGGAACATACGATGGCAAGCACCACAAAAGCCGGAACAGAATCTTACATGGCGCCGGAAATCTACAGAGGAGAAAACTATGGGAGGACGGTAGATATTTACTCTCTGGGCCTGGTACTTTATCAGATCGCAAATAACGGACGCCTTCCCTTTTTGCCGCCAACCGGAGTGGAGATCGGATATAGTGCGGTAACGGAGGCGGATCGGAGAAGAAGGTCAGGAGAAGCCTTTCCGGATCCTTTTATCGGGGGAAGTCCATTAGGAAATGTGCTTAGAAAAGCCTGTGCTTTTTATGCAAAAGACCGTTATCAGTCTGCTTCGGAACTCAAAAGAGATCTTACCAGACTGATGTATATGGAGGAAGATATTTCAGATGGAGGCAGTGCAACACAGATTCTGCCGGATGATGGAAACAGCGATACCTTGTGGTATAATGACAAAATCCCCCAGGTGCCGGATAACTTGAAGACAAAGAAGAAAAGCCGAGCCCCCTGGATCATTTTTGGAGTATCCACAGCTCTTGCCTCTCTTTTGATTCTGGGCACTGCGGTATTTTTGAATCGTGAAAAAATTACAGACCTTTTTACAGAAAAGGAAAGAACAGTACAGGAGGAGACTGCTTCTTCGAATCAGGAAAATATGGAAGAAAGTTCACCGGAAGATGACAGAAACCTAAGTGAAGCCATGACTGCGGTAACGGAGCAGATGCCGTATTCTTCTCGTATGTGGGAAAATGGAGACATGGTCTATACGGTATATGATGTAGAAGCAGAAGGATTTACCAGCATATCCGGCTGTTATGTAGATACTATGGCAGTATATGGGGATAAGATATACTGGAGAATGAATAATGGTGTGGAAAATGTCCCTTGTCCGATCATAGCTATGGATATCGACGGGGGAAATAAAGAGTTTTTGACAGAACATTCGTATGCCTCCAGCTTTTTGGCGATTGATAATGGATGGCTGTATTACATTTCTGTAGATGAAAATGGTACAAAAGAGAGCAGAAAGATTAATCTGGAAACCAGAGAAGAGGAAGCGGCGCCGCCTTATTTCTTTCGAAATGGAAATGAAACCGTATGGTTTTCCACTGGACTTGAAGATGGAAAGTGGTATGTGTCCAAACCGGGATTTCAGGATATGGAACGGATAAAGGATCTCAAGGGAAGCCGGCTGGCATTGCGGGGCAGCAAGATTTACTATATGATCCAGAAAGAAGACAATACGTATACGACGTGTTCTTATGATGCGGAAACCGGCGCAGAGGAGATCTTGCTGACGGGTCAGTATGCAAAGAGCATTGTCAGCGGAGATGGACTTTATTATAAGAAAGAGGCAGACGGACGGACAATCCTCACCAGAATAGACCTTGAATCTGGAGAACAGCGGGATTACGATCTGGGGAACTTCCATTTGTATATGGGAGGCGGTTTTTATGAACTGAAAGATCAGATCTGCCTGATGAGATTTTGTCCGGAAAACGAACCGGAAAATACGGAGTTCTGGTCTATGGATCGTGAAAGTGGAGAGCGCAGACTGATTGGGCAATGGTACAATTCAAATGCGGTTAATGCGGCAGCGGAGCCGTAAAGAGGGGAAGGATATGGAGAAAAATACATTACTTTACTCAAACTTCCCACATCAAAAATGGGATTCGCACCTTGAAAAATCAATACTTTAATTCACAAAATACCCTTATGCAGCTGTTTCTCTCCGTTTCAATGCATCCTGCATATATTTT
>JAETOL010000142.1 GCA_021771755.1 Lachnospiraceae bacterium | reverse complement strand
TTTTCATCAGAATTGAATTAAGTTTGATTCACTCTTATGAGTGTTCAATATAGATATAAAAAACTGCACATTGAAAACTGAATAAAGTACACAGAAATCATGCATCTATGGTTTAAATATAGTATAATAAAACCAGAGAAAATATTTCGTTTCGAGGTGTGATGAGATGCCATATGTTTCCGGCTTTGACCGTAATCAGCTGATGTGCTGTTCATGGGATGCATTTGTAGATGGAGAAAGTATTGCAAGAATAATTGATGCGTTTGTGGAGCATCTAGACATAAAGCAATACGGTGTAAAAGCTGTTGCTGTGGGAGGGCGTCCATCATATGATCCGAAAAGTCTTTACAAGCTTTATATTTATGGAAGCAGAAAAGGAATCCGTTCTTCACGAAAACTGGCAGAGAACTGTAAGGTGAATCTTGAAGTGAAATGGATGATTGGTGGTGTAGAACCCGATTTTCGTACCATCGCAGATTTCAGAAAAAACAATATAGACAGTCTGAAGGAAATTTTTCATGAATTCAACCGCCGGATTTCCGGTGCAGTGGAATGGGGATTTTCATCTGTGGATGGAACAAAGATCCAAGCCAATAATTCAAAAGACAATAACTTTACCAAAAATAAACTGGATGACCGGATCAAGTGGCTGAACGGACATACAGATGAATATCTGCGGATACTTAATGAAATGGATCAGCAGGAAGAAGCAGATGAGATTCCAGGAGAATTAACCAAAGAAGATCTTGAGGCTAAACTAAAAGAAGCACAGGAGCGTCTTGCCAGGTATGAAGGCTATCAGAAGTTAATGGAGGAAACCGGAGTATCGCAGCTATCTATTACGGATGCAGACGCAAAACTCATGAAAAACAAGAATGGTTTTGCAGTAGCATATAATCCGCAGACGGCAGTGGATTCAAAAACACATCTGATCCGGGATTTCCAAATGACGAACCAGGTGACAGACCATGGTCTGTTGGAAAGCACCGTGGAGGAAGTGAAGAAAGCTGAACCAGAAAAAATCGTAGAAGTAGTGGCTGATAAAGGCTATGAGGATACGGAAGATATGGTCAACTGCCTGGAAAATGGTATTATTCCCCATGTCATAACAGATGACGGAAAAGATGGTTACGAAATCGAAATACCTTATGAAAAGGCGGAAGCTGATCTTACCAGCACAGATCCAGAGGAATTAAAGAAAGCACTGCATGCAGGACAGATACCGGAAGCTTATGCGTCAGTGATACAGGACATGAAAGTAGAGACTGTGCGCCGGAAAGTGCCAGATGAAAAAACGGAAAAAAGCAGTGTATATGGCAGTCAGGAAGAAATGCTGGAAAAGGCAAGAAAGGGGTATTTTGTCAGAGATCCCGAACGAAATCTTGTATACTGTCCAGCAGGAGAAATCCTAAGACAGAAATGTATAAAGAAAAATGGAAATATCCGTTATGCAAACAAAAATGCCTGTAAACATTGCCCGAACCGTAACAAGTGTTACAAAGGAAAAGGCGAATGGAAAGAAATTGATT
>JAETOL010000141.1 GCA_021771755.1 Lachnospiraceae bacterium | reverse complement strand
GCTGCATTTTTGATTTCTTCTTTCATGTTTCTTGCTTCCTTCCATGCTTTTTTAAGTCCGGAGGAAATTGTCATTCCTGCTTTTTTAACCAGTTCCCATGCTCTTTTCATGATGTTTGACAGATTATATTTTTTCATTTTGATTTCCTCCTTTTGTTCTGTTCCTTATCTTTAATTATATTATACGCTATTTGTGGCGTATTGTCAAGTATTTTTACGCTATTTGTGGCGTTTTTTACAAACAAAAAAGCGCCCAGCAAATGCTGGACGCTCTTATCTTTAGTGTATTCCTCTCTATTGCTATAATATCCTATTTTTATTGTAAAATCAAGTCTATCTTACAATGCAATCAGATCTCTCCATGTCTTCTCTCCACAGACCCCATCCGCTTCCAGAACACCTTTCCGGCTCTCCTGGTATTTGGTAAGTGCATGGATGTTGCGGTAAAAAATGACGATATCGCCTTTTTTCGGGTTTGCATGCTTGGTAAACTTGTTTCCCAGATCCGGGCAGTATACATAAGGCCAGTGCTTCAGAAGCTTCCTGGCTGCTGCCAGACCAAAAGCTTTTTCAAAACACCAGGACACAAATCCTGCGCACCATGGCTGTGCCTGATAAGACGGAGCAATGTCTCTCCAATACTTTGTATAATTACCGCTGCCTGCGTTGGCCGTCTTGCTGTCCAACTGACTGTTGGATCTCTTTTCCAGATATCCGATCTCTTCTTCTGCAATTCCGATTACTGCGTTAATTGCTTCTGCTGCTGTCATACCGGTTTCCTCCTCTGTTTTATAATCTTTATAAAATACATTCCGATCAACCTTTGTTCCAATTCCCGGAATCGTTGCCTTGCTGGAATACTGCCAGCCTATACCAAAATCAGGCCGGAGACGTTCCTGCAGCGTTCCATTGTCATTGTCAGGATATCTGGCAATCCAGCAGTCATATTTTTTCAAAGCTTTTGTCAATACATTCTGATACCAGTCCAGGTTGCAGTAGATCCCGCCCTGATATCCCGCTGCCTGAATTTTCTTCAGGAATGCCAGGGCGATCTTTTCCACTGCTGCACTTCCAAGCTTCCTTTGTTCAGACCATTCCAGATCATAAAATACCGGGAAATTAAGTCGGCGCTTGTTCAGGACTTTCAGTACGCTCTCCGCTTCCTGCTCCGCCTGTGCTGTACTTTTGGCATAGCTGTATTTGTACACCCCAACCGGGATCCCATGCTGCGTACAGCCTTTGTAGTTCTGCTCAAAGGTGCTGTCTGTTTTATTTCCCTTTTCCGTGATCCGCAGGATTACAAATCCCATTCCATAATCCGCTACTGTCTGCCAGTCAATGTTTCCATTCCACGCCGATATATCAATTCCTTTAATTTCCATTGATTCTGCCTCCTATTAAAAAGAGGGCGATCACTCGCCCTCTGAATTATTAATCTTTTTATCTGCCACTTCCAAACCTTTTATCAGGATGTTTGGTACATTAAATCCAGCCTCGACAAAATTCTCGCAGATAGACCGGATCTCATTTACCAAAAGGGATGCCAATACAAACCATCCCAATAACGTTGTAATCTGTAAATCAATATGCAGCACCGTTCCGATCTCGATAAATACTGCACTCGCCCCGAAGGCCACCGCGATTATAAGCCAGTATCCCAGTTTTTTCAGGACGCCTTTCCATCCGGCCATAGAGTTTTCTTTGTGCATCATGCGGCTTTTCATCCAGCCGGTGAGCCAGTCCGCCACATTAAATCCTAAAAACAGCGCAAAGAGAAGCCAGTGCTCTCCAAAAATATATGTAAGTACCGCCACTACGGATCCTACCAAAGCATTATAAGTATCAATCACTTTCATATTTTTCCCTTTCCCGGCGGGCATTGCGCCGGCGCAAATTTAAGTATTAAAAAAAGACCTCTACGGTCTGTCTCTGATTGCCATATTGTATTCCTCCTGTAAATCTGCTTTT
>JAETOL010000140.1 GCA_021771755.1 Lachnospiraceae bacterium | reverse complement strand
TAATTTATGTATTCCTCCAGTTCCTTGCGGAAATGATCGACAGACTCGAACTTCTGCAAATATAATAATTCTGATTTTAACAGTCCGAAAAAGTTTTCCATAACCGCATTATCCAAACAGTTTCCCTTACGAGACATGCTCTGACTAATACCTTTTTCACGCAGCCGATATTGATAGCGTTTCATCTGGTACTGCCAACCCTGATCCGAGTGAAGTATAAGTTCCGGAGCATCGGGCAGATCCTTTATGGCATCTTCAAGCATTTTCATTGTTTGGTAAAAGGTCGGATGTTCAGCTATATTATAACTTATTATTTCCCTATTATATAAGTCCATAATAGGCGACAGATAAAGCTTCTTGCCGAACAGAGAAAATTCAGTAAGGTCTATAACCCACTTTTGATTAGGACGTTCCGCCATAAAATTACGTTTCAGCAAGTCAGGCACAACGGCACCAACCTCTCCTTTGTATGAACGATACTTTTTAAGGCGCACCCGGCATTTAACTCCACATTCGTTCATTAACTTAAGCACCGTTTTATGGTTTATAGAATATCCGCGATTGTGCATCTCTACTGTGATACGGCGGTAACCATAACGTCCCTTATGATCGTGGTATATACTTACAATCTCGTTTTTCTCTTGTTTGTATTTATCGGGGAACTTTAACTGCTTCAGATGATAATAGAACGTACTACGCGCCATCCCCGTAACTTCCAATAGCGTGGGAAGGGTATGTTCCGGTCTTAGTTCTTCGATGGCTTTTGCCCGTTCCCGTTCTCGCGGACGATGCGTTCCTCGACTAAGACCCTCAATTTTTTTAAGTAAGCAACCTCGGCGCGAAGACGTTGGTTTTCGACTCGCAAGTCATTTTCTTCCTGTGGTTGTAGTTCCTGTTTATTAGGCTTGGTTCTCATCTTACCCCGATTATCACGGTAAAGACCGGATTCACCTTCTTCATAATAGATACGCTCCCATTTGCTCAGCGTACTCTCATTGTAAATACCGAACTTTGCCGTTGTTTCCGTTAAAGATAAGTGATTCTCGTGCATGTGCCTGATAGCTGACAACTTAAAATCGCCGCTGTAAGTATATTGCCGTATACGAAGACCTTCTTCGCCGAACTCTTTATAACGCGCAATCCAACGCGACAAAGGCGTATAGCTTATTCCAAAATGCTTGGAGGCGGACGATACGGAATGTTGCCCTCTGACAACAGACAAAACTGCCGCTAATTTCTCCTCATAACTGTACTTCATAAAACACCCCAAAAGTTATGTCCAACTTTTGGGGTGCAGTTCATGATGATCTTCCCCTTTTCACAGACCGCATCAGCGCTGCGCTTTCATATAATGCTGTTCCAGCAGTTTATAAAGCGATGACTGCGGATAAAGAATCTTTCCACCAAGAGTAGTATAAGGGATTTGGCGGTTGTCCCGGTAATTCTGCAAGGAGCGTTTCGAGATGCTGAAGATGCTGCAAATCTCCTCACTGGTCAGGTACAGTTCATTTCCGATGGTCGGGCGGTGCGTGTCGAT
>JAETOL010000139.1 GCA_021771755.1 Lachnospiraceae bacterium | reverse complement strand
TTAATCAAAGTAGCAAGAGACGGTGGTGGCAGGCGTGAATATGAGGAGAATGATATCGAATGGATAAAGTTTATCCGACGATTAAAAGAGACAGGTATGCATCTCGGAGATATTCAGAAATATTCTGAACTGCGGTACTGTGGAAAAAGTACAATGCCGGAGCGGATGAAAATATTGGAAGTACATAGAAAATATGTGTTAGAACAACGGCAAAAATGGAATGAGTATTTGCAGAATCTGGATGATAAAATTGAGTTTTACAGACAAGCCATAAATGAATAACCAGAAGGTAACGATTGATTTCTATATTTCTGACACGATAACAGCAATGTATGCAATATTGTCCGGAGTTTGATATAATGCGTCTGGATATGTATGAAATGAGTGAAAAACAGAATATTGATTGGAGAATATCAGATGGA
The DNA here is from genome assembly GCA_021771755.1 of Lachnospiraceae bacterium. Lineage (GTDB taxonomy): Bacteria > Bacillota > Clostridia > Lachnospirales > Lachnospiraceae > Blautia_A. The sequence continues at coordinate 1,137 of JAETOL010000139.1, read as the reverse complement.
AAATAAAAGGAAATTGAATAAAGAAGAACGAAAACGCCGCCGCCTTCAAAAAGGTAAACAGTGGCTGCTTACCTATCAGGGCACAGCGAAGCACATGGTAAAGCATTACAGGGAAAGGTTCCATGTGGATTCTATGACAGCAGTAAAGGATTTGCAGGAACTGGGTGTTAATTATACGCAGGAACAATTGGATAATATAAAACGGGCAGAGGAAGAACGATTAAAACAAAAGCGATTACAGAAAGAAAAAAAGAAACGTGAAAAGTATGAAACTATATATGAGGATTGTGATGATCGGTTTGCATTTATTGCCGGGTATACGTCTGGAGGAGCGCCTTATGGTACTACCTGGGAAGAAATAGGAATTGATCCGGAACTTCCATTTGAAGAAAAGGTTGAGCGTCTGGCTGAGGGAAATTATTCTTTAACAGAAGAGGTTGAAACTAACTGGGATGATGAGATATTGAAAGTGCTGGTCCTTCCGGGTTTATTTAGTGTCTGCCAGGTGGAGGACTATTCGCAGGTCGATCTGGATGCTGATTACTGCTTTATAGGAAAAACAGATGAGGAAAAATCTCTGGTATGCCGTACAGGGGATGTACCGGATAATACGATACAGCAGAGTGACGGCTGGAGAGCGTTTCGCATACAGGGAGTATTGGATTTTTCTCTGATTGGTATTTTAGCGGAAATATCTGGAGCATTGGCCAGATATGAGGTCGGACTATTTGCAATTTCTACATTTAATACGGATTATATTTTGGTAAAAGATAAAGATTACAAACGTGCTGTAAAGGCATTAACTTCAGAAGCATATCGGATTATTGAAACAGAGTGAAAAGGAAAGTGGTACAAGTGAGTAAAAAACTGGCAGCATATTTTTCCGCAACAGGTATAACTGCGAGAGTGGCAGAAAATTTAGCAGATTCCATCGGAGCGGATTTGTTTGCTATTATACCTACAACAGGTTACACAAAAGAAGACTTGGATTGGATGGACAAAAGTTCCAGAAGCAGCGTGGAAATAAGGAATGAAAGCTGCTGACCGAAGATTGCTTATAAAAGAGATAATATGTCGGAGTATGATATGATTTTTGTAGGATTCCCAATTTGGCTTGCGTACCACAATTTGATACAA
>JAETOL010000138.1 GCA_021771755.1 Lachnospiraceae bacterium | reverse complement strand
ATTTCCTCTATGAAAGCTAAGGACGTGACTATTTTTGTGGAGTGAAAAGAGTGTCTAACCCGACAAATGAGGAACAGGGCGCATGAGCGTATTCGCCACATCAGCAGACATGGCGGTAAAAATAAATATATGTAAATTTCCTCTACGAGATTAAGACTCAACCGGGTGTCCTACTCCGCCCGAAGCGTCAGCCACTTTGCGAAAACGGGTTGCTGACACCACAAATTTATTGACCTTGCAAGGGGCGGCGGTATCATGATTCAACAGCCGGTGCAGCCGTTGAGTAATGATCGGATGGTTTTTGATACGGGACTCCGTCATGCAGAATATACCATACGGCCACAAGCATCTTGCGGGCAATGGCGACCTGCACTTTCATGCGGTTTTTGCGTCGTTCCACACACTGTCGGTAAGAGAACTCCGCAAAGAAGGAGTCTTTTGTACGGGATGAACCCCATGCGCATTCTATCATGGTCTTTCGCAGGAACTTGTTTCCATGCGTTATGCGGCGTGATTTGATTTTGCCTGCGCTTTCCTCGTTACGGGGTCTGAGCCCCACCCATGACACCAGCTTTTTGGGTGTCTGGAAATGATCCATGTCTGTGCCGACTTCGGCGATTATGGAGGTCGCGCTGCGTTCTTTCACACCGGGTATGGTCTGGAGGTTCTCAAATTCTTTCGGGAACCACTCCTCGCAAAGGGATGTCATCTTTTTCTGTGCTTCGTCCTTGTGTCGCTGCTGCATCTCAATCTCCTCGACAAGCTGGCTTATGATGTCAATGTCGGTGTCGTTCACCACTCCCGTAAGGGCTTTTATAAGCGTTTCCCTGCCATGCCTGTTGATTGTGCGTCCGTGCAGTTGCCCCACAAGGACCTCCGCATCGGTGACGCCCTGCGATATGAGTTTGACGATGGAACGGTAGCCTTTGGAGTCGGTCGTGGAGATATAGTTGCTGATACGGATGTTGCACCGCTGCACACACTGGTCGAGTTTGACCAGATTGCGCGATATTGAAGTATTGAGATCGAAGATACGTCGGTCATACTGACGAAGACGCTGTATCTTCTCATCCGGCACGAAACTGGATGCAATCAGGTTGTTCATAAGACAGGTGGCTATCCACTCGGCATCCTTTATGTCGCTCTTCTTGCCTGGAAGCTGTTTGATGAAATACGGATTGACAAGGTGTAGCTTGACGCTGCCCTCCAGCACACGCCATATAGGCATCCAGTAGATACTGGTACTCTCCATGGCGCATTCTTCAACGCCTTCCGACTCCATCAAGTCTCGCAACGTGATGAGTTCTTCGGTCAAAACACCGAATTTGTGTTGAATTTTTCGTCCGTCAGCACACAAAATACAGCAAAAAACGCTATCTTTGTGCACGTCAAGACCGCAGACTGTTCTTTTCATGGGTTAACATTTTATTGGGACACCAAGCCCGTTATTTAACGCTCTATGAGGCTGGGGAAACCCGCAGACCTCTTTTTACCCACAAAGATAGTCACGGTCTTGACTTTCTTATACACCGGGTGTAAAAAATCGCTTTTTTTATGTACCTTTG
>JAETOL010000137.1 GCA_021771755.1 Lachnospiraceae bacterium | reverse complement strand
CACCTGTTATGAAGTGACTTTTGTCAATAGTAAATTTACTCATAAAAACATTCCCTTGATGGCATACAAAAACTCCAGAATAAGATCTTTCGACAGTCAACCACTCTGTTATTCGTGGATTGGTTACCTCAGGTTAATGGTCCGTCGTTAGGCTCTTATAATCTCCATACATGGATCACAGACCTTACTTTTTTCCAGATAGCTAGTCCTTCAAAAAAATCTGTGCCAAAAGAGGTGGATCGTAGATAGCCAGACCTCTGTCTATCTCTGGAGCTTTTCTATGCCATCAATTCATTTTTTGTTCTAAACTACTATCTACTGTTCACTCCATTCCTCTCTCCTTAATTTTTCTAATCTATTTGCTTCGTCTCTATTCCCCAGATAAAGCACGCTAATTCTCGAGCTATTGCCGTTATTGCCACATTTCTGGGTTTGCCTTGATACATCATACGATGATATTTTCTTTGTAGGCGTTCAGTTGCTTTATCTGCGTATGCGATCACTTTACTTGCTTGACCTTTTTGCCTTGCCTTCACTCTCTTTGACTTTATTCCGATCGTTCCTTTTACTAATGCATTCGCACATTCAACTAAGGTCGACCTTACTGTCGTATTTCCTTGTTTTGTGATCCCATTACGATAAATTTTTTCTCCACTTGAATGTTCACTTGGTGTCAATCCCAAGTAAGCTGTGAATGCCTTGGCATTTGGAAATCTTGTAAAATCCGAGATCTCTACATGTATCATCATCGCTGTTGTTGTATCAACTCCTTTTAGGCAACGTAATTGTGCCACTGGTTTCTTATATCTTCTTTCATGAGATAATTCTTCTATTCTTTGGCTAAAGCGTTCGATCTTATCTGTCAACACATCATACTGTAATAGGTATTCTTCCAGCGTTTCTTTCAATAAACCTGTTAGCTTCAAACCCTTTAACCACTTCAGATGGGCAAGCGTCCAACTAGATTTCCCGTCATAAACCAATCCATGGCGTAATAAAAATGCTTTGACCTGTTGTTTGATCTTCTTCAACGATGTCTTGAAATCTTTCATCATTCGAATATATTCTTTAACGCAAATATCTTCTTCGTCAGGGACGTAGACTGGCTTATACGTATTATTTGCCAAATTGAGTGCGATCATTTTGGCGTCAAGACGATCGTTTTTTACGACCTTATTTTTTGAAGAGCTGTACATCGTTGTTGGTGCTAAAATATCACAGTCGATCCCTTGTTTTTCGAGAAGATCGTGGAGCGAGTACCCCAAACATCCAGCCTCATATCCTGCTTTGACTTGAATTTCTCCTTTGTGATTGCTAGCTATTTTTTCGATGAATTTTTTTACTAATTTTACATCTGAAGCGCAACGAGTTTCTCCTAAGATCTCACCTGTTGTCCCATCTAATGCACATAAGTTGAAGGTATCTTTGTGGACATCCATTCCGAGATAAGCTATAGTTTTCATAGTGACCTCCTATTGTCATAGGGTAATGACCCATTAATGTTTTGTTTTTCTAACGTTATTATGAGTCTAAATCCCAGAATTGACAATTTAGGAGGTCACTTCATATTATCTC
>JAETOL010000136.1 GCA_021771755.1 Lachnospiraceae bacterium | reverse complement strand
AACGTGGACCGTGCCATCTGGTCTTCCGTTTCCTTTGATGAATTTCTGATGAAGATGAAAGAAGCAGGATATGAAATCAGACAGGGAAAGTATCTGGCTTTCCGTGCTCCTAATCAAAAACATTTCACCAATGTCAAAACTCTGGGAGCCTATTATTCAGAGGACAGCATCCTAAGACGTCTGGAGAAGAATCGTCATAAAGCACGCATTCCTCAAAATGCATCATTCAAAGTAAGGATGTTTGTGCAGATGACCTCCTATGTTGCGGATGACAATCGCTCTGGTTTTGATCAGTGGTCCAGAAAAAATAATCTGAAAGAGGCAGCCAAGGCTTTCTTGCATGTCGTGATGTGGTTCGTGCTGAGAAGGATGCTCCGGACAAAGCACTCTACCGCAAACAACATCAGGCAGAATATCAGCTGCATGATGTCACTTTAAAAGAACTGGCTGAACCTGGTATTCACAAACTTCCGTCTTCCGAAAAGCTGCAGCAACAGCAGCTGGAACTGGAAGAAGAACTTGCCTCTGCCAAAAAAGAAAAGCAGGATTTCCTGAAACAACAGAAGACCCTGCAGGTAATTGAACATAATTTTGATGCTATGATCCGTGAAGCCGGCATAAAGGTTCCGGAGAAAAATCCATCACCAAAAACACAGGAGGACATATTATCATGATCACCATCGGAATTCGAATCAAATATCTCCGTCTGAAACACGGAATGACTATGAAACAGCTCGGACAGCAGATGGGATTTTCCCCAGCCAGCGCTGATGTCCGCATTGCACAGTACGAAAATGACTCCCGCACTCCCAAGCCCGAATTGATTCGCAAGCTTGCTGATGTGCTTGAAATTGCTCCGGAGTATTTATCGATTCCCGTACCATCCACACCGGAAGAAATTAAGGTGATAGAATTCTGGCAGGAAGAATTATCTTCCAGTGATTAAATACTCCTCTTCCCCCAGGAGATATTTTTCATAATCTACTCGAATCAGCTCCTGCTCGCCGATATGCTTCGCTGATTGAAATGCCATATGGCCAGCCCATCCTACATAACTGATCGTCCAATCACGATTGACCACATAGAGATTATTTCCCGGTCTGGCTGTTGGCTTTTCTCCATCTCCAAAAGTAAATCCCTCATTCTCTGCATCCTTCAGAAACTTTCTGATAATCACTTCATTTCTCAGATACACATACACTTTTCCATTCGATTTTGATAATTCAGTTACATTACGCATGTACTCATGCCTCCTCTTCTAGGTTGCTGTGCGGTCATCGAGCTTGTCTCTCGCGCACTCTCTATAGGTCGCTTTTATTATAACGAGCATTCTTCTTATTCGTCAACAGGCACATCTGCCACTTCCAGTTCATCCAGTTCGCTGACAGGATCGATCAGCGCTTCTCTCTTTGCCTGGAAATATTCACGATTCGTGCAGCTCTTAAGCTGGCCCATGAGATCATCAAGGAGTTCTAACATCTCCGGATCTTCACCTGTGCTTTCCAGTTCCTCCATTGATCTGTGTATTTCGCAGACGACTTTTGTCTTGCCACCCTCATAACAGTTCAGGATCATTTTCTGTTCTTCTGTAAGTCTCATCATGCTAACTCAACTCCTCTCTGCAGGTTATCTTTTCCCGGCTTTTTTGCAATCTCTTTTTTCTTCTCCTGTAATCTGGCATGAATAGATTTCTTCGAAGCTTCGTCCACCGGTTTTCCCTTTACAGTTTTCGTCTGCGTCACAGCTTTACTTTCTTTGCCGGAAGAAGTTGTCTTTGTACTCTCCTCTGCAATGGATGTGCTTCCTCTTTCTTCCAGACTGATAAACTGCTGCAAATAAGGAAGGGCATGTTCCTGGGTATCACGAAGCTCTGCAATATAGGACTGGAAGTTATCTGCGCCCTGGCCCTTCTTATAATCCAGCCAGGCCTGATTGTGCAGATGCTCTTCCACTTCCTGCTGCAGATTGCCAAGAAGCCCGCCGCGTCCGTCACCGATAAATGCTGTGCCGGCAACCGATTTCATCTGATCTTCTTCGGCATAAATGATTTCATATGATACGATCAGCACTCTGGCTTCTCCCTGATGACTGGCATTGAAATCTACCTGTCTTTCATCTGCTGCACGGACTCTTTCATCTGCTTCTGCCAGAGGGATCATGCTTCCTTCTTTGAATTCCGGATCCTGACTGAACTGAATCTTTACCATCGGCTGAATCTCCTCCGTAAGCTCCGGACTATATTCTTTCAGTTTTCCAAGTAAGGCTTTTGCTTTTGGTGCCAGCTCTCTGCTTTCTTCTTTCACATCCTTCAGAAACGCCGCATACTCCTGCATGCCATTTCCAGCCAACAGGTTATACTTAATCTCCGTCAATGCATTTTCCGGATTCTCTACCTGATCCATGAATTCATAGGCATCGAATTCTTTTGCCAGATCAAGCAATGCTCCGGCGAGTTCATCCGTTGTCATATGCTCCGGATAAAAACTTTCCTTGGTCTCCTCAGGTGCTACGAATCGATACTCCGGAAATGCTTCCCGGATCATTTCCAAAGCTTCTCTTGCAAGTGGATGAACTGCCAGTGCTTTCACGTAATCCAAATTGCCGCCTTCGATAACAGAGCCCTCCACCAGAGGAAATGCATAACTATCGTAATCTTCCAAAGATTCATCGTGGATCTCCACGCCCATGGCATTTCCGTAATAAGCAAGTCTTGGATCCTTACGAATCTCTTTGTATTTGTCTACGGCTTCCGCAAAGGTAAGTCCCTCATAGCAGGCCTGCATGCTGTGGAACTCTTCGCAGACTGCAGCATAAAATGTCATGCTGGCTCCGGTCTG
>JAETOL010000051.1 GCA_021771755.1 Lachnospiraceae bacterium | reverse complement strand
TCATCATCCGAATAGTCCATATTGATGTCCATCGGATTAATATAGTCCCGGCTTGTGGCTGAAATATGGATCACCTGCCCGCCTAACGCATGGACAAGTGGATAATACTCGCCCTCTGGATCTCCAATAATAATGTCGTCCTGGGTGGCAAAGAAAGCATTGGTAATTTCCCGTTTCGCTGAAAAAGATTTTCCAGATCCGGGCGTACCAAGTATCAATCCATTCGGGTTTTTCAGTTTCTTCCGGTCTACCATGATCATGTTGTTGCTCAGCGCATTTAAGCCGTAATACAACGATTCCCCCGCCATAAATAATTCCTGCGTGGTGAACGGGACAAAAATTGCCGTGGATGTGGTAGTAAGCGCACGTTTGATAGGGATTAGGTTTAATCCCAATGGGACGCTGCTCATCAATCCCTGTTCCTGCATATAATCTAATCGGCGTAATGAGCAATTGTATTTCTGTGCAATACCCGCCGTCTGGAATACGGCGTTGTCCAGATCCTGTTTTGTCTTTGCCGTGTTTAAGAACAGCACCGTTACAAGGAACATCCGCTCATTCCTGGACTGCAGATCTTCCAACAGCCGCTTCGCTTCCCCTCCGTAGGTATTGAGGTCAGAGGGGATGATGTCCATATCGTACCCTGATCGTACTGCCTTCTTCTGCTCCTCGATTTTCATCCGGTTAATGTCCGTTACCTTGCTTTTCACCAGCTTGATTGCCTTCATCTGGTCTAAGGACTGGATATGCAGATTCACCATCAGGTTCCTGTCCATATCCAGAAATTCCGCAAGCATCTTGTCCGTCAGCTCCGGGGCAAGTATCTGTAAGTAGGATGCCGCCCCAAGGGTATCCCCCATCTGGAAGTCCTTCCCATTCTTAAATACGAAACTGGTGGGCGCAATGAAATCCTTCGTCCCCATTCCGGTACGCAGCACACTATCATAAGAAAACTTAAACGGTGTCTTTTCATCCGGGTTAAAGGTTTCATACAGCACCTGCAGGCGTTCCTCTCCATTTAAGGGATAAGCAGATACGCCAAGCACCTTAAAGTTGTTCAGGATATCCGCTTCAATCCGTTCCAGCTTCGGCTTTGCCTCCCGGATGTTGTCAGCTTCAATCCCGAATGTGATGTATTTGGTACGCACAAGCCCATTATTACCTTTCGCAAGTTGGTTTTTCAGCATCTGTGCATACTCCATCCGCACATCGTCAAAATCATCATTCTGCGGCTTGATCTGGATAATGGATTCAAACTCCTTCATGTTGCTGTGATGGTTCACAAAAGATAACTGGAAATGTATGGTATTGTCAAAATAATTAAGGAAATCGCACCAGTTCTCAAAAATGGCATTTTTATCCTCATTCTGTGCCAACTGATAATTAATATCATAGAACCGGATGGTCTTGGAATAATATTTATCCTGCACCCGGCAGATCCCGTCCTTTGCCATCTCCCGGTAGGGAATGGACTGCTGTGCGGAAACCTGTTTCTCCTTTGTTTTTTTCTCTTTTGCTGTATCCCGGCCTTTGTGTACTGCGGCATTTCTTGTACCATATTTTTGTACTGCCGATGCCGGATGTGCTTTTTTCTTTGAAACACCTTTCTTTTTCTCCGCTTTCTGCCTTGCTGCCTCCCTCTTTGCCGCTTTTTCTGCTTCACGGGCAGCTTTCAATTTTGCTTTCCGGTCTGCTTCCTCCTGGATCTTCCTTAACTTCTCTGCCTCCTTTGCGGCCTTCTCCATCGCCTTTTTCTCACGGCGGGTGAGCTTCCTGTTTATTCCCATGCTGCCGCCCGTCCCGGAATAAGCGGGATTGTCCTCAAAATCTATATAATCATCCTCCGGCCCATCCAGCCAGTCATCCAGGTGGATCGCACCCTCCTTGCCCGTCACCCGTCCCGGCTGTCTATTTGCTCTTTTTCTTCCCATGCTTTCCTCCCCCTTTCTTCTGTTTCGGCATGGCCTTTCTTTCCTCCATCTCATAGATATTTTTTATCTCATACCGGCGGACTGCCGGCTTTTTCAATTTCACATTGATGATATTGAAGAGAACTTTCTCAAGCGGCATCCCGTCTTTCTCATACATGGCGAACAAAAAAGCCGGGAGCATCAGAAGCACCATTCCCGTTGCCGCATTACTTGTCCCAATATAATTTTTCGTGAGGAAATAAAAAGGCAGCCCTACAGCCACCGCAGCCACAAGGCAGACAAGCTGCCTCTTTGTAAGGTTTAAGACCACCTTATTCTTAATCTTCGTCAAATCTTTCGGCACACTGACAAATGCCATCTAAACAGCCTCCTTCCTGCCTGCGGCATAATCCGCAAAATCCTTTACTGTATAAAATATCCGCTTGTTGTTCACCCAGCGCTGAAGCTGACGGGTAATTTTCGGCGCACTTGGACGGTCATAAACCATCACATATGGCGAAAATCCCATATCACGCAAGGTTTCCACACGGTATAAATCCTGCTCATGGCTGCTCCCATAATTCGTAAGCACGTAGACCTGCCGCTTCCGTTTATCCTTCACTGCCGTCAGTTCCAAAAATCTCTGGAAATATCCTGTCAGATCCTCGTCCGGGTTATCCCATGCAAAATGCACCATCTTTGTGCGTACTTGATTCAGCAGGGAAACATTGTCCGGGTTTATCAGGCGGATGTCCAGCCCCTGGGAGAAATCCACCCAGGCACGGCTTTCTGCAAGCTGCTGTATCAGCTTTTCATGTTCCGGGCAGGCCAGGAGGTTCGCATCCATCAGTTTTATCTCTTTCTGCCCATCCCAAAATTCAGAAAGATCAGCGACCTGTACGCTCCTTCTCCCTTCCTTGCCGCTGACAATACAAAATCCGCAGTTCCGGGGGCATCCACGGCTTAAAAAGCCATACGCCGTATCGGGAAACTGCGGATATAAACTGTAATCCGGATAACTATGTTCAACGTCATCCGGCAAGTTTTCTTTCAATCCATAGCCTGTGCCGCCACTGATTACTTCCTCAGCATTTTCGACCATAAATGTATCTTTGGAATACGTGTCTGTAAATACCCTGCTTTTATAAACCATGCCATACCAGCCTCCCGGCTCCCACCATTCCACAGAATCTCCCTGCGCCTTATGGTAAGCCGATAACTTCATCAGACACAGGTTCGGCCAGTTATGGGAATCCACGTCTATCAGTCCAATCTTCAAAAAATCCTCCTTCCTGCTGTCTAATGCGCATTGAACACTGCCTTGCTTAACCCGCTTGTTTTCATCAGGCTGAAACAGAGGATTACGGTATATGCCGCCACCCCGAACAGCGCCGAGTGCATGTTGTCTGAAATCTGAATGGTTGACACCAGCACCGCATAAATGCCGACGCACACCATCATAAAGAACCCCTGGAACCCAAGCGCCAGAAGCCCACGGAAATAGTTGTTCCCCACCTGCCCCCATTCCCGGTTGGAGAAGGTGGCAAAAGGGATTGGCGCAACCGAAGTGTAAAGGTAGATCTCTATCATACGCCCATACAGAAGCACCGTGATAAGCACGGACATAATCTTCATGCACAGGCTGACCAGCATGGTTTCCAGGGCCAGCACTACAAGCTCCCCGATCTCCATAGATTCCATCGCCGTTTCCATTGCCTCTATCATGGTATCTATGTTGATGGCGGTCTGTGCGTTGATGGCGCCGCCTGCGGCGCTCACCACATGCTGCCCCACGTCAAAGACCGCCATCGCTATGGTAAAGGTATTGCTGACCAGATACACAGCCACCCACATCTTGAAAAAATACTTGAAAAACATCCATGTATCTATTTCATGCATACTGTTTTTCTCCGTCAGCATGGAGATCAGCTCATAGCAGAGGACAAACGTGATAATCATGCCTGCAATCGGCACGATCACCGAATTTGAAAGATTCTGTATCAGGCTGAAAATACTCCCGTTCCATCCCTGCGGCGTCTGTCCAACCTGTGCGGCAATCTCCCCGGTTTTCTCATTGACATCCGAAAACATTTCCGTCAGGTTGGACGTTACCATCCCGGTCAAAAGCTCCCTCATCCACTCCTCGATTGCCTCAAAAATGCCATCGAACATGAATGAATCCCCTTTCCTTTATTAGCTGAACAGATTTCCAAGAAGAGGGATCAACTGTGTACCAATGAGGACAACCCCACCTCCGGCCATAAGTTGCTTGATTCCTTGCGATTTCGCGCCAGGGTTATCATTACCATAACCTTCCAGGAGGTTAATCACGCCCCACACTGCAAGCCCGGCTCCGATCGCCACGACCAATGTTTTTAAGATTCCGATTGCTGATGTAAAAAATGCCATATTAATACCTGAAACCAAAATCAGAATTTCACGGATTTTACCGTTTTGCACAAACAAAAAAACCGCCAGTATCTCCTGACGGTTCGCCCTTTCCAATTTGGTTTATCCTTTCTTTTTTATTGTTGTATTATTTTCTTTGTGCAATGGGCTGATTTCCCCAATCATAGGCTCTGCCCGGATTGGCTGCAGGATATGTTCCTGACCTACTGCCTTAATAGTAAAAGCCATTATCTCCCCTTTCTGACTTTGCGACACGATGTCGCAAACTTTCTCTTCTGGATATGCTTCATACCTGCGCCTTACAAAATCCACTTTACGACACCGTGTCGTAAACTTTTTTGTATGCTTCAAAATCTACCTTGCGACATCGTGTCGCAAAGTTCAAGCCTGACATACAGCAAAAAGAATAGCTTCCCTGTCTATGCCCCCTGCCGATCCCCGCCTGCTGGCTCCGTTGTTCCCTCTGCAGTTTCCTCACTTCCGTCTACTTCATATAGATCTTTTCCTGTTTTTTGATAATTTAATCCATAAGAACGGCTCTGCCCACGGGTATCTGACGTGTTGTAAAGATCTATCGTCTCCTTCCCTAAATTTTCAGAAATCTCCTTTAACGTGGAGCCTTCCTTGCCCCCAAGGAATAACATGGTGTCGCAATTACCTAAAATTGTCTCGGCTGCATCTTTATAGATGGTTTTCAACTGGCTCTGCGACTGTAAAATAATAGACGCTGATATTTCCCTGCTCCTTATCGTTGCGATCAGCTTGTCAAACTTTGGGATCTGCCCGATATTGCTGAACTCATCCAACAACAGCCTTACATGGTAAGGAAGCCTGCCGCCATGCACATCGTCCGCCCTGTCACACAATAAATTGAATAGCTGGGTATACATGATTGCCACAAGGAAATTGAAGGTATCGTCCGTGTCGGAGATGATAATAAACATTGCCGTGCGCTGATCCCCAATCATATCCAGTTCCATTTCATCATAAGAAGTCAGCTCCCGCAGTTCCGCAATGTCAAATGGCGCTAATCTGGCTCCGCACGAAATAAGTATGCTTTTTGAGGTTTTGCCCGCCGCAAGTTTGAATTTCTTATATTGCCGTACCGCAAAGTGTTCCGGCTTCTCCTGTTCCAGTTCCTCAAACAGTTCGTCCACAGCATTTTTAAATTCTTCATCGTCCTCCCTCGTCTCCGAAGCATTGATAAACTCCAGTAACGTAGAGAAGTTCTGTTCTTCCTCTGGCGCTTCATAATAGATATAGCCAATCAATGCACAGTACAAAAGCCGCTCTGCTTTCGTCCAGAAATCTTCGGAAGATTTTTCTCCTTCCCCTTTCGTATTTGCAATAATAGTGTTCACCAGCTTCAAAATATCTTTCTCCGAGCGAATATACCGGAACGGATTGTAATGCATACTTTTGTTGAAATTGATGGTATTTAAAACCTTGATCTTATACGGTTCATAAACAACTTTTCCATTCTTATCCCGTACCGCTTTCCCGTCTTTCATTTTCGGTGTGCCACGCCTCAGCATCTCCCCACATTCGACCAGGATTGTGCCTTTCGGATCAGTGACACAATAGCTGACATTCGGCGTCATCTGCATGAGCTGCGGCTTCACATAGAACCGTGTCTTGCCGCTTCCACTTCCTCCGATAATGATTACATTTTTATTTCTGGCAAACTTTGGCTGCTTCGGCCTGCTGTTCATGGTAAGGCGTTCCGTCTGCGTTAAAAGGATGTTATTCTCAAAGACCGGATCTATATACGGGGCAATGTCTTTCGGAGTTCCCCACCTTGCAGAGCCGTACTCTACTCCCTGCCGGTATTTCTTCGCATTTTTGCCTTTCAGATATACCATGAGCTTCACAGCCACAGCCCCGGCCACTCCGGCCAGCAGATCACCCCCATGAATACTCGGAATCGGATTTTCAAACGCCAGTTGGAAATTTAAGAACAGCGCCATCGACTTTTCTATCATGGAATCCCCTACACAATGGCGGTACAGCCACGCTAATTTATCCACTAGATAAAACACAATCACATAGGGGATATTCAGCATTGCCAGACGCTTCACATCTACGGGAAGCATTTTCTCCCGGATCATGCTTTTTAATTTTCCGGACAACGGCACGGATTTTTTCTCTGCTGCAGGTTTCTTTTTTGGTTTCCCACTCAATGCTCCGGCCCCCGTTCCTTCTGTTTCGTCTTTTCCCGCTCCCTGTGCTTTGCAACCCGCTCCTTCGCCAGTTCCAGCTTCCTGCGGACGGATAGTTTCTTGCTTTTATTCAGCGACTTCCCGGTATATTCCTTAAATGCCGCCGTCATAACATCCACATCCTTTGCCTTGAAAAATACAAAATAACGGGGCGGGGAGATGGATGTGTCTTTTTTCAAGCTGAAATCAATGCTGTATTTCCGGGCACATTTCTCAAAGGATTTGATATTGCCGTCTGTCACTTCAATATTGGAAAGCTGGCATCCTTGATTCATCAGCTTCTCCATGCTCTGTTTCCCGTGGCTTTTAGCAGCTCCTTTCTCCGCTTTCTGCACTGCCTGTTTCTCCATTTTTTTCTGCTTCCCGTTCCGCTTCTCCTGTTCCATCTTTGCCAGCGCTTTCAGCATGGCGGCTTTCAGAATCCTTGCGGAGATCTTGCCGCCATTGACGCACAGCGATACGGTTTTCTCATTTACCTCGTCCTGCAAGTCGTTCCCCCTCCTTTCCTGCGGATTGTTTTTTCTCCCCCATCTCCTGTAAAATTTTTTTCAGACAGTAACCGATGCATGGGGAATGCCTGCCGTATGGACATCCTTGACAGCCGCCACCGCCATTTCCGCTAAATTCCTGCGGCAGAGGATTTTCGGAAACATCCACTGATGCCGGACTCTCCTTCGGGAGAAGGTAATAACATTCCTCCTGGCTGCAGCCTTTCCGCTTTCCTTTCCAGAAATAGCAGTGTTTACAGTCACCCGGCCTGTCCGCCGCATATCTCCTGTTATCCCTCGCCCGGTTCCGGCTGTCTGCCCTTCCTGCCTGCATCCCATTCCCCTCTCTGCCTCATTTCCTCCATCCGCTGGTCCTCCTGCGCCCCTGCCCGGATGCACGAGTACAGCGTGACCGCCACAAATACGCCTGCGGCGGCAATGATTCCTTTCATTCTGCTTCACCCCTTTCCATATGGGGAACTGCCATACATCAATTTCTGAGTGAATACATTCCCATTTAAAACCTGTAATGGACAGTTCCCCATATACAAGCATAAAAAAACGCTTACAGATTCTTTCTGCAAACGCCCATATGTCTTATTAAATTATTATTGTGTTGCAATGAGCGTTTTCTTGGATTGCTCCAAACGCTGTCAGTCCTCCTTCCTTTTTCTGCAGAATATAATCACAGAGCTTGCTATCCCGCAGACTGCAATCCCGGCCAAGGCAAGCCATAACCAGAACGGCCTATCATCCCCTGTTTTCGGAGTCTCAGCAGACGGCGTTTTCGGTTTCGGTGTTTCCTTCGGCTGATCCGGTTCGCCCGGCTCCGCTTCATCCTTCATCGAAACCTTCTGGATCTCCCCGGTATCCTTAACTTCAAACTTCACATCTTCTGCCACAAGATAGCCGTCCGGCGCACTTTCCTCATGCAGTGTGTATTCCCCGATTGGCAGCATTTCCATATAATGCGGCTTATTCCCGGAAGTCCAGCTTTCTACCTCTTTCCCGTCTTTATCCAGGATGGAAAGGTTTGCCCCTGGCAGTTCCTTCCCGGCTATGTCTGTCTTGGAAATCTCCACCTTTGTCACATCATCCTTCATATCCACCTTCTGCACTTCGCCTGTATTCTCCACAACAAACTCAATGCTCTCCGCAGTCACATAGCCGTCTGCAGGCTGTGTCTCTGTCATGGTATATTTCTTACCAACTACTAATTCTTTGATGATATGCGGCTCCTTGCCGGAAACCCACTCATCCACAAGATTGCCGTCCTCATCCGTTACCTTAAGCTTCGCACCCTCTACCTCTTTTCCATCTGTAAGGGATGTTTTGGTAAACTCAAATACCGTAGGAACATTTTCAAAGGCAAATTCATAGGAAATGCTTTCTTGCTCCGCATCTTCATAGGTGAAGTCAAATTCCTTTGTTTCACCTTCACTGGTAAATCCCGGAGCAGGGGCCGTTTCTTTCACATAATAAGGGAACCCAATCGGGAGGGCAGCCGCAAATGACAGCTTCCCATCTTCGTCTGTGGCTTTTTCCTCAATCACCGTATCCGCCTCCATGATCACTTCGCCATCTTTATTGGTGATGTCCTCTTTCGCACAAAGGGCGAATACCGTCCCTTCCACTGCACGGTCAGAATCTTTCTCCGTCTTTATTACATTGACTTCTGCTTTCTGGCGGTTATTCTGCCAGTCCGTAGAGAACGTGACAACCGCTGTGTCCTGATCACGGTAAGTCAGGTCAATTTCCCGGATTTCCCCGTCAAGGACATAACCCTCTGCTGTTTCTTTCTCCTTCACATAATATTTCCCAAGAGGGAGATTTTCCAGTTTCGCAATCCCGCTATCGTCCGTGGTGATGGCAGCTATCAGCTCATCTTTTTTATAATAATCCTCACTCTCCCCATCTGCCGCTTTTATATCCTCCAGGGCATACACTTCAAAGACAACATCTTTCAGTGAGCCGGTGACATACTCAAACAGATGCGTGATCCAGCCGCCAATGCTGTCCAGCAACGATACATTTTCTAAAAACTCCCCTTCTTTGTTGATCAGGAGCGTACCTGTCGGCACATCGTCCTTCATCTCCACTTTTTGGATTTCAGCCGTATCTTCCACGGTAAACGTGATTTCTTCTGCCTTTAAATACCCATAAGGCGCTAATTCCTCCCGGAGCGTATAAGTTTCTCCGACGGTCAGCCGCTTAATGATATGTTCCTCTCCTTTGACGGATTTCCATGTATCTACGATATTCCCGTCTTTATCAAGGACAGTCAATGCTGCCCCTTCCAGTTCCACGCCTGTTGCAAGGTCTGTCTTTTTAATGGAAACGGTTGTCGGTTCATTTTTAAATTCAGACACATATTCTGCAACTTCTACATCCTGCCCCTGGTATGCTGCAGATACTTCAATGGTTTCATCGGAAGATACATAGCCTGCAGGAGCCTGTTCCTCCCGGATGTAATATTCCCCGAAAGGCAGATCCAGGTCAAAGACTGCCCTGCCATCTTCCCCTGTCATGGCTTCACCAAGCAGCATATCCGCTTTAACAATCACTTCCCCATGTGCGAAAATATCAGCCTTCGCATACAGTCCAAAGACTGCCCCCGCTACCACAGATTCATTCTCTGCATCTTTCTTCACCACTGCAATCGCCACCTTCTGGCGGTCATTCTCAAATGTGGCTGTCTGTTCAATGATTGGCGTGGTCTGGTCTGTGTAAGCAAAGGTAATGGTCTGCGCCTCTCCATTCAGCACAAACCCTTCCGGGGCTTTTGTTTCTTCTATCCGGTATGTGCCAAGCGGAAGGTTTTCAATCGACGCTTTCCCGTCTTTATCTGTCACCAGCGTATCCACCAATACGCCAGAAGCATATTCAAGAATCCGATTCCCGTTTTCATCCTTCTGGAAATCTGCGGTGTAAATATCCTCTGCCGCATAAACTTTGAACTCTGCACCCTCTAATGTTTCCACCTCATACCGGAAATCCTTATCATCGTACCGGTTCAGCACTTCACCCTTCTTCACGATATGCAGCTCACCCTTTACCGGATGGTTTTCATAGACAACATCAATGATAACATCCCCTGACACATCGTCCATCTGGTACAACGTATCTGAATCCACGGACACTTCATAATAATTCTCATTCAGCGTATAGCCAGACGGGGCATTGACTTCCTCTATCCGATAATGACCGATTTTCAGGTTCTGCGGCAAGATCAGATAACCTTCGCTGTCCGTGAAATAGGATTTATGTGTTACCACGGTTGGGTAAGTCGTCACCTGCTCCACATATTTCTCGTTGTCCAGGTCATACACCTTGAACTCTGTATTTTCTGCAAGCACAGCTTTCTTCGTTTCATCGTCCTGCTTCACGATTTTCAGCTTCGCTTCAAATTCATCGTCCAGAAGCACCCGCCATACCTGCGGCGTCGTCGGCTTATGCTCTGTGACATGCACAAGGAAATCCTTGACCGGCGTATAATTATGCGGCGTGGTCGTTTCTTTCACAATGTACGTCCCAAACGGGAGCGGGATGCTGCAGGCATAGCCCCTTTCATCAGTGAAGATTTCCGTTACCCCGTTCTCCCCGATTGCCACCGGTTCAGCGGAATCAAAATCATACCCGCCATTTTCTTTCTTATCCAGGGAAGATACCAGCCATGCGGTAAACCCTGCGCCGGATAATAAATCCGCATCGGTTTTCCCATTGTCTGCCGCCTTGATGATCTGGAACGGCTGCTTTTTCACCTGTTCCGGGGATGTGCAGTCACGCTCTACCGTATCAACTAAATCTCCCTCATAGTTACAAACTAAGTCATACTCCGTTTCATCTGCCAGATAACCCGCAGGCGGCGTGACCTCCTTCACAAAATACTCCCCAAGGTATAAATCTGTGATCTCCGCCTTGCCCTCTTTATCCGTGGTCAGCGTCCCCACCTGCTCCCCGGCTTTATAAAGGACGCCTGTCTTTTTATCCGGGTGTAGGATGTCATTCCTTGCATATAAGCCGTAAACGGCATGTTCCAGCGTTGCGTCCCCCTGTGGGATATTTTTATTGGTTTCCTTATCCTTCTTCTGCAGCCGGATTGTGGCGTTGACACGCTCATTAGCAAAAGTATGGGAGAATGTCACTTTCGCTTCCTGGTCATTGGTGTAACTAAACCGGAAAGAATACACATCTTCCGTATTCCTAAGATACCCCTCTGGAGCCTGGATTTCTTTTGCCTCATACCCAAACCCAACCGGAAGGTCTGCCAAAAATGCTGCATTGCCATCACCATCCGTTGTTGCTTTGTCTATCAGTGCGCCTTTGGATACAACAACATTCCCGTCTGCATTGGTGATATTTTCTGAAGCATACAGCCCGAAAATTCCCCCTGCAAGTCCATTTCCCGTATCCTTATCGTTCTTTACCACACGCACATCCGCTTTCTGCCTGTCATTTAAAAATGTAGCATTGGCAAACGCCGCCTCCGCCATCTGCCCGGCATAGGCAATCGCCACATCCTTTGTTTCCCCTTTGTTATAGAAGTTCTTCGGGGCCTGCATTTCCTTTACCCGGTATGTGCCAAGATGCAGGTTTTTCAGCGTCACAGAGCCATTGTCCCCGGTCACAAGGTTTTCCGCCACCAGCTCCCCGGCTTTATAGACTACCGAGCCATACGGCGTGGTAATATCCTTTGCCGCATAGACATTAAATACAGCGCCCTTCTGTCTACGGCTTTCATAACGGAATGCTGTGCCGTTCTCATTGGAATCCGCACCTGTCAGAACCTCGCCTTCCTTGTAAATCGTCAGATTTCCAAGCTGCTCCACATCCGGGACAGTCGTGGAAGCTGTCTGGTTCGCTTCCAGAGCCACACGGTAAGCAGTCGCATTATACCGGTATCCTGCCGGAGCCGTAATCTCTTTCAGATACACCGTATTCTGTGTCATGACAATTTCTGCTTCCGACGCACCATTACTGTCCGTTGCAGGCATCCTGGTAATCAAGTCCGTACAGTCCTTATCCCGGTAAACGCCGAATACAGCGCCGGAAAGTTTTGCGTTGGCAATGGAATCCACCTTGATTACCTTCACCTTTGCACGTTCCAGCCAGTCCACGGAAAGGCTCACGGAATTGCCGCCTTCTTCCTCATAATAACTCCCAATATCCTGCGTGGCGCTCCCTGTCGGAACGACAAGCGCCTTCCATATCACCCGGATGCTGCCTTTCATTGCTCCGGTATTCCAGTCCCCATTGACCGTCACCGGGGCAGTAAAATAAAAACTTGTCCCACCGGAAACACGGACATTTCCCCCTGTCTGCTTGCTCCCGTCTGTCTTATTATGGAATGTCACATCCTTTGGAAGCTTAATGGTAATGGAATTTCTGGAATCACCGTTCAGCTTCGTTGTCCCCGTCACCTGCTTCGAGCCATCATAGGCTGCTTTCAAAGCGGTCTTGCTCAAACTGATCTGTGGATCGGGCGGCGCAGGCAGGCTTTCCAGATAATTGATCCAACCAAGCACCCCGCACTCCCGCAAATCATCCATCGTGCATCCGGCAAACCCATCCATGCCGCAGTAAAAATAACTGGCCGCGATATGGGTGAACACATACTTTAAATCCTCTCCAAAGGACGGCATATAGCTTGCAGTCACATCCCCTGTGCCGCCATAGCCATAATAAAGCGCTTTCTGCAGGTTCGGATTCCCGTCTATGATCTGGGCGGCGTAGCTCCCTGTATCCGGGGAACCCTTTGCAGACTCCAGGCAATATGCGATCTTCCCATTTACCGTGAAATAACAGGTAGAGTAATTTCCCAGGTTGCCGGGATAATAAATCTTCCTTCCCTTTACCATTGTTGCGGAACCAGAAGCCCTTGCCGTCTGCCTTGCTTCTGCAAACAGAAGGATGCCTTCTTCCTCTGCAATCATTTCCGCATCCTGTCTTGTATCTTCTGCCTGTTCCATGCCCTCTATGACCGCTTCCATCTCGGATTCCGTCATGGATTCCTTTGGGATTTCTTCCCCATCTGCCGTCTGCCCTGGCAAATCTCCTTCCCCATCTGCTTCCGTTCCTTCTGAATCATCGGAATGGCTGTTTTCGCTTCCTTCTCTATCTGCCGTCCGCTTTTCAGAAGATGATACAGACATTTTTTCCTTTACAATAATGTTCCTGCTGATATGGTAAGATGGATTCTTACTGGCCGGCTCTACAAAATAAACCGCTTTGTAAGTCCCTGCCTTCCTGATATCAATCTTTTTCCCACCTTTGTCCGTTGCTTCATAGAATGTGATTTTTACTTTATCCGGCGAAAACTCTATGCCGGAAAAATCATGTTCCACGTCAAAGCCACTGTCAATCTCCACGATATGATCTTTTGCAGCCACAATTTCATCCGCATCCAGTTTTTCTTTCACCTTCTCAAAAGCTGGGTACTCCGCTTCATAAGCCACAGTCTCCGGCACTGCCGCATAAACTCCCACCGGCTGTAAGAAGGCTGACAAGACCGTGACCGCCGACAGCAGGCCGGATACAATCCTCTTTACATTTCCTTTCAATATATTTTGTCCCTCGCTTTCTTCATTGTGCAGTCCCATAACTGCCATCATCCTGTCTTTTCCGCTTATTTCCTATCTTCCCATATATCTGTCTCCCTTCGTTTTATTTGCACTGCCAGCCGATAACAGCACATCAATACAGGAAAACCCTCTGTCCTGGCATATTCAAACACACCGGAACAAAAAGGCTTCCCTGCATGGCATCTGCTGTTATCCAATCCGGTTTCCCGGACTGGCTTTATGTTATATTGAGCGTTTTCCTGTGTTCCTCCCAGACCCGTTCCCTGTCCCGGCTTCTCTTTCCTGGGGCGTTTTCTCCGGCAGGGTACGCTAAGATGCACACTCAATGCCGGGTATCAATCTGGGCAGGCTATGAAATTTTCAAGGTACGAGTGAAAGGGAAATCTTTGAATTGTGATAGCTGGAAATTTTTCAGAAATGTTACCCTTTCACTAATAGCAGGCTGGAGAGGGAAAAATACAAGCAGATTTGAAAACTTTTTTATTTTTTTGTATATGAACTAATATTGAGTGAAAGAAATGTTTGTATATGATAGAATAAAAGCATTGGGCAAATCGGGATTTTTACGAAATAGTGAATCTTGATTACCGGATCAGATAACATTTGTGATGATATTTGTGAGAGAAAAAATTGGAGCTGTTTTCTATGTATAAATTTTCTACTAATAAAGAAATAAACTGCACAAAGATAAGAATACCGCAAAAAAACGGAAAATCTATATCTGCGCTTTTACTATCGCCTAAATCCCCAAAAAAGAATGCCCCAGGAATTCTATGGATTCATGGAGGCGGTTATCTAACTGGAATGAAAGAAATGGTTCATATGTCCAGAGCAGCCTGCATACACTTTTGTTGACGATGGAGAGCCTTTCTATTCTGAAACCTGTACATTCGTTGAGAACTTAAAAAAAGTAGGCGTAGAAGCTGATATAGATATCTATAGGACAAATATACATGCTTTTGATATGGTAAAGCCTAAGATGCCGCTTAGCCAATAGGCGTCAATAAAGTTTAATGCTCATTTCGAGTATGCTTTGAACCATTATTTTGCACCAAATGAATGAATTAGGAAATCCTATACAGGGCCACTTAAATAATAAAAGGCTATGGTACACATTCATCCCATAGCCTTTCATTCCCCATATTTTCTTCTATTATCTGTAATCCCCAATATATAATCGACACTGACATCATACCGTTCCGCCAGTTTCATCAATGCCCATAGCGGTATCTCACGTGAACCATTTTCGTATCTTCTGTACACTCCTTCATGGCACCCTAAAAATTCAGCCACATCTATCTGTCTTAAATCATGGTCTGTCCTTAAATCCCTGATCCTCTTGTAATGCATACTACACCTCACCGTTCGGTTTGATCTATTCTTTTCAATCTTATCATCAGATAGGATATTCTACTCAAAACCGTACTATTCGGTTAGGTAAATAGAAGATGGCCAATATTTGAAAATGCTCAGAATATTAGATATAAAACATCCTGCAGGAGAGCATGATACAAAAAGAGTTATGGCATGAGAAATTAATGTGCCATAACCCTATTCACCATATTTTCTTCTATTATCTGTAATCCCAAGCATATAATCAACACTGACATCATACCGTTCTGCCAGCTTCAACAATGCCCATAGCGGTATCTCCCGCACCCCATTCTCATACCTTCTGTATACACCTTCATGGCAGCCCAAAAATTCAGCCACATCTATCTGCCGTAAATCATGGTCTGTCCTCAAATCCCTGATCCGCCTGTAATACATATCGTACCTCACCGTTTGGTTAGTTTTACTCTTTCAAATTTTATCACCAGATGTTATACTTTATTCAAGACCAAACCATTTGGTTAGGTAATTGGAGGTGACGGGAAATGAAAAAAACAGGACTCTTAATTTTATTATCATGCGGAATGATATGTGGGTGTTCCAAAGAATATATTGAAATGGACATTCTCTCTTCCAATAACACAACATCCGGTAACTGGTATGAGCTGGATATTGATGTCATTGCCGATAAAGATGACGTATCGGATAAAGAAGCATGTTCCAGGGAAATCATACAGCATATCCTTGACAATGATTTCCACAGTACACGCTTTTCGTTTGATATAAACGGATATCCTAACAATGTATCCGTAGATGTATTCACTTCTGAAAAAAATGCACAAAAAGGTAAGAAAGATTATTCTTTTGAATACGTTACAGAATTTAATACAGAAAACCCTGATGTACAAAATAATATCAAAGACAATCCAGGAGAATTTGAAGTACAATACGAATAAAATATCCCTGATGGCAGGACTCCGCTTTGCGACACGATGTCGCAAAGTGGAAAACCATGTGCTTTCAGAAATATCCCCCTTGAATTCCCTACTCTTTCATTTTCCGGCATAACTCTTCTAATATCCGTTTCCGGCGGTTCTGTATCGTTTTCCGGCTGCAGCCAAAGAGCTTTGCCGTATCTGTTACCGTAGCTTCCGCAAAATACAGCAGCTCAATCAGCCTGGCGTCCTCTGCAGGCAGTTTTTCCAGAACTTCCCTCACTTTATCCCGGCAGATATTTCGCAAAACCGTCTCCTCCACCCCCTCTGCCACATCCTGGAAATGCCCTAAACCATTCCCCCGGACCTCTAAGCTGTCCAGACTGCATATGCCATGTTTCCGGTTCCGCTCCTTCTGATACCGCTCCCTGCGCCGTGACCGATACCATTCTAAATAAACCTCCCTGGTCACATCCACTAATGTACCGTCCGCCATCCGCAGCACATAATGATCCCGTTCCTTCGGCTGTCTCCCTCTCATGCCCGGCCCTCCCCGCAACATATCCTGTAATCAGGGCAATTCTGGGAAGCCTGATAATTTTTACGGATGCTGCGGACTGCCTGGGAAATCATTGCGGATACCGCCTGCTGGCTGATGCCTAATTCCTTTGAAATCTGCTCCTGTGTTTCTTCCTGCAGGTAATATTTTTGAATGACATATTTCTGCCTTGCCGATAAAATCCCCAATATTTCTGCCACCGTCTCTTGCCTTGTCAAATGCTCTAACATGGATTCTGTCAGGTTTTCCATTGCCAGCCAATCTTCGGATACAGCGCTGTAAGAAACATTCCAGCTCCGTTCCTTTTCTTCATGGTTCCGGTTCAGCCGGTCTTCGCCTTCCAGTACAAGCCGCAGATACCATTCCCTGTTTTCAAAAAATTGTTCCGGCAGGATAACCGTCTTTCCATCTGCCAGATACAGATAATCCCTGCATGAGTGAAGTAAAAACACTGTGAAATATTTTTCCACCTGATAAAGCACATAACCGCTCTGATAAGCGGATATTTCCGAATCCAAGCCAATCCTTTCCTGTGCGATTACCGATCTGGATGTCCTTAGCTGCTTTGCCGTTGGAAGTTTTACTCCAAAACCCGGCACATCCACAATTCGTTTCAATTCCTGCAATGTCAGCATATATAGCCGCCTTTCTGCCCGAAGGCTGCGGGCGGCCTGGAAAACTAGCATCACAGGGATTGTCCGATACAGCAGGAAGGCAGTAAAATAACGCTCCCGGCTCACCCGTTTTTTTTAACGGGAGCCAAGAACCCCTTTTACCGCCTTTACCAGTCCATAACTTTATCCTTATATTTTTCTGATAATCCTGGTCTTTTTATCTGCCTTTCTGCTATCCCCCTTCCATCACCGTTTTCTCCTGTGGCTGTTTTCCTCTGATGTATCCAGTTTAACAGCCGGTCCTTCCGTTTACCCCAACATATATGTGGAGATTCCCGGAAAGGGCAACATATTTGTGGAACTTCAAGAACTGTGGTAAATCACATCACCTGCATTGCCGCAGTCCATCGACCAATGCCTCCATCGTCTGTAAAACCACCATCTGCTCACTCTGCTTCAGATGCCGGATGCGGCAGAACATCTTCCGGCACTGCCCATCCTCCTTTGTCTGGCCGCTTACGCCAAGAAGCTCGTTCGCATCCACGCCGAGTATCTGCACCATTTTTATAAATATCTCTATGGACATCGCAGACTGCCCGCCCTCAATGCGGCTGACGGTGTTGGCGCTGATCCCTGCCTGTTCCGCAACCTTCTCCTGTGACATGCTGATCTCATTCCTCCGGTCACGGATACGGTTGCCCAATTCAATCAAGTCCTGCGACCCTGCACGATTGCCCAATATGCACCTCCTTCCTGGTCTGAATTTTCTCCCGGAACTTTCCGTCATAGTGTCGCAAAGTGCGCAGCCCGCTTTACATCCGCCATTCCGTCAAGCCCTGTCCCCTGACTTTGCGACACCGTGCCGTAAAGTTGGACAACAAAAAAACAGCCGTGTATCAAGCTGTTTTTACGGATTGTTATTCAATTTATGCCTGTATTGCCTGTCCTTTCTGTTTCTTTCTATTTCTTTCAAACGCCAATCACGCCCTGCATGGCTTCCCAGCCATTTTTTTTACTGTCCATCTGATCACTGCCACGACTGCTTTCACCAGATATACTGCGGCTGCCAGCAGTCTCCAGACAAGAACGATCCCTCCAATCACGCCGCCCACAAGAACATTGATAAACAGGATGCCCACCGTGCTGCCAACGTCATAGCCTTTCGGGATAATCCAGAAAAACATCCTATGTATGCCAAATGGAATACCCATGAACCACCACAGGTTCAAATAATTGCACTCCCCATTCTCCATGCACAGCGGACGGAACAATGCCGCCAAAAACAATGCCGATACAACCGGGATTACCACTTTCTTTACAAATTCACTTATTTTCATACCTTCCTCCAATCTGTACCTGCATCCAGTATATCACGCCTGGCACACCGAAACAATTTTATCGCCAATATTTCCCGTGCTTTTTCATCCGCTCCCATATAGGTCATGGTTCACTTCCGCTGTGTAATAATTGCTTATGGTCATCGGGGCATTATACAGCGTTGTCAGAAGATATGCCTTGATATTGCCCACCTTCGTCGTATTTGCGCCCAGGCAGGTAAGGATATACTCCATATGCTCATGGTTCAGCTTCATAAACCGGTTCTTGACAAGCGCCGCCGGCTTTTCCACTCCTGCAATCCGCACTTTGCCATTGTCCGGCAGCATCATCACTTCCACCATCAGCTCCACCAGTTCATCCACGTCCTCCCTCCGGTGATAACGTCCGTCCTGGAAACACTCGTAAGATATGTGTTCCCGGATGATGTCTCGGTAAGCATCCATCTCTCCCATCACATCCGGCTCTGTTCCTGGGATAGATGGATTAGACAGGATAAGATTAGGATGGATAGCAGACACACCGAATTCAGGATCATTAAGATCAGGCTTACTACACTCCGTTTCACTAAATTCAGGCTTACTTAAATCAGTCTTGTTAATATCAGTCTTATTAGATTGTGATTTTGGAAATTCTTGAATTGTGATTCCCACCATTCCAGAAGTATGATTTTCACCATTCTTGAATTGTGATTCTGGAGATTCTTGAATTGTGGTTTTCATCATTCCTGAATTGTGATTTTCACCATTCTTGAATTGTGATTCTGGAAATTCTTGAATTGTGGTTTTCACAACTCTTGAATTGTGATTTTCACTATTCTGTGCATTTATAGGCGTTCCCCCCTGTTTTTCCTCTCTTTCCTTGCCCTCTGTCTGCCGGATAATGAAATTTTTCACGTATATGACATTCGGCTTTCCAAGCCCCAGGCGTTTCTTTTCAATCAGTCCAATTCCTTTATCTGCATCCAGTTCTTTCAGAAGCCTTA
>JAETOL010000135.1 GCA_021771755.1 Lachnospiraceae bacterium | reverse complement strand
GTGCCTTTTGCGTTATCCAAAAGCGTTACTTTATCCAGGAATTCACCCTTCTTGTTGATGATCAGAAGCCCGGTCGGCACTTCATCTTTCATTTCAATCTTCTGGACGTCGCCGTTATCCTCAACTGTAAATGTGATATCCGTTGCTTTCAGGTAGCCATACGGTGCAAATTCTTCACGGAGTGTGTAAGTCTCACCTGCCACCAGACGTTTGATCACATGCGGGGCATCCTTAACAGAAGTCCATTCATCCACAACATTCCCGTCCTTATCCAGCACTTTCAGGCTTGCTCCATCCAGTTCTGTTCCAGTGGTAATGTCAGATTTTGTGATCTCCACTGTGGTCGGCTGGTTTTTCTTTACGGCTTTCAAAACAACTGTTTCCACATCCTGTCCCTGATAGGAAGCATCAAAGTCCAGGACTTCATTGGAGGAAACGAATCCTGCCGGGGCTTTCAGCTCTTTCACATAGTAGCTTCCAAGCGGAAGATCCAGTGTACAGCCTGCCTGTCCCTTCTCATCCGAAGCCATCTCCTGAAGCAGGGTGTCTGCCTCAACGATTACTTTGCCGTCTGCGGTGATATCCTCTTTGTTGTAGATACCAAATACAGCACCTGCCACAACAGCACCATTTTCCGCATCCTGTTTTTCAACCGTAACCGCTACCTTCTGTCTTTCATCACCGACGGTCACTTCCTGCTCTACCACTTGGGTATCCTGGCCTTCATAGACAAAGACAACTTCTGCAGCCTCCGGATTTAACACAAAACCTTCCGGGGCTGTTTTTTCTGCCACCCGGTAAGCTCCAAGCGGAAGGTTTTCTGCCACTGCCATTCCATCCTCACCGGTTGTGATCGTAGTCACCAGTGTATCCTTTGCATAGACTACAATCCGGTTTCCAGCTGCGTCTTTCTGATAATCCGGGGAGTAAATATCCTCCGCCGCATACACTTCAAAGACGGCACCTTTCAGGAACTGCTCTTCGTAAATGAAATCCTTGTTAAATCCAGCAAGCATCTCACCTCTTTTGTAAACAGTCAGCTTTCCTTTGACCGGATGGTTTTCGTAATCTACTTCAATCACCACATCCCCGCTGACAGAATCCATCTGGTATGCAGTATTGGAATCCACTGCGATCTCCACATAATTCTGGTTTAAAATATAGCCGTCCGGGGCTGTCACTTCCTCGATCCGGTAATGTCCGATACTTAAATTGTTCGGAAGGATCAAATAACCCTGGCTGTCTGTGAAGTGGCTTATAATTGTGCGGTGTTGTTGTTTCCTTCACAAGGTAAGTACCATACGGAAGCGGGATGCTGCAGGCATATCCTTTGGCATCGGTAAACATCTCTGTTTTTCCATCTGCGGTCAGCACTACCGGCTTGGAAGATGCAAAATCGTAGCTGCCGTCCGGATTGGTCTTTAAGCTGCTCTTTAAATAAGCAGTAAATCCGGCACCTTTTAACAGGTCTGCGTCTGTCTTTCCATTGTTCGCCGCTTTAATTACCTGGAACGGCTGTTTCATGACCTGTTCCGAAGATTCCGTACTGTGCTCCACGGTCTTTACAAGGTCTCCCTCATAACTGCATTCCAGGTCATACTCACCCTCGTCGATCAGATATCCGGTCGGCGGTGTGATCTCTTTTACATAGTATTTTCCAAGGTACAGGTCTTCTACAGAAGCATCACCCTTTTTATCAACTGTCATGGTTGCCACCTGGCTTCCTGCTTTATAAAGGATGCCGGTTTTTCCATCCGGATGGATGATGTTTTCCCTTGCATACACTCCGTAAACAGCACCTTCAAAG
>JAETOL010000050.1 GCA_021771755.1 Lachnospiraceae bacterium | reverse complement strand
CCACTTATTTTCTTCTAAAAGGAATGCGAAAAGTGGCTGGGGAGTTTGCACTCTTTTGCCTGGGATATAACCTGGAAAGAGCCAAAAATCTCCTTGGATTTCAAAAAATGATGGAATTGATGGAACAGGCATAAGCCTCTTTCTTCATTCTGTGTATTTTATTCAGTTTTCAATGACACAGATGAAAGGAAGGGGCTAAATTTATGCCTGAAAATCAAGCTTTCGGACGGGCTGTGGGGGGGATTTTTTTATGCTTTTGGAAGCTTAAAGGAGCTCTTAAGGGATACAATACGGTTAAATACCGGCTGGCCGTCTTGAGAGTCGTGGATATCTGCACAGAAGAAACCGTTTCTTACAAACTGATAGCTGTCATAGCCTTTTGCCTTCATAAGCTCAGGTTCTACATAAGCGCTGACAGTAGTCAGAGAGTTCGGGTTCAGGTTCAGCGAACCATCTTCTTTATTATAGACCCCTTTTTCTTCGTCAACAATATTTTCATAAAGGCGGACGGTAACTTTTCCTGCCTGAGAAGCTTCTACCCAGTGGATCGTACCTTTTACCTTACGGCCGTCCGGAGCGTTTCCGCCTTTGGTTGCCGGATCATAGGTACAGTGAACAACTCTTACAGTTCCGTCATCATCTGCTTCAAAGCCGGTACAGGTAACGAAATATGCATTCATCAGACGAACTTCGGTGCCAAGGAAAAGTCTCTTATATTTCTTTGGAGGATCGATCATGAAGTCGTCTCTTTCAATATAAAGCTCTTTTCCAAACGGGATCTTACGGGATCCGAGAGATTCATTTTCCATATTGTTCGGAGCCTCCAGATACTCGATCTGTCCTTCCGGATAATTATCGATCACCAGTTTGATCGGATCCAGAACAGCCATCATACGGGGACGTTTCAGCTTCAGATCCTCGCGGATGCAGTATTCCAGCATTGCATAGTCTACAGAACTGTTTGCTTTGGAAACACCACAGAGATCCACAAACATCTTGATGGATTCCGGAGTAAAACCACGGCGGCGGAGTGCTGCGATGGATACCAGACGCGGATCATCCCAGCCGTCTACGATTCCTTCTTCTACCAGTTTTTTAATATAACGTTTGCCTGTGACAACATTTGTCAGATAAAGCTTTGCAAATTCAATCTGTTTTGGAGGATGCGGATATTCCAGTTCTTTTACCACCCAGTCATAAAGCGGTCTGTGATCCTCAAATTCCAGAGTACAGATGGAATGAGTGATTCCTTCGATGGCATCCTCGATAGGGTGTGCAAAATCATACATAGGATAAATGCACCATTTGTCGCCTGTGTTATGGTGAGTCATGTGTGCTACACGATAGATGACAGGGTCTCTCATGTTCATATTAGGAGATGCCATGTCGATCTTGGCACGAAGTACTTTTTCACCGTCTGCATATTTTCCGTCCTTCATTTCCTCAAAAAGACGAAGGTTTTCCTCGACGGAACGATCGCGGTAAGGACTTTCTTTTCCGGGCTCGGTAAGAGTGCCGCGATATTCGCGGATCTGGTCGGCAGTCAGATCGCAGACAAAAGCTTTGCCTTTTTTGATCAGTTTTACCGCAGCCTCATACATCTGGTCAAAGTAATCAGATGCGAAGAAAAGACGATCCTCCCAGTCGGCACCCAGCCAGTGGATATCTTCTTTAATGGACTCTACAAATTCGATTTTTTCCTTGGTCGGGTTTGTATCGTCAAAACGCATATTGAACTTACCGTTATATTCCTGGGCAAGTCCGTAATTTAAAAGAATAGATTTGGCATGACCGATATGAAGATAGCCGTTAGGCTCCGGTGGGAAACGTGTGTGTACCGTATCATATACGCCTTCGGCCAAATCTTTATCAATGATATTTTCTATGAAATTTTTGGAAATGGTTTCGTTCTCCATCTCTTTCCCTCCTGAAATGTTCTTGATTATCTATCATATCATAAAAATGACTATTTTAAAAGTTTTTTTGGAAAAATAGCGAATTGCCGGTACAAAAAAGGAACCCATTGGGAATAAAAGAAAATAAAAAAATAACCAGAACAATCGTTCTGATTACCTTCTTGATTACTTTTGATTTCTTATATAGGCGAAAAGCCTTTAAAATAAATGGTTTTAGACAGCTGATGACGGGAATTGAACCCGTGACCCCTTCCTTACCAAGGAAGTGCTCTACCTCTGAGCCACATCAGCATTTGTGTATACAGCAGATGTCTGCCGCTCACAGTTGATAATATTAACAGATATAAAGAGAATTGTCAATAATAAATTTTGATTTTTCGAAAAAAATTTACGAGCAATGGATTTGTGGATTTTTCCTGTTGCGGCAATTTTCGTCACAGGTTATACTATTATAACAGAAAAGTACAAAAGGAAAGTATTGCTATTATGAAAAAAATAATTTTGGCATCTGCTTCACCAAGAAGAAAAGAGCTTTTAGAGCGTGCCGGAGTACAGTTTGAAATCCGCCCGGGAAATGGGGAGGAACATATTACCAGTAATAAGCCGGAAGAAATCGTGAAGGAACTTTCTGAACAGAAAGCCATGGCAGCTGTATTTCCTGCGGAAGAGGGAACGGTGATCATTGGTTCTGATACTATTGTAGCTTTCGAGGGGAAAGTTCTGGGAAAGCCTTCGGATGAGGAAGATGCAGTAAAAACGCTTTTGATGCTTCAGGGAAATACCCATCAGGTTTATACGGGTGTAACTGTCCTGGAATACAGAGGCGGTCAGTGGAGAAAGCTTGTTTTTGCAGAACGGACGGATGTGACTTTTTATCCGGTCAGCGAAAAGGAGATCCGGGAATATGTAAAGACAGGAGAACCTATGGATAAAGCCGGAAGTTATGGCATCCAGGGGTTGTTTGGGATTTATGTAAAGGGGATTTCCGGAGAATATGCCAATGTGGTAGGACTGCCAGTGGGAAGACTTTTTTATGAAACAAAGAAAATCGGGATTGGATTGAGGTGACAGGTGATGATCAAAGCGTGTATTTTTGACCTGGACGGTACACTGGCAAATACACTGGAATCTATGGCATCAGTAGCAAATGAGCTGATGAAGGAACTGGGATTAAAGGAAATGCCAGTGGATAATTTTAGATATTATTGTGGAGAAGGCGCAGATATGCTGGTTCGACGCTGTCTGAAAGATGCCGGCGATCCGGAACTTTTGCATTATGAAAATGCCCGTCAGATTTACAGGGCAAGATTTGATGCAGATCCGTTATACAAGGTATGTATTTATCAGGGGATTCCGGAACTGCTGGAGAAACTGAAAGAGGAAAACATACTTCTTGCAGTATGCTCGAATAAGCCTCATGAAGCTGCGGTAAAAGTTGTAAAAACGCTTTTTGGAGATTTGTTTGATTTTGTGATCGGGCAAAGTGATTCCATAAGACGCAAGCCTGCACCGGATGCTCCTTTGAAAGCCGCGGAAGTGCTGGAAGTGCTGCCGCAGGAATGTCTGTATATTGGTGATACCGGTACAGATATGGAAACGGGAAAAGCGGCAGATATGCATACGGTGGGGGTCCTTTGGGGATTTCGTGATCGGGAAGAACTGGAAAGAAATGGTGCCCAATGGATCGTGGAAAAGCCGGATGATATAAGAAAAATTTACGAGGAGTACCATCATGATCAAATTAGTTGCAAGTGATCTGGACGGAACGCTTCTTTTAAACGGGGCGCAAAGTCTTCCGGAAGAAATTTTTCCGCTGATCAGAGAATTAAAAAAAATGGGGATTCTGTTTGTGGCTGCCAGTGGAAGACAGTATCCGAATATGAGGAAATTGTTTGATCCTGTAGCAGGAGACATGGCGTTTATCTGTGAAAACGGAGCTCTTGCTGTGAATCAGGAACAGGTTCTTTACCAGGATAATTTTGATCCCGGCCTGGCAAGAGAAATTGTAGAGGCAATAGATGCAAAAGAAGGGGCGGAATTTTCTTGCGCCACAAGAGAATTTTATTATATTCGGCCAAAAACACAGCATTATCTTGATCTGATGACAAAAGTGGTCAAAACTACAAGCAGAGTCGTGAAAAGTCTGGATGAGATTACGGAACCATGTATGAAGCTTGCAGTATATGAACGCGGCGGTCTTCAGGAGGATTCGATCCATTATTGGAAAGAACGGTTTGCAGACAGATGTACGGTTGTAACTTCTGGTACAGAATGGGTGGACTTCATTCCGTTTGGAACAAATAAGGCGAAAGGAATTGCAGAATATCAGAAACGGTTTGGGATTCGGCCGGAAGAATGTATTGCCTTCGGTGATGAGTATAATGATATAGAAATGCTGAAAAGTGTACCGTGGGGATTTGCGATGGCCCATTCCAAACAGGGCGTGAGAGAGGCGGCTGCCTTTACGACAGCTCGTGTGGAGCCGCTTTTGGAGAAATTGATTCGTGCAAAAGGAAATATAGAGGAGGTTATAATATAATGTATAAAAAAGAAAGCGTTGAAACATTTTTGAAAAATCAGGGAAGACTGTATGATGAGCCGGTTGCAGACTCTTATGAAGAGGCAGAAGAATTTTTGGAGGACTGCATGGCTGTGGAAGTAAAAACTCTGAAAGAAGTACGCCGCTATCTGGACGAAGCAGGTGCGGATGTAGAAGGAATGAGTAATGAAGAACTTTTAGAGGCGTGTGAGGTGTTTGCGCTTCCTTCCGGTGGCTTTTTGATTGTGGAGGGTTGATAAAATAAAATCAGGAAAAAAGAACTCCGGAAACAGAACGGGTTTTCTTCTGGTATAGTGAGGGAAGAGAATCGGTTCTAAATGATGGAGTTCTTCCTTTTTTTTAAATATTTTGTCCTATATGTGAAATATATGTTATAATCAAGAGAAAAGGCAGAAAATCTGCATATATGGAGGAACAGATGATATGTTGGAATTAAAGAATATCAGCTTCCAGGTACCTGATGAAAAAGTTAGGAATTCTAAAGAAATTGGGATTTTAAATGACGTCAGCTTTACGCTGGAAGATAATAAGTTTGTTGTGATCACCGGACCAAACGGAGGCGGAAAATCGACTCTGGCAAAGATTATTGCAGGAATTGAAAAGCCTACATCCGGAAAAATCCTCTGGAATGGGCAGGATATCACAGATATGAGCATTACAGACAGGGCAAAGCTTGGTATCAGCTATGCATTTCAGCAGCCGGTAAGATTTAAAGGAGTGACCGTTTTTGACCTTCTTCGTCTTGCGGCAGGAAAAGATATTTCTATTGCAGGTGCATGTGAGTATCTTTCGAAAGTAGGACTCTGTGCCAAAGATTATATTAAGCGTGAGGTGAATGGAAGTCTGTCCGGCGGTGAGATCAAGAGAATTGAGATCGCAACCATTCTGGCGAGAAAAACAAAAGTTTCTGTATTTGATGAACCGGAGGCAGGCATTGATCTTTGGAGTTTTCAGAATCTGATTCAGGTATTTGAAGAGATGCACCAGCAGCTTCACGGCTCGATCCTGATTATTTCGCATCAGGAAAGAATTTTAAATATTGCGGATGAGATCCTGCTTATTGCAGATGGAAAGCTTGTAAAAAAAGGCACGAAGGATGAAATCCTTCCAGAGCTTTTAGGGACAGCCAATGCAGCTGTATCCTGCAATAAGGCGGCTAATCGTTAAGGGGGAGTGAGAAATGGATGCAATACAGAGAGAATTATTAGTACAGGTAGCAGATCTTCATGAAATTCCTGTAGGGGCGTATAATATTCGGGCAAACGGCAGCAGTGTTGAGCGGAAAAGCACCGGGAATATTGAAATCATCAATAAAGAGGATAAAAGTGGAATCGAGATCCATATTAAACCCGGGACAAAAAGAGAGAGCGTTCATATACCGGTGATCATGAGTCAGTCTGGGTTAGAGGAAGTTGTTTATAATGATTTTTATATAGGGGAAGATGCGGATGTAACAATCATCGCCGGCTGTGGAATCCACAATGGGGGTGACGCATCGACCAGACATGATGGTATCCATCGTTTTTTTATAGAAAAAAATGCTCATGTAAAATATGTTGAAAAGCATTATGGAAGCGGTGACGGAAAGGGAGAACGCATCATGAATCCGGTAACGGAGATCCATATGGATGAAGACAGCTTTATGGAGATGGATACCGTTCAGATCAAAGGTGTGGATTCTACCAAAAGAGAAAATAAGGCATGGCTGAAGGCTGGCGCCAAGCTTGTGGTTATGGAACGTCTTATGACTCATGGTACTCAGAAAGCAGAAAGCTATTTTGATGTTCAGCTGAATGGAGAAGAATCTTCTGCAAACATTGTTTCTCGTTCAGTTGCCAGAAATGATTCTTACCAGTTGTTTCAGGCGAATCTTTGTGGAAACAATCCATGCAGCGGACATACGGAATGTGATGCGATCATTATGGAAAATGCAAAGATCAGTGCGGTTCCTGAATTGACTGCGAATCATGTAGACGCAGCGCTTATCCATGAGGCTGCGATTGGAAAGATCGCAGGAGAGCAGCTGATCAAGCTTATGACTTTAGGACTTACGGAAGCAGAAGCAGAAGAACAGATTATCAGCGGATTTTTAAAATAAATAGTTGAAAAAGCAGGTTTGCAGAATATACTGCCCTGCTTTTTTGCTTACTGGCGGCAGAATGTATGTTTTGAACGATCCGTTATGGTTCATTCCGTTTGCAGCAGCAAAATCCTGAATGTTCACAGGAAAATATAGATTACACATTAGATATGGCATATGATATAATCTAATTACAGAAAAGAATATACAGAACTGTGTCAGGATAGAACACAAAAATATTTCTGTAAAATCTGTGTATTTTATATGTACAGACAGATAGAATAACAGATAAAAAGGAGGATGACTTATGCGAGGAAAAAAAATCACGGCACTTATCATGTCGATATTTATGGTGCTGTCCCTTCTCCCTTCTACAGTATTTGCGGCTGCAGCCGTGAAGCTGGATGGTCAGCTTAAGATCAAAGGAGAAGCAGTGGCCGGTATGACACTTAGCGCGGAGCTGAAGGATGTGAAGCCGGAAGGACTGGCAGATGGAAGCATCAGCTATGTGTGGTCCAGAAAACCGGTGGATGACACAGAAAATACGCAGCTGCAGGAAGTCGGTAAAGAAAAAACTTATGTAGTAGCTGAGGCAGATCTGGGATGTAAGATTGTCCTTACGATTACCGGAATCGAGGACAAAGGATACACAGGAAGCCTTAAAGTGGAAACGACAGATGCTGTTGCACCGGCAGTAACACAGGAGCAGACCGGACAGGAGGAGCAGGCGATTCCTGAAACGGTACCTGAGACATCCACAGAAGAAATACCGGATGCAGAAAATAATATCCAGACAGAAGAAGTTTTTGAGGAAATACCGGTACCGGAAGAAACAGATAGTGCGCAGACAGATGAAATGCCGGAAGAAAATTTACAGCCGGAAGAACCGGCTGAAGAAGCTGGAAGCGAGTCGGTAGACGGTATTCCGGCGGCACAGGAGGATATAATCACAGAAACATATCCTTCGGAAATGGAAGATGAATTTTATGAGGATGATTCACTTATGCCTGTAGATCCTTCGGAAATGGAAGAGGACCAGGCAGGATCCGAGGAAGTGGATGGAATTCCACCGGCACAGGAAGATGAACAGAATCAGTCTGGTGAAGCGGATGGGGAAGTTCCGGATAACACAGAACCGGTGTATCTTGCAGAAGCAGTCACACTGGATGGTACAGGAGTGCTTGATTTCGGAACTCTTCCAGCTGGAGAAGAGGCTGATGGAATTACTTTAAATGTAACGGTAAAAAATACAGGAACAGAAACTCTGCATTTTCTGGGAAATTCACCAGAGCATTTTGCGGTTCAGGATATTGTAGATCCTCTGGAACCAGGAACGGAGATTACACTTTGGGTATCTCCCAGACAGGGAACTGCGGCAGGAACGTACGAAGATGTCATTACCTATGTATCGGAAGAGGGAGCACAGGCTTCCTTTACAGCAAAAATGGTACTGACAGAAGCAGAAGTACCTCAGCAGCCTGCAGTTTCAGCTGATCAGGACAGCTTGAATTTTACAGCAGATGAAGCACAAACGATTACGATTACAAATAATTCTGCAGAGGATATGGAAATCACTGTTTCAACTGCAGAGGGAACCGTGATCACAGATCCTTCTTCTGCAGTGATTCCGGCAGGTGGAAGTTATGGATTCCAGGTGGTTCCGGCAGATAGTCTGGAGACAGACAGGGAGTATCAGGACAGCCTGACTTTTGTGGACAGTTTCAATAACACCAATACAGTGACCGTTCCTGTGACAGTTATGCTTTCCTCAGAGAATCCGGACCCGACAAGTGATGTAACAGCAGATATGGAGACGCTGGACTTTGGCTCTGCAGCAGAAGGGTATCAGGAAGCGCCGGCAGAGAATTATGTAACGCTTACAAATAATGGGGGAGCGGATGCAGAACTCTCAGACCCTGTCAGTGAAAATGGTGAGGCAAGATACTTTGATGTGCTTCTTGCAGATTCTGTATTGACAGCAGGGGGAACTACACACTTAATCATCCGTCCAAAAACAGGTCTTACTGCAGGCGAGTACAAAGAGCGTTTTACAGTGACAGACCTTACAGCAGGAAAAGATATAACCGTGACAGCAGTCTTTGCGGTATCAGCAGCAGAGCATAGATTGTCAGTATCTCCTGCTTCCCTTGAATTTGCAGCAGCAAAGAAAGGATACAGTCAGGCAGAGGCACAGAAAATTACCGTAACAAACAATGGAACCGCAGCAGAGACATTAAATCAGCCTGCAGCAAATTCCTTTGATATTCAGGCAGATAATTCTGCATTGACGATTCAGCCGGGAGAATCTGTAAGCTTTACTGTAAGACCAAAAACAGGACTGGATATTGGTACCTATCAGGAAACGATCAATATATCTTCTGGCGCAGCAACCGTTGGAGTGAATGTTACCTTCCAGGTGATCAAAGGAACGGCAACGATTACCAAGATTCAGACACCGGCAGATATTACAGGTGTTGCCAATGGAACGAAAAAAGATGCAAAAGCTCTGGGACTTCCATCCGTAGTATTAATAGAGACAACGGCAGGTAATATGAAGGCAGCTGTTTCATGGAATGTAAAAGACTGTGCATATGATCCTTCTTCTACAGAAGCTCAGACATTTAATGTCAGTGGTACGGTCAAACTTCCGGATGGAGTGGACAACAACAATAAGCTTCCGCTTTCTGTAAACATTAAGGTGGGAGTAAAGGCATATGCCCCGAGAACAGTATCTTCGGCAGATAATAAGATTACAGGTATTCAGTATAATGGCAGCTATACAACACAGTCTAAGATTTCCTTTGCGGCAGTTGGTGCAGGCATGGACAATGCTTCACCAAGAAAAGGAGATACCAGATTTCTTCCTTTGAACTGGACTGTGATCAATACAAATACCTGGAGCTCTGCACCATATACAGCTAGTTTTGGAATGGCACAGAGTGGAGATTATACTTTGAAGGTAACTTTCCAGCTTCAGAAACATGATGGAAATACATGGAAGAGCACAGAAGAGTATGCTGCCAGCAAGGTGCCGTTCCATGTTTCAAAAGCAAGTGTGACCGGACCGGGACAGAATCTGACTCCAGGAGCAAATCGTAGAAATGCTGTAAGAACAGGAGACAGCTCGCCGATTCTTCCACTTGTAATCATCCTTGTAGTAGCAGCCGTAGCTATTGGAGGCGTGATTATTTATAAAAAGAGAAAATAAATAGCATCAAAACGAAATTACTAGCACTCATTTGAAATGAGTGCTAGTTTTTTCTTGACTTTTATGAAAAAGGGTATTACTATATATCACAGAAATGAAAATTTTAAAGGAGTGTGAGTTATATGGCTGCAAAGCATGGTAACTTATCGATCAACAGTGAAAACATTTTTCCTATCATAAAGAAATGGTTATATTCTGACCATGATATTTTTGTGCGTGAGCTGGTATCTAACGGATGTGATGCGATCACAAAACTGAAAAAACTGGAAATCATGGGAGAATATACATTTCCAGACAACTATAAACCTTCTGTTCAGGTGATTGTAGATTCTGAAAAGAAAACGCTGAAGTTTATTGATAATGGTATTGGTATGACTGCTGATGAAGTAGAAGAATACATTACCCAGATCGCTTTCTCCGGTGCAACAGAATTTCTTGAAAAATATAAAGACAAAACGACGGACGATCAAATGATCGGACACTTTGGTCTGGGCTTTTATTCAGCCTTTATGGTAGCGGATGAAGTACATATCGATACTCTTTCTTATAAAGAGGATGCAGTACCTGTTCATTGGACCTGTGACGGCGGTACAGAATATGATATTCAGGATGGCAGCAAAGATACGGTAGGTACAGAAATCACTTTGTTCTTAAATGAGGAAAGTCTGGAATTCTGCAATGAATATCGTATGCGTGAAGTCCTGGAAAAATATTGTTCCTTTATGCCGGTAAATATTTATCTTTCTAAGGAAAATGCAGAACAGGAATACGAGACGATTGATGAGGAAGATCTGAAAGAAGATGACGTTGTAGTGGAACATATTCACGAAGACGCCAAAACAGAGGAAAAAGAAAACGAAAAAGGAGAAAAAGAAATTGTTGAAATTTCTCCTGCAAGAGATCGTGTAAAGATTAATAAGCGTCCGGTTTCTTTGAGTGATCCGCAGCCGCTTTGGATGAAGCATCCTAATGAATGTACAGAAGAAGAATATAAAGATTTTTATCGAAAAGTATTTATGGATTATAAGGAGCCGTTATTCTGGATTCATTTAAACATGGATTATCCATTTAACCTGAAAGGAATTCTTTATTTCCCAAAGATCAACACAGAATATGATTCGATTGAAGGAACTATAAAATTATATAACAATCAGGTGTTTATTGCCGATAATATCAAAGAAGTAATTCCGGAATTCCTTCTTCTCCTGAAAGGTGTGATCGATTGTCCGGATCTTCCGCTTAATGTATCAAGAAGTGCACTGCAGAATGATGGATTTGTTCAGAAGATTTCGGAGTACATTGCCAAGAAAGTGGCTGATAAGCTTACTGGAATGTGCAAGACAGACAGAGAGTCTTATGAGAAATACTGGGATGATATCAGTCCGTTTATTAAATATGGATGCATTAAGGACACAAAATTTGCAGATAAACTTCATGACTTTATTCTGTTTAAAGATCTTGATAACAAATATCTGACTCTGAAAGACTGTATTGAATTAAATAAAAAAGAAGAGACGGAAGATCAGACAGAAGACAAGGCAGAAGAAAAGAAGGACGAGGAGAAAGAACCGGAGAAAACAACATTGTTCTATGTGACAGACCCGGTACAGCAGAGCCAGTATATTAATATGTTTAAAGAAGCGGGCAAAAATGCAGTGATTCTTTCTCATAATATTGATACAGCATTTATTTCACACTTGGAACAGAGAGATCAGACAATTCAGTTTAAGAGAATTGATGCGGATCTGACTGAAGAATTGAAGGGCGAAGGTGCGGCAGACGAAGAAACAGCAAAGGCTCTTACAGAATTGTTTCGTAAAAATCTGAATAAAGAGAAACTGGAAGTAAAAGTAGAAAACCTGAAAAATGAATCTGTTTCAGCTATGATGATGCTTTCTGAAGAAAGCCGTCGTATGCAGGATATGATGAAAATGTATAATATGTATGGCATGGATCCTGGAATGTTTGGCGGTCAGGAAACATTAGTACTGAATGCAAATCATCCATTGGTACAGTATCTTGCAGATAATCAGGAATCAGAACATGCGGCAGTCATCTGTGAACAGTTGTATGATCTGGCTATGATCAGTCATAAACAGCTTTCTCCGGAAGAAATGACAAAGTTTGTGCAGAGAAGTAATGATATTCTGATGCTTCTGACAAAATAATATTATGCGGATTGTAAAATCTCCGGATATCTTATCGATTGATAGGATGTTCGGAGATTTTTTCTTTGTTTTATTTATCAGAAAAAAATGGGATAATTTGAAGAATATATATAATTTAAAAGGAAGCGGGAAAAATAATATTGACAAATAATAGGGCGCTTTTTATGCTTTTCCATGTGTCGATATTCTTTTTTAATCTCGAAAAATGCATATAAAATACATTTTTTTTCGAAAATGTGCGAGTTTTGTAGGAAAAAACGGATTAATATAAAAATGTCGTATAATAGTGGGAAACGAAAGATATAGGAGAGGAATATGAGAAAAGTATATCATTTAATCAGGCAGATGGGAGTAACATCAAAATATAAAGGATATTATTTTCTGGCGGATGCAGTAAAATTATCTATGGAATCGCCGGAATATCCTTTGAGAATCACAAAGGATGTATATCCGTCATTGGCGAGGAAATACAAATCCACACCGAATAATATCGAACATGACATCCGCACTGTTATAAATGTATGCTGGGTCTCAAATAAAGTTCAGCTGGATCGTATTGCCGGATATACTTTAAATTATAAACCTACAAATAGCGAGTTTGTAGATATGCTTGCCTATTATTTAAGTGAAAAAGAACAGAAGTAATCGTATGTTATAAAAATTCATAGCTGATATTCTGATCGTTAAAAAATTTTTGGACAGCAGCGTCCCATAGCTGTTCCGTATGTTTGTCGAGAGAAAATATTTTTTGTGATATGCCGGAGGTGCAGAGCAGGGTGTTGCTTTTATATTGTATATTCAGTGACAGACTGCTGGCATCAGAGAAATCCTCTGTTCTGGTCATAGGAAAAACGGAAGAAATCAGCTGCGGTGTGAACTGAAATATGATCCTGAACTGCAGGGGAGTGCGTTTTCCACGAATAACAGAAAAACAAAATGGTTTGATTTCCTTCCATTGAGAATAAACAGATCCATTCTGGGTTAGGATATCCTGTGTGTCGGTATCAAAAAAATCTTTATTTAAAGTTCCGTTTATAGTAAAAGTATTAAAGGTTGTAATCGAAACATCTGCAGTTGGAAAAAAATCAAACGTATTTCCGATAAGAAGCTGATTCATAAATCCTTTTATTTCACTGATCTTTAATGCTAGC
Source organism: Lachnospiraceae bacterium (assembly GCA_021771755.1). Taxonomy (GTDB): domain Bacteria; phylum Bacillota; class Clostridia; order Lachnospirales; family Lachnospiraceae; genus Blautia_A. Next base: position 1,829 of record JAETOL010000050.1, on the reverse strand, counting down.
ATGTGCTGTCTCCTTTGAAGTTTTATTTATTATAAAACAGAAAAGAAAAAAAGAACAGAGTTTTTAGAAAAAGTCTTTTCAAAAGTGAGGTGATATGATAATATAGATGTGGTATTGGATACTACATATAATGGAAAAGAGGACGATATAATTGAGTTATAAAATTATCATAGACAGTTGTGGAGAATTTATAGAGGAATGGAAAGAAGATTCAAGGTTTGAATCCGTTCCGCTTACTTTGAACGTTGGTGGAGAGATGATCATAGATGATGAAACATTTGATCAGGAATCATTTATCAAAAAAGTAGCGGCTTGTCCGGAATGTCCAAAATCTGCATGTCCATCCCCGGAAAGATATATGAAAGCATATGATTGTGATGCAGACCATATTTACGCAGTAACCTTATCATCAGAGCTTAGTGGTTCTTATAACAGTGCAGTTCTTGGGAAAAATCTTTTGCTGGAAGAACATCCGGAGAAAAAAGTATATGTTTTTAATTCCAGATCCGCTTCTATAGGGGAAACCTTGATCGGTATGAAAATTCAGGAATGTGAAGAAAATGGGCTTTCCTTTGAGGAGACAATTGAAGCAGTAGAAGCATATATAGAGAGTCAGAATACATTTTTTGTTTTGGATGATCTGGAAACGCTCCGAAAAAACGGTCGTCTCAGCAAGGTGAAATCTCTGGTTGCCAGCGCTCTTAAGATTAAGCCGGTTATGGGGTCCACGCCAGAGGGGACAATCTGCCAGCTGGACCAGGCAAGAGGAATCAACAAGGCACTTGTGAAAATGTCTCAGAATATTGTAGTAAAGGCAGAAAACAGTCAGGATAAGGTTCTTGCGATTTCACACTGTAACTGCAGAGAACGTGCAGAACTTTTGAAAAATGCACTTCTCGAAAAGATTAGTGTAAAAGATGTGGTGATTCTGGATACTGCTGGTGTCAGCACAATGTATGCCAATAATGGAGGAGTCATTGCAGTCCTTTAAAAAGATTGCACGAATCCGGCCATCGTGGTATAATAAATCTACTTATTTTTACTTTACAGCAAAGGAGATTCTGTTATGAGTCAGAAAAAAGTGGATCATTATAAAGAAAGAAAAGCCAATCGCTCAAAAGAACAGAAGAAAGAACTGTTTTATGACTGGCTGGAAAAGGTAGTAGGCGTGATTGTCTGTGTAGCTCTTGTTGCATGGATCGGATATTCTGTGTATGAAAAGGTGGAACAGAAACAGGAAGCGGTAGTAACAGAAACTTCTGTTGATACTTCTGCCTTAGATGCATATATGACAGATATAAATACAGCCTCTGAAACAGCAGAATAAAAAGAAAAAGTCCCCGGCATATGCCGGGGATTTTTTGTGCGAGATAACTTATTATAATTTTGTAACATTAGAAGCCTGCATTCCGCGAGCGCCTTCTGTCAGATCATAAGTTACGGCCTGTCCTTCGTCGAGAGATTTGAATCCTTCGCCGTTAATTGCAGAAAAATGTACGAATACGTCAGCGCCATCCTCACCTGTGATGAAGCCATAGCCTTTTTCTGCGTTGAACCATTTTACAGTCCCCTTGTTCATGATGTTACCTCCATAGAAATAAAAAGTTAAATGTCCATCTGACGAAAAAAATCACCAGATTTTACAGACTATATCATGTAATATATAATCTCTAAAAACTAGTGATTTTATATTAATAATGTAGATTGTGATTTGATTATATAGCCCAGACTTTAAATTGTCAAGGTTAATCTTAATGTTTGTAAAAAAGAAAACATGTAAAAAATACTTTATTTAATGAGATATTTCGTGTATTATAGGATTAAGTATG
>JAETOL010000134.1 GCA_021771755.1 Lachnospiraceae bacterium | reverse complement strand
CTAAAAACAAATAACTCCTCACCGGATATGGTATAATAGAGTTGCCAAAAACTAAAATCCACAATCCAAGAAAGGAGTTATTCTGATACCTATGATACCATATAAACAGCTTTCTTTGGCAGATATTTTCCAAGATTGCCAAAATAAATTTGATAATGACAAACCTGCCTTTCTTTCTCTATTGGAAAACCATATCGACATTGATGAAATTATTCCGATTTCTTTCAGAAATCATTTTTATGCATCAACGGGCAGAACCCGTAAATACCCTTTGCATGCTTTTCTGTGGGCTTTGATCATCCAGCGTATTTTCTCTATCCCTACAGATCAGCTTCTCTTGACTTTTCTCGCTTACTCAAAACCACTTCGTGAGTTCTGCGGTTTTACCAAAGTCCCGGATGCTTCCAAAATCACCCGCTTCAAACAGGACTTTTTAGATGACCTGCAGCTTGTATTCGATAATCTTGTTGATGTTACCGAGCCTATCTGCCAGGCGATCAACTCTGAAAAAGCGGATATGACCATCTTTGATTCTTCTGGTATTGAAGCATTCGTTACCGAGAATAATCCAAAGTACGCTAACAGAATCATCAAACAGCTTAAAGCATATGCGAAAGCTCAGGGATTTGATAAATCTTTTGATCCCTACAAAGCTGCCTATGGCTCCATGCCTTCCCATGCTTCTGCTAATCCTGAGATCAAACAGCTTTATATCAACGGGCATTTTTGTTATGTCTTCAAGTTTGGCATTGTCACCAACGGACTGGGTATCATTCGTCATATATCTTTTTATAACAAAGACTTTATGGCGTCTCATCCGGATATTATTGTCCAAAAGAAATCAGACTCCCCTGATGAAGATAAAAGTGTTCATGATTCAAAACTTTTGATTCCAACACTTAAAGACTTCTTTTCTAAACATCCACTGATCAATCCGAAAACCTTCCTCGGAGATGCAGCTTTCGATACCACACAGATCTATAAGAGCCTTCTTACCGGTGACACTTTTGGTGATGACAAACATTTTTCGAAAGCTTATATTCCGCTGAATACAAGATCCGGACTTGAAAATCAGGATTATACCATCAATGAAGATGGCATCCCCTGTTGTCCTCATGATTCTTCGCTTCCTATGAAGTACGAATGCACTTCTAAACTTAAAAGCGGTGTTACCAGATTCAAGTTTGTCTGCCCCAAAATGATATGGGCTTACGATAGATCTACCAGGAAATCTCATAGGCAATGCTGTTGTGAAAATCCCTGTACCACTTCAAGATGTGGTCGTATGGTTTATATCTATCCGGAAAAGGATCTGCGTGCTTATCCCGGAACGATCCGCGGAACCGAAGAATGGGATAATACCTACAAAATCAGGACTGTTGTTGAAAGAGACATCAATCACATCAAGGATAATCTTTGTCTTGCGGGACGTCGGACCCAAAATGAGAAGACGTTGCATGCGGATTTAATTCTTGCAGGTATTACACAGCTCATTACTGTCATTCTTGCAGATAAAATCAAACATCATGAATACATTCGAAGTTTAAAACCTCTTATAGCATAGGACTTACCAACTCCATAAAGCCTATGGCTTATTAAAGTACGTTTAAAACTGATAGTTATCCTCTTTTT
>JAETOL010000133.1 GCA_021771755.1 Lachnospiraceae bacterium | reverse complement strand
AACGGCGACGTCCAGAAGATTGAAATGAAAGATGAAGTGCCGACCGGGCTTCTGATCATCAACAAGAAGGGTGAATTCCTGGATAAAGTAACGCTTTTGGATAACGCAAAAGGCACTGTGGAGCATCTGTTTGAGTATATCACAGGAAGCCTTACCGAAGTTACTTTCAACGTTTATGCTGCAGAAGATATCAAAGCGGCAGATGGTGTCAGCGAGGATTACTTCAAAGCAGATGAACTGGTGGGAACCATTACCACAGATACCAATGGTATTGCACAGCTTGGGGATCTCCCGGTTGGAAAATACTATGTGAAAGAGGCAGAAACTGCCCATGGTTATGTGCTGGATGGGGAACCTAAGTTTGTGGATTTAAGTTACCGTGACCAGGATACCCCGGTGGTAACGTATGATGAAGCATGGCAGAATAACCGCCAGAAAGTCAAAGTGACCGTCCTGAAAAAGGAAAAAGACACGGAACGTGTACTGGCAGGCGGTATCTTCGGATTGTTTACAAGAGAGGATATCAAAAATGCCGGCGGTGATGTTCTGCTGAAAGCAGATACGCTCATTGAGCTTAAGACTACCGATGAAAACGGTCAGATCACTTTTATGGCAGACCTGCCGGTAGACGGAAACTATTATGTGAAAGAGCTGTATGCTCCGGATGGTTTTGTGACCACCAATGAGGAACAGGATTTCACCTTTGAATATGCCGGTGCGGACCAGGCAGAGGTAAGCTATGATTTTACCTTTGAAAATGAGGCAACAATCGTGGAGCTGACAAAATCCGACCTGACAACAGGGGATGAACTCCCGGGTGCCCACCTGAAAGTGACCGATGAGGATGGCAATGTGGTGGATGAATGGGTATCTGCAGAAGAAGCCCATGTAATCAAAGAACTGGTAGTCGGCAAGACCTACACCATGACAGAAACCAAACCTGCAGATGGATATGTAACCGCAGAAAGCATCGAATTTACCATCGAGAATACTGCGGAAATCCAGAAGCATGAAATGAAAGACGATGTGACAAAGGTACAGATCAGCAAGACGGATATCACCGGAGACCAGGAGATCCCGGGTGCGAAGCTGACGATCCTGGACGAAAATGACCAGGTAGTGGAAAGCTGGACTTCCACAGAGGAGCCGCATTATGTGGAGAAGTTGCCGATTGGCAGATACACACTCAGAGAGGAACAGGCACCGAAAGGGTTTATCCTGACAGCAGATGTTTCCTTTGAAGTGAAAGATACCGGTGAGATCCAGACCGTTGTTATGAAGGATGATGCCACAAAAGGTAAAGTGATCCTGAATAAAACAGATAAGGAAACCGGAGAGCCGTTAAAAGGCGTGGAATTTGAACTTCGTGACAGCAAGGGAAAGGTACTGGAGACCTTAAAGACGGATGCTGCCGGTCATGCGGAAAGCATCCTTTATGAGATCGCTGATTACAAAGACGGTAAATATGCCGGTGAGAAGAAATATTATCTGGTGGAAACCAAGACGCTGGATGGATATACACTGGATGAAACTGAGCATGAGGTGGTATTTACCTACAAAGATGACAGCACACCGATTGTGGAAGTGACCTTTGACCTGACAAATGACAAGCCGGAAGTGCCACAGACAACGGAAG
>JAETOL010000132.1 GCA_021771755.1 Lachnospiraceae bacterium | reverse complement strand
GCACTTCAGACAACAGTAGACGGAGATCTGAATATGCATCCATCCGGAGAATGGGGAATCAGTTTCTGGGTGAACAGTGATACTCAGAAGATTGCGAATCAAGGCGGTAACCTGACGGCAGAACCGTGGATACTGACCGGATTAAATAACGATGAAGAACGCAAGGGACTGTTTTCCATGATAGATGACGTACAGATCACGAATAGTCATATTATGGTTGCCGGATCCATGGCTGCGGAAGATGAAGGCACAAAAATTGTTGTTTATGATTATGATGGTAATCAGCTTTTGAAATTAGGTGGAGAAGATATCAGTTCTCCGGACAAGCTCGGTTCCATTACAGGCATGGCGGAAACAGAAAATGGTTTTGTGGCTGCAGATGGAAATATGCGCGAAATACAATTTTGGGCAAAAGATGGAACGCACGTAGGTGCAATTTCTACAGAGGACATATTTGGTGTCAGTTATCCATGGCTGGAAGATATGCAGCTTTTAGATGACGGCTCTCTGTTAATTATGCTGACACAGGAACGAGACGATGGATCAGCAAATGAATTGATGTTTTTCAGATTGACAGGATTTTAATTGAAAAAATAAAAATCGCTTGCCGGCAGAAATTTATCTGCCGGCAAGTGATTTTTCTGTTTCCTGTTTCCAATATAAAGGTAGAATTTTCATAATCCATACGATAACACTGAATACAAGCGGAACAGCTGGGAAGTGTATTGAAGGACGGGAGTTTATCATTGCACTTCCGGAAAGTTTTGTTGAGTACAAGGCAGATGATGTGGTAAGGCTTTTCACGGACAGCTTTCATAAAAGGTACGATGTGGAATGCAGTGCGGCACTTCACCATAACAAGAAAATGACCAATTACCATATTCATCTCGTATTCAGCGAACGGAAAATGCTGGAACATCCAGAAGTGAAAATTGCTACCAGAAATATGTTTTATGATGAGCAGGGCAAGCACAGACGCACGAAGAAAGAGATTTTAGATGAACAGGGAAATCTTCGGGCAGGATGCAGTATTATTTAGGTAATTGCGAAACTCGTTAGATTTATTTGTGTTTAGAACACAAAAAGAAAGAGCTTTACATTTGGGATATAACTTAAACATGGGGAGTGACTAATTTATACTTTGGGGCGCACTTAAATAAACCTCTGATTTAATTAAGCTGGTAAGCCTAAGCAATGAGTGGTTTCAAACTGCGAATATATTCATGATGATGAATTTTGTCTGCAAGAACAACGGTAATAAGTTGTGTGATACCTGCAAGGATCAAATCTGCATGGAGCGTTTTTTCGTTTTGTGTTTTTCGTCCGGCAAAGATGCAAATATTTGTTGATGCAGATGCCTGCCCTGTAGTTGCAATCATTGAAAAAATCGCAAAAGAAAATAGTGTTCCGGTAACGTTGTTGTGTGATACGAATCATGTTCTGTCATCAGCTTATAGCGAAGTTGTTGTTGTCGGTGCAGGAGCAGATGCAGTAGATTATAAACTGATCAGTATCTGCCATAAAGGAGATATTGTCGTATCACAGGACTACGGTGTAGCTGCAATGGCATTGGGAAAAGGTGCTTATGCTATTCATCAATCAGGTAAATGGTACACGAATGATAATATTGATCAGATGCTAATGGAACGTCACCTGAATAAAAAAGCCAGAAGAAGTTCCCGTAAATGTCATATCAAGGGACCGAAGAAGCGGACGGAGGAAGATGATGAAAGATTCGCTCAATCTTTTGAAAAAATGCTTTTGATGGCACGTGAGAAAGATGTCAGATGAGGAATTATAGATGCAGAGGAACAACAGAAGCTATAAAGACTTAAAACAAAAACAGAAGAGTGCAATAGCAGATAAAACATACAAAATGTACTTGAAGTTTTATCTTGAGAATCAGCGAATGCCGGTTGATGCTGAAGTGAATGATATATGCAAAAGGTTGTTTACAGCAGTTCAATCGCTTGCTCCTAAAACGGAATATGAAGAATTTTATAAAATTATGGAAAAGCGTGAAAAGAGTTATGAAGAACGTATCCTGAGAGACATTCAGAGTGGGATTACACTGGAAACACTTATGGCAAAAAAACATAAGAAAACGCCGGAAGAAAAAGCAGCTGTTGCGAAACAAAAGAAGCAGCAGAGGCGAGCAAGACGGAAAAAAGAAACAAGAGATAATCTGGCTAAAAAAGAAATCTTGCAAGATGACAGATTTTTCTTTATTGCTGGTTATACCTCCGGAGGCAATGGTATTTAGGTAAACAAGAACAGCACTTGATTAAATTTTATGCCAAATGATATTGTTTGTTCCAAATGATGCCTAAGACTTGATTAGTGATTAAGAAAATTTGCGTGCTCC
>JAETOL010000049.1 GCA_021771755.1 Lachnospiraceae bacterium | reverse complement strand
CGCACTTTGTTCAACCAGGAAAAATCGAAATTGATGCAAACGAAAGGGCAGTTACTGAAAAGTCTCAATGCTGCTTTTTCGTTTGCACCATCTTCGATTCTTTCCTTAACGATTTGTTTTTCTCTGGATTTCATATTATACACCAAAATTGTGAATATTTCTACCCGCCGTCTATTGACATCAATTTTGAGGAAAATAGGCGGCTTTTTTTCGTTCAGAAAAAATTTTTTCAAGAAATTTTTGCAAAAGGGGCGATTTTGGGTGTGCATTTCATACATCTTTGTCCAAATGAGTGAAGGGGTTCATTCCGGATAGCAAAAACGGAAGCCTTTTCGCTTGAAAATTGAATAAGTCATTCACTAAGACTTTATTTCTGATGATAGCTACTTTAGCAGGTACGCCGTGATTTCTGTATTTCAGAATAGCGAGAACTCCGGCTATGAGTATCAGGTTGCCCCTGATATGGCGATGACAATCAGAATGATAATGATACTTCTCTACGGAGCTGGCGGAGTACCCGGCAGAGGTTATAATCCTATGATACAGATAAGCAGTCTGTTCCTTAGTGATTTCCCATCGAAGATAAATATTACTACTCGCTGGATCTGAATTACTATCTGAATAACCTGGAGGATGATGTCTATGAAGCTTAATCAGTTTGCAGTTTATCGTGTGGATCAGAATACAGAGGGAAAAGTGTTGTGGCACTTGCCGTATCAGGAAGCATCCAGACAAAACGTGCCGATTTGTGTGGAATATTACAGGCAGATGTCGATTCAGTCTATGCAGGAAACTGAAAAAGTCATGGATATCTGGAAAAGAATAAAATCGGAGTGTGAAATCAGTGATGTACTGGTTCTCAATAAGAACGGAGAAATCAGCTGTTATTATCTGGATGAAGTCGTTCCCCAGTATCTTGTCGGATTTATCCGGTTGAATACTTCCGGTGCTCTTGTCGCGATCGATACGAAGAATTATCAGATTGATGGGAAGAAAGGAAACTGGGCGGCTGCAGATACGGTGATCATTGACGGGAAGCAGTTCTATCTGATGGAACACCAGGAGTATGGCAATCAGGCGAGAGGTGTTATCTTAGATGCTTATGGAAAAACAATCGTTGATGAATGTAAACAGGGATTCGATGAAGAAACCAGGCAGAAAATCCATGAATATATATAACAGCATGTTCCACAAAATCCTGTTCATCAGCTTAGACGACAGAATACCTTGCGTCTGGAACATTATCAGAAATTCTATGAGAATGGAACCTTTGAAAGAAGCCGTGAGTCCGGAACAGAAGCCAATTATGATATGGTAGATGGCCTGGTAAATAATGAGAAAAAACAGGCGAATGCAAAAGAAACTGTAAGAACAGATCATAATGTAAAACTTAAGAAGCGAAGATCTGTAATCAAGAGACTGCGTGAAAAACAGATTGCCATTGCAGTAAAATCCGGAAAGCCGATTCCGAAATATCTGGATCAGGAGATAGAACGGAGGCGGAGATAATGTCATAAGTGTATAGGTTCAGGGGAGAAAGGTCTCTGCTGAGCCTTTTTGCTATTTCTCAAAATTCGAGAATTAGAGATCCGAAAGTCAACAAGTCTGATGTATATTTAAGAAAATCATTCCGTTATAATGAAAACAACCATTAAGAGATAGAAGCTAGAAAGAAACGGGGTGGCATAATGAATACGGAACAGAGAATAAAAATGATCCGATTGATAGAAAAAATAGATAAAAATCTGGAATTCAGCCAGAAAATAGGTATCAGAAATAAATCGGCTTTCGTTTCGGATAAATCAAAGAAAATAACTACAGATAGCCATGTATAAGAAGATGGCAGAAGGAGAAGAAGAATGTTAACATTATTATTTACAATTTGTATGATCTGGTTTATAGGCAAGTTTTTTATATTTGGACTGAAAGCATCCTGGGGAATCTTGAAGTTGCTTTGTACCGTGGTATTTTTCCCGATGATATTAATCGGAATGGTGGTAGGCGGTTTGGTTTATATCGCATTTCCGCTACTGCTCATTGGTGGGATTATTGGACTTATCGTATCGAAATCATAAATCAGATGAAGGAGATCAGAGCATATGTATGACATAGAAAAAGAAAAAAGAGAAGCAATCAATGACGGAAACAGGGCTTTGAACAGTCTGCGAACAGCCAGAGAAAACCTGAACAGTGCAAAGAACTGGGGACTGGCAGATATGTTTGGCGGTGGATTTTTTACCACGATGCTGAAACATTCCAAGATGGATCAGGCAAAGCAGAATATGGAGCAGGCGAAATATGACTTTCGCAACTTCAGTAAAGAATTGGATGATGTCAACATGGCATGTAATCTGAACATTGATACCGGCGATTTCCTTTCGTTTGCCGACTATTTCTTTGATGGATTTGTAGTGGACTGGATGGTACAGGATCGGATCAATACGGCAAGACGCCAGGTGGATGAAGCAATCCGAAGAACAGAATACATCGTGAATCAGTTACAGCGTATGTAAAAAGACAGGCAGTGAATCAATGGATAAGTTGGTTCGCTGCCTTTGCTTTACTTCAATTTTTCTTTTTCTGCATTGAGCAGATCAATGTTGAGACCCTGTTCGCTGGCGGTTTTATCTATCCAGAGATTTAAGGAATCGACAGCCAGAGAGATTTCATCCAGCTTTTTGCTGATGAAGGCGAAATCTTTCATCTCATCATCACTGATCTTGCCGTCCCGGGCAATCTGGATCAGGCGTGTGGTGAGAGGGTTGATCTCATTCAGACTGGCGATTGTCTCAAGAATGATATCTGACAGATCGGACACTTCTACTTCCGGAACATATCGGTGACCGATCTCGCATTTATGAGAGCAGAAATAATTGCAAAGATCTGGACGCTTATAGGCGTCAGCCATCTGAATGATATCGTAAGGTGTAGGATCCTGCATTTCATATTCAAATTTTTCAATTTTAGAGTCGGAGACTGCAGTCATTTTTTCACTGACTTCGGATCTTGTAAGCCCTGCCTCTTCTCTGCAAATCTGGTAAATTGTCTTATTTTCCCTGGTGGATTGCTTTCCCATGAGAATAACCTCCCTGTATGTTACAAAACATGAGGAATACCGATGTGTAAGTCCGCATGTTGTACGTGTATTTGTTGTATATAGTTTATTATACTTGAATCATGAAAAACAAACAACAATCAACAGAAAGAGAGGAAGAGAAAATGAGAAAAACAAGAAGCGATTGTAGGGTGGGTACATTTGAAAAGAAACATGGTCTTCCGCCAGGAACTATTCGAAATAAAGACGGAAGAGACACGAGGAGTGATAAAAAAATAGGAACCATCCGTAAGGAAGCTAAGTAGGAGAATACAGTATGGAAAAGAAAATCAGAAAAAAATACTATTCAGAAGAAGCGGTGAAGAAAGCATTGCAAATTGATTCTTTTCGAAACCTGAGTAAAGAAAAAGTGATGGAATTTACTTCTATGATTCCATATATGGAAAAGGAAGTAGCAATGGAAGTCATAAAACAATTCCCTGTATATGTGGATTTTGCAAAAACAGTAATTGAGCATTATACGCAAATATGTGAAACAATTTTGGCGACAAATAAAGAGGAATATGAAAAGGCTGTGGATGCTCATCAATTTGTGCTAGAGTTTTTTTCAAAACAACTAGAGAACGAAAATTTAACAGCGGAAGAAAGGGCAAATCTTTCAGATAAAATGATTGCAGAAGCTGAAAAAATTACAGAATTGTATTTGCAACAGCAGAAATTTCACGAGCGGATAGTAAAAACAATCGGTGGAGTGGTAACGGTTACTTTAGGCGTGACTCTTACATTGCTTGGATTAAAAGTAATCGGAAGTGATGATGATTTACCACAGATCGGTAATGATGAGAATGTAGCATAACATTTTTCAGGATAATACAAATTGCAGTGACAAAGAGAGTAACATTATTGGCTCAGGTGTGAGAGGCATCTGAGCCTTCTTTTACATTTGAAATAGATTCCACATGCATTTTTTGAAGAACTCATATAGTTAGGTGGTGTTTTTATACCCCATCTATTGACTTACACTGTAATCATCAAAGAAGAAAATTAAATTCTAAAAGAAATGGAGGAACTGGCAATGAAGAAAGGATTTCCGACAGGTGATGGTTACATAGGATTTGTAGAAGGCAGATATATCTTGTTTGCCAGCGAATCCGATTACTATGAGTACATCATCATATTATCCATCTGACCCATATGATGTATCAGATTATGATGATCCAGACGATTTCGCAGAAGAGTGGGCTGAGGAATTCGGCGATGGTAATTACGATGATGGTTATGATGATGCGTATGATTATTGGGAGAGTGAACGGGATTGAAAGAAAAGATTGGACACAGTAGTCCAGGTACGTTCAGTTCAATTATAGTGCGTAGCTCCTTTTTGCTTATGAAAAAAGTTTGTGCAACTATCTTCATAAACTTAAAATAACTCAAAAACTTGATTTTTAACATTGACCAAGTTAAAATAAAAGAAATTAAGTTAAAAGGAGAATGGGAAATATGCTTACAAGCGTATTCGGGATTTCTATAAAATATGAAGCATGGAATCATCAGGATTCTTTGCCTGTTTATATTGCAGGGAGTTATGATTTTCACACAGCATATATTGGAAACAGACGCTGTATAATGCTTGCTCCGACAGAAGAACTTGCCACACTTCCGGCATTGAAAAAACAGATTACAAAAATACAGCAGATTGATAATGTACCAGTCGTATTTGAACTTGCGTCGGTATCTAATTATCGAAGAAAAAGCCTTATAGAAAATAATATACCGTTTATTACTGATAAGCAGGTCTTTCTTCCTTTCATCGGGACAATGCTTTCTGATGAGAAAGAACCCCAAAAGCTGACAGGTAAGTTTGTTTGCTCAACACAGCAGTTGTTTTTGCTTTATCTGTATAGTAAGAAAAAACGATTGTATATTTCAGAAGCCGGAAAAGTACTTCCATTTACAGCAATGACCTTGACCAGAGCAGTAAAGCAGTTGGAAGCGACAGATCTGTTTCGTGTAGCAAAAGACGGTGTCAACAAGTTTATTGAGTCAAAATATAACAGAGATGAATTATTTAAAAAAGCAAAAGTATATTTGACAACGCCTGTCCGCAAAGCAGGATATATAGATAAGACGCAAGTTACAGAAAATATGGTCTTTGCAGGGGAAACGGCACTTTCTGAAAAAACAATGTTAAATCCAAGCCGAGTTGTTACCTATGCAATTAGCGAGAAAGATTATGATAAAACCTTGCTGACTGATGAATTGATAGACCCAGATGAGCAGGTAAGACTTGAATTATGGGCATACAGCCCGAAACAATTTTCAGAGGATAACAGTGCTGATGATATTTCCATTGTTTTGTCTTTTACAGATACAAACGATGAGAGAATTGAAGAAGCAGTAGATGAATTGCAGGAAAGAAGGTTGAAGTAGTAATGGTCAGCGGATTTACAAAATTTAAGGAAAGATTTCAGGGTTTTGAAAATCAATATGTTATCATCGGCGGGACAGCTTGTGATTTGATTATGGAAAATGAAGAATTACCGTTTCGTGCTACAAAAGATATAGATATTGTACTGATTGTCGAATTCATAACAGCGGAGTTCGGCAGGCAGTTCTGGGAGTATGTCAAGGAAGCAGGATATGAGCATTTGAATAAAAGTACCGGAAATGCACAGTTTTATCGTTTCACATCTCCGAAAAGCAAAGAATATCCCTATATGATAGAAATATTTTCCAAAAATCCGGATTCTATTATATTGGAAGATGATGCAGTTCTCACACCGCTTCCGATAGACGATGAACTCTCCAGCTTGTCAGCAATCCTTTTAAATGAAGCGTATTATGAATTGCTAAAAACCGGACAATTGATGGTTGATGGCATTCCGGTATTAAGTCCGACTTGTCTGATACCATTTAAGGCGAAAGCGTGGCTGGATTTAAAGGAACGCAAGCTGAATGGAGAGCAGGTTGACAGCAAAAATATAAAGAAACATAAAAACGATGTGTTCCGATTAGCACAGTTAATCACAGCCAATACAAGGCAAGTTCTCAGTTCGGAAATAGCAGAGGATATGAAAAAGTTCTTATCTGAAATAGCTGATGAAACAGTGGATTTAAAGTCCTTGGGTATAAGAGGAACAGATAAGAAGAAAATGACAGATATGTTGTATCAGTGTTATGGGTTGAAGGATAATACATATGATCTCTCGGAATCTTGAAATATTACTTACATAATCCCATCTTTGACAGTTGGAAAGATAAAAATGGCTACAAACCCAGTAAATGGGCTCTGTAGCCGTTTTTATTTCGTAACGATATGTGCTATATTAGGATTCTTTTTTTCGGGACTATTCTTTTTTACAGCCCCTTTTGTTTATATCTAAATTAAGTAAATATTTATTTAAATATATTTTTCTTTAGATAATCAACAGATCGTTCTACTGAGCTATGAGGATCATCCCAATATATTGAATCGTTTATTTCTAAATCGATAATACCTGTATAGTTATGCTTTTCAAGAATTTCGATGTATTCTTTTAGTGGATAATTACCATCCCCTAGAATATAATGTCCAGAAGGATCACCATCTGCAAAATGGATAAACTGTATAGTATCTTCACCAAGAACCTTGTAATAATCTTCAAGATTCTCATGTGCTACTTCCATAGCAACCAAATCAACACAAGTCTTTAATGCTGGACTATTGACTTCTTTCAACATAGCTTTCATTTGTGGTAAGTTGACCAACAAATTACTCTCGTATGGTTGAAGTTGTTCAAGTAAGATTGTAACTCCACGTTTATGTGCCATTTCACATATTTTACTAATTGTTTCAACTGCACGCTTCCAACTATCTTCCCGAGGAATATCGAGAGGACCACAACCAGAATTCATAAATAACCTAGTTGTTCCTAAAGTAAGCGCATCATCAATAGCCATATCAAAGTAATCAATTGTTCGATCGCGAATAGGTTGTTCAGGAGCACTAAAGCTGTAAGGATATACTAAAGTTTCTGGCGTATACATTACAAATTTAAGTCCTAAATCTTCTGCTCTTTTTCTGATCTCACGAAGTTTTCGTTCGGCTGCAGATGAAGTGAGATAATCTAATCTGCAATAATGTGGCGATGCTCCCCATAAATCGAGATTTTTAACTCCACAACGATGCATGGAATTAAGATAATAATCGAGCGTATAATGAAAATATTGTACACTCATAACAGCTACTTGATCCATTGTGATATTTGACATAATAACACCTCCATAACTTTTTTGATATACAAGTAGTTAAAATAAGATACACTATAATGATAGAATATCATAACTTATATAAATGTCAATGGCCATATTTCATTATTTAGTACATGTTAAAATAAAAATTTATTTACTATTGTATCTCTAAACAAAAAGCAAAGGATGTACATAACGATAATGTATACTTCTCTTTATGTTAGAGTGATAACATCGGTTTTTTGTTGTGTTGAACAAATATCTTTTTTGTTTAATATTGCTTTGGAACGACGATGCATGATGAAAGTAAAAATACACAGAATGAAAATAGACGTTCCAAGTGAAAGTAGTAGGTTTCCATTTGTAATACCAATAATTAAATATCCGATTAAACTACATCCAGCGACTGTTAGAGAGTAAATCATCTGTGTTGAAACATGGGTAAGGTGATTTACACCAGCACCCGCACTAGAGAGAATAGTTGTATCAGATATTGGAGAACAATGATCTCCAAAAACACTTCCAGCTAACGTTGCAGCAAGAGAAGAGAGTAGCAATTCAGGACAAATTGATTGAGCAACAGGGATTATAATAGGAATTAAAATACCAAAAGTTCCCCATGAAGTTCCGGTGGAAAAACTTAAGAATGCAGCAAGTATAAATACAAGTGCAGGAAGCAAAGCACCTGGAAGTCCGGTAGTTTCTATAAAAGTTTTTACAAAAACAGGTGTACTAAGTAAATCGCGACATACACCACCGATTGTCCATGCTAGCATAAGTATACAACCGGAAGTAATCATTTGTTGCATGCCTTTTGTAAAGTTATCCATGAATTCTTTAAATGTCATGATTTTTCTCGGTATATACATAAAAAGTGCAGTAATAATTCCAGCAAAACTTCCCCAAACAAGGGCTTGAGCTGCGACACAGTTTCCTAGAGCAGCGGTGATAGTGTGAAGTGAAGGATCGTTGCTCCAGTAGCCACCATTGTAAAGCATGCCAAGGATTGCAGTTACAATGAGTACAAGAATTGGAACAATCATATCAGCGACACGTCCAGATTTTGGCTGCGCCAATGAATCTTTTTGTTCATCAAGTCCACCGAGGCAACCTCTTTCAGCCAATACCTCCTGTTTTGCCATAGGACCAAAATCCAAGGAAAAGACACAGAGGAGAAAAACCATAAGAAGGCTAAGAATGGCGTAAAAATTGTATGGAATAGCCGTAACAAAGGCTTTAAATTCAGAGTCAAAAGCACCTGTATTTTTAAGATAACTACCGACAGCAGCTGCCCAACTTGATATAGGTGCGATGATACAGATGGGTGCAGCAGTTGCATCAATAATGTAAGCAAGTTTTGCGCGGCTGACATGATGTCTGTCAGTTATAGGTTTCATTACTGTTCCAACTGTCAAGCAATTGAAATAATCGTCTAAAAAAATCAAACAACCAAGCAAACTAGTAAGTAATAGAGAGGAACGTTTCGTACGAATGACTTTTGATGCCCATTTTCCATAAGCTTGAGCTCCTCCAGAAGCATTGATTAGATAAACTAATCCGCCCAATAAAAAACAAAAAATGATAATATTCATATCAGCTTTTTGTATCATAACGTCAAATACAGTAGAAACAGGACCAACAATCGGATTCATACCAGAAGCGATAGAGTAAATAAGGGTTCCAGATAAAACACCTGCTATAAGTGAAAATAGAACCTCTTTCGTGATTAATGCAAGAATAATAGCAATCATAGGCGGAAGAATAGACAACCACCCAACATATACAGCATCCATAATAAAAATCTCCTTATCTGTTTGTTTTTTAATAGTAAAAAATAGAATTAAAAGAATTGCCACGATTAGGTAAGGAGAAAAATTTCATTACCTAACATGGAGAATTCCGTTTCAGGAATTCGCACAGAATTTTCCGTGAAGTAGTTAACACGTGTTCTCATAAGATAGACCTCCTCATATTATAAAGTAGTAGTGTTTATAGACCCTCTCCAAGGTCTGTATGCTATACGGTTGGAGATACTGTGAATTGTTTTTTTTCCTGCCACTTGATGGCTTCAGAAAGGTTACAACCACAGTCTCTTTGTATATTTGTTAATCAATTAGATACTGCATGACGGTTTATTTAGAACGAGGTTACAATCACAATGAAGAATTAAAGTCACTCCCTCGCTATCGTTTTGATAAAGTAAAGGAGCGTGCAAAACTCAAAACGTTCATCTCCTGGCGTAGTTGTATCCTTTTTCCAGAATTAAAAAAGCTTGGTCCAACATTTCATATGGTATCGGTTTATGTTTTGCTGTCGGAATTCTCATCTACCTATTAGAGCACCTGCAAAGATGTTCTTATTGTCATGCAGTTTTTAAGGTACAACTATATCTGAAGCGCATTTCTACAATTCATTTTAAACTTAACTTTTAATAGTTAGTCTTTCCATATCAATACAAATTAGCTATGCAAATAAGTGAAATGACATAATTTGTATTAAAAAAATAGAATATGTATATGTACTAGATGAGTGAATTATACCGCAAACTGGAATTATATGCAATAAAAATAAAAAGAATATGATGAAATTGTATAAAATAACTAAAAACTGTACACTTTAAAAATTATAGCTATTTTCATATAAGATGATTAAAATAGAATATTGACAATATTAATACAAGTGGTATAATTTATGTATACCATATGTATTAAAAAATACATAGTTGTTTAGGAGGTGAAGAAGATGTTATGGACCGAAAAGATGTTTGGAGTTAAGAAACCAATTATTGCAATGCTCCATATTGATCCACTACCAGGAGATCCATTATACAAGTCGGAAAATGATATGGATAAGGTGGTAGAACATGCACGTGAAGACTTACATGCACTACAAGATGGGGGTGTAGATGGGATTATTTTTAGCAATGAATTTAGTTTGCCTTACCAGCGAAATATGGATATGGTGACTCCAGCAGCAATGGCATATGTAATTGGGAATTTACGATCTGAGATTAAGGTACCATATGGAGTAGACGCAATTAGTGATGGACGAGCATGTTTAGAACTTGCAGCTGCGGTAAAAGCGCAATTTGTTCGCGGAACATTTTGTGGTGTGTATGTGGGTGATGGTGGACTTTATAATAATGATTTTAGTAGTTTACTAAGAAGAAAAGCCGCACTCCCTTTAGAAGATTTGAAAATGTTATATTTTATTAACCCAGAATCGGATCGGAATTTAGATACTCGTCCATTAGCAGAGATTGCTAAGAGTACAATTACGAAAGCAGCACCAGATGGATTGTGTATTTCAGCAAATGCAGCTGGTCAAGATGTAGATGATGCATTAATTGCAAGCGTAAAGGAGGCTAATCCTGAAATAGTTGTGTTGTGTAATACAGGATGTCGTGTGGATACTATTGAAAGGAAATTAACAACGGCAGATGCGGCTGTTGTAGGAACTACATTTAAGTATGGGGGTATCTTTGAAAATCGAGTTGATGTGAATCGGGTAAAGGAATTTATGCAGGTTGTTTACAAGTATCGAGAAACATTGTAATATCAAGATAAAGGAAAAGAAAATGAGACGAAAACTGCTAGCAATGGATATAGATGGAACTGCTGTACGTGACGACTATAGTTTAGGGGAAAAAAGCAAAGAAGCAATTAAACTAGCGCAGCAAGAGGGACATAAAATTGTATTTGTAAGTGGCAGAAGAGATAGTGATATGGTGTCATTAAAGGATGAACAATGGCTTGTGGATTATCAGATTCTTAACACTGGGGGAAAGATACTACGATGCAAGGATAGAAAAGTGCTTCATAATGATTTAATTCCTCCGCATGTGTGTAAAAGGCTAATTACACATTGTCTTGAGCAGAATATACAGCTTCAAATTTATAATGGTATGACGTGGCAAGTTACAAAGATGACAGATGAAACGCTAGAGTATGCAAAGAATGTCGGTGTAATTCCTGAAATAATTAATTCGCTTGAAGAAACAGATTGGAAGTATGGATTGGAAGGATTTATGGCAACCCAAGATATGACCGATGTGGCCGCTTATATTGATGAGTGTATTCCGGAGGTATACTACGTAAATTCGGAGCCGAACTGTATTGATGTTATGGCTAAGGGCGTGTCAAAATGGAATGGAATACAGTTACTTGCAGATATGCTTGGGATTTGTAAAGAAGATATTATAACTGTTGGAAATTACTATAATGATTTGGACATGTTGCAGCATGCAGCGGTAGGAATAGCTGTAGCAAATGCAGTGGATGATGTGAAAAAAGAAGCAGATTTTGTAACAGAGAAGAACAACAATCAAGATGCCGTAGCAGAAATTATTACAAAAATGTTAAATTATGACTATGATGTAGTTGTAGAAAAATGCAATGAATGAAAGAATTAAAAAAGTAAAAAAGGAGGACAATGAAAATGAGAGTTGCAGAAATAGGAGACAATTGTATCGATGTTTATGAACGTATTGGGAAAAAATATCCAACAGGGAATGTTGTTGATACAGGTGTGAATCTTCAAAAACTCGGAATCCCTGTTTCGATTATCAGTACAACAGGTAATGATGAAAATGGAAAATGGATGTTAGAGACATTAAAAAAAGAAGGGGTAGACATTAGTCATTTAAAAATTGGCGATGGTGCCACAGCAGTAACTTATATGGATATGGATGGAAAAGACCGTGTGCATGGCGATTATGTAGAAGGTGTATTGGAGAATATTGTTTTTGATGAAGAAGATATTGAATTTGCAGCAGAGCATGATCTCGTTCATACAGCACTTTGGGGAAAAGCTGAGAATACCTTACCGATGATTGCAGCAAAAGGAATCCCAATTGCTTTTGATTATGCAGATAGACTGGATCATCCGTTAGTAGAAGAAACCTTACCATATGTTACTTATGGATTTTATTCTTATCATGAAGGAAGAGATGCTAAGATTGAAGAGTTTTTAAAAGATAAAGTGAGTCGTGGAATGAAAATTGCTGTTGTCACATTCGGTGAAGATGGTAGTCTTGCATGGGATGGTGAAAGATTCTATGTAGGTGGTATTGAAAAGGCAGAAGTAGTCAATACAGTTGGAGCTGGAGATAGTTTTATCGCAGGATTTCTTTATGGAATATTGAATGATAAAAGTATAGATGAATGTTTAAAAAAAGGTGCAGAAGTAGCGGCTTCGGTAGTTCAGGTATTTGAACCATGGGTAGAGTAGAGCATGGGAAAAAGAAATAGATATTGATAAAATACAGAAAGGAAGAGAAATATGTTTATAGATATGCATGTTCATCCGGCTTTTTATGAACCAATCAATCAAGATTCAGAGTTGGAAGAACTAAGACATAATACATTAGATATTCATAAAAATGGAACGGCACCATTGGAACATATTTTTAATCAAATGAAATGTGCAGGCTTGGATTATTTATGCTTGCTTCCAGAAGATTATCGTACACAGCAAGGTGGAAAAGTGCTGGTAAGCAATGAGGAAATTAGTCAACTTGTTAACATGGCACCAGATAAGTTTATTGGATTCGCCGGGGTTGATCCGTTTGCAGAAGATGCGGCTGAAGAATTGGAGAAAGCATTTGCAGAATTAAAATTAAGTGGTTTGAAATTACATCCAGGTAAAGGGCATTTTTATCCAACGGATGAAAGAATGATGCCACTGTATGATATTTGTGAAAAATATGAAAAACCAATTATTTTCCATAGTGGAATGTCATGGGAACCGGATACATTAACAAAATATTGTCGTCCAGAAATGTTTGAGGAACTGGCAGCAGCAAGACCAAAATTAAAAATTTGTCTTGCACATTTTGGATGGCCATGGTGTAGAGAGACAGCTATGTTGATGTTGAAGTATCCTAATGTATATACAGATACTGGCGCATTGTATTTTGATAATGCTAAGGAGTTTTATACACAGATGTTGACAAGAGATGTTCCGATGACATGGATTGATCGGAGTTTGAGACATCAGGTAATGTTTGGAAGTAATAATCCGAGATTTGAGCAAATCAGAATGGCGCATGCAATTAAAGAATTGGGATTTCGTGAAAGCACTTTGGATTTAATTTGTGGGGGAAACGCAATTGAGTTCTTAGGTGGAATTCCTAATAGAAAGGAGTAAAGAAGATGTATGTTGAATCAATTACATTATTAACAAAAGAATATAATGAATACACAGTAATTACTCCGAAAGTTTTGGATATTGTAAAAAGAAGTGGAGTTCGGAATGGAATCGTTACGGTTCTTACAAAGCACACAACAACAGGTGTAACTGTGAACGAAGCATTAGAATGTCTGGAAAGTGATATTGAGAATTTCCTAGGACGATTAATACCAGAAGATTATCCGTACAGCCATGCAAGAATGCTTCGAGATTATGGTAGTACAGCAGGAAATCCAACAGGGCACTTGAAAGCAATGCTTACTGGAAATCATTGCCATTTTCCAGTGATAGATGGTGAAATGGTAAGAGGTGGTGCTCAAGAAATATATTTCTGTGAATTTGATGGGCCAGCACATCGTACAATTAACGTGATTATCCAAGAAGAAAAATAAAATATATACCGCTCATATTCTTTTGACTGAAGTCAGAGATTTGGGCGGTTTTTTCATGCAAATGAAGATACTGTTCTTCAGCGTTTATACTGTTGTGATAATTGACATAAATATGCCTCAATGATATAATTTAAAATAGATAAGTAGTAAAAAAACCAAACAAAAATTATAGAAAAATAAAATATCATATATAATTCGAAAGCTGATACAAGTGAAGTGGAGGCGACAATCGTGCCTGATTTGAAAGAAAAAAATGGATAATATTAGTCGATGTACATTGCTTTTGGGGTTGTACCGGAGAAGAAAAAGAAGCTTGTTATTATTGGATGAATATTAAAAACACATAATCGTTCGAGTTTGGTATATGTTTTGGTTGGAAAACGAAGAAAAAGATGATAGAATTAGCTTACATTTGAAAGTGGTCTGTAAACAATGGTAAGGAGAATAAGAATATGGAATATCGTATACCACCAGGAACTGAGGCTGTGGAAAAATTGGAAGATTTTATTGTAGTAAATCGATTGGCTCCGAATACAAGAATTCCATCAGAGAGAGATTTGTGTGAAATGTGGGGAGTAAGCAGAACGACACTGAGACAGGCGGTAGATACACTTGTTGGTCGTGGGGTGTTATATAGAATTAACGGAGCGGGAGTTTATGTATCTGTAGGAAAGAAGAATCGAAACATGGTTGGAGTAGATTCAATGGTAGGAGAACTTCGACAGCAGGGATCTATTTTGGCAAAAAAGATTATTTCTGTAAGAAAAGTTGAAGCAACTAAACAGATTTCTAAGAAACTTCATGTTCTGCTCGGACAAGAGGTTTATGAGTATATTCTTCTTAGAAAAATAGATGGTGTTCCATGTATTTTGGAAACAACATATCTTGATTGTGAACGATATCCAGATTTTGAAAAGTATTATACTGATAAAACTAGCATGGGTCGAATTTTGAAAAATGTATATCATAGAAAGCAGATTTCGGGCGAGGAGCATATTAGTGTTACATATGCCGGTGAACAAGAAGCAGCGTTGTTGGAGATAATACCGGATTCTCCTTTGTTTTTTACATCTGGAGTTGTGAAAGATGAAGAAGGAGTGATAATTATGTATTATAAACAATTAATTAGAGGAGATAAATTCAAGCTTGTTAGCAGAATAGAGAGTGAATAATGAGAAAAGCAGGGCAGATTTATGGATAATAAATTGAACTATACCGAAGAAAATGAAGAGCGTGAAGACGGAAAATTAAGTTATCGTACACCAATTTATCTTCAATTGAGAGAAATTATTAGAAATCGAATAGAAGAGGGAGAGTACCTTCCAGGAACAGCAATTCCGTCTGAAAATAAATTAGCAGAAACTTATGGTATTAATAGGTTGACTGTTCGCAACGCAGTAGATACATTAGTTAATGAAGGAATTTTGAGACGTGTTCAGGGAAAAGGTGTTTTTGTTGTTGGTGATAAATACGAAGAAAACCTGGATGAACATGGTGGGTTTGTTAATGTAATGTCTTCAGGAACAAAAAGAGTTTCGATAAAGGAGCAGGCAAAAATATATAGACCAGCAGGAAATAAGTATGCAAATTATTTTAATATTGAGCCAGATGATTTAATCTTTTGTGTACGACATCAAATAACTTTGGATAGTGAGCCATTGGCAATTGAAGATATATATGTACCAAAAGATGTTTTGCCGAAGTTAGAAGTAGTGAACTCATCAGTTTTTACAATAAAAGATATTTTTGCATTTTATGGAATAGAAATTTCCAGTATGCAGCAAACAATGGAGATTATAGATGGAACGAGTAAGATAAAAAAATTATTAGATATTCCAAATGGAGTAGCATTAATTATGTTGAGTTGTGATTACTGGGACAATAATGGTAGAGCGATTGCGTATAGCCGCTCTTTTATCAGAAGTGACAGGACTTCATTTACAATTCAGCTTCATGAATAAAATAATAGATTGTTAGCGTCGGGAGAAATTAGCCATTTATTGTCGGGAGAAAATGACCAATCTTAGACGGACAGAAACAACCAATGCATCAGCTTTTCCTTTCTTTAATGTTGTGCTTTAGGTAGC
>JAETOL010000131.1 GCA_021771755.1 Lachnospiraceae bacterium | reverse complement strand
GTTGCGGTAAAAAATGACGATATCGCCTTTTTTCGGGTTTGCATGCTTGGTAAACTTGTTTCCCAGATCCGGGCAGTATACATAAGGCCAGTGCTTCAGAAGCTTCCTGGCTGCTGTCAGACCAAAGGCTTTGTAAAAGCACCAGGACACAAATCCTGCACACCATGGCTGTGCCTGATAAGACGGAGCGATATCCCGCCAATACTTTGTATAATTTCCGCTGCCAGCATTGGCTGTCTTGCTGTCAAGCTGCCTGTTGGATCTCTTTTCCAGATATCCGATCTCTTCTTCCGCAATTCCAATCACTGTATTGATCGCTTCTGCTGCTGTCATACCGGTCCCCTCTACTGCGTAAGTCCGGATCATTTCGATCACCTTTTTCTGACGGGTGGTATAGTCCCCTACCTGATTGTTGTTACTCTTATCTTCCGGATCCGTGCAAAGAGCCGCATAGATCTGCTCAGATGTGTAAGGTTTGGCCGTCTTAGCCAGAATCCTTTTCAATGCCGCTGATCCACCCTGATGGATGATGTTAATACACTCCATCATAGCTGTATCGGTCATGGATCCGTAAGTTTTTGTAATGCTCTCTGCATACTCTCTGATCTGGGTATCCATCAGCTTGTCCTGGGACTTAATCCCAACAGGCGAGGAAATGATCTTGATAATGCACTTTGCTTTGGCAGAGGTTGGAGAAATTGCATACCTGGACCAGTTTTTATGCAGTAAATCTCCCTCGATATCCTGTGTATCAAGGCGCTTGAACTGCACTGGATCTGTTCTCTGAATCTCCTGCAAGAGCCGTTTCGCTTCCCCTGCGTACCACTGACCAGCTCCAATGGTAATCGCCTTTTCATTCGGTGTGTTTGCTCCAGCTCCGATAAAAGCATCATATCTCTGCTTGCCGTATACCTGACCGCCTGTTTCCACTGCATACAGAATTTTTCTTAATACCCCAATGTTCTTTTCAATCATGTTTTTTCCTCCAATAGAAAAGAGAGCCTGTTTCCAAGCTCTCAAAAATATTATACTATTCCTCTTTCCTGGCCTGTTTCACAAGCTGGTTAACATATGTACTTAATCCAGCTACAAGGATTCCCTGCACAATGGCCGTAAATACCGCCATAGCAATTTCCTGCATAGTTCCCAGCGGACAGGTAGCAATCACATAAACCGCTGCCAAAAGGCACCCACACGCCCCAAGAATAGCCGGGATATACTTATCCTTGACTGCCTGGGCCTGTTTTAATCCTGCACCGATAAAATACAATACGACTGCCAGTACCAAAAGTTCCGGTTTTACATAATTAATAATCTGCTCCATATTATTTTCCCTCTTCTTTCTTTTCCAGGATAGCAATCCTGGTTTCATGATTATTCAATTTTTCATCCTGCTTATCATTATGCTCCCAGATTCGTTCATGTGACTTCCGGTTTCGTTCCGTCAGTTCATCAATGTTTTCATCCAGGGCACTAATCCGGGCGATTAATTTCGTGATAGATGTGTTGAGCTTCAGGATTGGTGTCCCTATAGCAATCACAAATCCAATCAAGGCAACAATCACCCCAAACACTTCCCATTCTGTCATATTTTTCCCTTTCCCGGCGGGCATTGCGCCGGCGCAAATTTAAGTATTAAAAAAAGACCTCTACGGTCTGTCTCTGATTGCCATATTGTATTCCTCCTGTAAATCTGCTTTT
>JAETOL010000130.1 GCA_021771755.1 Lachnospiraceae bacterium | reverse complement strand
TGACTTAACAATACTACTTTTAGGACTTGGCTACCACTGCCTTTTTATATAAAAATGAAAAACTGCGCCACAGCCCTGGCAGGCCATCGCGCAGCGATTTTGTTCAATCGGAATTTGTCGATTTGGTAAGTCTTATTTTCCGTGCTAAGGAAGGGAAAAACATCATGACTATTGAAGAAATTTATACCATCGAATTAGAAAATTAAATCTCAGCTTTTAGGATAGTTGCATTGCGAAAGACAAGGAAAGATAGGGTGATTATTGGATGAATAACGAAATCGTAATATTTACAGATGGTGATGTGAACATAGAAGTTCAGATTAATCCTGAAGAGGAGACAGTTTGGTTGACTCAAAAGCAGATGGGCGAATTATTTGGTGTAAAGCAAGCTACGTTAAGTGAACATATTAATAATATTATAATGTCTGGAGAGTTAGATGAGACTTCTATCGGTTTTTCCGATAAAAGTACAGGAGGAAGAAGACCCAAGATATATAATCTGGATATGATTTTGTCTGTAGGTTATCGAGTTAATTCGAAAAGAGGTATAGCATTTAGAAAATGGGCAAATAATATACTTAAACAATATATTATGAAAGGTTATGCTATCAATGAGAAGCGTCTCCAAGCACTTGAAAAAACGGTTGACATACAAAGTAGAATGCTTGCTGATGCACTTGATATTGAGGAAAATGATGTGCTTAGAGCTGTAAATGAATACACAGATGCATTACTTCTGCTTGATCAATATGATCATCAGGAATTATGTAAGCCGGCTGGAAATAAGCCTATCTATCGCATTACTTATGAAGAATGTGTTCAAATGGTTGGAAAGATGCAAGATTCATTTAATACGGATATGTTTGGTATAGAAAAAGAAAATGGAAAGGTAGCCGGCATAATAGCTGCAGTGTATCAAAGTGCTTTTGGACAAGATGCATATCCATCTGTAGAAGAAAAAGCAGCAAATCTATTGTATTTTATGATTAAGGATCATCCTTATGCGGATGGTTGCAAAAGAATAGCGGCATCTCTGTTCCTAGAATTTTTGGATAAGAATAATGCTTTATTCCAAGATGGTACTAAGAGACTTAGTGAAGGAACCTTGGTAGCAATCACATTGATGATTGCTGAATCAAAGCCGGACGAGAAAGATATAATGGTGAAACTAGTAATGAATCTGCTTAATTTACAGGAAAACTTTACTACTTCACTACATAACGGATAGTCCGAAAATTGTAATTTTGTCATTGAAAGAACCCGACAGATTCCAGTTTTTAGAACTCGAGAGATCGAAATTTGCGGAGGATAATATTCACAGAATGAAAGGCAAATGATATGGAATTAAAATTTTGTGCAAAAATTCTTCAAAATGAGAATATGGATGCCGCCTATGTAGAGGTTCCTTACGATATCAAAGAGCTTTTTGGAAAAGGACGTTTGTTGGTAAATGCTACATTTGATGGTATTCCGTATCGTGGGCAAGTGGTAAAAATAGGAACTTCATGTTACATTATCGGCGTTACAAAACAGATACGCAAGCAGATTGGCAAAAGCTTTGGTGATGCTGTACAATAAAAATTGACAACCAATTCTCAAGGATTTTGATATAATTCATAAGTGAAGTATCAGATTCAGAGCAGACAAAAAGAGCAGTTCTGAATAGACAGGAACTGCTCTGAATGTGATTCTTCATAATTGTACCAAGTCGCGGACGTTAACC
>JAETOL010000048.1 GCA_021771755.1 Lachnospiraceae bacterium | reverse complement strand
TAACTGTGAATGATCTTTCAACATGACAGAACCTCCTTCCTCATGATTCTATTATAACAGGGCCACTAAAAAAAGCCCAATTCTTTTTTGGAATCAGACTTTTTCAGTGCCCTTGAAATACTGGCTTTTCCGGGAATTTCTTCCCATATTTCCAGTATTTCAGGGCTTTTCATAGATTTTTTAATAAAATATTTCTTATTTCCCAGCCATCTGAGCTGCAACTTCTGCTGCAAAGTCTTCTTCCTTCTTCTCGATTCCTTCACCGGTCTCGAAACGAACAAAGCCTTTGATTGTGATCTTAGCGCTGTTCTCTTTTGCAACCTGCTCTACGTATTTAGCAACGGACTGTTTTCCATCCTCTGCTTTTACGTAAGTCTGGTCAAGAAGGCAGATCTCTTTCAGCTCTTTCTTGATACGTCCTTCGATCATTCCTTTGATAACCTTCTCAGGTTTCTGGGACTCTTTCGGATCGTTCATGATCTGAGCCATAAGAATTTCTTTCTCATGTGCAATGTAATCAGCGCTTACTTCGCTGTCGCTTGTGTACTGCGGTTTCAGAGCTGCAATCTGCATTGCAACGTTCTTAGCCATCTCTTTTACAGCATCGTTTACAACGTCTGACTTAACGTCAACAAGAACGCCGATCTTTCCGCCCATATGTGTGTAAGAAGCAACAAAACCGTTCTCCTCTTTTACCTGAGCGAATCTTCTGATGTTCATGTTCTCACCGATTACTGCGATCTGAGCTGCAAGAGCTTCTTTTACAGTCTGCTCGTTGTTCAGTGCCCATGGCTCTGCAAGGAAAGCGTCGATGTCTGCTGCTGTAGTTGTAAGTGCCTGTGCAGCAACGTCTGCAACGTAGTTCTGGAATTTCTCATTTTTTGCTACGAAGTCAGTCTCTGCATTAACCTCAACAACAACTGCGCTCTTAGCATCCTCTGCAACAACAGTCTTGCAAAGGCCCTCTGCTGCTACACGGCTTGCTTTTTTCTGAGCAGTTGCAAGTCCTTTTTCACGAAGGAACTCTACTGCTTTATCCATATCGCCTTCTGTAGCTGTAAGAGCTTTCTTACAATCCATCATTCCGGCGCCGGTCAGTTCTCTTAATTCTTTTACCTGTGCTGCTGTAATAGCCATCTCTATTTCCTCCTGAATAATTTAATATGTCAAAATTACTCTTCTACTGTCTCAGCGAACTCCTCGGACTCAGCCTCGATCTCGCCGTCAGCGTCTGCTGTACCCTGGTTAGCTTCGATAACAGCGTCTGCCATCTTGGAAACGATCAGTTTTACAGCACGGATAGCGTCGTCGTTACCCGGGATTACATAGTCAAGTTCTTCCGGATCGCAGTTTGTATCGCAGATACCGATCAGCGGAATACCTAATGTATGAGCTTCCTGTACGCAGATTCTCTCTTTTTTCGGGTCAACGATGAAGATAGCGTCCGGAAGACGTTTCATCTCTTTGATACCGCCAAGGTTCTTCTGCAGTTTGGTAAGCTCTTTTCTTAACTCAATAACTTCTTTCTTAGGAAGCACTTCAAATGTTCCGTCAGCCTCCATAGCCTCGATCTCTTTCAGTCTTGCAATACGGCTCTGGATTGTCTTGAAGTTTGTAAGCATACCGCCAAGCCATCTCTCGTTTACATAGAACTGTCCGCAGCGCTCTGCCTCAACCTTGATAGCATCCTGAGCCTGTTTCTTTGTTCCTACGAAAAGGATGTTTCCGCCGTTTGCTACGATGTCAGCGATTGCATTGTATGCATCGTCAACCATACCTACAGACTGCTGAAGGTCGATGATGTAGATACCGTTTCTCTCTGTGTAGATGTACGGAGCCATTTTAGGGTTCCATCTTCTTGTCTGATGTCCGAAATGAACACCTGCTTCCAAAAGCTGTTTCATTGAAATAACGCTCATGTTTTTTCTCCTTTTTGGTTGATTTCTTCCGCGCAGATCATTTTCTATCAGGACCCGCCGTCACACCGTATGGGCACCATCCATCGGAATCTCCACGCGTGTTTATTTTGCAACTTCTGAATTATAGCATAAGAAAACCCTCCATGTAAAGAGGGTTTTCATTGTTTTTCCCTTTATTTTCAACATTTTTTAGGATTTTTACCCGAAGCTCTGCCTGCTTCTTTCAGTTTTCGTATTTCTTCTTCCGTAAGAGGACGACATTCTCCCTTTTTCAGATCTTCCGGAAGGACAAGAGGTCCCATGGAGATCCGTTTCAGATAGATTACCGGTTTACCTACCGCCTCCATCATCCTTTTTACCTGGTGAAACTTTCCTTCACGAATGGTGAGAAGGAGTTCTGTATATACCTCCGGAAGAGTTTCCGGACGTACATGACGCAGGGTTCCCGCTCCTGAGATATCCTCTTTTTCCAGAAGTTTCACCCTGGCCGGAAGGGTTTGACGCTTTTCT
The DNA here is from genome assembly GCA_021771755.1 of Lachnospiraceae bacterium. Taxonomy (GTDB): domain Bacteria; phylum Bacillota; class Clostridia; order Lachnospirales; family Lachnospiraceae; genus Blautia_A. The sequence goes on along the minus strand of JAETOL010000048.1, from coordinate 14,935 downwards.
CCGATATCAATGCCCTTCTCCAGTTTCTCTTTATCCTCTTCTGTCACCAGACCTTCTGCTCTGACAAAATAGGTTTTTTCTACATGACGGGAAGGGGAAAGAAGTTCATGAGCAAGCGCTCCGTCGTCTGTAATCAGAAGAAGCCCTTCTGTATCCTTATCCAGACGTCCCGCCGGAAACAGACCTTTTCTATGAGAAGGAATCAGCTCCATTACGGTTCTGTCCCGCTTATCCTCCGTTGCTGATACATATCCCGCCGGCTTATGAAGAAGATAATATACATACTCCGGTTCTCTGGTAATTTCCTCTCCTTTAAAAAGAACCCTGTCCTCTGTTCCCACTTTCTGTTCCGGTTTTTTCGCTGTTTGGCCGTTGATCTCCACAAGCCCCTTCTGGATGTATTTTTTTACTTCACTTCTCGTCCCCTTACCTGCATCCGCAAGAAACTTGTCAAGACGTACTGTTTTACTCATCTGTCTGATCTTCCTCTCTGGATTTTATAATAATAGACGTCGGACCGTCTGCACCACCGATCACAGATACCTTTTCTTCCTCTGAACCTTTTTGGTTGTCTGTTTCATCTGCCATTTCCTTTCCTTTTTTGACAAAATCAGGAGTCTTATTCTTCAGCAGCTGTACATAAAATTCATATCCCTGTTCCGACTGCAGGATCACGCTGATATCCTCTTCACATTCCAGCCATGAATAAAATCCGCTGACAGGTACTGCTGCTGCCTTTAATGCTTCCAGATCTTCCGTTTTTTCGTACGCAGCTGTTTTTTCTTTTTCCTTTCCATAATATACGATGGTTGCTTTTTTTACCGCAACATCATCCAGGGTGATCGGATATCCGGTTTCTTTCAAAACAGACAGTGTGTTTTTATATTCCGGCAAAACATTGATGGTACTGTATGCATACTCTTTTCTGTTCTCTTCTCCCGGAACCAACGTTCTCACATTCATAGCCCCCGGAAGCCTGTAGCTCAGCTGAATACTGCAGCATGGCACTCCTGTTAAGCTTTCTGCTCCTGCATTCTCAACATCCTTTTTCAAAGCCTCCAGCAGTTCTGTCCATTTCTCTTTCTGCTCCTGAAAAATCATATATCCCCGCCCGTCTGCGGCATTGAAATATATTTCATCCAGATATTCCGCATCAATCTCCAACATATCTCTGATCGTATCCTTCAGATTTTCTTCCTCATACAGGCATTTGAACAGTTCCTGAAATTCAGAAGCACGGACACGGTAACTACGATATATTTTCTTTCCGGATTTTAGCTTATACATCACTCCGGCTTTACATAATGTATCATTATTACCGCCTGCAATAACATAATCCGCCCCTTCGTTTTCCAGTCCCCTTTCTTTCTGTTTTTCAGCCATGCTGCAAAAAACATCATAGGTTTTAGCACCAATCCCTTTTTCGCCGGATCTGCTGTATTCTCTCAAATCCCAGTCGGAAGACTCATTTCCAACCCAATAGGTTCCATCCTCCGCTTTTTTTACAAAAGTTCCCATATAATTAGAAAATATATTCATATCCACACTGACTGATGCAATTTTTTCCTTCGGCGGCACATAGGAATCATAGTGAAACAGATCGGTTTCATATACCATAGCACAAGCTGCCACGATCAACCCTGCTGCCGCCAGCTGAATTTTCTTTTTAAAAAAGCAATGGAAGTCCATCTGATACGCAGTTTCCATAAACCCATGGGAAAGGACTGTCCCAAGGAGCAGGCCAAAAATCCACCAGAAGGTCTTCATGCTGTTTATTGGGATCAGATAAAAAATATATCCGGCTCCCAGTCCACAGGGGATCACAACCATAAGTTTTACAATAAAGGCAACTGTCCTGTAGACCATAGGTGAGCCCGCCGACTCGGAAGGTCTCTTCAGATAGGCCACATAAGATAAAACTGCCAGAAGGACGGTCAATACAAAGAGAATCAGAAAATCCTCCATGCCTTTCCCTTCCTCATAAGCCGCTGCAAACTGATTTACTATCCCCGCCGGGGAAGTATATTCTCTCAGAAAGCGGATCAGCCCATAAGATTTTCCCATATAATGGGTCTCATAAAATCCATATCTGTAGCTTCCCAAAAGTAAGCTCAGTCCCGGTCCGTAGCAGTAAAGCATACCCATGCAGAAAATCCCCATAAGAAGGTTTCCCGTAATACACAGGATTAACACCATGCTGAAATAAATCAGTAAATAAATGATCAGATGGATGCCGAACAGCGCAAGCGCTGCTCCCATAAGCTTCAGACTGAAAAAACCTCTTGCCGCTCCGATACAGATTGCAAGAAATACCATGATCACATAAGGCACTGCATAATATACGAGTCCTGTATAAATTCGGTTCCAGAACATTCTTGATCGTTTTACCGGAAGACTGTGGTAAAAATCTGTCTGCCTTTTTGAATACAAGTAGATAAAACCATTGATCCCGTTTAAAACTGCAGCCAGTACGGATACAAATCCTCCTGTAAGGAGAAAGCCGTCTTTCCATAAATTTTCATAAAGAAGTTCCATCTGTTCCGGCGTATAGCTGCTCCCCCTCCAATTGCCGATCAGCATCAGGCTGACCACAGGAAATGCCAGAAGGAATCCCAGGGTAAGAAATGCAGGAATCCATCCTTTTCCCTTCGATACTGTCTTTACATATTTAGAAGAACAGATTTTTGATTTCATATCCTGCCACCTCCGTTTCACTGATAAAAATTTCTTCAAGCGTAAGAGGAAGGATCTCACAGAACAGAGGATTTTTCGCCTGGATCTGTTCCATGATCTTAGATCTGGTTCCTCGGGCCGTAATCAAAAGCAGGGATCCCTGATGCTCCATTTTCAGGATATTCAGTTCCTTCTGAAGCTGCCTCTCCTGTGTCTTATCGGAAAGCACGCATTGAATCTTATGAATATGGAATTTCATATCCTCCAGATCTCTGGACAGCAGGATCCCGCCTTTATACAGAAGCCCCACATGATCACAGATGTCTTCCAGTTCCCGAAGGTTATGAGACGCGATCACCGGGGTAAATTCTCTGCTCATGATTTCCGCAGCAAAAAGGCTCTTTACTCCCTGGCGCATTACCGGATCCAGTCCGTCAAAGGTTTCGTCACAAAGGAGGTATTTTGTTCCTGAACTGACTCCCAGAAGCACATTCAGCTGCTTTCTCATCCCCTTGGAAAAGCTGCTGATCCTTTTCTTTTCCTCCAGTCCGAACTGGCGAAGGAACTTGAAAAATCTTTGCATATCAAATTTCGGATAATAATACCTGTAAAAATTTGCCATATCTCCCGGTGTGTAATCCGATGGAAAGTAACTGTCATCTGACATATAAAACAAAAGTGATTTGGCCTTTTCATCATCAAATACCGGAAGACCGTCAATCTCTATCTCTCCTGCATCAGGTTTCATCACCCCTGCCGCCATGCGCAAAAGCGTACTTTTGCCTGCACCATTACTTCCTACCAGTCCAAAAACTTCCCTTTCACCAATTTCCAGAGAAACCTTATCTACGGCTTTCACAGTGCCAAACGATTTACTGCAGTCCTTAATCTCAATCATGCTTCCCCTCCTCATAGCATTGGTTTACCACTGTTACCAGTTCTTCTCTGGAAATGCCTATCTCCTGGCCTTTGTGAACTGTCTGGATCAGTTCTTTGCGGTAATCTCCCCGTTTTTTTTCCTGTATACTCCTTGTATCTGCTACAAAATTCCCTTTTCCCTTTACAGGATAGATCAGACCCTCCTGCTCCAGTTCTGCATAAGCTCTCTGAATCGTATTCGGATTAATGGAAAGATCCATGGCAAGCTGACGAACAGAAGGAAGACGGCTTCCAGGCGGTAAAACCTCCTGGTAGATCAAGATACGAAAGCGTTCTGTCACCTGCTCATAAATCGGTCTGCGATCCTGATGGTCCAAAATAATGATGATTTTCTCCTCCCTTCATACTCTAACAGCCCATATGTACCAACTGTATTAATACACTTATATTATCATGCCAGACATTTGTCTACAAGAAAAACTTTCTTAAATCTTTATAAACTAAAACATCTCTATCTGACAGATCAGACAGAGATGTTTCTATTTACTTAATTACTGAAAATATCCGTTTTACTGATTGTTGTATGGACTTTTCTGGATTCATCAGGTATCTGCCATCTGTAATTTCCAGAGACAGGCTGTTTTTATATCCATATTTGTCAAATTGGTCGAGGTATCCTTCCATATCAAGAATTCCGTCTCCCCACGCCAGATGCCCACGAGGCGATCCATCAATAAAATGCACATGTACAAGCCTTTCTCCAAAAACATCCAGATAATCCTTAGGAGTTTTATTTTCTAATGCCATAGGAATAGTATCAAGCATTGCTCCAATATTCTTATGCTCCAACTCTCTCATCATCTTCTGGAGTGAAGAAAGATCATTAATTAAATTAGTTTCATCTTTTCTCCAGACTTCCAATGCGAGCATGATATCATAATGCTCCGCCATATTCCCCAACTGCATCAGCCCTTCTTTTCCATATTTCCAGGCTTCTTCATAATCACTTCCATCAAAATATCCTGTGCCGACTGTAACCAGCATTTTATCTGCTCCTAATTCTGAAGTAACTCTTATGGCATCTTCAAAAAATTTCAGACTGCGTCTCCTCTCAGCCTCATAAGGCGCTGCAAGGTTGATCGGATAAATACACTGCTCTGGAGTATAACAGATTAATTTTAAATTTCTGGATTCTATCTCATGACGGACAGATGTAATATCATGGTAGGTCATATCTTCCGGATGAAAGTGAGGCGCTGCCCCCCACAATTCAATACATTCCACTTCATTCTTTGCTGCATCATCCAGGAACTTTGTCAAAGGAAAAAATTTATACTGGATATTCATGACAGCAATCTGATTTCTTTTCAGATTATCCATATTTTACCTCACTCCTATTCGTTATTATTAAGCAAATTTATGTTATACTCAAAATGCTCTGCATTAATAACCTCTTTTGCAGTAAATATGGGCTTCTTATCATTATCAAAAAAGATATTTTTTATCAGCAGAAGTCCTCCTGCTTCTTTTGTATTAAGTGCTATCGCCTCTTCTTTTGTAGCATAACATAGACTTATGCTTTTTATTCCCGAACGCATCCATACCCCGTGCTCTGTTAAAAGATCATACAAAGATCTGGTAAGATCTTCCATTAATAAAAATGCAAATTTTCTTGAAAAATGGAGTTCTTCAATCTCAATAGGTTTTTCATCAACAAACCGTAGCCTTTTTACACAAAGGATCATATCGTCATTTAAATTCAATTTTACAATATCTGACTGGCGCGCTTTTTTTAATTCTGCCCCAAGCAGTTCTGTTCTGACCGTATGCCCTGCCCGCTCATTCACCTTACTGAAACTAAAGTTATTATTCAGATTCCAGGATATTTTATGTGGCATAACAAAAGTTCCCATCCGCTGTTTACGAACCAGAATTTCATCATCAACGAGCAGTTCCAGAGCTTTTCGTATCGTTATTCTGCTTACTCCATAGATTTCTTCTAATTCAAACTCTGTCGGTATTTTTGTATTTTCCTTATATACTCCTGTCTGAATTTTGTTTTTTATATCTGCCGCAATCTGCTGATACATTGGGATTGCTGTCTGCCGATCTATTTTAGACATTTCTCCAGCATCCTCCTTCCATTTTTTGGTTATACATTATATATAACATATTAACACAAAGAGGATTAAATTGATATGTTTTTGCAAATTGTTATTAATAATTTAACCTTCTGTAATACCTGCGGATTGCAATCGGATGCTTTCTGCAATCCTCTAAATGTACATTCAGTCTCTGAAATGCCGATCTCATAACAATTGGAGAAAGCATGCCTCTAAATTCCGGACTGATTCCATTTAGTTTATAATTCATAGTATCAAATACTGTTACTTTAGCACTGATCGTCTGAACAAACTTTTCTACTCTATCCATCTCCGGACGAGTGATATCCTCTCCCTTGATCAACATCACCGGGATATCTCTTTCAATTACTTCCAATGTTCCATGGAAAAAGTTAGCTGCTGAAATCGGTCTTGTGCGCATCCACTGCATTTCTTCCATAATACACATTCCATAACAAACTGCCCAGTCCTCCAGATTTCCAGAACCAACCAGATATGTCAACGGTTCATCACAGTACTTTTCCGCATATTCTCTCATTTCCGCATCAGCATCTTTATAAATTTGTACTACATTTTCCGGCATTTCCTTAATTTCTGAAAAAAACTGATCATATTGCTCAAACTGTCCTTTATTTTTCATAAATCGTAATGTAACAGCATACCAAAAGTAATACTCTCCTCCAACTGTATGGATCAGATAATCGCTTTTCTCATATAATGGTGTTCCCGCTTTTTCTACATATCCGATTACTCTTGCCCCTGCTTTATGTACCTTATCAACAGCTTCTACAACCTCTGGAGTGTCACCGGAAATACTTGCAATTACAACAACGGATTTATCATCCAAAAACGGGGTTCCTTCATAAAGGAAATCTGCTGCATTTTCCAAATAAAGCGGTAAGGTACACCCCATTTGCTTTGCAATATGCATCAATTGTCCCGCATATAAATATGTACCGCCAATTCCCATAAATATGATTGAAGAATATCCCTCTGCACATATATCATCTACAACTTTTTCTACAGCCGGAATAAGAGCGATCCCATTTTCATGTTCCTGTCTGACTCTGCTTTCATCAAAATTCAACATATCTTAGCTCCCTATACGATTTCAAGTCTTTTTTCATAGTGACCAATTACTTCTCCTGGTGAATAGGTTTGTACAAATGCAGCAGGATCTTCACGAATGATCACCCGCTTTAATTTCATCCACTCATATTTATTTACAACTGTCAGATAGACCCTCATATCTTTTTTCAGATATTCACCCCGGCTCTGCCAGGAAGTAACTCCTCTTTTTAGTTCTTTATTAATAATTTCTCCCAAATGGCAATCCTGAGAAATCACAAGTACTGTTACCTGTATATTCTGATAATGCATACGATCCAAAGTCATAATGCTTGCTATACAAAAAATCAAGGAGTATGCTGTAATGTTCAAATCATATCTGATAGCTGTGACAATAAACACAAAACCATTTATAACCATAGAAGCTTTTCCCACACTGGATCCTGGGATTTTTTTTGTTACATACATTCCAACAATATCTATGCCTCCTCCGGAACCACCTTCTCGGAGAGTTATCCCTACACCTGCGCCAGAAAGGATTCCTCCAATGATCACATTCAACAAAGTACTGTCCAGCAATGGTTCCGAAGGAACAGGAATGATAGTAAGCAATACGGATTGTACACAAACACATCCAACTGAGAACCAGAAAAATCTCTTTCCAATGCTGCGATATCCCAGCAAAAACAATGGAACATTTATAATCCAGGAAATAATGCCTGTCAAATCCATTGTTTCTGCCAGATGAATATGAAGAACTTCCCTCATGAATAATCCAATAAGCTGCGCAATACCTGTAAAGCCTCCGCTATATAATCCACAAGGGATCAAAAACCAACTATATGATACCGCAAACAATACAACCCCAGTTAATGCCAGAAAAAATTTATGTACCATTCTCCTCATATTCTTTTATTGTTTAACTGATTTTTAATACTCCAGTTTCCACATGTATCTTCTTTTCGTTAATGGATGGTTTCTCACGATTGCAATCTGTTCTGCATATATACGTGCAATAGGAGATATAATAATTGGATCAAAGTAATCAACAAGAGCACTATCTACAATTCCTGCCAGTGCATAGTCCTTTGCATCGATAACAGTAAGCTTGCAGTCAAAACGCTGCATAAATGTCATTGCTCTGGCATCTAATGCTCTGGTACGACCTTCATTCATGAAGAGTAAATATGGTGCATCCTTTTCCACCATCTCAAATGGTCCATGGAAGAAATCACCTGTATTAAAGGTACTTGACGGGATCCACTGCATCTCCATCATCAGACAGGAGGAAAATGCCCACGCTACCTCCTGAGTTGCTCCAGAACTGGTTACATAAATAATAGGTGCATCCTGATATTTTTCTGCAAACGCTTTTGCCTCCGGAACCACACTTTTCACTGCATTATCAATAACCGAATAGATTTTTTCTGCTGCTTTCAACATTTCATCATATTTTTCATATCCCTCTGTCTGATTCAGAATCTCTGCTGCAAGAAGAAGAACCTTGATCATTTTATCCATTTTTGCAGAATAACTGTCTTCCCAATCAAAAATCACCGTATAATCAGCATCTTTTGTGATTGCAGATCCTTCTGTATGCGTTACAGCAATTGTGTGTGCTCCTTTATTTTTTGCAAGGGTGGTTGCCGCTGCAGTTTCAGGAGTACCTCCGCCTAAAGAGCAGGTGATCACAATAGAGTTTTCGTTTACCGCCGCCGGTGTGGCATACACAAACTCATTTGCCGTATGGATTGACGTACGAATTTTTTTTGCATTATTGTTAAGGAAATAATATCCCGGATACAGATCCGCTCTGGAAGCACCGCATCCCACAAAATAAACTGTACTGATCTCCGGCTGCACATTTCTGATTTCCGCAATAATCTGATTTAGTTTAGAGTTCTCTGTTACCTTCATTGTTTCTTCCTCCTATTTGTATTGTATTTGTTATATCTATATATTATATATACATCATTTTATGTTATATGTCAATATAACAATTTTATTTTTTCAATATTTCTCTTTCCACATATATTTCCTGGTTGTGTAGTCAACACCTGTAGTAACCGATAAATCTTTCATATACACATTATTCAAAATCGGTGCGAACAACAGATGGTTAAAATATTCTCTTATATGCTCATCAAAAGACAAAATTCCTAAATCTCTTGCATCCAGTGTATAAACCTTTTTTCCTCCATGCTTTTTCAAAAAATCCAGGGCACGTTCATCCAAGGGTCTGGTTCTCCCTTCTGAAATGAGAAGAAATACAGAGGTATTTTCATCCAGTATCTCAAATGGCCCATGAAAAAACTCACAGCAATTAATAACAGGCGAAACAATCTGAAGCATTTCCATAATATTACATATGGAAAAAATATATCCAGCAGCATAAGACGGTCCACTTGCAAGAACGGAAATTACTTTTTCACTTTTGTTAAGCTCTGCCCAGTCTTTTGCCAATGTAAGACAATATTTTTTGGCTTTGTTATAAATCTTATCCAAGATTTCAAATGCATGCACAGCTTCTTTATAATAAGCAAAACCTTCTGTCTCTTTTAAAATTTCCATTGCCAGCCTCAGACCAACAGCAGCATTCGTTTTACTTTGATCTGACTCATCAAACATAATACTTTCGTATGCTATTTTATAATCACAAATTTCTGTAAGTTCAGACTCATCTACATATAGAGCCATTGTAACAGCGCCTTTTTCTTTTGCTATCTTTGCTGCCTGACATGTTTCCGGAGTTCCCCTCATAGAAACAATTATCGCTAATGTATTTTTATTTACGTATTTTGGTGTGGCATACACAAATTCATTGCTGGTGTACATCTGACTTTGCAGTTTTTTTGCTTCATGGTCCAAAAAATAATGTCCTGGATAATTCCCTCCATTAGATCCGCCTGCTGCAACCCATACAACATTTTTAATTTCTCTTTTTGACAAAATCTCTTTTAACACTATGTTTTACCTCCTAAAAAAGCGGCAAATTCTATTTTCACAGAATTTACCGCTTCCAATCATTCACCCATTACTTCAATATAATATGTTCTTAACTGAGGGCCATCAAACTCCGCAAAGTAAATGTCCTGTGCAAAACGGATCAATGCTTTTCCCTCTATTACCGGAAAAACTACTTCATATCCAGTCAGCATCTGTTTTAAATGTCCCGGCGCATTTCCGCCAGTCGCACCATAACTTGGAAGATAATGGCTATGGGCATAATCAGCAACAACCGGAGCCATTTTATCCAGCGTTTTCTCCATGTCTACATGCAAACACTCCAAATCTTCATTGACCATAACACCTGCTGTTGTATGCGCACTCATCACCAGAACGATTCCGTTCTGAATCCCACTTTCTTCTACTGCCTTAATAACCTCTTCTCTTATTGAGATCAGCTGAAATTCTTTTTCACTTAAAACCTTCTTTGTTGTCAGTTTTACCATATCATTTTACCTCCAGCCCAAGAAATCTTTCTGCATTTCCACCAAGGATCTTTTCCAGTGTTTCCGGACGAATGTCTAAAGATTCCAGCCCTCTCTTAATACGGGCAGTACGAAATCTCGGATTATTTGATCCAAACATAATCTTATCACCCAGGTCATTATCTAACCACAAACGGCCATATTGTTTCATAAATACATCATGCATAAACTGCTCTGGTGAATCCATATAAAGCATAGAAGTATCTGCATAAACATTAGGATATTTAAGAAGCATTGCTGCTGTATCAAAAATAAACGGCCAGCCCATGTGCCCTATACAGATCCTGAGCTTCGGATATTTGATTGCCACCGGCTCAAAATTAAGAGGTTTCCCGTATTTCATAAGGCAGTCATCACAAAATGACATTCCTGCAGAAAAAATAATCGGTTTATCGTACTCAATACATTTCTCATATATTCTATCCATCATAGGATCATCCGGAAAGAACGCCTGTTTTGAAGGGTTCAAATAAAGTCCCATAAGCTTCTGATCTTTAAATGCATGTTCCAAAACATCTAACGCATCTTCGCGATATGGATCCACACTGGCAAATCCAAAAAATATATCAGGAGCTTCCTCAACCATTGTACAGATCTGATCATTAGACACTACCCATCCCCCTGCACTTGTTGTCAGATCCATAGGAAGAAGTACAAGCTTATCTACATTTGCAAATTTCATCTGAGCTCTTGTAAGTTCAACCGGAAATGGAGACATAAGATCCCAGTGAGCGTGTTTTTTTCTAAATTCGATTTCCTGTTTGTCTTGTGATATTTTTTCATAAAAACCCGGATGCACATGTACATCAATTACCATACTCATATTTTATCTCTCCTTTATTAATTATTATTAACATAATATTTAACCTTTTACAGATCCTGCTGTCAGTCCTTCCACTATATACTTCTGCATAAAGATAAAAAGAATAATAATCGGTGCAGCAACGATCGTTCCAAATGCCATTGCCTGCGACCAGGCTGTACCATATCTTCCAATTGCATTGTAAATACCTACTGTTACCGGCCATTTCGTAGACTCGTTAATATACGTCAATGCATATACCAGATCACTGTATGCAAACAAGAACGAAAATACAAATGATACTGCCACTCCGCCGGAACACATTGGAAGAACAACCCTGGTAAACGACTGCAGCGAATTACAGCCATCAATTCTTGCCGCTTCATCGATTTCTTTCGGCACACTGAGAAAATAAGTCCTTAACATCAGGATGCAAAAAGGAATTCCCAAAGTCGCATCTGCAAAAATCGGCGCAAGATATGTATTATAAATTGATATCTTCTGAAAAATAATAAAGTTTGGCACTAAGGTTGCTATCTGAGGCAGCATCTGGGATACCATAAACAACAGAAGAATAAATTTTTTTCCTTTTAATCTGAATCTTGCCATTCCATAAGCTGCCGGAATAGAAAGCACTACTGATAAAATCATTGCAAAAAACGAAATGATCACACTGTTTTTTAATCCCTGAAAAATATTAAACATCGGGGATGTAAACTGTTCAACATATGCCTGTATCGTAGGCTGAAGCGGAAACAACTGTGGAGGTGATGCAAAAACAGTACGCTCGTCCTTAAAAGATGTGGTAATCATCCAATACAGCGGAAACATCATTATGACAAACAGAACCGCAGCAATTATGGCCATAAGCACATTTTTTATTTGTTTTCTTTTCTTATAGCTTTTCATAATCACATCTCCTCATCATCTTTCATCATCCGTATATAAAATACTCCAACAATCAAAAGTATCAGCATAAGGATATTAGAAATGGTTGCACCTACAGAAAAATCAAATTTTGTAAATGAGTTTTTATAGGAATACAACGTCAACAATTCTGTGCCGTTTACCGGTCCTCCTCCAGTCATTACATAAATCAGTTCAAATGCACGGAAAGTATATACAATTCCCAAAACCAGTGAGGCCTGAATAGATGCTTTTACACTGGGAACTGTAATATAAATAAACTGTTGTAAAGAAGTTGCTCCATCAATTCTTGCACTTTCATAAAAGTCCATAGGAATATTTGCCAATCCAGTAGAAAGAAGTATCATAAAAAACGGAATGCCGCACCAAATATTTGCAACAATCACTGAAAACATCGCCGTCCATGGATGCTGCAGCCATTCTACTCCTGTTTCGATCACACCCAGTCCAACTAATACTTCATTTATAAATCCACCATTTGTAGCAAAAAAGAACTTCCAGAGAATTGCATTTACTGTAACCGGTATAATATAAGGAATCAGCATCATCGCTTTTGTGACTCTGAAAAAAGAAGTTTCTTTTTTGAACACCATTGCAAGTGCAAATCCACCAATAAACTGAAAAAAGATACACGCAACTGTAAATACACAGTTTAAAAACAACGCATTCCAAAACTCTTTCTGTTTTAGAACATCTATATAGTTTTTCAATCCGACAAAATCTTTATCCGGAGAAAGCAATGTCGTAACTGTTACGTCCTGAAGGCTCAGAATCAAGTTATAAATAATGGGATAGAAAATGAATACAAACATAAAAATCAATGCTGGTAATACATAAATATATCCTTCCCACTTATGCAGTAATCGTTTCATATTCATCCGCCTTTCCATAATGTCTGCGATGCATTTTCGTACATCGCAGACATTGCCTGCAACTAAACTGTAGTTTTATTCTTTCGCAGCATCAATCATTGCCTGACCATCTTTCAGAGCCTGTTCTACAGACTGCTGGCCTGACAATGCCTCCTGAATAGCCTGCTGATATCCCTCAGACACACTTGGCCAGTAGGTAACCACATCTCGTGCACGGGAATTAGGAACCATATCAATAAACGGTTTCATTTCCTCAGTCTGGAAACGTTCATCTTTCATAGCCTCTTCACTGGCTGTAAAATGATCGGTTAATGCATCCCATTCACTGATTCTTTCATAATCCTGAATCCACTCAAGAAATTCCAGTGCATTTTCTGTATTTTTTCCTGCAATCACGCAAAGATTTTCTCCACCATATACCGTAGCCTTTTCTCCGCCCTCTGTTACCGATGGAATCTCAACAACACCAAAGTTCACACCGTTATCTTTATATGGCGTGATATTCCAGCATCCCATTACATGCATTGCAATGTTTCCGCTTTTAAACTGAGAAGCCAGTTCTGCCTGTGTCCATGAAAGACAATCCTTAGGCATATATCCTTCATTTACCATGTCTGTCCATAAAGACAGAGCTGTTTTTCCGGCTTCACTGTCAAGCTGCATGGTTTCTCCGCCTGCTGTCCAGAAAAATGGAAGGAACTGATATGTAGACTCCTCACTCTGAATGCCAGATACTGCAAAACCTTTATACTTATCTGTTGTAGTTGCCTTTGCAGTTTCTACTAAATCCTCAAATGTCCAGTCACTGGTAGGATAATCTACACCAAGCTCGTCAAAAATATCTTTGTTATAAATAATTTCCAGGTTATTAGACTGTAATGGCATACCGTAAACTTTATCTTCATAAGTACAGGTTGCAAGTATTTCAGGAAAATATTTTTTATAGGACTCCCACTGCTGAACTTCCTCTGTAACATCTTCCAATATTCCCATTGCTGCATAAGACACAGTATCACAATTATCAATCATCGCCAGATCTGGAAGAGCTGAAGCAGCAGCTCCAACTGTTAATTGCTTTTTGAAATCAGCAAATGGAAGGACTGTAACTTTCACCTCAGTTGTTTCAGACTGAGCATTAAATTCATCTACATACCCCTGAAATTTTTCAGAAGATCCTTCTGTCGAAAAATAATGCCATAAATTAATCTGTGTTTTTTCTTCTGCATGAACTGTCTGCACTCCGAGTGCTCCAGTCAGCATAAGTGCTGTCATTGCCATTGCTGTTAATTGTCTTCTTTTCATTTGTGTGCCTCCTTTTTTATTTTGTTTTATTCAGCGCGCTTATTTGTTATGTTTTGTTATGCCTATTATATTACTATCACTTAGTTTGCATGTCAATACTTTTATAACACTTCTACATTTTGCCTTAAATTCTCTATTTATTTTTGTGTATTTTATACAATAAATTTACTTTTCCATTATAATATCTTGTATTTTTAATCATTATATTATTTTTTATTTGACATATTTTTTCTTATATGTTATATTCGATATAACAATTATTGTTATACTTTTCCATAAAAAATAAAAAGGAGTGAAAATAATGAAAGTTGCAGCTATTGGATTTTGTTGTACTGATGTGTATGAAAACCTGAACAGGCATTATTCAACCGGAAACGGAATCGACTGTATCGTAAATCTTGCAAAAAGAGGAATCAAAACCTCTGCAGTCACAACCGTTGGAAAAGATATTTTCGGACAAGAGATGCTGGATTTATGTTCAAAATATGGTATAGATTCCTCTCACATTCAAATAAACGAGGGAGATACTTCTGTTTTTTACATGACTCTGAAAAATGGAACTGATCGTTGTCATATTAAAAATGTTCCGGGAGTTATGGAAAACTACTCTCCTACAGCAGAAGATATTGCTTTTACCAAAACTCATGAATACATTCATACAGATATGTTCGGACATGTACTTTGATGCTGTACAATAAAAATTGACAACCAATTCTCAAGGATTTTGATATAATCATAATCAATACGAGAATAGGAGAAAATCAATATGGCACGAAATCAGAGATCATATGACAACGA
>JAETOL010000129.1 GCA_021771755.1 Lachnospiraceae bacterium | reverse complement strand
GGGGGTGTGTCAAAACTAAGGCACATCTCCTTTTTTATCTTAAAAATAGTCGTTCCTCTTTTTTTGTCTATGCGACTATTTCTTCAGTAATTAGGTAAGGCTTAATATTCCTCGTATGTTGAGCCACACGTGGTCTGATAAAGATAAATATAATGTGTGTACTCCTTCTCTTTCCTGCTTTTAATAGTTTTGTACACATCTTTTTGATATTAAAAGCTATAGCAAAGAAGGCAAAGTCCATTGTAACCTTGTCTTCTCCCACATGCCGGAACCTTTTGTATGCCATGTTGTGTTTCATTTGTCCAAAAACTGCTTCCGGTTCTATACATCGCCTTCCCCTATGCCTGAAGCCTTCTTTCGAGAGTAACCTTTCCCGTGCCAGCCGTTTGTATTGGTTTAATCGGTGGTTGACTTCTATAATACGGTTCCCCCGGGCTTTAAAGCAACTACCACGTAAAGGACACCCTTCACATCTTTGTGCTTTATACCGGGCACTTTCGGTGATGTATCCGCTAGCTGTTTTGTCACTCCTGGTTCCTATACGGTTCATGTGCTGCCCCATAGGACAAACGTAATAATCCTCTTCCGCATTGTAATGGAGACTCTCCGCATGGAATGGATTGGGGGTATAACGGGGACGCTGTTCTTTATGGAAGTAGTTGTACTTGACAAAGGCTTCTATCCCATTATCTTGCATGAATCGGTAATTTTCTTCCGAGCCGTAACCGGAATCTGCCACACCGACAGTCGGTAAGCGGTTATAGCGTTGCTCAAAGGAGTGGAAGAAAGGTATGAGGGTCAGTGTATCGGTTGGATTGGGAAACAGTCGGAAGTCTATGAGGAATTGGTTCTGGGTACCTATTTGCAGATTATATCCGGGCTTGGTCTGCCCGTTTCTCATGGCGTCTTCTTTCATGCGCATGAAGGTGGCATCAGGATCGGTCTTGGAATAGGAGTTGCGTTCTCCAAGAGTGTCAAGATGGTTGTCGTATTCCATCAACTTGTCACGGTGTTCCTCAAGTTCCCGGACTTGTTTCTTCTTTTCCCGGATGACTTTCTTTTGTTCCTTGTCCTTTGTTACAGGCTGGTGTTCCAGCACCTCTTTAAGTTCATTCACTATATCTGAGAGCATGGCGGGAGTGAACTCTACGGGTGTGTCTTTGGTGGAGTTCTCTTGGGCTATGGCTTCATCCACCTGCTCCAGGAGAATGCGGATCTTATCCATCAGCTTTGTACGGTTCTTTTCGACTGTCTTGCGCCAGACAAAAGTATATTTGTTGGCTCTGGACTCAATCTTGGTACCGTCGATATACTCTACGTCAAGGCTGATGAAACCTTTGTCGACAAGGACAAGAACCAACTGCGTGAATACATTATTTATCTCTTCTTTTACACGATTACGGAAACGGTTGATGGTAATAAAATCCGGATGTTCATTACCGGAAAGCCAGATATAATGAATGTCACGTAGGAGAAGCTTCTCTATTTTGCGGCACGAATAGATATTGTTCATGTAGGCGTAGATAATCACCTTAAGCATCATTTTAGGATGATAAGGACAACGACCGGTTGCTTTATAAAGCTTCTTGAAATTGTCAAGATTGAGATTATCAACAACTGTATTAACTATGCGAACCGGATCATTCGCTGCTATGTTTTCATCAATTCTTCCGGGAAAAAGAACTGTTTGGTTGGGAATGTAAGGACGAAAATGTAACTTTGCCATAATGAAAAACTTTATGCCTAAAGATACAAAAACTTTGGGTAATAACAAAGCCTGGGCTTGTGAAAGTCTGGGCTTTGTGCATAAAAAAAGGTTGTGCCAGCGTTTTGACACAACCTC
>JAETOL010000128.1 GCA_021771755.1 Lachnospiraceae bacterium | reverse complement strand
AAACAAACTTCAAGAAGTCCTGAAAATAAACTTCAAGAAGTTTGCAATTCAAACTCTAATTATAATAATACTAGCGATATTAAAGAGAGTAAGAATAAATCAGATCAAATCATATCCGATAGACAGAGATCAGATGTTGATGGGATGGATACAGTATCCGCTTATCAGAATCTCATCAAGGAAAACATAGATTATGATTCATTACTTATTGCGCATCAGTATGACGAAGCATTGATTCAGGGCATTTATGAGCTCATTCTGGAAACCGTTCTGTGTAGCAGTGAAAAAATCCTGATTGCAAGCAACTGGTATCCGGCGGAGCTGGTACGCAGTAAATTTTTAAAACTGAATTATTCCCACATTGAGTATGTTTTGGATTGTTTTAAGCGGAACACATCAAAAGTGAAGAATATCAAAAAATATATGCTTGCTGCATTGTTCAATGCCCCAACAACGATTGACGGGTATTACAAAGCAGAGGTAAATCATGATATGCCACAGTTCGCTGTTTGACTGAGAGGAGGAGACATATGTTTTGTTTAAAGCTTATTGGAAAAATATTATTGATTCCGGTCTGGTTTATTCTCATAATCGTGGGAATACTCGTTAAGCTGGTTGTGAATATGGTTTCAATTGCTAAATCATTTGTGGTGCTTGGACTGGTAGCTTTGGCAATAGGAACGATTATCTGTTACCAGGATTGGGTGCAGGTTGTATTTTTGTTCTGCCTGATTGTTTCAGCATTTCTGGTTTTGTATGTAAGTGTATTTATAGATGCTGCGATTGATTTGGCCCGGGAAAAATTAGTGAGAATATTGTTAGCATAGAGGAGGAGAAGAACCATGATTAAAGAAAATGATTATATTCAATTACCACCGCTTCGTAGAGATACGGATTTGAAAGTGGTTATGGCATTGTGGGAATATGTAAAGATGCCAGAAGAATCAAGACAAAAGGTCTTAGCATTTTTAGATGAATCAGAAAAGAATAATCCAAGTGGGGAGCTTCCCCCACTTGATTATCTGCAATCACTTCCTGTTGAAGATATCAATGATTTTGATAAAGTTATGGGAAAGATTATTAGTGACATTATTGTAGAAGCATGTGATCTGGCTTGTTGGGTATATGTCTGTAAGTTTATAGAAGGATTGTCATTGGAACAGATTGTGGAGCAGAATAGAAGCGCAGAACAGTTTATTGCTGCTCTATTCTCTATGTTTGATAAATACATAGATATTCCTGATAACGATAGTAATAATATCAGACCATCATGAGTAAATTGATGCAGAACTGGGAATAAATATGATATACTAATATAGTTCCTTATTTTTTTACCTGTATACTTCGTTATACCTAAGTATTTTACATCGGAATGTACAATCTGATAAGTTTCCTTAAATATAAGTACAATAAGGGTATCATATCGGAAATGAGGTGTAGAATACTTGCAAGTTGAGAACTATATTATTGCCAGGATTGAGCAGTTGTGTGAAAAGAAGAAAATAAGCAGATACAGGCTCGCTCAGAAATCTGGTATTGCCCAGTCATCTATTTCTACATTGCTTAACAGGAAGAGTGTTCCAACGATTCAGACCCTTGAGAAAATATGTGAGGGATTCGATATCACCCTTTCCCAGTTTTTTGCAGGTGATGAAGAAATTCCTGATTTAACAGCAGATCAGAAACAGTTGCTTTCTGACTGGAATGCGATGGATGAACATCAAAAAGAGCTGGTAAAAGCGTATATACAGGGCATTATTAGAAAATAAGGACGTCTGTGCTGAGGGATGGCATAGTACGTCCTTATTTCAGCTTCGGGGGTTTTTATGAAACGATGTAATATTTTATGCTTTGTACTTCTAATAGGAATTACGCTTTGTGG
>JAETOL010000047.1 GCA_021771755.1 Lachnospiraceae bacterium | reverse complement strand
TGCAAGAAGAAAACAAAGGAAGTATAGTATAAAAAGGTATTGAATTGAACTGATATATCTGAAACACATCCGGCAGTTTCTGCCACTATAATTCCTACAGTAAATTTACGCCGCCGGCCTGAGGGATTCTCCTTGACCGCCACGTATGGGCTTGGTATAATTAGACTATTGTATGAAGATTTATGAAAATATAAACAACGAAGGAGAAAAGAAATGAGAGCAAGCGGTGTTTTAATGGGGATTTCCAGCCTTCCTTCTTCTTATGGAATCGGCTGCTTTTCCAGGGAGGCTTATGAATTTGTGGATAAGCTGGCAGAAGCAGGACAGCAGTACTGGCAGATTCTCCCTCTGGGGCCTACCGGATATGGAGACTCCCCTTATCAGTCCTGCTCTACTTTTGCAGGAAATCCGTATTTTATCAGTCTGGAAGATCTGATTCAGGAAGGGCTTCTTACAAAAGAGGAATGTGATGCCTGCGATTGGGGAGAGGATTCTTCTTATGTAGATTATGAAAAAATGTATCATAACAGATTTCCGCTTCTGAGAAAGGCATATGAGAGAGCAGATCTGGAGAATGACAGTGAGTATCAGGGATTTGTGAGAGAATATCAGATCTGGCTGAAGGATTATGCTCTTTATATGGCAATCAAAAACAGCAGAAAAGGGGAAAGCTGGCTGGACTGGCCGGAAGAGCTTCGGGACAGAAATTCAGGCTATGTAAGAAAGGCTGAAAATGAACTGTCTGAGGAAGTGGAGTTTTATTGTTTTCAGCAGTATCTTTTTGAAAAACAGTGGAAAAAGCTGAAAAAATATGCAAATAAAAAAGGGATCCGCATTATCGGAGACGTTCCGATCTATGTGGCGCTGGACAGTGCAGATGTATGGGCGAATCCGGAAATGTTCCAGATAGGAGAGGACTATGTTCCGGAAGCAGTGGCAGGCTGTCCGCCGGATGCTTTTTCCGCCACAGGACAGCTGTGGGGAAATCCTCTTTATGACTGGAAAAAGCATAAAGCAACCGGATATGCATGGTGGATCCAGAGAATGACATACTGCATGGAGCGCTATGATGTGGCAAGGATCGATCATTTCAGAGGCTTTGATGAGTATTATTCCATTCCTTACGGAGATGAAACCGCAAAGAATGGCCACTGGGAAGACGGTCCGGGACTGGAACTGTTTGATGTGCTGAAGAAAAATGTGCCAGGACTTCATGTGATCGCGGAGGATCTGGGATTCCTTACCGACAGTGTGATAAAACTGGTGAAGGATACCGGTTTTCCGGGGATGAAGGTTCTGCAGTTTGCCTTTGACGGAAGCGAGGACAGCAGCTATCTTCCGCATAAATATGAGAAAAACTGTGTGGTATATACAGGCACACATGACAATGAGACAACGAAGGGATGGCTGGAAGGCCTTCAGGGACATGATAAAGACTTTGTCCGTGCGTATATCAACTGCTATGACAAGCCGGTCAATGACTGCGTATGGGGGCTGATCCGTACAGCGCTTTCCAGTGTGGCAGATCTGGCTGTGATTTCTGTTCAGGATTATCTCTGTCTGGGAAATGAAGCACGAATGAATGCACCGTCCACACTGGGACTGAACTGGAGATGGAGAATCGGCAGAGAAATGCTTTCAGATATAACGGTTTATACGATGAGGGAGCTGAATCGTATTTACGGACGTCTGCCAAAACCGGAAGAACCGGAAACGAAAGAACTGGAAAATGACGTACAGACAGAAGCGGCTCTCTAAAATCAGCAGGAAAGGAACTTGTGTTTAATGGAAGATAATAAAAAAGAAGAACTGGAGCAGGCAGAGACAACAGAAGTAAAGCTGCCGGAGGAAGAGCAGAAAGAAGAAAGTGAAACAGAAGACAGCAGGGACCAGGGACTTCCTGGAACAAGTGTCGGTCTTATGCTTCTGGCGGGATTTTACCTTGTGTATACAGGCTATAAGCTCTGTTCCAATGTTCTGGCAGGCGAAGAAGGAGCAAGCTGGGGATTTATGGTGGCTGGAATCGCCTTTCTGGTGATCGGAGTAGGAATGCTTTTTGTCAGCGGAAAAAATCTCCTCAGAAAAAATAAGGCGAAAAAGGCGAAAGAAGTGGAAGAGGAATCAGAGGCGCAGCCGGAAGCAGAGAAAGCTCCCAGACAGATGAGCATTGCAGAACGTGCCAGACTTGCAGAAAGCGTAGCAGAAAAAGAAGCGCAGGAAGCTTCCGAAAAAGAAAATACAGATACAGAGGATTCTGATCTGGAATAAAATTTCAGGGGGACAGCCAGCAGCTGTCTCCTTTTTTGCCATAAAACCAAAAGCAGCAAATCTTTTTTCGGATTTACTGCTTCATGTACCGCTGCGGGGGCGGTGGTTATTCAGTTTTTTCTGCGTTTTTTACGTTTGACAGGTCTCGAATCCGGAGAATGCATACTTGACCAGCAAAAAAGCTGAACCATAAGGATACCGATCAGAGCTCCGGCACTGTCAAAGCCCACATCTTTGAGCCCGGGACTTCTTCCGGATACAAAAGACTGGTGATACTCATCCAGTCCGGCAAAGCCGACACAGAGAATACCTGCAAGGAAAAAGAGCCAGAAGCCTCTTATTTTGTATACATAAAGCGGAAAGGAAACAGCGATGGCCAGAAGAAAATATTCTGTCATATGGGCGGCTTTCCGCACATAGTAGTGAATCTGTTCCGCTTCATACGCTAGCTGGTCATAGCTTTTTCCTGTATGGAAAAGTTCATTTTTCGTTTCTACGATTTCATAGCTGATTCTGTAGCTGAGTTCCCCGGACACCTCCCCGGTCTGGGCTGAAAATGAAAAAATAAGGTACATCATCAGCAGGGCTGGAAGAAACGAAAGTGGTTTTAATAGTGTGATTATAAATTTCATGGGTTCTAATATAGCACGGGAATTTGGATTTGTAAAGCACTGCGCCGTATGATATAATGAACCACAGCACGATGTGAACCAACGAAAAAAACAGGAAAAAGGAGGCGCAGATATGAGCGTTGCAGATACAGTTTTTATTAACATGTGCAGGGATGTGATCGAAAACGGCACCAGCACAGAAGGAGAGAAGGTACGTCCGGTATGGGAGGATGGTACTCCTGCTTATACGATCAAGAGATTCGGCGTTGTAAACCGCTATGATCTCAGGAAAGAATTTCCTGCTCTGACTCTTCGCAAAACAGCCCTGAAAAGCGCGATGGATGAGATTCTCTGGATCTGGCAGAAAAAATCAAACAATATCCAGGACCTGAACAGCCATATCTGGGACAGCTGGGCAGATGAGACCGGATCTATCGGCAAGGCATACGGTTACCAGATGCAGGTGAAGCATCAGTATAAAGAAGGTATGATGGATCAGGTGGACCGTGTCCTTTATGACCTGAAAAACAATCCTTACAGCCGCAGGATCATGACGAATATTTATGTGCATCAGGATCTGCACGAGATGCATCTGTATCCCTGTGCTTATTCTATGACCTTTAATGTGACCAGGGAACCGGGGAAAGAGAAGCTGACCCTGAATGCAATCCTGAATCAGCGATCTCAGGATATTCTGGCTGCCAATAACTGGAATGTCTGCCAGTATTCCATTCTTCTGATGATGTTTGCCCAGGTATGTGATATGGAGGCAGGAGAACTGGTACATGTGATCTCCGACTGCCATATTTACGACCGCCATATCCCGGTTGTAAAGGAACTGATCCAGAGAACTCCGTATCCGGCACCTACGGTAAAGCTGAATCCGGAGATCAAAAATTTCTATGATTTTACAGTGGATGACCTGATCATTGAGAACTACCAGACATGGCCTCAGATCAAAAACATTCCGATCGCTATCTGAAACAGGAGGAAGAAACAGAGATTATGAATATTATTGTAGCAGTGGATAAAAACTGGGCTATCGGCAAGGATAACAAGCTTCTGGTAAGTATTCCGGCAGACATGAAGATGTTTCGCCAGGAAACCACAGGCAAGGTTGTGGTCATGGGCAGAAAGACGCTGGAGAGCTTTCCGGGCGGCCTGCCGCTGAAAAACAGAACCAATATTGTTCTGACCGGAAACAGAGACTTTAAGGTAAAGGATGCCATTGTGGTACATACCATAGAGGAACTTCTGGAAGAAATCGCAAAATACCCGTCTGACCAGGTGTACTGCATTGGAGGGGACAGTGTATACAAACAGCTTCTTCCTTACTGTGATACAGCTCATATCACAAAAATCGATTTTGCCTATGAAGCAGACCGTTATTTCCCGAATCTGGATGAGATGCCGGAGTGGAAAGTGACGGCCAGAAGTGAGGAGCAGACATACTTTGACCTGGAATATGAATTCGTAAAATACGAGAGAAAGA
This sequence comes from Lachnospiraceae bacterium, assembly GCA_021771755.1. Lineage (GTDB taxonomy): Bacteria > Bacillota > Clostridia > Lachnospirales > Lachnospiraceae > Blautia_A. The sequence goes on along the minus strand of JAETOL010000047.1, from coordinate 13,941 downwards.
AATAAGAAAAAGGGCGGCTGCAGGTTCATAAAAACCTGTAACTGCCCTTTTTATCCGAAGGAAGCTGCCAGGGGCAGATCCCTTCGGGATTTCGTTTATTCGATTACCTGAAGCCATCCCTCCGGAGCCTCGATGCGGCCCATCTGGATGCCGGTCAGTGTTTCATAAAGCTTCTTGGTAACAGGTCCCATTTCTGTCATTCCTGTCGGGAAGCAAATCTCTTTGCCGTGATCTACAATCTTTCCTACCGGAGAGATTACGGCAGCAGTGCCGCAAAGACCACACTCTGCAAAATCTTTTACTTCTTCAAACGGGATCTCACGTTCTTCTGCCTCAAGTCCAAGATAGTGCTGCGCCACATAGATCAGGGAGCGGCGGGTAATAGATGGAAGGATGCTGTCAGATTTCGGTGTGACAACCTTGCCGTCTTTTGTGACAAAGAGGAAGTTGGCTCCGCCGGTTTCTTCTACTTTCGTTCTGGTTGCGGCATCCAGATACATGTTTTCGTCATATCCCTGGTTGTGTGCGTCTACAATGGCATGCATACTCATGGCGTAGTTCAGTCCTGCCTTGATATGGCCGGTTCCGTTGGGCGCTGCGCGGTCAAAATCAGTCACACGGATGGTCAGAGGCTTTACGCCGCCCTTGAAGTAAGGTCCTACCGGTGTGGTAAATACACGGAACTGGTATTCATCTGCAGGCTTCACCCCAATGACCGGATTGGTGCCGAATTCAAAAGGACGGATATAAAGGGTTGCTCCTGAGCCAAATGGCGGAACGTAAGCGGCATTTGCCTTTACGGTATCCACGACAGCCTGAATAAAACGGTCTTTTGGAAATACCGGCATTTCCAGTCTTTTTGCAGAGTTTTCCATACGTTCTGCGTTCAGATCCGGACGGAAAGTGACAATACGTCCGTCTTCTGTTGTATAGGCTTTCATACCTTCAAATACAGTCTGGGCATACTGAAGGACACCGGCGCACTCATTGATTACAACGTTTGCATCCTCGGTAAGTTTTCCTTCGTCCCAGGAACCATTCTTAAAATCTGAGACATAACGGTAATCTGTCTGTACATAGCCAAAACCCAGGTTACCCCAGTCGATGTTCTTTTTTTCCATAATATCATCCTCCTGTTATTTGGCGGTATCAGTAAAAGGTACTTTGCCGCTTTAATGTACGATATAAACAGTGTAGCACTTTTGGAATCGGACTTCAACTGAAAACTTGTATTTTATCAGGCACTTCGCTATAATATTTTTATAGTGCAGAATAAAGGAAATGAAAGTTTATATTGGCCTGATGGAGAATACTTATGGATAAGAACAAAACAACAAAAAACCAGAATTTTGATTTTGCGCAGATGGAGGATAAGATCAGGGAAGCGCAGGATGTGATCGAAAAAGCAGTAAATTCAAGGGATTTCAGGAGGATGAGCCGTTCCATTGGAAGGGTGATCGACCAGGGAGTCCGCCAGTACCAGAGGCAGAATTTTAATCCGAAAACAGGATGGGACAGTATGAATGACAGGGGACCGGAGCCGGAGCGCACTGTTTACTCCGATTCCGTGAAGCCTGTTTTTACTGAAAATAAAGAAAAATATCCGGATCTATACATCTCTCTTAGTGGAATGGAAACCAAGAATTATTTCCTGATGGTGATGGGCGGCATTATGTCAGGCTTTATGGGAATTGCTTTTCTGGCAGTTCTTCTGATCCAGACGCTGGTCGGTTCCTTTTATATAACAACAACCCTCCTTATGATGCTTGGAATGGCAGCAGGAATTGTAATACTGCATAAGGGAATCCGCGGACATGGACGAGTACGGCGGTTCCGAAAGTACCGCAAGGCTCTTGGGGACAGAACCTACTGCCAGCTGGAGAAGCTTTCCAGGGCTGTGGGCAAGAGTGTTCGTTTTGTAAAAAACGATATCCAGGAAATGATCGATACAGGATGGTTTCTGGAGGGCAGCCTTGACCAGGAAGAAACCTGTCTGATCACCAGCAGCGAAACCTATCGTCAGTATGAGGAAAGCCTCCGTATTCAGGAAGAAAGGCAGAGACAGGAAGCAGAGAAAAGACAAAAAATGGCAGATGTTCCACCAGAGGTACAGGAAGTTCTTGACCAGGGAGAAGCGTATATCCGAAAAATTCATAAAAGCAATGATGCCATTCCCGGAGAAGAGATTTCAGCCAAGATCGCCAGCATGGAAGAAATTGTAAAGAGGATCTTTCAGAGAGTTCAGGAGCATCCGGAGATCATTCCGGATCTGAAACGGATGATGAATTATTATCTTCCTATGACAGTAAAGCTTCTGGACGCCTATGAGGATATGGACAGCCAGCCTGTACAGGGGGAAACAATCCGGGCATCGAAAAAAGAAATCGAGGATACCCTGGATACGCTCAATACAGCGTTTGCAAAGCTTCTGGATTCTGTTTTTCAGGATACAGCCTGGGACGTTTCCAGTGATATATCTGTTCTTCACACCATACTTGCACAGGAAGGTCTGAAAGACAGTGACTTTAAACCCCGGAATGAATAACAAAGGAGACTGATATGAGCGAAGAGATCAAAAACAAAGATACGGTTATGCCGACTCTTACACTGGAACCAGAACTGGAATTGGAACCAGAAATTCCGACTCCGGAGCAGGAAACCTCTTTGATGGAGCCGGAGCCGGGAATGGATCCGGTACAGCAGGAAATGGCAAAGATGGTGCTGACACCGGAAGAACAGGAAATGGTAAATTCCTTTTCAGAAAAGATTAATGTAGAAAACGCAGCGCAGATTCTTCAGTACGGAGCCGGAACCCAGAAAAAAATGGCGGATTTTTCGGATGAAGCACTGAAAAACGTACGGGCACAGGATCTGGGGGAGATCGGAGAACTTCTTGCAGATGTAGTGGGAGAACTGAAAGGTTTTGATGCAGAAGAGGAAAAGGGATTTTTCGGGTTTTTTAAGAAGCAGGCAAATAAAATCGAGAATCTGAAAAACAAATATGACAAAGCAGAAGCAAATGTGGAAAGGATTACAGATTCTTTGCAGCAGCATCAGATCCGCCTTTTGAAAGACTCTGCCATGATGGATAAAATGTATGAGCAGAACCTGCTCTACTTCAGAGAACTTTCCATGTATATTCTTGCAGGTAAAAAACATCTTAAGGATGTCCGGGAGGGAAAACTGAAAGGGCTGGAAGATAAGGCCCGATTAAGCGGTCTTCCGGAGGATGCCCAGGCAGCCAGAGATTTTGACAGCAAATGTACCTCTTTTGAGAAAAAAATCCATGATCTGGAACTGACAAGGATGGTATCTCTGCAGACGGCGCCTCAGATCCGCCTTGTACAGAATAACGATATGGTTATGGCCGAAAAAATCCAGACTACGATTGTCAATACCATACCGCTCTGGAAGAGTCAGATGGTTCTTGCTCTTGGAATTGCACACTCTTCGGAAGCGGCCAGAGCTCAGAGACAGGTGTCTGATGTGACAAATGAACTCCTACGTAAAAATGCAGAAAAGCTTCACATGGCTTCTGTGGAAACGACAAAGGAATCCGAAAGAGGAATCGTGGATCTGGAAACATTAAAACAGACCAATGCAGAACTGATCCAGACACTGGATGATGTAATGCGTATCCAAAAAGAAGGAAGAGCCAGACGGCAGGCGGCAGAAGCTGAGATGATCAGGATGGAAAACAGCCTGAAGGAAAAGCTTCTGGAAATTCACAGATAAGAAATATTATTTGACAGGAGGCAGATTATGCATCGGGAACATACAAAAGTAGTACAGATCGGAAATAAAAAGATCGGAGGCGGCAATCCGATCCTGATTCAATCCATGACAAATACCAAAACAGATGATGTGGAGGCAACTGTAAAGCAGATTCTGGAACTGGAGGCTGCAGGCTGTGAGATTATCCGCTGTGCAGTGCCGGACATGGCGGCAGCAGAAGCGCTTTCTGAAATAAAAAAGCAGATCCACATTCCTCTTGTGGCAGATATTCACTTTGATTACCGTCTTGCTATAGCAGCCATGGAAAACGGGGCGGACAAGATCCGTATCAATCCGGGAAACATTGGAAGCAGAGAACGGATTCAGGCTGTAGTGGATGTGGCAAAAGAGAGAAACATTCCCATCCGGGTAGGTGTTAACAGTGGTTCCCTGGAAAAAGAACTGGTGGAAAAGTATCATGGAGTGACGGCAGAGGGACTGGTGGAAAGCGCTCTTGACAAGGTGCGGATCATTGAGGAAATGGGATATGACAATCTGGTGATCAGCATCAAGTCTTCTGACGTAATGATGTGTGCAAAGGCGCATGAGCTGATTGCCGAAAAAACAGATTATCCTCTTCATGTAGGAATTACAGAGGCGGGAACACTTTATTCCGGAAATATCAAATCAGCAGCAGGTCTTGGTATTATTCTTTCTCAGGGAATCGGTGATACCATTCGTGTGTCTCTGACCGGAGCGCCTCTGGAGGAAATTAAATCGGCAAAACGGATCTTAAAGACCCTTGGACTTCGTAAAGGCGGAATCGAAGTCGTGTCCTGCCCTACCTGCGGACGGACAAGAATCGATCTTATCGGCCTTGCAAACAAGGTAGAAGATATGGTGCAGGATATTCCTCTTGATATTAAAGTGGCAGTAATGGGATGTGTGGTAAACGGCCCGGGAGAGGCAAAAGAGGCAGATATCGGAATCGCAGGAGGCGTAGGTCTGGGACTTCTGATCAAAAAAGGAAAGATCGTGAAGAAGGTTCCGGAGGATCAGCTTCTGGAAACGCTGCGACAGGAGCTTCTTCACTGGGAAGAATAAGAAAGAGGCAAAAATGGTAAAAGATTTTTTTGATGTTTTTCCAAATCTGAAGATCAAAGATCCGCTGCAGGAACTTCTTGATATGGTATCGGTCACAAAAGTTTCCTGTAATCCGGACAAGACGCGTTTGTGGGTCTATATCAGCAGTGAGCGGTGGATTCATAAAAAATATATTTTTGAGATCCAGCAGCAGATTCAGCGGCAGTGCTTTCCCGGGATACAGATCCAGGTGACAGTGATCGAAAAATTTCACTTATCCAGACAGTATACACCGGATAATTTCCTGGAAGTGTATCGTTCCAGTATGGAACTGGAACTTCGAAACTACAATATGCTGGAGTACAATCTGTTTAAACGTGCCAAGATTATTTTTTCCGGTACAGAAGAGATGGATCTGATCCTTCCGGATTCCGTGATCTCCCGTGAAAAAAGTGAGATACTTGTAGAATATCTTCATAAGGTATTCTGTGAGCGATGTGGTATGAATCTGAAGATTCAGCTTCAGTTTGAGGAGGTTCCGGAGAGTAAATACCGCAAAAACGCAGCGCTGCAGATTGAACAGGAAGTAGAAAATGTGCTGAAGCATGCCAGACTTGATCAGGAGGAACCCTCTGCGGAATCAAAAGAGGAGGCTGGGGATACGGAGAAAAAAGATGGCAAAAAAGCGGCGGGAAAAGGCAGACAGGATAAGAAAAACTTTGAAAAGAAAGGTCAGAGCGGAGAATTCAGAGGAGGCTTCCGCCGTGACAGCAATCCGGATGTGATCTACGGAAGAGATTTTGAGGGAGAAACCATTCCTCTGGAAAGTATCACAGGAGAAATGGGAGAAGTGATCATCCGGGGACAGGTTATGGATGTTGAGGCCAGAGAAATCCGAAATGAAAAGACAATCCTGATTTTTCCGGTTACCGATTTTACAGATTCCATTGTGATCAAAATGTTCCTCCGTAACGAACAGGTTCCGGAAGTAATAGGAGAAATCAAAAAAGGGGCTTTTCTGAAATTAAAGGGTGTGACCACCATTGACCGTTTTGACAGTGAACTGACGATTGGTTCGATTGCCGGTATCAAGAAGATTGCGGATTTCAGAAGCTCCAGGATGGATACCAGCCCTCAGAAACGAGTAGAGCTTCACTGCCATACCAAGATGAGTGATATGGATGGTGTGACGGAGGCAAAGGCGCTTGTCAAGCGCGCTTATGAGTGGGGGCACAAGGCCATTGCCATTACGGACCACGGGGTGGTACAGGCATTTCCGGAGGCAAATCACTGTTTTGATGCCTGGGGCGGCTGTGTGCCGAAAGAGTCTGATTTTAAGGTTCTTTATGGTATGGAAGCCTATCTGGTGGATGATCTGAAAGGAATCGTCACCAACAGCAAAGGACAGTCCATGGACGGAGACTTTGTAGTTTTTGATATTGAGACAACAGGATTTTCGCCTCTCACCTGCCAGATTATTGAAATAGGCGCTGTCCGTGTGGAAAAGGGAGCGATCACAGACCGGTTTTCCACTTTTGTAAATCCCAAGGTTCCGATTCCTTATCGGATTGAACAGCTTACCAGCATCAATGATTCTATGGTGATGGATGCACCGGAGATCCAGACCGTCCTTCCTCAGTTTCTGGAATTTTGTAAGGGTGCAGTTATGGTAGCCCACAATGCAGACTTTGATATGAGCTTCATTATAGAAAACTGCAAAAGGCAGGGGCTTCCGGATGAATTTACGTATGTGGATACGGTAGGAATGGCAAGATTTCTTCTGCCTGCCCTGAACCGTTTTAAACTGGACACTGTGGCAAAGGCAGTAGGGGTTTCCCTGGCGCATCATCACAGAGCGGTAGACGATGCGGCATGCACGGCAGATATTTTTGTAAAATTCGTGGAAATGCTGAAAGAACGTGATATTTATGATGTGGATACCTTAAACCAGCAGGGAAATGTATCCGTAGATACCATCAAAAAGCTTCCGACCTACCATGCAGTGATTTTTGCCAGAAATGAAACCGGACGTATCAACCTTTATAAGCTGGTGAGCCAGTCTCACCTGAAATATTACAGAAGAAAACCTCGTGTGCCCAAAAGTGTATTCCTGGAGCACCGGGAAGGGCTTCTGATCGGAAGTGCCTGTGAGGCAGGAGAACTTTATCAGGCAATTTTAAGGAATGCACCGGATCAGGAGATCGCGAGACTGGTTGACTTCTATGATTACCTGGAAATCCAGCCTTTAGGAAATAATGCTTTTATGATTGCCAGTGACAAAAATGATGCGGTCAATTCAAAAGAGGATCTGATCGAGATCAACAAAAAGATCGTCAAGCTGGGAGAACAGTTTAAGAAGCCGGTTGTGGCAACCTGTGACGTGCACTTTATGGATCCACAGGATGAAATCTACCGAAGGATCATTATGGCAGGAAATGGATTTTCTGATGCCGACGATCAGGCGCCTCTTTACCTTCGTACTACCGAAGAGATGCTGGAGGAGTTTTCTTATCTGGGAAGTGAAAAGGCCGAGGAGGTCGTGATTACAAATACCAATAAGATTGCTGATATGATAGAGAAAATCTCTCCCATCCATCCGGATAAGTTTCCGCCTGTGATCGAGAACTCCGACCGTGACCTCAGAGATATCTGTTTTAAAAAAGCCCATGAGATCTACGGAGAAAATCTTCCGTCCATTGTGGAGGAAAGACTGGAAAAGGAGCTGAACTCCATTATTTCCAATGGATATGCGGTCATGTATATCATTGCTCAGAAACTGGTATGGAAATCGAACGATGACGGCTATCTGGTTGGCTCCCGTGGATCCGTAGGTTCCTCCCTGGCAGCGACCATGTCCGGTATCACAGAGGTAAACCCTCTTCCGCCGCATTATATCTGTCCAAACTGCAAATACAGTGATTTTGATTCACCGGAGGTAAAGAAGTTCGGTGGTATGGCAGGCTGTGACATGCCGGATAAAAAATGTCCGGAATGTGGAACTAAAATGGTAAAAGAGGGGTTTGATATTCCATTTGAGACGTTCCTTGGCTTTAAAGGGGACAAGGAGCCTGACATCGACCTGAACTTTTCCGGGGAATATCAGGCGAATGCCCATAAATATACAGAGGTTATTTTTGGAAAGGGCCAGACTTTTAAGGCCGGAACCATTGGTACATTGGCAGAAAAGACTGCCTTTGGTTATGTGAAAAATTATTATGAGGAACATGGACAGCACAAGCGCTACTGTGAGATCAACCGGATCGTTCAGGGGTGTACCGGGATCAGAAGGACGACAGGCCAGCATCCCGGCGGAATCATTGTTCTTCCAAAGGGAGAGGAAATCGAGAAATTCACGCCTGTCCAGCATCCGGCAAATGATGAAAACAGTGATATCATAACGACACATTTTGATTACCACTCCATTGACGGAAACCTGTTGAAGCTTGATATCCTTGGACACGATGATCCGACCATGATCCGTATGCTGGAGGATCTTACCGGCAAGGATGCCAAGGAAGTCCCGCTGGACAGCAAAGAGGTTATGTCCCTGTTTGCAAGCACCAAAGCTCTGGGAATCTCCCCGGATGATATTGGCGGCTGTAAGCTGGGATGTCTGGGCGTTCCGGAGTTTGGTACGGATTTCGCCATGCAGATGCTGATCGATACGCAGCCGAAATACTTTTCCGACCTTGTCAGGATCGCAGGTCTTGCCCATGGTACGGACGTATGGCTTGGAAATGCCCAGACGCTTATCCAGGAAGGAAAGGCAACCATTTCCACGGCAATCTGCACGCGAGATGATATCATGATCTATCTGATCAGTATGGGGGTGGAGAGCAGCCTTGCCTTTACCATCATGGAAAGTGTCCGTAAGGGAAAAGGACTTCGTGAGGAGTGGGAGGCGACCATGAGAGAACACAATGTTCCGGAGTGGTATATCTGGTCCTGCAAAAAGATCAAATATATGTTCCCCAAGGCTCATGCGGCAGCTTATGTCATGATGGCATGGCGTATCGCATGGTTTAAGGTGTTTATCCCTCTGGCTTATTACGCAGCGTTTTTCAGTATCCGTGCTACGGCGTTTTCTTATGAGACGATGTGTATGGGACGTGACCGACTGGAATATTACCTGGCGGAACTGCGCAAAAAGGGAGATGACGCATCTAAAAAGGAGCAGGATACGATCCGGGATATGCGTATCGTGCAGGAAATGTATGCAAGAGGATTTGAATTTCTTCCTATTGATATTTATAAATCCCATGCCAGCCGGTTCCAGATCATTGACGGGAAGCTGCTCCCACCGCTGAACAGCATTGATGGAATGGGGGATAAGGCGGCAGAAGCAGTAGTGCAGGCTGCGAAAGAAGGAAGGTTTCTGTCAAAAGATGATTTTCGTGACAGGACAAAGGTCAGCAAGACGGTCATTGACCTGATGGATGACCTGGGGCTTTTTGGAGATATTCCCCAGTCAAATCAGTTTTCTCTGTTTGATGTGGTGGTCTGAAAGGAGAGATTATGAAAAAAGAAGAACTTCGTTATTTACAGAGGCTGGCAGAGCTCTATCCGACTATCGGAAAGGCATCAACAGAGATCATCAACCTTCAGTCTATCCTGAATCTTCCCAAGGGAACCGAACATTTTATGTCGGATCTTCATGGAGAGTATGAGGCATTTTCCCATGTACTCCGAAATGGTTCAGGCGCTGTAAGAAAAAAGATTGATGATGTGTTCGGTCATACGCTCAGCAATCATGACAAGCGTGATCTGGCGACGCTGATCTATTATCCAAGAGAAAAAATCCGGCTGGTAAAAAAGACGGAAGACGATATGGAAAACTGGTATAAGATTACTTTGTACCGTCTGATCGAGGTCTGCAAAACGACTGCTTCCAAATATACAAGGTCTAAGGTCAGAAAAGCCCTTCCGCATGATTACGCCTATGTGATCGAGGAACTGATCACAGAAAAAGCAGAGGTTCTGGACAAAGAGGCCTACTATAATTCTATTGTAAATACCATTATAGAGATCCGCAGAGCAGAGAATTTTATCATAGCATTAGCGGAACTGATCCAGAGACTGGTCGTGGATCATCTTCATATTCTGGGGGATATTTTTGACAGAGGTCCAGCACCGCATTTTATCATGGACCGCCTGATGGAATATCATTCGCTGGATATCCAGTGGGGAAATCATGATGTTGTGTGGATGGGAGCGGCAGTGGGACAGGGTGCCTGCATCGCTACGGTTCTGAGAAACAGTATTCGATACGATAATCTGGACATCCTGGAAGACGGGTATGGGATCAATCTGCTTCCTCTGGCAACCTTTGCTCTGGAAATCTATCAGGATGATTCCTGTCAGAATTTTGAAATAAAAGGAAGTACAGATTATAATGTACTGGAAAAAGAATTGAGCCGCAAGATGCATAAGGCTATTTCCATAATCCAGTTTAAGCTGGAAGGCCAGCTTCTTATGAAGCGAAAAGAATTTCAGATGGAAGACCGCTGCCTTCTCCATCGGATCAATCCGGAAAAAGGGACGATCACTATGCCGGACGGGAACGAATATCCTTTAAAAGATACAAACTTCCCTACCATTGACTGGGAACATCCATATGATCTGACAGAAGGAGAGCAGGGGGTGATGGAGCGTCTGGAGGCAGCGTTCAGAAACTGTGAGAAGCTTCAGAATCATATGCGGTTCCTGCTGGATCGAGGCGGGCTTTATAAAATCTATAACAACAATCTTCTGTTTCATGGCTGTATTCCTTTGAATGAAGATGGCAGCCTGAAAGAAATTGAGGTTTATGGTGAGAAATATAAAGGACGTGCTTTGTATGATGCACTGGAAAGCTATGTCCGCCGGGCATTTTTTGCAGTCGATCAGGAAGAACAGGAAAAGGGCAGGGATATTCTCTGGTATATATGGGCAAGCCCGAATTCTCCGCTTTTTGGCAAAGATAAAATGACGACCTTTGAACGATACTTTATTGAAGATAAAGAAACCCACACGGAGAAAAAAGGTTCTTATTACCGGCTTCTGGAAAAGGAAGAGGTGGTGGATCGTATGCTTCGCGAATTTGGTCTGGATCCTTCAGAAAGTCATATCATTAACGGACATGTTCCGGTTCATCAAAGTGAAGGAGAAAGTCCGGTGAAATGTGGAGGAAAGATCATAGTCATTGACGGAGGTCTTTGTACCGCATATCAGAAAGTAACAGGAATTGCAGGTTATACACTGATCTATAATTCTTACGGTCTGTTTCTTGCAGCCCATGAACCCTTTACTTCTGCGGAAGAAGCGGTTTCCAAGGGGAATGATATTGTATCCAGCCAGATGGCAGTATATTACAGCTCCAAAAGAAGACTGGTAGGCGATACCGACAATGGCCGTGCGCTCAGAGAAAGAATCCAGGAACTGTCAAGTCTTTTGGATGCTTATCGAAAAGGTACGATAAAAGAAACAAAATAAAGTCTTTACTTATTTAAACTGTTTTTATATAATGATGCTTGCAATGAATACGGAAGATCAAACTGGTAACCAGCTTCACGTTTACAAAAAAACACAATAAGGAGAGAACAGAATTATGGGTGGAATTTTTGGAGTAGCTTCAAAATCCAGCTGTGTGCTGGACTTGTTTTTCGGAATTGATTATCATTCTCATCTGGGTACAAGAAGGGGAGGCATGGCTGTTTATGATCCGGCAAAGGGATTTGACAGAGCCATTCATAATATCGAGAATTCCCCGTTCCGTACAAAGTTTGACAGAGATGTATCAGAGCTTCAGGGAAACCTGGGAATCGGATGTATTTCAGATAATGAGCCGCAGCCTCTTCTGGTGCGCTCCCACCTGGGAAATTTTGCCATTACTACCGTAGGTAAGATCAATAACATGGAAGAGCTGATTGCGCATTCCTTTAAAAATGGAAGCACACATTTCCTGGAAATGAGCGGTGGAAATGTGAATCCTACAGAAATGGTGGCATCCCTGATCAACCAGAAAGCTACGATAGTAGAAGGAATCCGTTATGCACAGGAGATGATCGATGGTTCTATGACCATGCTGCTTCTGACGCCGAAAGGACTTTTTGCAGCAAGAGACCGTTTGGGAAGAACCCCATTGATCATAGGAAAGAAGGATGGCGCCCGCTGTGTATCTTTTGAGAGTCATGCATACATCAATCTGGGATATGAAGATGAAAAAGCATTAGGGCCGGGAGAGATTGTATTTGTTACACCGGAAGGAATTGAATCTCTTCAGAAACCCGGAGAAAAAATGCGTATCTGTTCTTTCCTTTGGGTATACTATGGTTATCCGACTTCTACTTATGAAGGTGTCAATGTAGAAGAAATGCGTTATAAATGCGGTGATATGCTGGCAGAACGAGACTTTGGAGAAGTGAAGCCGGACATTGTAGCCGGTGTTCCGGATTCCGGAATTGCGCATGCCATTGGTTATGCAAACCGTTCCGGAGTACCTTTTGCCCGTCCATTTATTAAATATACACCAACCTGGCCAAGATCCTTTATGCCTACACAGCAAAGCCAGAGAAACCTTATTGCAAAAATGAAACTGATCCCTGTCCATAAACTGATCAAAGGTAAAAGCCTTCTTATGATCGATGATTCTATCGTAAGAGGAACACAGCTTCGTGAAACTTCAGATTTCCTTTATACCAACGGAGCAAAGGAAGTCCATATCCGTCCGGCATGCCCGCCGCTTCTTTATGGATGTAAATATCTGAATTTCTCCCGTTCGAAATCAGAGATGGATCTGATCACACGAAGAGTGATCGCAAAAAGGGAAGGTGACAATGTAGACGATAAACTTCTTGCGGATTATGCGAATCCGGATTCTGAAAATTACAAAGGAATGTTGGAGGATATCCGCAAAGAATTGAACTTTACCACCCTGAAATACCATCGCCTTGACGATCTGGTGGCTTCTATTAATATTGAGCCATGCAAGCTTTGCACTTACTGCTGGAGCGGTAAAGAATAAGCGTGGGTATCTGAGGGAAGAGACAGAACCGAGGTGAAACAGAATGAGAAAAAGAGATGAAATACTGAAGATACTGCTGAGTGTGCTGATTGCTGTCTTTGTCATAGTAAGTGCAGCGGCACTTCTGCTGGTTGGATTTCGCAGCAGTGCCTTGAAGGAGCAGAAAAAACAGGCTGCGATGGAAGCTTTGAAAAACAGACCTACAGCGGTACCGACGGCAGCTGTTTCTGCAACACCGACACCTTCCCCCAGACCAACGGCAACCCCAACGCCGATTCCGACCAGAATAGCGGCGTTTGATCCGAATGTTTTTTGGGATAACTGGTACAGCACAGATGGAACAGCATCTATCAATGTATACAATATCAGTCTGGACACAGTGTCTTTCAGTTTTTCACAGACAGACCGGAACCAGACACAGACCGTTACCGGAGATGTGACAGCAAAAGTAGCTGGAAATGCAGCAAAGTTCACGCTTTATGATTCTGTGGGAAATACTTCATACGGAAACATAATATTTGATGGTGGACAGTTGTATCTGAAGATTTCAACTACAGATCCGGTATCTGCGGTTTATCCTAGTGTAGACTGTATTATGAGACGGGATCAGATTCAGTTGATTCCGGATCCGACAGCAACACCGGTACCTTCGGAAGTGCCGGATCAGCAGGTAAATACTCAAACCGGGGAATACTTTTTCCCGGAAAGCAACAGCCGCTATCTGAGTGATGAAGAGATATCTGTATATTCAGCAGAACAGCTGGAACTTGCCAAAAATGAAATCTATGCCCGTCATGGACGCATTTTTGTAACACAGAGGATTTCGGACTATTTTAACAGTACATCCTGGTATCAGGGAACCATAGATCCGGAAACTTTTGATGCTCAGCAGGATTCCATTTTCAATGAATATGAGATGGCAAATATTCAGAAACTCGATGAATGGCAGAGGATGAAAGAAGCACCCGGAAATTAAAAGATTAAGAAATCAAAAAACAGAGTTCTCTGCTGAGAGCTCTGTTTTTTGGGCTAGCGTAAAATTTTTGTAGGACACATAGAAAAGGGAACGCCAGTTTTGTGTTATTATATTAGTCGACCAAAACCAATAGCACAAAGGAAGGTGTTCCCTATGATTAAGAGTA
>JAETOL010000127.1 GCA_021771755.1 Lachnospiraceae bacterium | reverse complement strand
TCATATTTTTCCCTTTCCCGGCGGGCATTGCGCCGGCGCAAATTTAAGTATTAAAAAAAGACCTCTACGGTCTGTCTCTGATTGCCATATTGTATTCCTCCTGTAAATCTGCTTTTATGGTCTTACAATACAGTCCTCATATCCATCTGTGATAAGGATGGATTCTACGTCACTTCTCCATTTTTCATAAATTTTGACTCTTACAAAGTAGGCCTTATATTTGTTCTGTCCAGCTTCTACGCTCTTGTCTGCCTGTTCCATGATTCTTTTTGCAATAAATGTACTCATATCCATGATCTCCTTCTCCTTAAACTCCCATAATTGATGGGATAACTTCTGTCAAAATGTTGTCTACAGTTACTGTCAATTCAGCATTAGCTTGTTCCAGCGTCTTGCTATTCGCTTCTAGTGCTTCGATTTTAATTTTATCCCGAAGGCTTCCTTCCAGTTTTACCCACTGCATATTCAATTCTCCTTCCATAAGTTTTTGTAAAACTCATCCAATCTTTGAAGCATCTTCCACGTGTTGCCCCTTTCGGCATGGGCTTTATACGCTTCATAGCATTGATTCACTTTTTCTTTGGTTAGCTTCCCTTTCTTTGCAAGCTTCACAAGTTTTCTTAGTTTTCTTCGTTCTCGCTTAACACTTTCCGGTTTTATTAGCCGGATAACTTTTCCGGTATCCGTCATGATAAAACGAAAACCAAGAAATTTAATTCCACGACTCATCCTGTAAAGAGATGTTTTGGCATTTAGTTCAAACCCCCTTTCTTTCAAGTACTCCCTTATTTGTTCTAAGCAGGTTTGAAGATATTGCTTATCATTGCTTATCAATATAAAATCATCCATGTATCTAATGTAGTGTTTTATTCTTAATTTTTCTTTGATAAAATGGTCCATTTCGTCTAATACTGATATACCGGCAATCTGTATTAGCTGACTACCTGGATTGAACCCTATATCTCCTTCGAACCTGTCAAGAATCTTTTTCACTTCCGCAAATGTCCACTCGTCCAAGTGCTTTGCGAATTTCTTTTTGGCAACCTCGTGTGGCATATTTGGGCATTATCATTCAGACTTCTTTGATAAATACGATCCCTAAAACTGATGCTAAGAATTTCTCTCTTCTTAGGTTCGTATACTGTAAAAGTCCTTCCGGGACGTTCTTTGTATGTTCCATCCATTAACGACTGTTCCAGTTTCATTACTTCCGTCAGTCCATTCAAACAAAAATGGGCTGTACTGTCTTTCCACATTACGCCCTTCTTGCATTTCATCATCGACCTGTAAAGGGCTTTGTACCCTGTTACTTCCGGATGTTCATTATTCATTTTTCTTTTCTCCTTCTGCGGTGTTTATAGCTGTACTTACATAAAATATGTAAACAGCATCACAACAGTGTTGTTCGCCTTACGGCTGGCTGCAAACTCCTTGCGATATGTACTGTTTTCGCCTTTTCAGGTTACTCATTCTCACGTTATCACAATCCGGGGCGCACCGCCCAGCGTTGTTCGCGTTGTTGTTGTTGAGGTTGCCGGCGTTGTTGCAATTCCAAGTGTTGTTCGAGTTGCCTCGATTCGGGGAACGCAGCCTCCGAGCGTTTCATAGCTTGCAGCCATATATTCACTTTTTAAAGATTTCTATACCGGGAGGAATCGCTGTCCCTCCAATCTCTTATAAGTTTCTGCTCTTCCATCAGAAGTTCAGTCCAATATTTAACCCTGTCTGTACTCAGTCCAAATAGATCGTATGCTATCTGAATCATAGCAAGGATACTATACGTTTGAGCTAGAGCTTTCACTTGGTATTGCCTTCTTAGAATCTTATCTTCTTTTGTCACAACTCTAATCGAGTTTGCAAAGAATAAATTCTTGTACATATCAACGGTTTCATCTACCAGCTTGCCGGTAAAACTCCAACGATACCGCTTCGGAAATACCTTTTCATTCGATGTTATTTTGATTGTATGCACCACTATATTTCTAGCCTTTACAATCACTTCAAATTTTGATTTCGTCCTTTTCCCTTCCGGTACTGACATTTTCTTTGTTCCTTTCTTTTCCACTGCCGGGGAACGCAGCCGTTGCCAGTCGGCAGACGTCTGAGCATCTAGCTTGTATTTGATTCTTCCTATATTATTCGCATTCGAAGGAGCTGTCAGTCCTGTTGCTTTTTTGTAATAATCCCATACCTCATCGTTGCATGTACCGCTCTCCAAAGTTCCATATACCTGCTCTTTTGACGCAAGGAATATCTTATCGTATGTGTCTTCATAATCTCCGATTTCTTTATCGGTTACTGTATTTAACCATGTTCTTACTTTCACTGGCCGGATCGCGCTCAGAAAATCTTCCTCGAATCCGGATAAAAATCCGGCTCTTGAATTTAATTCATTCGGCGCGACATCTCCTGCGTGCTGTGGTGTCCACCATGCGCCTTTTTCCGCATCAGAATTCAGTAACTGACGGTATGCGCTGTGGCTCCATCTGTTGTATCCATATCTGCATATATTTCCTGATGTGTCCTTAATCGCGCTGTGATAATAGGTTGCGCCTTCCGTAATCGCTTCCCCTGCAGTTACTGTCTGCAAAGAAAAAGAGCCGTCCTCATTTTTTAAATAATAGGACAACCCTTCCTGGAAGGTCGTTTCTGTTGCTATTTCATTTTCCGGTGCATCGAATTGTATGGAAAACGGTGTTAAATAGTGTGCCTGCAGATACATTCCCGGAACCATACTTCCATCCTCCAGCTCTACATCTGCCATATGTACGATATCCCATACCCAGTCATATGTCTCGCCTGTTACAATATCTGTCCACGGACAGATCAGCTGGTCTCCGACTGCAAATATCTTTTCTGCAAGTCCGGTTGATACCAGTTCCTGTACCTGCGCAAAGCTGTCTATTTTAATACTTCCCGGCTCCGCCCCTGCAATTGCTGCCAAGAGCGCATTCTGTAATTACAAATTACTGGCAATACTCTGTAAGGTCGATTCTTTCATGATATCCATTATGTTTCCACTCCTTTCTGTAGCGCGATAATCTTCAGTGACTCGTTGATTCCTGTTAGGGCTTCGTCAATTTTAAGTAAAGTTGTGTCGGTTGGAAGCACCGTTGCAGACTCAAATTGCTCCGTTTCCGGATTGGTGTAGGTGATAACTACACTGTCGTTTGCACCTTTTTCAAGGCAAAACCCGTTCAAGCTTCCAGCTTTCCCGGAATTTCGGGCGATTTCTTCAAGAAACGGAAGGGACTGGTTTGATTTCTCAAGGATCTGCTGTGCGGTGGATTCCTGTGCGATCCCATCCACAACCGCCTGTACATTTTCTATCTGTGTAGTTCCTTCTGTCTTTACTGCTTCTTTCTGCGTTGTCCCTTCATCTGATACTGACTCGACTGCCTGCTGCCTCGAAGTTTCGATGTTATCAACCGCTGTCTCTCCTGCATTCTCCACACGTTCTGTCTGCGTCTGTCCGGCATTGTTGACGTCAACTACTGCCTGCTGATGAGTAAGAGCGAAATCATCCACCAGCCCCTGTACAGTATTTTTATCTTCTGTGATCTTCTGTGCTGTTTTATCAGCTTCGGACTTTATCAGCTCCACAGCAGCTTTATCTGCCGCGGCATGTCCTGCAAACCTCTCTGCATGTCCTTCTGCGGTTTCTGCACCCACCTGGGCTTCCTGTGCGGCAATTTCAGAGGCTTTCGCGGCCTGCTCTGATAATGCAGCATTCGTGGCGGATGTCTGTGCCTGTCCGGTGAGCGTTTGTACCTGTTCCAAGTCCTTTGCTACGTCTCCCTGCATTTGCGCAACACTCTGTGCCGCGCTTTCTACGGTGGTCCGGTCAGCAGCCGTCTTTTTTGCATCCTCGGAAGCTTTCCCAACGTAATATTTTGCATTATCTTCCGCCCGTTCCGGAAGATCTTCTCGTCCATGCGCCCAGCCTTCCGCCTGTTTTTCGGATTC
>JAETOL010000126.1 GCA_021771755.1 Lachnospiraceae bacterium | reverse complement strand
GAAAACTTTGGATTGGATTTATATAATAATTCGCTCTTTTTATTTTGTGGTAGTCGCAATGATCGGTTCAAAGCCCTTTATTGGGATGATGAAGGTTTCATTCTGCTATATAAAAGATATGAAAATGGTAGTTTAAGATGGCCTAAGAACAAAAGTGAAGTTAAAGAACTAAAGCCAGAGCAACTAAATGCCTTATTTACAGGTCTATCCCCATTTCCCGAGCGACGTATTCATACAATCAAACCAGGAAATCTATACTAAGCTCTTTTTAAACTGTTTTAGCTCTGATATAATAACAAAAGTTTATTAGATTGGAGGTGACGTACAATGGCTGAGTCATTAAAGAAAGAAAACGAAGCACTACGTGCGCAGTTGAAGAAAGCTCAAGAACAACTTGAACAACAAGCAATTACGATTAAGCAACTGCAGGAAATAATTTTTGGAAAAAAAACTGAAGTTTTAGAGCAGGTAGCTGATGGACAATTATCACTGTTTGATCCAGTTGATGATCTGAACTTGGATCAAGAGATTACTGAAGTAGTTAAAACAACAACGACTAAGATCGTACGTCATCGACCAGCGAAGAAACAGCTAACTCGTCAAGAGTTTTTAGACCAACTTCCTCAAGTCGAGGAAGTTGTTTCTTTAAAAACGACCACCTGTCCAGATTGCCAGCACGAAATGGCTCACATTGGAAAGAGGTTGGCACGACGGGAAGCTAGACTAAAAGAGCCTGAATTGTATTGTGCCAACTTATATGAGGAAAGCTATAAGTGTAAACACTGTAGTCAAGATGGAAATGATAAATTGGTAACTAGTAAGGCACCAATGGCTTTATTACCACATAGTTACTTTTCAAGCAGTATTATGGCATTTATCGCCTATTTAAAATTTAATCTGGCGTTGCCTTTCTATCGGCAAGAAAGCTTTGTACAAGGGTTGGGATTACCTGTTAGCGCCAAGCAAATGGCCTCGAATATTATTAAAGTTAGTCAAACGTACTTAGAGCCGTTGTATCAGTATTTAAGCAATACAGTTAGACAAGAACCAGTCATTCATATGGATGAAACACCTTTTAAAGTCGTTGATAGTCCTAAATCCCAAGACTATTTCTGGGTAACGCGGACAACGAAAGAGTTTGCCCAACATCCGGTTGTAGTCTTTCATCATGCCAATACGCGTTCTGGTAGAATCATTGGACAAATAGTCGGCAATAATTATCCGGGTATTATCATGTGCGATGGGTATAAAGGGTATAGTAATCAACTCTATCCGCAAGCAAAATTTGGTTCGTGCTTAGTGCATATTCGACGAGAATTTGTCAAATTGGTCAAAGCACTGCCAAAAACAATGAAGGCGTCCAAAGCGCAACAAGCACTAACTCTTCTTAGTCAGGTTTTCCATTCGGAAAACCAGTTGAGTTATCAAACGGCCAATGAGAAGTTAGTGCAGCGGCAAATCCATGTCAAACCGCTAATGGATAAATTTTACAATTACATTAGCCAGATTAGCCAGCCGATTGGACAGTTGCGTAAGGCAATTCAGAACGCCATCCAGTTAAAATCACGAGTGTATCGTGTATTTGAAAATGGACAATTACCGTTAAGCAACAATTCAGTTGAGCAAAGTATTCGGCCATCAACACTAATTCGAAAGAATTGTCTATTCGCAAAAACCGAAGAAGGTGCCAAGGCGAACGCCGTCTACTATAGCTTAGTAGAGACAGCTAAACTAAACCAGCTTAACGTCCAGCGGTACTTAGAATACTTGTTTGATCACCTACCAGAGAGCAATTGTCAAGATCTGGCAGCTTTTTTGCCGTGGTCAAAAAACGTACAAGAAGAATGTCGCGAATAGAAAATCCCCGTGAAGCCATCAAGGACGGTTCTACGGGGATTTTTTGTCTGTCAATAACGTGTCAATATGGACTGCTTAC
>JAETOL010000125.1 GCA_021771755.1 Lachnospiraceae bacterium | reverse complement strand
CTCAGGATTTGCCGGATCATAGGAGATTTCCACCGTATATCCGATCAGGGCAGGTTTGGTTTCATACCTTTGCCCACGGAAACTGATACAGGCACCTTTATCCACTTTTCGCTGCTCATGGTGCAGGAAAGCTTCGGCTACAACGACTGTATCCAAAAAAGTCAGTGGACGGCTGTCCCGGTTCCATTCCTGCAGTGGTGATATCCCTTCTTCCGGAATGGCAGCGCCGAGGCTTTCATAGTATTCTGCAATGCCATCATGCTTTTTCTTGTGATAATACTCATCCAGGTAGATTGCCCACAAACGGTTCAGTTCCTCCAGTGTTTTGATATTTTTCAGCTTTGATTCCCGGATAAAAGCATCTACCACCTGATGGAACTTTTCGATTTTCCCTTTACTTTTGCCGGATCTTGGTTTTGCATACATCACACGGATGCCCAGCCTTGCAAGGGAAGAACGGATCTGTTTTGCGATATACTGTGTTCCATTATCAAAGTAACAGGAATCGAAGATTCCATACCGGGAAATCGCTTGGTGAAACGTATCTTCAATGATTGATTCTCCCTGATTGTCATAAAACCGGGATGATAGAAGATACCTGGAATGGTCATCGATTGCTGAGGACAGGTAAGTCTGTACCTTAGCCCCATTTCTTCCGATTGGAAGCTTGGGTCCATACTTGATGTCCGCCTGAATCAGCATCATACGGTGCGGTTTGCAAAAGCGTTTGGAAGAACTGTTTCTTGCATCCTGATACATTTGCATCTGCTTTTGTCCGTAACCAGCCTTATAGATATGGCGTTCCAAAGTAGAACGCTTTAAAGTACCGGGTACCGCAAGCCCTTCCGTTTCCA
Source organism: Lachnospiraceae bacterium (assembly GCA_021771755.1). Lineage (GTDB taxonomy): Bacteria > Bacillota > Clostridia > Lachnospirales > Lachnospiraceae > Blautia_A. The sequence goes on along the minus strand of JAETOL010000125.1, from coordinate 1,099 downwards.
GAATGTAGATGATCTGGGCAACCGACCGCTCCGGAACCTCCTTGCGAAGTTGGATTGCCTGTTCCAGCAGGAACGAAAAGTTTTCCGGAAGTTTTTGTGACCGGTGTTTCTCACGGTCAGCAGGTTTTAGCCCTGTAAACTGCCTTTCCGAAAAAGCTTTTTCATAGCGGTAAAGGGAACGGACAGATATGTTGTTTTCCTCTGCAATCTTTTTGCGAAGCTGGATACGCTTTGCATCATCCAGACCAGTCTGGAGAAGCGGTGAAATCAATTGAAAACGCCTGAGGGCTTCTTCCTCTTGCCATTGTTGTCTGTTTATTGTTGTATTCATAAGATAATGACCTCCTTTTGAGACCAATATACCCTTTGGTACTTTGACAGACGATGCAAAGTAGGTGCATAAGCCTTACCAACGAATCGGGACTAAAAATCCTCCGCTGTTGTAAATCTGGCGTAAGATGATTTCCAACCAGCTTTGATATTGATTCCTGAAAAAATCGAGCAGTGAACCAGGGGAAATCCTTTCTTCGTTATAACCCAGCAGGAACTCCCTGATCGTCCTTAAATATCCGTTGATACGTTCAAGATTTTCGCAGAACCATTGCAGCCAGCGGAGCATGGTAGCGCAGGACGGGTAGTCTTCAGAATCTAAGTCTTCCGGCTGTACAACGCCATCCAGCACCCCGGAGATCACTTCTGTTTCGTAATGCTTGTACGGAACAAGACAATCTGGAAGTTCATTATGATAAGAGTGGCAGTTCTTACAATAAAACCGCCGAATGATCAACTGATCTTTTAAACCGCCTTCCTTTCTACGGATGCGTGGGCGTGAATCCCGGTAACGAAGCGTAGCCTGACAGATGGGGCACATATGGGTGGTCACACTGCTCTCAACAAAAAACACCAAAATCCTCCTTGAGGACAAGTGAATAATCTGATATAATAACCATGGTTTAGTGACCAGGGTCTCAGAGTACACAACTTGCTAGGAGGGTGCTCTGAGACCTTTTCCTTTTTGTATGCTGATGACAGTATACAGGTCAATTCAGAGACAGGCAAGTAAATCAGTATTTTGATAATTTATGAGGTCGACAACAGT
>JAETOL010000124.1 GCA_021771755.1 Lachnospiraceae bacterium | reverse complement strand
AGGTAGTGCGTCCCAAAGTAACGGAACTTCTATCTCCTAATCCTGCGGATTACATTTTGGATATTGCGTGTGGCAATGGAAATTATTCTTCGTATCTTGCACAAAGAGGCGCTTCGATTGTCGCTTTTGATTACAGCAAAAAAATGATAGAATTGGCTAAAAGACGGCAATCACAATATGCAAAACAAATTGAATTTTGTGTAGCGGATGCGACCAATAGAGAAAGTATATTAGAATTAAAAAGAAATCGAGCCTTTACGAAAGCAGTTTCTAATATGGCAATTATGGATATTACGGATATTGAACCACTTCTTATGGCTGTTTATGAACTGTTGGAGGAAAGCGGAATTTTTGTCTTTGCAACGCAACACCCTTGTTTTATCACGTTGACCGAAAAATATATGACACCGCACAGTTACTATGGTATAGCGATTGAAGGGCAACCGGAGGAGCAGATTTATTATCATCGTTCCATACAAGATATTTTTAACCTTTGTTTTAGAACTGGATTTGTCATTGATGGATTTTATGAAGAATGTTTCAAAAACAACAAAGAAATTCCTATGGTAATGATAGTAAGGCTCAAAAAGGTAAAACGTGATAGCTTAAAATAAATTCAAGTTTGTCGGGTAAATAGCAAACCCGGCCGAGCCAGTCAACGGTCAAGATGAACGGGCTTCGCCCGCCGTTGACAGCCCCGCCCGGTTTTGCAGTTAGGCAGTCAAGGAGCGACAGCCTAAAGTGCTGCCGCCCCTTACTATCATAAAAGGCAACTACCAACCAGCATTCATGAAGAAAAGGGAATTTTACCTCATTGTTTTTTTCTATTTTGTATTGGAAAAGTGGAACAAGAAGTATTTCTGGTAAAAGAGATATGCTGAAGGAAAAGATGGGTGGTGATAGAGATGGAACGATTGAGATTGTAATGAGGATCACTAAGGAGTCCGGAATAGTGACAGAGACAGTGCTTACTTCTTTTACGGTTAAAAATATAGAACAAAGAGTATCTGTTCTTGTTTTTTCAGAACTAGAAATCCATCTAAAAGAGCAGGTTGTTTACCATAGTGGGGAGCTTATACCTATGAGCCACCATGAGTTTTTCAGGAAGATTGGGGAGAGGTACATAAAAACAGTTATCGGCAGTGGATACAAATTTGAAGCATAGGTAAAAGTCCGGCAGCAGGCATCTGTGAAATGGATGTGGCTGTCGGATTTTTATCTATGCTGCTGTGTCCACATTTTACAAATGCGGACAGCCGTGGATTTTTTACAAATCTTGTCTAACAAACTTATCAATATAGACCCATAAAGTTATCTTTCAGGACAACGAATAATAAGAAATCTATGGTAACATCCTACCCGTAGTGGTAAATTGTTCTACAGGAAAGGGTGCGAAACATGGAAAATGAAGTATACGAAAAAGACTATGGAGAGGAATTTCGGGAGAGGGCTGATAGGGCAAAAGGGCAGGACTTTTTAGACACATTGATGGATGTTGGCTTCTTCCAGGCATACCAGGAGGAAATGAACAAAATCCCAAAGCGTGTGGTTCCAAAGGAAAAAGCAGATTATGAGTACCTGCTTGGGGAATGTGATGCCTATGTGCGACAGTTTGGCGGAAAGATACGGGGCGAGGTAGATTACCAGAAATGGCAGGCTACCATAGACTTATATCAGACACATTTTGAGTTCTGTGACAGGGAGGCACTGACGCTGCTAAAAGAAATCGCAGAACGGGCGGAAAATGTGACGTTTTCGATTAAGGACGGGCTGTTGCGGATGACGGTATTCATCGGATATTTTGATGAGGTGTATTAAGGATGAGAGCATCTGTCAGTGTTGAGAGCTGGCGGGTGCTTTTTTTCATGAAGATATGGTATGCTGTAAGAAATAAATTAGCCGGAGGTACGGAGCTATGGACGATCAGCGGAATTTACTGGATTATGAGACGATCAAGGGAGCTGTCGCCGGGGAGAAATGGGCAACAGCACAGATTCTTAAACATTACGATGATTATATGACAGAGCTTGCCACAGTGAAAGAGAAGCAGCCGGATGGCAGTGTGAAGTGTTATGTGGATGAAGATTTGAAGCATGCAATAGCATTGAAACTGCTGGAGGAGATACCAAACTTTCCGCTGAAGGAAGCGGAGCGGGGAGTAAAAGAGAAAATTAATGGTGTTTGAATCCATCCATATGGGGTTCTCTCGCAATCTGTAATCTACGAAGCGGTCTGGAAGGAGCCAGGGGATAAGTGTCAGGCTATGGTTACAAATGTGGTGAGTGTGATTAGAAGAAAGACAGGGGATGAGTATATTGAGACTATGGTTGGTAGCGGGTATCGGTTTGTGGGGTGAATAAATACAGAGATAGCTTTATGAAGTTATCTTTGTATTTTTATAGAAGTATAACTTGGATATACTCTCTATCAGAGTTAACATAGAAAAAAGGAAATTTTGTCTGTTGTAACATTTCGCGGACATTTGCCTGTTATACTATTTGCAAAAAGCAAAGGAAGTGAGGACATGAAGCAGATTTTAATTGTTGAAGATGACAGCTTTCTGAATAAGATGTTAGCCTATAACCTGACCGCAGATGGTTACAGCGTGACCTCTGCCTTAAATGCCAGAACCGCCGCCGAAGCTCTGCGTCAGCGGGAATTTGATTTAGTGCTGCTGGACATTAACCTGCCGGACGGCAACGGGTATGACCTATGCAAGCTCATTAAGCCGGAACAGCCGGACACTATTGTGATCTTCCTGACTGCTAACGATCAGGAGAGCGACCAGATACGGGGCTATGAGGTGGGCGCGGTGGACTACATCACAAAGCCATTTGTGATCGGTGCCTTGCAGCGGAAAATCAAAGCCATGTTCGCCATGCTGGAACACCACAAACCAGCTAGGGACATTTACGACGACGGGCGACTGTTTCTGGACTTCTCGGAGCAGACGGCTTCCTTAAACGGCAAGCCCCTGACCCTATCCCCGATGGAGTACAAAATGCTGAACCTGTTCCGCAAAAATCCCCGGCAAGTGCTGACCCGTGGGCAGCTTTTGGAAAA
>JAETOL010000123.1 GCA_021771755.1 Lachnospiraceae bacterium | reverse complement strand
ACGAGGTAGATAGGGCAGAGGTGGAAGTGCGGTAACGTATGGAGCTGACTGCTACTAATAGGTCGAGGGCTTGACCAAAAAGCGAGAAAGCGGTCAGGACAGGAGAGGAACAAGACGGAACAAGCTTGCTTGTGAAGGAGTGGTTCTCAACTGGACTGGACATTTGCGAAGCAAAAGGCACCGAATGACGGAGTCATGAGGTGACCGCGTTCGAGCAAAAGCTGAGACAAGCAAATGACATCGAGTGACGGAAGTCACGAGATGACCGGAGAGTCGTAGAAAGCAAAAGCTTGGTCACACGATTCCAAATGTCAACATGTATGTAGTTTTGAATATATGATCTTAAAAGAAACTTCCAAAAATATCAGTTATTAAATCGCTGATATTTTTGGAAGTTTTTGTTTACCAGGAAAGTAGTATATTCTGTACTAACTTTTGAGCCTGTATGCTTTCAGTGTTCCTGAAATTTTATGTTATTTTTTGGTAATTATTGTCTTCGCAGGAGACCAGGAAGAATAATAATTTTTTCCGGAAACGGTCTTGTAAGTTCTGACCCGGACATAATATCTTCTTTTTGGACTCAGTTTTGTTTTATATAAAGAATATTTTTTATAAGAGGATACGCGGATCGTTTTGCTTCCTCTGAAATCTCTGCGAGTAGAGTATTGAACCTGATAACCGGAAGCGATGGAGGAAGACTGTTTTGTCCATCTTACTGAAAATCCTTTTCGCAGGGCTTTCAGGCTGCTGATTCTAGGCGCATAGGGATTGATCTTAAAACTGCTGGAATAACTTCCAGTATAATAGTTTCCTTTAAACTGGATCATTACTTTATAAGTACCAACGGTTTTACAGCTGCCATAATAAGTGACAGAGTAGTTACTGGCAGATATGCGCTTTCCCTTTGCATCTGTGACAGTCACAGATGGAAGCTGCTTTCTTCCGTTATAAGTATAAACGGTCCTGGACAGTTTGCAGCTTTTTATATAAGGAATGATTGATGTTTTAGTACTGGAACAGCCCGTACATTTGTGAGTGATTTTTCCGTTTGCTTTTGTTGTTGCTTTGACAATTGTTGTACGATATTTATGAGGAATCTTATCAAGGACTTCCTTTTTGGTTTCCTTACATGTGAGACAGGTATAAACCTTTTCGCCGGTTTGTGTACAGGTAGCTTTTCGAGTGATCTTTCCGGAATCCCAGACATGATAGTGGGGAGTTGGAGTATTTACAGAATACTGCAGGATATATTTTCCGCTTCCACCATAAAATTTGCTGATCTTAATGTAGTAAGTACCAGGACTTAGAGTTTTTTCAAAAAGAAAATCACGATTGATAGGTCTTTTATGTTCTAGGACTACATAATCAGAAGTATAAATATCAATGATTCCATCAACTCCCGGTTCTGGCATAGCTGAATTATAGTAATTGATATATCGGATCTTGACCGGTGTTTCCTGGCTTAATGAAAAACGATAATAGTCAAAATCTTCATTTTGGGCAAGCATACCATGGATGGTTGGAATCCCGGAGAGAGGCATTGCGGCAGAAAAAGAATCGGTTAAAGTCCCTGCTTCGGGAATCGTCACCCGATAAAAATTATACCCTCCTTGTTGTGTCAGTTCTCCGTCAGTCCAGCTATCACTGACAGGGAGGGTGTAAGTTGCGGCCTGTGTGTCTGTTTTTCCCACAAAAAGCATACACAGAGCCAAAAAACATACGGATAAGATTTTTTTTCACATTTTCATACGTATTCCACCTTTCTGTGAAAGCGTCCAGAAAAGTCAGCTATTTTCTGGATATCATTCACTATTTAATAAAATTTTTCTTTGTCATATCCTCCTTTGTTAGCGTCGGGTGGAATCGACCACCCAGAGTCGCATAGAATTAACCATTTTTAGCCGGACAGAAAAAGCCATTGTATTTTTCTTTTCGTGTTCTAAAATGATGGATGCCAATG
>JAETOL010000046.1 GCA_021771755.1 Lachnospiraceae bacterium | reverse complement strand
TTTACTGCTTCATCTTTGAATGATTTGTCGTATTGCATTTTTCTCACCTTCCTATGCATTGATAATATCATAGATTTGGTGAGTTTTGCGACTCTACTTTAATGATAGCACTCCAAGTCACAGCAAGTCACAGGTTTTTACACAAACCTGAAAACGAAAAAAAAGCCGGAAACCATTGATTTTTCAAGGTTTCCAGCTTCTTAAATTAACGTGCGTTAGAGGATTCGAACCCCCGACCTTTTGGTCCGTAGCCAAACGCTCTATCCAGCTGAGCTAAACGCACATCTTTGCGATTTCCTTCGCAACAAAGAGTATTCTACATTATAACCTTCTATTTGTCAACAGTTTTTTTAAAACTTTTTTATTTTTTTATTTCTGCTCCATTATACACTTTTACAGGCAGTTTTCGATCCAAAATCATATGGATCGAAACTGCTCTGTATTATTTCTGTATAAGATTATTTCTCTTCTTCTGCAGTCTGTGCACTGTCATCTGAAGTTTCTGTACTGTCTGTATCTTTTGCTTCTGTCTCCTGGGACTTTTCTTCTTTGTCCGGCGCATCTGCTTTAGATTCCAGCACAACTACTGTGGCTGCATTTCCATCCTGATCAAAAGTAATCTTTACAATATCGCCAACCTGAATATCTGCAAGCGCAATAGATTCTGTCTCCATCTCCGGAACTTCCGCCTGAATCTTCTCTGCCTCTGCTCCTTCGACAGCTTCTGCTTCTGCAGTATCTGCGGCTTCTGCCTCTTCACTTTCTGCTTCAGCAGAGTCTGTGGCTTCTGCCTCTTCCCCTTCTGCCTCTGCAGGGTCTGCAGCTTCCATTTCCGCAGCCTTCTCTGCCTCTGCTGGTTTTTCAGGAACGATCTGCTTCTCATAGGTTGTTTCCTCTGTAACCTTGATCGTCTGGCTTTCTCCGGTCAGATCAAGCATAGAAAGAATTTCCTCTGGCTTTTCTGTATCTGCTGCCTCTGCAGGGTCTGCGGCTTCTGCCTCTGTACTTTCTGTCTCTGCAGTTTCTGATTCTGCAGTTTCTGTCTCTGCAGTATCTGTGTCTGCAGCTTCTGCTTCTGCATTTTCTGTTTCCGAAGCTGCCTTTTCACCTTCTGCCGGCTTTGCCTCTTCTTTCAGGGTTCCTGTATTTACAGTAATGCTGTCATCTCCCGTTTCCGTCACTTCGCCATAAACTTCTTCTTGTGCAGCTTCCTCTGCTTTTTCCGCAGTACTGTCCGCTGTTTCTGCTGCTGTATCTGCTGCTGCATAAGCAAAACTTGCAGAAGTAAAAGTAAGTGTCAGTCCAAGTACAATTGCTGCATATCTGCGTTTCATAATAATCCATTCCTTTCTGTTTGCAGTATTTGCTGCTTTGTTTTTACAGACCATACTATAAACAGAAAATGTGATTGTCCTGTGATAAAATTATGTACTTCCTGTGAAACGAAATGATTTTTAATTTCTTCTCAAGGCTTCGATCGGACTGAGCTTTGCAGCCTTTCTTGCAGGATAGATTCCGAAGAACACACCGACTGCACAGGAAAACAATGTAGCAAACAGAATCACGCTCAGACTGATACCGGGACTGATCGTCATCTGCATACTGACACTGATCACACTGCAGATTCCATAAGCTCCGATAATCCCGAGAATAATGCCAATGACACCGCCGATCACCGTAAGGATCGCTGCTTCCGCCAGAAACTGCAGCATGATCGATGAAGTTTTTGCTCCAAGCGACTTACGGATACCGATTTCTCTGGTACGTTCCGTTACCGATACCAGCATGATATTCATAACACCGATTCCGCCTACCAGAAGAGAGATTCCTGCCACAAAGGAAATAAATGCAGTGATCATTCCCAGCATCTGATTCATAGATTTCATCACATCCTGGAAATTCTGAACCTGAAAATATTCATCTCCGGCACACTGATGTCGTTTTTCCAGAACATGGATGATCTCATTTGCCGTCTTCTGGGAATCCCGGCTGGTATCTGACTGTATCGTCACGGAATAGAAGTAGTCCACATCCCCTACCAGTTCATTCATGGCAGAATAAGGAATATTCACATTAACCGGCATTCCCTCATAGGTGTAGCTGACAAAAGTACCGTTTTCTTTCTGCGTTGTCACTCCTGCAATACGGAAGCTTTTTGTCACATCATAGCAGGTAATATCAATACTCATCCCCACCACGTCATCCGTTCCAAAAAGTCTTTTCGCATCCGCATCAGATATCACGCATACCGGTTTCGCTTCTTCCACTTCCCGCTCGCCAAAATAAGTACCGTACTTCATATCTGCATTATTGATCATTTTTGCGTCCGGTCCTTCGGCAGTTACCATCAGATCAAACGTCCCCTTTCCGGTTACCGTCTCACCATTATAGGAATCCGCTACACTGACACCTTCTACATACTCCAGTTCACGCACTGCCTGAATATCTTCCGGCGTAATCCAGACTTCTTCTGACATTCCTTCACTGCTGACATAAATATAGATCTGTCCACCGCCAATGTCACTGATCTCAGAATTCATCTGATTCTTGGTTCCCTCACCGATAGAAACAATGGCAATGACCGAAGCGATTCCAATAATGATACCCAGCATGGTCAGAAAAGATCTTCCCTTGTTTGCCCGGATATTCTGGACCGCCATTTTTATATATTCATAAAGTCCATTCATCAGGCACCCTCTCCTGTCGTCTCCTCAATGGGAGCGGAAGTCATAGGCTCTGCTGCCATTCCTTCCTGAAGTCCTCCTAGATCGCGGATCACTGTATCGCCTTCTTTCAGACCTGAAATCACTTCCATATATTCGTCAGAAGATATTCCTGTCTCAATATTTCTGCGAGTGATCACTCCATTTTCCAGTACATAGCAAAAAGATCCTTCTTTACCGATGTTTACCACTTCTGCTGGAAGTATAAGCACATCATTTGCCGAATCAGCCTGGATCGTCACTTTTGCATCCACTCCAAGAAATACATTTTCATCCGGATGGTCGATACGAACCCTTGCCGAAATCAGAGAAGCTCCTTTTTCATTCTGTGTCGCAATATGACTGACAGAGGTTACCGTTCCCTCATAAGTTTTGCCTGCAAGGGTAATCGCAGCTTTTTGGTCTTCTGCCACTTTATCATAATCATATTTGGAAATGTTCACATCTACATCTACCCGGTCTGTATTCTGCAAGGTAAAAAGCTCCATTCCCTGCGTAGCGGTAGAACCTTCCACAACAGTCTTTTTGGTGATTACGCCATTAAAATCTGCCTTGATTCCTTTTTTTGCAGTCTCTACAAGCTCCTGCGCAGTCATCTGATCCAGTTCAGAAAGATTGGTAGTGATCTCCATCCGTTCTTTTTCCTCTTCCGTCACTGCATTCGGATCTGCTTCTGCAATTGCTTCCTGGGAAGCCAGCTCTGACTGAAGTTCTGCCAGATCACTGCTTGCCTGTTCCAGGGCAGCCTCAATACCGGAAGTATCCGGCGTTGAGGACAGCGAGCCTCCTGATGCCGGTGAATCCCCGAAATCTGGTAATGAGCCATCTGTAACCAGATCAGAAGCGCCTGTGAAATCAGAAAGGAGCGGAGCCGGAGGCATCTGGGATTTTTGATCTTCATAGGCTGTCTGGGCGCTCTGCCATGCAATCTGGGCTGCGCTTCTGTCTGCCTCTGCCTGAGTAAGAGCTGCCGTATTTTCCTGACTCTGGTCCGAAGACCATGCCGCAAAAGCCATCTGATATGTATTTTCCGCTGTATTATAAGCGGTCAGCGCCTGGTTTGCTGCCGCATTCAGTTCATTCAGACGATTCTGATAAGCCGGAAGCGTATCATTCTCATAGATCCTTACTGCTTCCTCATACTGTCTCTGAATAGCCTCCTGCTGCTGTTGCTGCGCTCTTCTGGCCTCTTCCGCCTGTCTCTGGGCTTCTGATGCCGCTCTTCTGGAAGCATCTGCCGTTACCTGGGAAAGCTGTGCTTTCAGACTTGCCACATAATTTTTCTGATTTTCTACTTTCTGTTTCAAAGAAGATACATTTCCCTGGGCCTCTTTTTGCTTTTTCACTGCTTTATCTGATTTATTCAATGTGTTTTCCATATCCAGTTTTCCGGATTTCAGATTCAATTCTGCTTTTTTCTGTTCTCGTTCCAGATCTTTTACATTAAATTCCACCAGTTTGGTTCCTGCCTTGACTGTCTGACCTTCTTCAAAAGATACCGTGTCCACCCTGGCATTGGCCGGAGAAAAATAGGTTTTTTCTTCTTCACTGACAACTGTGCCGTTTGCTTCCACCGTCTGCTGCACATCCCCGGTCACTGCCTGCACCACTTCTACCTGTGGAATCACATCCGCCTGCTTTCCGGCATTTCCAAACACTGCAATTCCTCCGGCAATCACCACTGCCGCTGCGCCGATCCCGATGACCAGCTTCTTTTTTGGCTTCTTCATAATACTTCCTCCTGCTCAAAACTCTCGTTGATGGTATCTGATTCGATTTTTCCATCCATGATCCTGACAACTCTTCTGGCCTGCGCCGCGATCCCATTATCGTGTGTGATCAGGATCACTGTTTTTCCTGACCGATGCATATTTTTCAGGATTTCCAGGATTTCTCTGCTGGAAGCAGAATCCAGATTCCCCGTTGGCTCATCAGCCAGGATCACCGGTGGCTCCGCTGCAATGGCTCTTGCAATGGCCACCCTCTGCTGCTGGCCGCCGGACATCTCATTGGGTTTATGATGCATCCGCTTTTCCAGGCCGACCAGCTTCAGGGATTCCACGGCCAGTTTATGTCTTGTTTTCCGGTCAATACCCCGATAGATCAGAGGAAGCTCTACATTTTCGATTGCATTCAGATTTGCGATCAGGTTAAATCCCTGAAAAATAAATCCAATTTCGCGGTTCCGCACTACAGATAACTGATTATCCTTCATGGTAGATACGTCTGTCCCATTAAGAAAATATCTTCCCGAAGTAGGTACATCCAGACAGCCCAGCATATTCATAAACGTGGATTTTCCAGAACCAGACTGTCCGATAATGGCTACAAATTCTCCTTTTTCTATTTCAAGGTCCACATGGTCCAGTGCCCGGACCTCATTTTCTCCCGGGTTATAGATCTTGCACAGATCTTCTACCCTGATCAGTGTATCACTCATGCTCTCTCCTTTTGCTGTCTGCTTCATTTTATCCTATACCGTATGCCTCAAATACATGTCACTTAATAAAACGACGGAAAATGCAAAAATACTTCAATTTTTATGCATCAAGTAAAAATGCCTTATATGCTTTTTTCGCTTCATAAACATCTGCCTTGCTTGTTACTTCCCACGGAGCATGCATACTGAGGACAGATACACCGCTGTCGATCACATTCATACCATAAAGAGCACAGATATAAGCGATGGTTCCGCCGCCGCCTACGTCTACTTTACCAAGCTCAGCTGTCTGGAACGCGATCTCATGGTCGTCAAAAATCCTGCGTACTTTTGCCACATATTCTGCATTGGCATCATTGGAGCCGGACTTTCCTCTTGATCCTGTAAATTTGTTCAGAACAATACCTCTTCCAAGATATGCCGCATTCTTTTTCTCAAAGGCTTCCGCATAAGCCGGATCATAGCCTGCACTTACGTCAGAAGAAAGCATAAAGGAATTTTTGAGTGTTCTGCGCAGGGTCATTTCTGAATAGCAGCCCATTCCCTCCAGGAGCTCTGCCACACTGTTTTCAAAGAATCTTGACTGCATTCCGGTAGCTCCTACGCTTCCGATCTCTTCTTTATCGGTAAGCAGACAGCAGGAGGTACGTTTCGGATTCTCCATTTCCAGCATAGCCAGGAAAGAGGTATATGCGCACACACGGTCATCCTGTCCGTAGCCTGCTATCATACTTCTGTCAAGACCACAGTCTCTTGCCTTTCCTGCCGGTACGATCTCAAGCTCTGCGGAAAGGAAATCTTCTTCCTCTACATCATATTTTTCTTTCAGAAGCTTCAGGATATTTTCTTTTACTGCTTCTTTTTTCTTGTCATCCGGAAGATCGCTTAACGGTCTGCTTCCGATCAGGATATCCAGATTCTCTCCCTCAATAACCTCAGCGGCTTTTTTCTGAAGCTGTTTGCCTGCAAGATGGATCAGAAGGTCTGTGATGTATACAACCGGATCTTCGTCATCCTCTCCCACATTTACCTCCACAACGGTACCGTCTTTTTTCACGACCACGCCATGGATGGCAAGAGGAAGCGCTACCCACTGGTATTTCTTCACGCCACCGTAATAGTGGGTATCCAGATATGCCAGGTCGGTGTCCTCATAAAGAGGATTCTGTTTGATGTCGATACGCGGGGAATCGATGTGTGCGCCCAGGATGTTCAGACCTTTTTCCAGAGGCTCCTGTCCTACATGGAAAAATGCAAGGATCTTCTTCATCCCTTCTGCATAAATCTTATCTCCTGCCTTGATCTGTTCTCCGGAAGCAAGCTTTTCTTCCAGAGATACATAGCCTGCTGCCTCTGCCTGTCTGATCAGTTCAGAGACACATTCTCTTTCTGTTTTTCCTGCATCCAGAAAGCTGCGGTAGCTTTTTGCCACCTGCTCAAGCTCCTTTACTTCTTTTTCATCATAGCTAAGCCAAGCGTTTCTACGTTCCATATTATTTTCTGCCTTTCTTCGATATTTTTTGAATTCCCATACATTATAGTCCGATTGTGTCGAAAATACTACATTTCAGAAGAATTCTTAATCTAATTTTAAGATTCCCAAACAGGCAGGCTGTTTTCGTCTTCCATATCCTTGCTATTTTTCCCGGAAATGACTAAAATAAAAGGCAATGATTTGTTTTTTAAGGAGGAATGATTTCCATGCAGCAATCTGCGGATCTTCAGGAACTGCTGCACTCCATCCACAGAAAAAGCTACCCGGCATATAAATCTCTGAGGGGTGCCTATCAGTTCCACAATTATGTTTTATCCATTGACCATGTTCAGGGGGATCCTTTTGCTTCCCCTTCCCATATCAGTATCCGGATCCCCCGCAAGACAGCCGGATTCCCGGAAGCTTACTGTAAAGATTCTCTGACCAGAACAACTCTCAGCGACTTTCTCACCCGACAGTTTGAACAGCAGGTCAGCCATTTTACCTTCCGTGCAAAAGGCTCCGGAAAAAGCGGTCTGATCTCCGTCAGCCACTGCGGCCAGGAGGTTCTGGAACGCTCTGCCTGTGAGATCACCGACAAAGATATCATTGCTCGTTTCTTTATCGGCTTTCCCGCTAACGGTCGGACCATCAATGCTCCCGAGCTGGAAAAAATCCTGTTTGACTTTCTTCCAATCTGTGTACAGAAGGCATTTCTTTATAAAAATCTGAATGCCAAAAAACTGGAGGAAGCCATTTTTCTCGCAGAGGATCAGGCGTATATCCGGGAACAGCTGAAAAAAGAAGCTCTGGCTGCATTTGTGGCAGACGGCTCCGTGCTTCCCAGAGAAAGCGGAATCTCCTCCCGTCCCATGAAAGATTCCATCCCCTTCCGGTCTCCGGAGACTCTTCGGATCACCATGGAACTTCCGCATAAAGGAACGATAACCGGAATGGGCATCCCGGAGGGGATTACCCTGATTGTAGGAGGCGGATATCACGGAAAATCCACCCTCCTCAATGCGTTGGAGCTTGGCGTTTATAACCATATTCCGGGGGACGGAAGAGAGTATGTGATCACAAATGAAACCGCTCTGAAGCTGCGTTCCGAAGACGGCCGTTTTATCAAAGACGTGGATATTTCGCTTTTTATCAACGATCTTCCAAATAAAAAAGACACCTCCTGTTTTTCTACAGAAGATGCCAGCGGAAGTACCTCACAGGCTGCCGGGATCATTGAGGGAATGGAAGCGGGAAGTCAGGTGTTCCTTCTGGATGAAGACACCTCTGCCACCAACTTTATGGTGCGGGATCCTTTTATGCAGCAGGTAGTCTCACGGGAAAAGGAACCCATTACCCCGTTTCTGGAGCGCGCCCGGGAGCTTTACCAGAAAGCAGGGATCTCTACCATCCTGGTTGCCGGAAGTTCCGGTGCATTTTTCCATATTGCAGACACCGTGATCCAGATGGACAGCTATCATCCACTGGACATTACCCAAACAGCAAAAACCCTCTGCAGCCAGTATCCGCTTCCTCAAAATCCCGCGCCGGAATTTCATTTTCCGCAAAGCTTCCGGATCATGACAAAAGCGGCTTCCACCACTCCCGGATCCGGCCGCAGAGATTCCGACCGGCCGGACAGACTCAAAACAAAGGTACACGGAAAAGACGGTTTTTCCATAGGACGACAGGAAGTGGATCTGCGCTATATTGAACAGATTGTGGACACAGAACAGACCGCTTCTTTAAGCCTGCTGCTGAAATATGCCGCAGAACATCTCATTGACGGGAAACGGACACTTCCGGAAATTGCAGAATATCTGATCCGGGAATTGAATCAGAAGGGACTGGTATTTTTCAGCGGCGGTTCTTATATCCCCTGTGGGTATGCCATGCCAAGAGCCCAGGAAATCTATTCCTGCTTGAACCGTTATCGAAGACCATAAAATAAAAACTGCCCCGGAAACGCAAAAGTTCTTCCGGAGCATATAAACTGCTAAAGGCAAACAAGAAAACTGCCGCTTCCCCGACGATCTTGCCGGGTGGGCGGCTGTCATTGTTTTCTTTTATTTTTTAGGGAAAGGAAGAGTTCGGCAGCTCTTCCGGCATTGAAGTGCTGCCAGTTCTTAAAGGGGATTACCTTTAAGACACTTATAGAATACAACATAATTGTGATAAGAGTTTGTATAATTTCTAATATAATTATAAAATCTATAAACAAACCATAATTTTCCTGTAAATATACCTGCAATATCCGCTCTGTACCCGGCAATTTACATATTGACATCATAGGTTGATAATGATACCATAGCCACATCAAATGAAAAAACTTTTAACCTGATTTCTATCCATATAAATAAGGAGAATATTCCATGCAGAAGAAAGCAATCATTGCCATGAGCGGCGGTGTTGACTCCAGTGTGGCAGCCTACCTGATGATCCAGGCAGGATATGACTGTGCCGGAGCTACCATGAAGCTTTATGATAAACCTCAGTGCAGCCAGCCGGGGGACCGTCCCTGCTGTACCCCCTCTGATACAGAGGACGCGCGAAATGTGGCAGCAAGACTGGGAATCCTCTATTATGTATTTCCCATGCACGACGAATTTCGTCACTGTGTCATTGACAAATTTGCAGCCACCTATTTAAACGGAGGTACTCCCAATCCCTGCATTGACTGCAATCGCTTCCTGAAATTTGATGCCCTGATTAAAAAAGCACAGGAACTGGACGCAGACTATATTGTCAGCGGCCACTATGCGCAGATTCAGCAGGATCCGGACACCGGACGCTATCTTCTGAAAAAAGGGCTGGATCACACCAAGGATCAGAGCTATGTCCTTTACTCCATGACCCAGGAGCAGCTTGCCCATACACTTTTCCCTCTGGGGACCTATACCAAGGCAGAGATCCGTCAGATTGCCCAGGAGCAGGGCTTCATCAACGCGGACAAGCCGGACAGCCAGGATATCTGTTTTGTACCTGACGGCGATTACGCTTCCTTTATCGAGGAATATACCGGGCAGACCTCCGTACCCGGAGATTTTGTCAACAAAGAGGGCAAAGTCCTTGGAACACATAAAGGGCACATCCATTACACAATTGGACAAAGAAGAGGTCTTGGTATTTCTGCACCGGAATCTCTTTATGTCTGTGCCAAATCCCTGAAAAACAATCAGGTGATCCTTGGAGGAAAGGATGACCTGATGTCCTCCTCCTGTCTGGTTGGAGACATTAACCTGATCCCCTGGGATCGTCTGGACGGGCCTGTCCAGTGCAAGGTAAAAACCCGTTACCGTCAGCCGGAACAGCCGGCCACCATTGAACAGATCGGCGAAGACCGGATCCGCGTTACCTTCCAGGAGCCGCAGAGAGCCGTTACTCCCGGTCAGGCTGCAGTCTTTTATGACGGGGATACGGTACTTGGCGGAGGAACCATACTGGCGGAGGATGCCTGAACACATAAAACACACCTTGTTCCATAATAAAAAAAGTCTCAGATTCCGGGATGCCTTTTCCCTGAAGTCTGAGATTTTTATATTTATTATGCTATTTCGTACATCTGGATATTTACTTTTATACTTCTGTCGCATGAAAATACAATCCGTTCTGCTTCCTGCGGCGTACAGATTGCCGTTGTACTTACCTGCCGTCCCTCGTTTACAAACAACTCTATGGACTGACGGTCCAGTATAAAGCGAAGTTTCAGAGCTTTTTCCGTACCCTGTATTTTCATTTTTCTCTGGCACACAACATCTTTGTTTATTCCACAGTAGGTTCTGTCTGTTTCCAGTATTCCTTGCTTCCTGTAGTATGTATAACTGGTTGTATAAGACTCATTATGTGCAAGATCGATCCGGAACTCTTCATAGTCTCCCTCGGGGATCTCCACTGTCATATCCAGTATTCTGCCCCGGATTCCCGGAAGTTCTGTTTTATCGTTGATTTCCGCTTCTTTATAGTAAACAGGATTTTTGTGATATTTCTCTAACTCCCTTACCGGTTTCTGGAAAAGAATTCCGTTTACATATTCCAGTTCTCTTGGCAGCGTCATCATTCCCTGCCAGCTTTGTCCGTCAGGAATCACACAGGAATCCCATGACTTCATCCAGGCGATCATGACTCTTCTTCCATCCGGAAGACAGGTTGTCTGAGGCGCATAGAAATCCAGTCCGTAATCCAGTGATCTGGGTTCATCTTTTATAAAGGTGTGGCTTTGTTTCTCATACTTTCCAGAAAAATACAGAGAATTGTGTCCATTATGGAACTCAAGTCCCTCTGCTGTCATATTCTGTGGAGAACAGATCAGAATATGGGTTCCATTCAGTTCAAAAAAGTCCGGACATTCCCACATGCATCCGATTTTTCCTGATGTGTTTTCAGCCAGAATCGTTTCAAATTTCCATTTTTCCAAGTCTGAGCTGGAAAACAGCACCACCTGCCCTTTATATTTTTCGCTTTTATTTCCCACGATCAGATAATATTTCCCATCCTCTTCCCAGATCTTCGGATCACGAAAATCAATCTGACTGCATCCCTGCGGCAGCATATCCCCGGTGATTACCGGATTCTGCGGTGATTTTTCATAGGTTACTCCGTCGCCAAAGGCAATGCACTGGTTTTGTCTTTCTTCCCGGCTTCCGTCAGATCTTTCTTCATCTGTAACTCCGGTATAGATAAGTACATGCCTGTCTCCTGCCTGAACAGCGCTTCCGGAAAAGCATCCTTTTTTGTCATATTCCTGATCCGGTGCCAGAGCCACCGGCTCTGTCTTCCATTTTATCATATCATCCGTTACGCTGTGTCCCCAGTGCATAGGACCCCAGCAGATGGAATATGGATGATACTGATAAAACAGATGCACCTTTCCTTTATATACAGAGAACCCGTTGGGATCATTGATCCAGCCTGCAGGAGCAGAAACATGAAAAACAGGTTTCTCTCCTTTCGGCATCTGATTCATCTGTTCATATTGAAATTGAGTTGCTTTTGTTAATTTTTCGCTCATTTCAATCTCCTGTATCGCTATATATTTTTTTACTTTGTATCTCCCTGATTTTCCATCAGGTTTTCCTGATACTGATCAAAATACTTCTGTTTGATGGCCAGATAATCTGACAATCCATACTGCTCCATTTTTTCAAGATAGCTGTCCCACTCTTTTTCAATCCCACCATTCAGGATCCAGTCCGCTTTTTTCTGTTCTGCGTATTTCTTAATATCTGTATCATACTGGGATATCTTGTTCGTATCCTCAATGCTCATAAATACATTTGGATAAACGTATTTACTGTTCATATCCTTCAAATATACCTCATGCATGTTATCCAGACGCCATTTGGCATCATCTGGCTGTGTCACATATACGTCATAATATTCATTCAGTATGGCAAGAGGTCCGTTTACTGACTGAGCCTCCCTTACCTCTACCGGGGACTGATCTCCCAGATCCATATGCTTCAGCATAGGCTCTCCATCTTTATTTGTTGCCATCTCAAAAATATTAAAGGAATCCTCTTCCCCATAAGTTCCCCAGTTATTCTGAGGAGACTGGAGAGGTGCATACATCTGATCGATCCAGGCCGCTGCCAGAGCTGTATTTCTGCAGCTGGTGGTAAGCACACAGCGTCCTCTGTCAAAGCCGCTGGTCTCACTGTTATTCTGCCTTGTGATATTAACCAGACCCTCCGGACCGGCAAGAGCCGGAAGCATCACATAATCCTGATAGTTATCAATATTCGAAATATCCCAGGTAAAGCAAAGACCATAACGGTGGTTTTTACCTTTTGCCACATATGTAGACCACTCCTGGGTAAAGGCTTCCGGGTCTACCAGCTTTTCTTCTACCAGCTGGTGAAGCCACTGGATTCCTTCCTTATACCCTTCCTGTACAGTGGTGTAGATCACTTTGCCCTGGTCTGTCACCGCAAAATGATCTCCCGTATCTCCATAGCCCTCTCCAAATCCGTTAATCAGGATGGACGGATCCTGATCTCCGTTGTTGATAATAAAGGACATAGGGATCACTCCGCCCTCAATCTCAAATTCCTCTTCCAGTTCTGCGGCATGATCGCGAAAGGCAATCAGCGTTTCCTTCAATTCATCCACCGTAGACGGTACTTCCAGCTTCAGATAATCCAGCCATTTTTTGTTGATATATGGAATGTTTCCAATTGCCTGAATAGCCTCTTTTCCTTCCCCCAGCTGTTCGATCCATGGGAATGAGTAAATATGTCCGTCCGGCGCTGTACACATCGTCCTGTATTCTGGATACTGTTCGAATACCTTCTGAAGATTAGGCATATATTTGTCAATGAGATTTTCCAGGGGAATGATAATGCCCTGTTTTGCATATCTCAGAAGATCATAATCATTCATTCCTGCATTGAACAGACCATCCGGAAGGTTTCCAAACTGTGCCAGAGCCAGGTTCTTTTTGTCTGCAAACTGATCTGCAACAAAGCAGGTCCAGTCAATATGCACATTTGTCTGCTCTTCCATTCTCTGGAAAATAACCCTTTCATTCGGATCCTGCGTTGATGTTGCCGGTGCATTTGTAATAAAGGACAACTCCGCCTGCTCCTTCAAAGGAAACGAAACCTCTGATACAGGAGTATCCGGATTGATCTCTGCTTCCATACGCTCTCTTTTTCCACATCCTGCAGCAGAAGCAATCATCACAACGGAAAGACCTGCCGCTATCAGCATTTTTATTCTTTTTTTCATGCTTTACATCCCCCTTAACCTTTTACAGAACCAACCATGATTCCTTTATCAAAATACTTCTGGAAGAACGGATACATAATCAGAAGCGGCAGGCTGGATACCACGATAGTAGCATATTTCAGAAGTTCTGCAACCTTTGCCATCTCCGCCGTGCTCTGGATATCCGCAATCATTCCAGGCTGAGGTGTGTTCTGGACCAGGATCGATCTCAATACAAGCTGCAGAGGCTGGAGCTCTGCGTCGTTTAAATAGATCATTGCGTCAAAATAGCTGTTCCACATTCCTACAAATGACCATAATGCCAGAACTGCAATAATGGGCTTGCAGACAGGAAGCATTACCTTGAAGAAATGCTGGATCTCATTTGCACCGTCAATAGAAGATGCTTCCCTCAATTCCTTGGGAATAGACTGATAATAGGTTCTTGCCAGTATCATATTCCATACGTTGAATGCTCCCGGAAGAAGAATCGCCCAGATGGTATTTACCATATGTAACTGATTAATTAAAATAAAAGTAGGAATCATTCCTCCGCCAAAAAACATTGTAATAAGAAAGATTGTATTAAAAAATTTTCTTCCTACAAATTCTTTCTTTGACATAGGATAGGCTGCCAGCAGTGTGATAAACACAGAAATCACAGTAAATGCCGCTGAATAAAAAAATGAATTGAAAAATCCACGCCAGATCATGTCGTTCTCCAGAACTCGTCTGTAGGCATCCAGCGTCCAGTCTTTAAAATTCAGGCTGATTCCTCGACTGTTCAGTACATTGGGATCCATAAAGGAAGCCATTAGAATATATACAAGAGGGATCAGTATTGATAAAACAAAAATGCCAAGAACAGTATAGCCGATTCCCAGAATCACTTTATCAGATGTTCCGAGTTTCATTTTTCTTCTTGTTTCCATTTCTTTCCTCCTCTTTATAAACCTTCGCCATCATTTAACTTTTTCACAACCCAGTTGACTGCGATCAGTAAAATAACATTGATAATAGCGTTAAATAAACCTACTGCTGTAGAATATCCGTAATCTCCATTAAGAAGACCCATTCGATACACATATGTTGAAAGAATTTCAGATGCCGGAAGATTCATGTCCGTCTGTAATGCAAACGCTTTTTCAAATCCGATACTCATAATGTTTCCTGCCTGCAGGATGAACTGGATCACAATGATGTTTTTGATCGCCGGAAGCTCTACATAACGTATCTGCTGAAAAATATTTGCTCCATCTACGATTGCCGCCTCTTCCAGATCTTTGCTGGCATTTGCAAGAGCAGCCGTATACATAATAGATGACCATCCGGCTGTCTGCCAGATTCCGCTGGCAATATAAATCGTACGGAAAGCTGAAGGCATTGTCATCCAGTTTGTATCAATCCCGAGGAGGGAATTAATAGGGCCTACCGGCGAGAGAAACATACGAACCATACCGCAAAGGACAATGACAGATATAAAGTTCGGCGCATAGATCAGCAGCTGAATCTTTTTTCGTATTCCCTCACGTCTTATACGGTTTAACAATAAAGCCAGGATAATGGGAATCGGAAATCCCCAAAGCAGACCAAATGCACTGAGCTTCAGAGTATTCATCAGGTATTCCATAAAATCCGGCGATGACAGGAATCTTTTGAAATATTCCAGTCCCACCCATTCGCTTCCCAGAATGCCGTCAATGACGTTATAATCTTCAAAAGCGATCAGCACTCCGCCCATGGGAAGATACTTGAAAATGATAGTAAGAAGCAGTGCCGGCATAAGAAAAAACAGGTAAAGCTGCCAGTTCTTTTTTACATACATCAGCTTATCCTTTGCCGTTCGCTTGACAGGTGACGTTTTCTTTTTCGCTAAAATGTTCACTCCATTTCCCTCCGTTTTCTTTTTCGTTCTTGTAACCGGTTAAGTAACCGGTTACTTTAATTTGATAATACATCACTTTTTTCTTTCTGTCAATAGATTGGAGACAAAAAAATAACCGGTTACTTAACCAGTTATTTTTAGATTGATTTTTTATATCTGGCTTGTTATACTTGTAAATATCCATATAAAAACGTGTCTTACATAACATAATCACCATATAAATACAGGGAGTACAGAATCATGGCGAAAAAAAAAGTGACATTTGCTGATATTGCAGCTTACACAAATTTTTCAAAAACAACGATCTCCAGATATTTTAATAACCCGGATTCACTGACCCTTGAAAATCAGGAAAAAATAGCCGCAGCTCTGGAAGAACTGGAATATCAGGAAAACAAACTGGCCAAAGTCCTTGCCAACGGTAAAAGCGAATTTGTCGGGATCATCATCCCCAATCTCTATCTCCATTATTATTCAGAAATCTTAAATCAGCTTTTGTCCAGTTACTCAAAATTCGGCTATAAATTTCTTGTCTTTGTCAGCAATGACGGAAGAGAACGGGAACAGCAGTATATCAATGAGCTTCTGGCTTATAAAATTGAAGGTCTGATCATTCTGAGCCACACTTTTTCCTCGGCAGAACTGGCAAAATGCAATATTCCCATTGTGGCTATTGAGCGGGAAGCCGAACATATCTGCAGTGTGGATACTGACAACTATATGGGCGGACTGCAGGCAACCAGTCTTCTGATACGAAACCACTGCGATATCCTGATCCACATCAATGTTCCCGTACCCGAAAATGTTCCGGCTCATAACCGTATCACTGCTTTTGAAGATACCTGTCAGAAGTATCATGTACCATACGAACTCATGCTGGGCGATCTTGGCTCCACTTATGAAACAACCTTTGACAGGATAAAAGAAACTTTTGAAACTATCGAAGAAAAATATCCTGACAGAAAAAAAGGAATTTTTTTCGCTAACGATACTTATGCAAATATATTTCTGAATCTTATCATCCAGAAATATGGACATCTGCCAGAGCAGTACCGTCTTGTGGGCTTTGATAACTCTCCTATTGCAAATGAAGCTATCGTGCCCATTACCACCATCGGTCAGCAGATCGACAAAATTGCGGAAACTGCTTTGGAGCTGCTGGTCTCTCAAATGAATGAAATGAAAAAAAGGAAGCCTTCTCTTTTAAAAACTCCTGTTCATAAGCAGATCACTCCTGTTCTGATCCGCCGCAAAACAACTGACTGACAAAAAACTCTCAGAGTTCGGAAAATATTTCCAAAATCTGAGAGTTTTATATTTCTTTTTATTTATGCTTCGCTTGCCTGTATTTTATTCATCTGCGCCAGAACCTTGCGGAACTGGAAAAAGAACAAAATTCCGGTGAACGTAATTGCCAGTATGTCTGCAACAGGCTCCGCCATATAAACCGCCCCTGCTTTATCTGCGGTAAAAATCGCAGGCATGATATAGATCAGCGGAATCAGCAGCACAAACTTTCGCATAACAGCCACAAGTATAGAGGCTTTTGCATTTCCAAGTGCTCCAAATGTAATCTGACATGCTATCTGGATGCCGAACAGCCCTACCACTGCCATATAAATTTTAAGCGCCTTCCGGGTAAACACTGCAAGCGCCGCATCTGAAGTAAACATTCCTACAAAAATCTGCGGAAACAGCATAACAACAGCGCCGAACAGAATGGAATAAAACAGGCTGCACTTCAAAAGCAGCCAGAACGCATCTTTCACACGGTCTCTGTTTCCGGCTCCATAGTTATAACTGATGATAGGCTGTGCCCCCTGGCCGAGTCCCTGAAGAGGAAGCATGGCAAACTGCATAACACTGGTGAGGATGGTCATGGCTCCCACAGCGATATCCCCTCCATACTTCAGAAGTGAAGAATTGAAGCACACAGAGATCACGCTTTCACTGGACTGCATAATAAACACAGAAGACCCCAGTGCCAGACAGGGAAGGATGATCTCTTTTTTGACTGTCATATATCTTTTTTTCAGCTTCAGGATCGTCTTTTTTCCAAACAGGAAACAAAGCACCCAGATACAGGAAAGCGCCTGGGAAAGAATCGTTGCAAGTGCAGCCCCTCTCACGCCCATATGGAAGCCAAAAATAAATACCGGATCCAGAATAATATTTGTCACTGCTCCAAGGAGTACAGAAAGCATTCCCGTTTTTGCAAATCCCTGAGCGGTGATAAACAGGTTCATTCCCAATGTGATCTGTACAAAAATGGTTCCAAACGCATAAATGTTCATGTATGCCACTGCATAGTCAATGGTATTTTCGCTTGCGCCAAAAGCCAGGAGAAGATTCCGGTTCCAGATCAGAAGAATGATCGTAAGGACAGCGGAGATGATGATCTGTGTGGTAAAGCAGTTCCCCAGGATTTTTTCAGCAGTATCATTATCCTTTTTCCCCATATAAATGGTGGCTCTGGGCGCACCTCCATTGCCTACCAGCGCTGCAAAGGCAGATACAATCATGATGATCGGCATACACACTCCCACGCCGGTCAGAGCCAGAGCTCCGTCCCCGGGAATGTGCCCTATATAAATACGGTCTACAATATTATAAAGCATATTGATCAGCTGAGCCGCTACTGTGGGAAGCGCCAGCTTCATCAAGAGCTTTCCGATGGGCTCTGTTCCCAGAAAACTTTTGTTGTTCATTTGAAACATCCTTTCTCGTTCATTATTTCTCTATTTCCCCTCAACGTACTGGTGAACAGTATAACCCAATTATGATTTTTTTACAACTGCCAGAATCATCTATGAAAGAATCTCCGCAGGAAATGCTTTTTTCACCGATAAGAACAGCATAAACACTGCGATCAGTATCGCAAGATAATCGGATACCGTCTGGGTATAGCTGATTCCATCAAGTCCGAATATCTGATTCAAAATAAACAGAAGGGGAATGAAGAACAAACCTTGCCTGCACAAAGAAAGTATAGTTGCCGGAAGCGGACGGTCAAGTGCCTGCATACTGTTAATAGACAGAAACATAAGTCCCAGAACAGGGCCTGCCAGAGAAGCCGCGATCAGCATGGGAACACCATATTGAATAACTTCTGAATTATCGATAAATATTCCCATAATCTGTTTACTGAATACAATATATACAATCGTCAGTATGCTCCCGCATACAAGGGTTAAAGCGCTGCTGAATTTCAAAATCCCCATAAATCGTTTGCGTTTTCCAGCTCCATAGCAGTAGCCAAGCAGCGGCTGAATACCATTGGATATACCCATATGGACGAAAACAATAAAAAGGTAAACCTTTGTTACAATCCCCATAGCAGCTACTGCAGTATCTCCACCTTCCTATGCATTGATAATATCATAGATTTGGTGAGTTTTGCGACTCTACTTTAATGATAGCACTCCACTTTTATGAGATCCAGCCCCAGTGCAATCACCTCATCGCGGATTCCATAAACAAAGGATGCCATATCCTTAGGGTTTTTCATGAAACTTTCAATTATCTTTTCTAATTTTTTAATGCCAGACTCTTCAAACTGTTGTATACTCTTAATCATAGGGAACACCTTCCTTTGTGCTATTGGTTTTGGTCGACCAATATAATAACACAAAACTGGTGTTCCCTTTTCTATGTGTCCTACAAAAATTTTACGCTAGCCTGTAGAATCATCCTGACTGTTGCTTGTTTCAGAACTGTTGTTATTCTGAAATGTATTCTCATTGTTGTTTTGAAAATTGTTCTCATTCTGGTTGTTATTTTGATTCCATATCTTTCAAACCATAAGATACGGTTCACAGAAACATCTATGCCGTATGATGCCGGGATGAAAGCTATTGACATCCAACCTCTGCTTGGTCATTCTACACTTCATATGACCCAACATTATATCGGAGAACGAGTTCGAGAACAGGATAATTCCCAGATGGCTCAGATATTAGGTTAAATAGCTGAAAAACCCTGATTTACAGGCTGTACAACTTTGTACAACATTTTAAAAAAAGAAAAATGCTCCAAACCCTTGATTTATAAGGGCACTGAAAAAGTCTGATTCCAAAAAAGAATTGGGCTTTTTTTAGTGGCCCTGTTATAATAGAATCATGAGGAAGGAGGTTCTGTCATGTTGAAAGATCATTCACAGTT
>JAETOL010000122.1 GCA_021771755.1 Lachnospiraceae bacterium | reverse complement strand
ATCAGACGACGGTTTGGATATTTCAGCATACAGCGGGCAGCAATGTACCAGGATAAAGTCTTATCCCACTTGGACGCCGGTACACATACGGTCCATCCTCACAGTTATTTTCATGGATAATGGGAGGGATAGATTTGAAACAGACATTAACCAGAAAACAGGAAGAAAGCTATCAGTGCATTGTAAGATTTACCGAGGAGCATGGATTTCCGCCAACGGTCAGGGAACTGGGGGCATTACTGGGAGTTGCTTCAACATCAACAGTATTTTCCAGGATCAGGCAGTTAGAGAAAAGTGGATATATCCGGAGAGTTCCGGCATCTCCAAGAGCAATCGAAATCCTGTGATGGAGGTGGCGGTGTGAATAAGGTATATGTTGATGTGGTAGCAGAGTTCAGTAAGGAAGGCTGCCTGATTCCAATCTTATTTGTTTGGGAAGACGGCAGAAAATACAAGATTGATAAAGTGCTTAAGATTGAACGATGTGCCAGCAGAAAAGCAGGCGGTGTTGGTACGATGTACACCTGTATGGTACAGGGAAAGGAAAGCCATTTGTTTTTTGAAGTGGACAAATGGTTCATGGAAAGGAAGATTTCATAATTAAAAAAAAGAATATTAACCGGCGGAGATAGCCAGTTAGTGTGATTGTTGATAAGGAGAAATAAAGATTTATGACAGACAGAGATTATGCAATTAAATCAATGAAAGAGATTACGTTCCAGATGGCAACCCATGCACAGGATTATCTGGAAGTAAGCATGGACAGGCATTATGAAGACATAAAGGCATTGATGGTGAATTACCAGAAACTGATTTTGGAAAATAAGATGGTACTGGAAGAACTGGAAATGGAATGCCAGGAGAAGATCAATGAGGATATGGCATATGCGTTGAGTTATCTTGATATTTACGGGAAACAGCTGAATGTGACAAAACTGAAACACGAGATGAATAATCTGATGGTCATATATGGGTTGTCGGATATGGTTTACCGGGGTATAACGTTGGTAAAATATTATGCTCCGGATGGAGTAACGCTCAGCGAGATTATCCATTCCTGTTTTTGCAGCCATTACAATAAAACAGATGTGGAAGTCCAGCAGGAACTTGGCATTGGAAGGACTTCTTTTTATAAAATGAAGAAACAGGCATTGCGGTATCTTGGCTTCTACTTTTACGAGATCGTAGTGCCGCAGGCAAAAAACAAAAGATTCAAACCCTCCTTGGGTGTGGAAGAAGAGTAGGTGAGTGAGATGAGATACGAAAATTCAATGGTAAAGATTGCCGACGATATTATCCGGGATCAGCAGGCAGAGAGGAAAGTTCAGAATAAAAAACAGAAATGGCATGATGAGTATGCTACCTTGAAATTTTTTCGGTAC
Source organism: Lachnospiraceae bacterium (assembly GCA_021771755.1). GTDB lineage: Bacteria > Bacillota > Clostridia > Lachnospirales > Lachnospiraceae > Blautia_A. The sequence goes on along the minus strand of JAETOL010000122.1, from coordinate 1,237 downwards.
ATATGCAGAAATGTTGGAAACCTTCATGAAGGAGAAATCCAGCGTTTGGTATGGAAACTGAAACAGTCTGATAAGAAAGCAGTCGAAAAGCATTTAAAAGGCTATGCGTGGGAATTTGATTATGAGAAAATGTTTTCTACATTGATGCAGAATCCTGTTTGTCAGAAAGTATGCCAGAAAAATAAATATACAAGCTGGATGCATCTGATCAGCCGATACTGTACAGAAGATTGTTAGGAAATAAGATACCTTCTTGCATCTATCAATGAATTATTTTATGGAATAAACCCTGCATTAGTTCTATAGAACGATAACTTGTTTTACAGCTTCTGTATATCGGAACAGGCGGTAGTTATACTAACTTTAGACCGAAAAATAGTTCTAAAGGAGGTGCTGCGATGGATCTGAAAGCTGTAGGACAGAGAATTAAGATGGCAAGGGAAGCAAAAGGTCTGACACAGGAAGATTTGGCTGCCATGGTGGAACTGAGTCCGACACATGTAAGTGTGATTGAGCGGGGATTGAAAGCCGCAAAACTGGATACGTTTGTTGCGATAGCCAACGCTCTGGAAGTTTCTGCAGATTCACTTCTGATAGATGTTGTGGCACATTCTGTAACTGGTGTGACGAATGAATTATCAGAAATGATCGGGAAACTTCCAAAAGAAGAGCAGAAGAAAATCATCAAAGCGGTCAGGGCATTAACAGAATAGTTTTTATGAGGAGGGGCGGAAGCCCTTCTTTTTTTGCGGTTTTTGTCACAATTTGTCAAACGAATGGGGATTCTGTTTTGTTTTTATCTGTGCTATAGTAGTTCTAAAGAACTAATACTAATTCAAAAAGAGGAGATATAAAATGCACAGAAAAACTATTTTTGAGAAGGTTGCTGAAAAATTCCATACCACTCCGGAAGAGGTATATGCGGAAATCCAGAGAGCAATTGATGCCGGATATGATAACACGGATCCAGAGGTACAGGCAGAATGGCGCAAAGTTAAAATAAAAGGGGATAGACCAACACCGGAGGAAGTAATTAACTATGCAGTAGGTACTTTATCAGCAGAACAGAGGTGATTATTAAATTGAAGAGGAAAAAGCATGCGTTAATATGTCTGTTATTAGCAGTAGCCTTTGTTTCGGGTTGTGCGCAGAAACATAAAGAGGGAGAGCCGGATGTCATTAGCAGTATGAAAATGAATCAGGATGAAACACTTACTGTTGTTGCAAACAGAAAACA
>JAETOL010000045.1 GCA_021771755.1 Lachnospiraceae bacterium | reverse complement strand
TGCAGCTTCTCCATCTTCGGTTGCTGCGATTTTCCCTATGAATCGGGCAGGATCATTCGGATTACGACGTTCCTTCTTTACCGTACCGGTACTGAGCATTTTTTCAGCACGTTCTAAAATCAGGGGATACAGCGATTTTTTTGTTTTGTAACTGTCAAAGACAGGATTATAACATGTATAAATTCATAAGGCTATATCCTGTGTAAAATCATAAGACCGATGGTTCGTATTTTATTTTCTGTCCTGATATGGTATACTAACACATGCAGAAGTTATTTTAAAATGACTGACTTAGAAAGGAAAATTTTATGGCATTTATCAGTGTTTTTAATGTGCTTGGACCGGAAATGATCGGTCCTTCCAGTTCGCATACAGCCGGAGCATGCTCCATTGCACTTCTGGCGCAGCAGATGGCTGACAGTCCCATTACAGACGTAGAATTTACATTATATAATTCTTTTGCCCAGACATATAAGGGGCATGGAACAGATCTCGCCCTTCTTGGCGGGGTCATGGGATTTTCTACCGATGACAGAAGGATTCCCAATGCCTTTTCCATTGCCAGGGAACGAGGTATTTCCTACAAATTTATCGAGGCAGATCCGGATCCGGATATCCATCCCAACACCGTAGATATCCATATTACCTGTTCCAAAGGACGTTCCTATACGGTACGGGGAGAATCTCTTGGAGGCGGCAAAATGCGGATCAGCCGGATCAACCATATTGATGTGGATTTTTCCGGGGAATACAGCACGCTGATTATCGTTCATTACGACCGTCCGGGTGTGCTTGCCCATATTACAGGCTGCCTCAGCAAAAAAAATGTCAACATTGCTTTTATGAAGCTTTTCCGGGAAACAAAGGGAGATATCGCTTACAGCATCATAGAATTTGACGGCACTCTGCCAGAAGATGCAGAAGCACAGATTTCCCAGAATCCTAACGTTCAGGATGTGATCTTTATACCAATTCAAAGGAGAAGTTAAGACATGGATTTTAAGAATGCACAGGAGCTCCTTGAGCTTTGCAAAAAAGAAAACTGCCCCATCTCTTCTATTATGAAAAAAAGAGAATGTATCCTTTCAGAAACCACAGAAGAAGCCATTACTGCGCAGATGGATCATTCCCTGAAAATCATGAGAGAGTCCGTAGCTGCCCCCATCCAGTCTCCGAAAAAATCCATCGGAGGACTGATCGGAGGAGAGGCTCAGCTGATCGATCAGCACAGACGCAGCGGAAATTCTATCTGCGGTTCTGTTCTTTCCAGGGCGATTGCCTATTCTATGGCAGTTCTGGAAACCAATACCACTATGGGGCTGATCGTTGCGGCACCTACTGCCGGATCCTCCGGAGTTCTTCCGGGGCTTCTCCTTGCGCTTCAGGAAGAATATCATTTAAGTGACACCGTAGTTATAGACGCACTTTTTAATGCCGGAGCCATTGGATATCTCGCCATGCGTAACGCTACCGTAGCCGGCGCTGTAGGAGGCTGTCAGGCAGAGGTGGGCGTTGCTTCCGCCATGGCTGCCTCTGCTGCGGTTGAGCTGATGGGAGGGACCCCGGAGCAGTGTCTCCATGCAGCTGTTTCTGTTCTGATGAATTTCCTCGGACTGGTATGCGACCCCATCGGCGGTCTGGTAGAATGTCCCTGCCAGGGACGCAATGCCGCCGGAGTGGCAGTTGCACTGACCGGAGCCGAACTGGCCTTAAGCGGGGTAAAGCAGCTGATCCCCTTTGACGAAATGCTCCAGACCATGTATCAGGTAGGCAGACAAATTCCCCCTGGACTTCGGGAAACCGCCCTGGGAGGCTGTGCCGCCACACCAGCCGGAAAGAAATTGGGCTGCAGCATCTGCCATAAATAAAAAGGAGACTCCATGATAAAAACTGTAATTTTCGATATCGATAATACCCTTTATGATTATGACAAGAATCATCTTCTGGGAATGAAAGCGCTGACAGATTACTGCCGATCAGAATTTAATCTGGGTGAAAAAGAAGCTCTTGCCTGCTACGATCGGGCCATGGAAATCGCCAGCCGGAGGATCGGAACCGATACTGCTGCCATCCACAGCCGTATGCTGCGCTTTCAGTGTATGACAGAGCTTCTGGAAAAACCATTGTTTCCTCATGTGGAAAATATGTATCACGCCTACTGGGATACGATGATCGGCCATGCAAAACCCTGTCCGGGTCTTCTGGAGTTTCTTGAAATATTAAAAAACCGCCAGATCCGTATCGGTATTGGAACGGATATGACGGCTTCTATCCAGTATAAAAAACTCCGAAAACTGGGACTTACTCTTTTTATTGACTTTATTGTCACCAGCCAGGAAGCCGGTGTAGAAAAGCCTCATCCTCATTTCTTTGATGTCTGCCTGGAAAAGGCAGGCTGTCTTCCGGAAGAATGTGCTTTTATCGGCGACAACCGGAAAAAGGATGTACAAGGCGCCCTGGATCACGGAATGAGGGGAATCTGGTACAGTCAGGAAAAAGTACCGGAAAAAAATCCGGACTTTCCTGTGATCGTTTCCTATACGGATACGAAAGAATTTCTTAAACTGCTTAAAGAGACGGCTCCCCGTTAAATACTTTTATATGGTGGCGGACATTTTCATAGGTTCCCCTTACCATCGCCTCGTTAAGCGAAAAATAATTATGCATTTCCGGTGTCTGCAGATATTCTTCTGCTCTTCGCACCAGACTGTTGAAACTTGCTGTAGCAATATTTACTTTGATGATCCCAAGGGAAATGGCTTTTTGGAAATCATTATCTGTGATCCCGCTTCCACCATGAAGTACCAGCGGTAAATTTGTGTTCCTGCTTATTTTTTCCAGAACATCAAAAGCAAGCACAGGCGCTGTGGGATAATTTCCATGGGCATTTCCGATTGCTACAGCAAGTGCATCAATCCCTGTTTTCTCACAAAATATCTTTGCATCTTCCGGATCGGTGCAGCGGATGCCATGATCGGAACTTCCATCCTCGCTTCCGCCAACCAGTCCCAGCTCTGCCTCGACAGTTGCCCCATACTCTGCAGCAATTTCAGCCACCTCTCTGGTCCTTTTGATATTTTCTTCAAACGGGAACGAGGAGCTGTCATACATAACAGAAGTAAAACCAAGCTCCAGAGCCTTCTTTACTGTATCAACTGTCAGTCCGTGATCCAGATGTACTGCAATATCCACCTTCGCCTCTTTTGCCGCCTGGACCATCATCGGTCCCATAAGTGCAAGCGGAGAATGTTTCAGGCGGACTTCTGCGATCTGAAGGATTATAGGTGTTTCCAGCTCCTCGGCTGCCTGAACAGCACCTTCTACCATTTCCATGTTTCCAACGCTGAAAGCGCCAACGCCTCTGCCTTCATTTTTTGCCTGCTGAAGCAGTTTTTTCATTGTTACCAATGCCATAATCATCACTCCTGTCTGACTTATTCAACGTTTTCCGCAGCATTTCAATAAAGACAAAAGCGGCTGCCGCAAAAACTGCTCCTGCTGCAAAAACGCATCTCATTCCATTTTCACCAATATTGATCATTCTGGTAAGCACCGGGGTCCCAAACGTAGCGATCACGATTCCCAGCATGACAAAACCATAGTTTTCTCCTGCATGCCGGATGCCGAATACCGAACTTGTGAGGGACGGAAAGCTTCCCATGATTCCGCCATAACAGCCATAGATCAGAATCACCGCTATGGTAGCTCCGTAAGAATTCGAAAAACACAGCAGGATCATGGCAGCTGCCGCAATGACCAGAACCCCTTTGACACATACGATTCTTCCCACTTTATCTGCAAGAGAAGGCAGTACCAGTCTGGTAAGAGCATTTGCCACAGATCCGATCATAACAGAACTGACAGCCGCTGCCGCAGGAATCCCAAGCTCAAGCTGATAGCTTTGTGAGATCGGTGAGATCATAAAATATGAAATCAGCCCGAACAGCATGGGGGCAAGAAGAAAATAAAACTGTTTCGTGTGCAGCATCTCTCGGGAAGTATATTGTCGGCACCTGTTGTTTTCATCCGTCACTCCTGTCTCTGTATTTTCTTTTTTCTCCTCAGGAGAAGCAAAGAACAGACTGCTCAGAAGCCATGCTGCTGCCATCAGAACTCCTACGGTAAGAAGTGTAGCTTTTGGTCCTTCTTTTTCCAGAAGCTGCCGGCTTAATGGAGCCATAAAAAGTCCGCATAATCCATTTGCAGTGACCACGATCCCGGAGGCAAATCCAGTCCTGTCAGGAAACCACTGCTGGGCGGATGCCAGTATCACCGTATACATCATTCCCTGTCCAAGCCCCTGCATCACGCCATAAGTGAGATACATAGGAAGCGGAGAAGAAACCAGAGAAAACGCTGACATCAAAACACCCGCAGAAAGCAGTTCGCCTCCAAGAAACAGGATTTTTCTCTGTCCGAAGCGGTTCTGCATACGGCCCCCTAAAATATTTCCAAAAACAAAGGCACTCAATGCCAGATAAAAACACATTGTTCCCTGGCTCTGGGTCCATCCGGTTCCTTCTGTTATATAAGGCTGATAGATGGACCAGACATGAGGAAATCCAGTGAAAAATATCGCAAAGGCACCTGTGAGCATCATCAAAAAGCGCTGTCTGTTCTGTGTCCCTGCTGTTTTCATATATGTTCTCCTTTTTTATTACCAGAGATTTCTGTACATTTCCTTTACATCATCTTCTGTGATATCGCGAATGGTATTCTGAGGGCTTCCGCTTTCCATCGCGTCATGTGCCATTTTGTCGATCACATCAAAGAATTCTTCTTTCCGGATCCCATATTCCTCCAGACTTGGCGTCTCCAGTTCTTTTGTCAAAGTTCCTACTGCCTGAAGGAATTTTTCGGCTGCGGCCTTATCGGAGTCCTCCGCGTCAGCAGCACCGATGGCTCTTCCCAGATCTCCGAAACGATCATATGCTCCTTCCAGCGCAAAACCAAGACATACCTTCATCAGCATGGCATTGGAAAGTCCGTGAGCCACATGGAAAAGCGCTCCGATCGGACGGCTCATTCCATGAATCAAAGTTACAGAAGCGTTGTTAAAAGCAATTCCTGCCTCAAGAGCAGCAACAGACATTTCTACTCTGGCCTCTTCATTTTTTCCATCATGGAATGCAGTCGGAAGATATTTAAAAATACGTTTTACTGCTGACAGAGCAAAAGTATCCGAAAGTGTCTGGGATTTTCTGGATGTATATGCTTCTACTGCATGGCAGAGCGCATCCAGTCCGGTAGCAGCTGTGATCTTCGGAGGCGCTGTCATGGTAAACTGCGGATCGATCACTGCCAGTGTCGGCATCAGAACTTTTCCCTTTAAAAGCATCTTGATATTGTTTGTTGTATCTGTGATGATCGTAAACTGTGTTGCTTCGGATCCGGTTCCTGCTGTAGTTGGAACAGCAACCATCGGAGGCATTTCCACATCAATGATTTTACCCATATAGTCGCAGATATTTCCTCCGTTTGCCACAAGAGAGCCGATGGCTTTCATAGAGTCGATCGGACTTCCTCCGCCAAGAGCTACCAGAAAATCGCAGTCTTCCTCTTTATACATTTTCAGACCGGCTTCGATCATTTTGTCTGTAGGTTCTCCTGTAATCCCGGAATAGATCACATATTCAATTCCCTGGTTTTCCAGAGCAGTTTCAACCTTCGCACAGTTGCCAAGGTCGATCATGACCTTATCTGTTACGATCATTGCCTTTTTTCCAAACTGTCTCAGAGAAGCTTCTGCCATATCCAAAGCGCCTGATCCTGTGATGATCTGTCCCGGTACGATAAATTCTCTTGCCATAATTTTTTCCTCCTTAAAACTGTGCGTCATGAAGCCATGTGTAACGTTCATCTTCACAACGATCTGTCTGAAGCCATGGATTTCCATCAATATGACGGATCATCCAGCATGTATACATCTGAAATCCCGGCGCTACCGCCTGAGGATGCAGTTCTCCTCCCGGAATCGCAGAAAAACTGTTGTTTACACTTTTAAAAACCTGATCTCCTACAAAGCTGGCTCCGAAGCCCTCCGGTCTGTCAAATTTAAACAGATAGGTTTCCGGCTGAGGATGTCTGTGAGGAAGATATCCGGACCAGTTCCCACGGTCATTTAAGACTTCCCCAAGTACCATATTGGACTTCGGTGAAATATCATGGTCAAAAATCGTATTTACCCGGCGTTTGGCAACATTTCCAAATTTTCCTACGCTGGAATATCCCCACGGTGCATCTTCCGGTGCATAAAGCCGGCTGTCAAAGCTGTTTTCATTTTTTGTGCACTGTACCAGGATCTCTGATTCCTGTTCCGCAAATACCTTTACCTCATGAGAACCGGATACATGGATGCACCAGGGTCCCTCTGTAAAGACATCTTTTCTGCTTACTGTTTTTTCGGAATCATCCCACTGATATGTAATCTTTCCGGAAAGAAGAAGAACTGCTGTTTCTTCACCTTCCCGATAAAAAAACCTTTTCTCGCCTGCTGCCATACAATAAACACGAATATCCATCATCATTTCGCTGTAATCATTGTCATAGGTTGTCAGGATCATTTCTCCTTTTTCATCAAATTCCGGGTATCCAAAAACCTTTCCCATTCTGACATCTCCCTTTCTATCAATAATCTCTTGCCGCTCTTCTGCCTTCCATAACGCCTTCGCAGGCCTCTCTTACGGATTCTTTCACAGAAGTTGTTGCAATTCCTACGTTCCACCAGGACTCATATCCGTCTGTCATTGTCTTCGGGATCACCTTCAGATCAAAAAGACATGCTTTTGTCTGTTTTTTGGCATCTGTAAGTGCTGCTTCCAGTTCTCCGATGGTTTTGCAGGTATAGGTTTTTAATCCATAGCCCTCACCGATTTTTGCATAATCTACCGGAATCAGGTCTCCGCACGGCTTCTTGCCGTCTGTATAACGGAATTCGGTTGCAATGCTTCCGATTCCATGATTCATTTCAAGGTTGTTGATGCATCCAAATCCACAGTTATCAAATACCAGAATATTTACTTTTTTGCGCTCCTGCATGATGGTCATGATCTCACTGTGGAGCATCTGGAAACTGGAATCTCCTACCACACAGTAAACCTCATTATCCGGTTCCGCAAATTTCACACCAAGAGTCGCCGCTACTTCATAACCCATACAGGAATATCCGTATTCTGCATGGTATCCGCCCCTTTTATCTGTAGTCCACATTCTCTGCATACAGCTTGGAAGGGAACCGCCTGCTGTGATAACCGTCGCATCTTCGTCGATGGTTCTTCGAAGAGCTGCAAGCGCTGCAGTCTGTGTGATCTTTCCATCGGTAAGCTTTACAAATTCCGGAATGGTTCTTGGATCTCTTGCCTTGATCATCGGCTCAAAATCGTCTCCTGTATACTGGATGCTTCCAAGACGTTCCATTTCTTTGTCCCAGGTCTGCTTTGCCTCCTGAATTTCTGTGGTATATCCGGATCTGTATCCTTTTTCACGAAGTAAAGCTGCAAGTGCCTCTACCGTTGCTTTTGCATCTCCCACAGCCTTTACTGCATCCATCTTGTACGCATGATATCTGCAGTTATTAATGGTGACAAATTGTACATTTTCATTTTTATAAAGCCATTTGGAGCTTGTGGTAAAATCAGAAAGTCTGGATCCGATAGCGATCACAACATCTGCATCTCTTGCAATGATATTGGATGCATAAGTACCAGTAACACCGATACCTCCAAGGCAGTAAGGATCGCTGGATTTACATGCACTTTTGCCTGCCTGTGTCTCTCCAAATGGAATATGGAATTCATGACAGAAATTTTCAACGGTTTCGCCTGCTTCCGAATATTTTACTCCGCCGCCTACGATCACAAGTGGTTTTTCCGCTTCTGCAATAACCTCTGCAATGTCTTCCAGTTCCTCATGAACGGCTGCAGGTCTTGTGATCCTGTGTACACGTTTTTTAAAGAAATATTCCGGAAAATCATAAGATTCACCTTCCACATCCTGACAAAGGGCGATGCAGCAGGCGCCTGTCTCAGCCGGATCTGTCAGCACTCTCATGGCATTGATCAGCGCTGTCATGATCATCTCCGGTCTTGTGATACGGTCCCAGTATTTACACACCGGTTTAAATGCGTCATTTGTTGTAACTGCAAGACTGCTGCTCTGCTCCAGCTGCTGAAGAACCGGATCCGGCTGACGGGATGCAAAGGTATCTGCCGGAAATACAAGGAGAGGAATATTATTTACGGTAGCAGTTGCACAGGCAGTTACCATATTAGCAGCTCCCGGTCCGACTGAAGATGCGCATGCAATAATTTTTTTACGATTGCTCTGTTTGGCAAAAGCAATCGCTGTATGGCACATTCCCTGCTCATTTCTTCCCTGCAGCACTCTCAGCTGTCCAGGGTCAGAATCCAGCGCTTCTCCAAGTCCTACTGCGATTCCATGTCCAAAAATGGTAAAGAATCCTTCTACAAATTTTGTTTCTTCTCCGTCCATTTTTACGTACTGATTATCCAGAAATTTTACGATTGCCTGGGCAACTGTCATTCGGATGGTATTGGTCATGGTCTTATCCTCCTATACGCGGGCGATCATTTCGCCGAATTTTTCTTTTTCTTCTTTTATAAATGCATGAACTTCTTCCGGTCCCGGAAGGGAATCAGAGCAGTTATTGCTCCTTACCATCATAGATGCCTCTGCGGAGCCAAATTCCAGGCAGTCAATGATCTCCCATCCCTGATAAAGTCCGTATAAAAAACCGGATCCATAACCGTCGCCTCCGCCAAAGCCTTTGCGTGCCTCTACCGGAAACGGCTTGATACTGAAGTTCTGACCGTCACAGGTATAGGCTGTTGAACCTTTCATACCATGCTTGATCACGACGATCTTTGCTCTGCAGGACTGCCAGTAGGCTGCGCTTTCTTCATCCGTCATACCTGGTTTGATCAGTTTTTCTGTCAAATCAAATTCTTCTCTGGAACCCATGATGATATCTGCCTCTTTTGCCACTATTGAATAATAAATCGCGATCTCATCTGTGTTTTTCCAGTTGTACTCCCGGTAATCAATATCAAAAATGATCTTTGTATCATTTTTCTTTGCAAGCATCACTGCCTTTAAAGCCGCTTCACGGGAAGGACTTTCTGCCAGAGCCGTACCGGAGATCAGAAGCGCTTTTGCTTCTCTGATATATTCTTCGTCAATGTCATCTACGTGGAGCTGCAGATCCGCAATCTTGTTTCTGTACATCAGGATGCTGCTCTCCTTTGGCGAAAGCATTTCTGTAAATGTAAGTCCCAGCTTTTCTCCATTTTTGCATCTGGTGATATGAGAAGTATCAATGCCCTGTTCCTCAAAATACTCTGTCACAAAATCTCCAAACTGGTCATCGGACACTTTTCCGATAAATCCGGCCTTCATCCCGTGATGGGTCACACCTACTGCAATGTTGGCAGGTGAACCACCCACAAATTTTTCAAATGTATGTACCTTTTTCAGAGGTTTAAACTCTTCTTTTACCTGAGCGTTATATGCAGGATTGAAATCGATCGCAACCCTGCCCAGTAAGATGAGATCATATTTTCTGTTTTCATCGAATTTAATGTATTCCATTTCCTACCTCCACCTTTTTTATTTGCGTTCATTGCGTGCTTTCGTGTTTCGTTATTTGTATTTTTATATTAGCACGCTTTATTATTGCGTGCAATATGTTTTGTGCACTTTTTCTTTTTTCTATATTTTATACAAATCGACTTCTTTATATTTATGAAAAACCTACAATATATTTTGTTTTCACATATAATCCTTCTATTATTTACCTTTTACTCCCTGCTATTTCTTGCAAAAAGGCACGCGTGCTTTTGCGTGCCTTTATCATCTGTCCTGTATCTGGAATTTTTCCTATAAAACTCCGGCCGCTTCTCTTTTGGTTAATTCTTCCATAATCGAATTATATTTTTTATCAAGATGATAAAGAGAAAGCGTGACTACCGCAGCTCCGGCAACGATCATCGGGCCAAATTTATAAATGTTTACGATCATATCAAGAGCTGTCTGCGGCTGTACTGCCGCTCCTCCGGCTGAACTTACATAGCCTGCTGCCGCAAGAAGCCCTGTCATTGCTGCAGATGCAACACCGGACCCCACCTTTGTTCCGATGGACCCTCCGGCAAAGATCATGCTCTCCTGACGAAGATGCGTTTTCCATTGACCGTATTCTACTACGTCTCCGATCATACCGAACACCCCTGCATTTAAGGGTGCCAGACCAATCGCTCTTATGATACAGCTCATTACCATCCAGGAAAAACTGTATGGATTCATAACAAAAATAATCTGCCCGATCAAAGCAACTGCTGCCCCTGCAAGCGCAGTATTTCTTTTTCCATACCTGCGGATCAGCGGAGTGCAGAGGAAAATACATCCCACAAGGACCAGCGTTTCCATCAGATAAAGCGCACTGTACATCCAGGTATCATTATGGAATATGTATTTACAGTAATATGGAAGAATCGTGCCCGATATCCCAAAGGAAACACTCTGAAGCATCCACAATACCAGAACAGACCAGAAATATTTATTTTTTACAAGCGCAAGAAAAGACTGTTTCAAAGGAACCTTTCCTGCTTTTTCTGCTGCCTCAATCACAACGGTTTCTTTACATTTCAGGAAACAATTGACCAGCAAAAGAAGCGCCACTGCTGCCCATATGGCCATAGTTTTGATCCATGCCGCCTGATCGTCGCCAAACAGCTTCACCAAAGGAAGCGTACAGGTAACTGCCAGAATCCTCCCCAAAGGGGAAAGTCCCATTCGTACGACACTGAGCATATCTCTTTCCCCGGATTCTCTTGTCATCATGGCAGACAGGCTTCCATAGGGAAGATTAATGGCTGTATAGCAGACAGTCGTACAGAAATTATAAGTTACGAACAGATAGATTGCCTGTACCAGGCCGGTTGTTCTTGGCACGGTAAACAGAAGCACTGCTGACAATGCATAGGGAACACTCATCCATAAAAGCCAGGGTCTTGATTTCCCCCATTTTGATCTTGTGTTTTCAACGACCACCCCCATGATCAGATCCGACACGCCGTCAAACAAACGGGAAACAAGCATTACCATACCTACGGTTGCAGGATTTATCCCAACATAGTCTGTATAAAAAAGTGTGATCAGCGTACCGATCATGCCAAAGATCACATTACAGGCAACGTCTCCCCCTGCATAGGAAACCCTGATCCCCCATCCAAGTTTTTTATGATTCATCTTATTCACCTCACGAAACATACCTTCTCCGTATTTTATTTAAACTGTGATCTCAGAAATTTTTACCGGACGATGTTCTTCCAGAGATTTCTTTGCAGCAAGCCCCATTCTTACTGGTTCCAGTCCATCCTTTACTCCAAGAGGTGTTTCTGTGTCATTTACAATGGCATTGATAAAACATTTCATTTCTTTTACATAAGCGCCCATATATCTTTCCAGGAAAAAGTGAAGTGGTTTTTCTCCTGTAACACCCTGTGCATTACTGATCACTGCTGCGGAAGCCGTATCATTTCCTGTTGCAGCCATCCCTGCAGATCCGAACACCTCTGCTCTCTGGTCATATCCGTAAACGGCTTTTCTGGAATTATCGATCACTGCAATAGAACCATTTTCCATTTTCAGCGTGATCACTGCCGTATCTACATCTCCTGCTTCTCCGATTGCAGGATCTACCAGAACCGCAGCTTCCACATAAATTTCCTCAGCGTTACAGCCAGCCAGGAACCGCACCATATCAAAATCATGGATGGTCATATCCAGGAACATGCCTCCGGATACTTTTACATATTCTGCACAAGGCGGTTCCGGGTCACGGGATGTAATCTTGATCACATGAGGTTCTCCGATTTTTCCAGAAGCCACTGCCTCCTGTACCGCTTCGAAATTATGGTCAAATCTTCGGTTAAATCCCACCTGATACTTTACCGGATGTTTTTCCAGTGCATCCATGACATTTTTGATCTTATCTATATCATGATCGATAGGTTTTTCACAAAAAACATGTTTTCCCGCCTCAATGGCCTCCACAGAAATCTGTGAATGGGTATCTGTTGATGAACAGATTAAAACGGCATCGATCTCCGGATCTGCCAGGATTTCTTTATAATCCTTTGTCACAGCTTTTACTCCCATATTTTTTGCCCACTGCGCTGTCTCTTCTGTCATAAACGGATCTGCCAGAAGCTTCACCTGTGCCTCCGGAACCTGGGTGCAAATACTTTCTACATGAACTCTTCCAATTCTTCCTGCTCCGATAATTCCAACCTGTACCATAATACCTTCTCCTTTTTTATGATATATTTTTTCATTCTTATGTTTTATAATCCTGTTTTTTCCGCAATATATTTTCTTGCTCTGATAGCATATTCCAGCGGATCTGCTTTTGCCGGATCCTGCTCGGCTTCTACCAGCATATATCCCTCATAACCGTTCTCCTCCAGAACCTGAAAGATCGGTTCAAATTCGATACAGCCATCACCTGGTATCGTAAAAGCTCCCTGGCGAACACCTTCAAGAAAGCTGAGATTTTCTCTGCGTACCCTTTCCACAACTTCTCTGCGGATATCTTTCAGGTGCACATGCCGGATCCTGTCTGCATATTTTTTTACCATCTCAAGAGGATCTGCACCGCAGTATGCAAAATGTCCGGTATCATACAATAAATTTACATATCTAGGATCTGTATGCTCCATCATTCTTTCTACTTCATCCGGATTCTGAACCACAGTACCCATATGATGATGGAAGGTAAGATGGATTCCATATTCTTCAAGAGCAATTTTTCCCAGTCTGTTCATTCCATCGCAAAATCTTTCCCATTCCTGATCATTCATCACATATTTGTGCCCGAAAACAGGAGTTTCCTGCTGCCCCTGCACACTGTAGCTTTGTTCTGACGCACCGATGATTTTTGCTCCCATTGCTTTCAGAAATTCAAGCTGTACCCGAAATTCTTTTTCTACTTCCTCAAAAGGTTTGGTAAGAAGGAAAGAAGAAAACCACTGATTACAGATTTCCAGCCCTCTCAGATCAAGTGCCCTTTTTAATGCTTTTGGATCCTTCGGATATTTATTTCCTACTTCTGATCCGGTAAATCCGGCAAGCGCCATTTCACTTACACACTGCTCAAAAGTATTTTCCTTTCCAAGATCCGGAAGATCATCATTTGTCCATGCAATAGGTGCAATTCCAAGTTTTACTTTTTCTTTGTCAAACATTCTCTTTACCTCTTTTCTTTTTCTTATGATTTATTTCTTACAGTACTGTATCTCTTTTCATGTGTATCATATCAGTCCACTGCTTCTTCTGAAATTGGGATTATTTTAAGATTGTTTGTCTTATTCTTTGATTTTTAAAAAGGGGATTATTTTTTGTGTCTTATTTTTAGATAGAACATTCTGAAAAAAAAGACACCAGTTTATCACTGATGTCTCATAGGATGCCTTCGGTATTCTGCCGGGCTCATACCATATCTTTTTTTAAATGCTTTGGAAAAATAATGATAATCATGGAACCCTGAGCGTTCTCCAATCTCCCGTATCTTCAGATTCGTCTGTTCCAGCAGTTCCCCTGCACAGGAAAGCCTCTGCGAAAGAAGGAAATTAGAAAAACCGATCCCCATTTCCTGTGTAAACAGATAGCTGAGATACGAAGGATTTACTCCGGCTTCCCGGGCAGCTTCTGTGAGTCCGATAGGTTCTTTAAAATGCTCCTGTATATAATTCGCTGCAATCCTTACTGTTTTATTGACATTTTCCGGTATCTGAGTTTTCTTTTTATAAAAAAGATACTCTTCATCCTTCTGATACCAGTCCTCCAGCTGATGCAGGCTGGTAACGTTTCTGTAATCTCTCTGGATATCGATTCCCATTTCCTGCTCCAGTGCACGAAACCACTGGAGCACAAGCCGGCTTTCTGTTTGTCTGCCGCGGAATAAATTCCATACTTTTCTTCCCTCTTCTGCAAAAGAAGTTTGATCTTTTTCCGCAAGAGCTTTGTGAATCTGTTTTCGACATTCCTCTAATCCATCCGGCAGGCTGGCATTTACATGACAGTCCGGCTGATAATAAAGGATCTCTCTGCTGTCGTAAAAAGAAACATGCATCATTTCCCTGGCTTGCTGGTATGCCTGGATCAAAGCGTCTGCACCAATACAGACATTACTTACACAGATCCGATAGCTGTGCTCTTCTTTTTTGCATATCTTATAACAGGCAACAGCCGTATCTGTCAGTTTCTGCTGCATGACACTGCTTTTCCGGATATCAGACAGATCAAGAAAACAGCAAAATATCCCCGTTCCCAGATAGATCACTTCTGTTCTGCAGCTTTCCTTCTGAAAATGTTCTTCCAGTTCATGGCTTAGCCTCTGATAAAAAATCTGACACTGCTGTTCCGTCTCAAAATGGGTCCATCTCTCCTCCTCTGCTTCCGGGATTTCCAGACACATGCAGACTACCGCACAATTATGAAACGAAGCCGTGATTCCCGCAGCTCTTGCTGCCACCTCTCTTTCTTCTCCTTTTACCGCGCCAGAAAGCACACGGTTAAAAAACAGACCTTTCCGATTCATGTTATCGCTGGCATTATTCGAAAAAACATCTTTTTTCTCCTGTTCTTCCATACTGTTTCTGGTATTCACCAAAAGCTGGCTCAAACTGTCCTGATCCAATGTATTTTTCAGAACATATTCGTTTGCCCCTTCTTTCATGGCATCCTTCACATATTCGAAATCGTCGTGGCAGCTTAATACGATAATATAAACCCGTTTATTTTCCCTGCGTATTTTTTTGATAAGTTCTATCCCATTTACGAAGGGCATGGAAACATCTGTGATCAGCAAGTCTGCATCTGTTTCCATAAGAATGCGATATGCTTCCTCTCCATCACGGGCTTCTCCTACAATTTCAAAATCATTTTCTTTCCATGCAGGGAGGATCTTAAGATAACTCCTTACAAGGTAATCATCATCTGCAATGATTGTTTTGATCTGTCTCATTGTTTTTATCCCCCTTTTGTGCCGGCAGAAAAATCACAGCTGTCGTTTCCTGTTCCGAGCTTTCATAATAAATCCCGGCATCCTCTCCATAATACAAATGCAGCCTTTCCTGGATATTCGGAATTCCAATAGCCGTAAAACCAGTAGTTTTTCTGCTTTTTTCTGACAAAAGCTTACGGATCTGTTCCTCTGTCATTCCTCGCCCATTATCCGTCACCTTCAGATACAGTCTGCCCTCCACCAGTTCTGTTTTGATCTTAAGACATCCTTCTTTTTCCTTCAGATCCATTCCATGAAGCAGAGAATTTTCCACCAGTGGCTGAAGAAGCAGTCTGGGAACCTGGTATCCTTCTGTTTCCATACTGATCTCATACCTCACATGAAACTGTCCCCCATAACGGAACTCCTGCAGGTGGATATATTTTTCAAGAATATGTATCTCCTCTGCCACAGTAATAAACGTTCCTTTTTTGCTGATTGCAGCCTGAAGAAGCTCTACGAAGTCACCGATCAGTTTCCCAGTCTCTGTTTCTCCCTTGATAAGCGCTGCGTATTTAATGGAATTCAGAGTATTATACATAAAATGAGGAGTAATCTGATACTGAAGCGCCTCAAGTTCTACATCTTTTTTTCTGTCTTCCTCTATAATCAGACGCTGAATAAGATCCTCGATCCTGTCCAGCATTTCATTAAAATCCTCTGCCAAAAGTCCGATTTCATCATTAGATCCGACTTCTGCTCTGAAATCCAGATTTCCTTCTGACACTTTTGACATTGCCCCGGTCAGTTTTTTCAAAGGTCTGTAGATCAGGCCGGACAGATATAATGCTGCAAAAACTGCCGCTGCCATAACAATCAGAAGCACACATACAAAATATTTTCCTGTTTCCTGCAAAGTATGCAGAACAGCATTTCTTTCTGTTACAACAAAAAGACCAAATCCGGAAAAAGGTGCTTTGCAGTAACTGTACAGGTTGCTTCCATCTGTCCCAAAATTTTCTGCCCCGCCTATGCGTTTCTGGTAACATTCCAGATTCCAATAGACTGCTCCTGTCTCATATTTTTCTGATGAGGTAAGAACACGACCCTCATCGTCCAGCAGAACCACCTCCTGCATAGTATCCTCATAAATTTCATCTATATATTGGTAGTACAGTTCTCTTTCGCCTACATTGGACAAAATATATCCCAGAACTTCCTCTTTTTCTGAACGTATCTCTTCAACAAAGGATAGCTGCAGTTCCTTATCTGATACCAGATCCTGCAGAATCCCGGGAGATTTTTCCTCTTCAAAAAAGGTTTCGATGTTTCTTATATCTGAATTTTGTAATTCTTTTTTATATACCGGATACTCCTCTGAAGTGACCAGCACCTTTTCATTTTTCATCAGAAGGTACATGGAGGAAATGCCCGCTTCTCTTCCACAAAATTCCTTCAGTCGTTCTGCCAGCAGATCCAGATATTCGCTGTTTTGTCTGTTTTCATATTGCTGTATGCCATTTTTAAGTTCCTGGTCACAGGAGGCATATATGGTTATATCATGTATATTTTTCATGGTCTGATCCATGACATCGATCATCTGTGCGTTTCTCTGCTGCAGTGTTTTCAGGTAATTTTCTTCAATCACCCCTGCAGACTGCCGGTAAAAAATAACCGTTACGGCAGCGGATGCCAGAAGTGTGATCCATATCATGGCTGTTAATATTTTACTGCGAATACTTTTCATCATATTTCTCCAGGCTTTCTCCGGTAAGAAGCTCCGCCTCCAGTATTTTCTTTTTTGGAACATTTTTCCCTTTATACATGGCATCTATATAAGAAATCGTCTCATATCCGATCTCATATCCATACTGTGCAATCAGCGCACTTATGCTCCCGTCTCTGAGCGCTTCAATAGAATCCGACTGTGCATCATGAGACACAACGAGAATGTTATGGGTTTTCACCTCGTCAACCAGTCCTAACGCAGCCACTGCACTGTTGGCTATAATACCTCTTATCTCAGGATATTGGTCCTGCAGCTTATGGATCTCTGTCTCAGATAATTTACGGTTCCCATATCCTTCCTCTACAAAAACCACCTGCATATTCGGCTCTTTTTCTATATAATCACAGATTCCTTCTACTCTCTGCCTGTGGTTCAGCTGCCTCAGGTCTCCTGCGATCACACCAATATCCCCCTGGTGTTCCAGTGCCTCGCACAGATATTCTGCAAGCCTGTAACCGGCTTTTTGATTGTCGATCCCCACATAGGGAACATCTGGATCCTCAAAGGGAGTATCGTAAGAAACAATGGGAATTCCCTTTTTTTCCGCTGTTTTCCTGTATTCCGGATATGTTCCGGAATCAATAGGGGCCACTGCCAGTACGTCTACATTTTTCTTGATCAGACTTCCTGCAAGTTTTTCCTGTGCCTCCTGATCTGCTTCTGATTCCGGAGAAAAAAGGATCAGTTCTGCGCCTGCTTGTCTGGCTGCCGTTTCCATTCCGGACTGTATCATCATCCAATATTCACTTGTGCGGGATTTTGTCACTACACCGATCCTGTAGGGATCCGATCTGGATATAACATCCTTTTTTTCTCCTCCCCACCATAACCATATGCCGCAGCCTGCAGCCACAGCCAATAAAATCCCGTATCTTTTCATGTACTTTTTTGTATTCAATAAATGTCTGCTCTGCAAAAGCTCCTGTCCCCGCTAAATATTATATTTTGTCTTAATATTGATATCTGTAAAAAGATATTCCATCTCCGGCATCTGTTCTTTGCTGAGTATGTCCGCCAGAATAAACGGCGGCCGGTATCCCTGTACGTATCCATTCTGATCAATCAAAAAATCCACAGTGTCATCTTTGAGTGCTTTTTCATTTTTAGGGGTCTGATCATATATCACTACATAAGGTCTTTTTTCCAGCTTCAGAGTTTCAAATGCCATCCCCACTCCTGCCTGCCCTCCTGATACTACAAGAATTCCATTGATACCGGAGATATTCATCATTGCTGTTTCAATAATCTTTTTTACTTCTTCTGTTTCATCAAAACTTCCATGAACACCGGCTATGGAAATCTCCGGATAACTTTTTTTGATCTCTTCTACGAAACCTTCTACGCGGATATTGTTTACCTGATTTCCAAAAAAACCTGTTATGATCAGAATCTTACCTTTTCTGCCTGTAAGCATACTCAGCAGTCCTGCCGCAGTCCTGCCGCTTTTTCGGTTATCCATTCCTACAAAACATACCCGTCGTGTTCCTACAATATCCGAGTTAAATGTAACGACAGGAATCCCTTTCTCTTCTGTCAGCCAGTTCAGCTTGTCACGTATAGGATTGCAGTCTACCGGCATGATTGCAAGCCCTTCCATCCCTTCCTCCACCAGTTCATCAATCGCTGCCAGCTGTTCTTCTTCGTTGACGGAAATGCTTTCCCGTATCAAGAGTTCTACTCCCCAGTTTTCCAGTTCTCTTTTTGCCTGCAGGATTCCTCTGTTTATTTCAATCATAAAAGAAGCTTTTGCAAGCTGTGTTACGATTCCTATTTTATGCTTTTTTATTTTTTCTGATTTTTTCCGTGCTCGAGGCACATATCCCATATCCCGGGCAATTTCCTGTATTCTTTCTGCTACCTCTTTATTGATCCGGCCTCTGTTATTCAGTGCACGATCTACCGTTCCCCTGGAAACGCCTGCACGATCTGCAATCTGTTGTATTGTTACTGCCATAAAATACCCCCAATCTGTCTGCTGTATCACAATTTATGAATGTCGATGTACATTGACGCTGCCTGCGCTTTTGCTTTTCTATTATGATAGCACATAGAAAAAAAGCACGCAATATTATGCGTGCTTTTCGAGTGAAAATATCATTATAAGATCATGCCTTGTCATACTATTTCACTTATTAAAATTCACTCTGTTTTTCGGAAAATCATAAATAAGTAAATCAAGGCTCCCGCAATTGCAATATGAGATAATCCCGCAATTCCAGATATGGATGCATCCATTCCACGGGATAATTCCGTTCCCAGAGTCTGATAAATACCGCGGACAATCATCATTGTCACCATAAAAAACAGCGCGATATTATAGACGATACAAAATATGTGGAATCCCTTTTGTTCCGTAAGATTAGTCACCTTAGCCGCAAGACCCAGGATCAGAAATACCACGGTACCAAGAACCATCAGATGCACATGTGCAAATGCAAGTGTTGTTCTCCCTGTAAAACCATTAAATTTGGTAAATTCTCTGTAAAAAACTCCTGCAGCCATCGCAGCCAGAAAATATCCGAATGCTGTATTCCATAATTTTTTCATTTGTTTTTTATCCTCTCTTTACTTTTGTGAACAACGTTCATTATAGAAGCTAAAAACAGGTTTGTCAACATGTTTTCAGACTAAAATAGTCTTTTTTAATCCATAATTTCTAAAATAATCCATATCTTTATGGAATAAGCACAAATAATATAATATTATGGATACAAAGCATATGAAATATCCACAAAAATGCTTTTAAAACCTTATAAAGCAGGAAAGGTGTTAGCGTCGGGAGAAATTAGCCATTTATTGTCGGGAGAAAATGACCAATCTTAGACGGACAGAAACAACCAATGCATCAGCTTTTCCTTTCTTTAATGTTGTGCTTTAGGTAG
>JAETOL010000044.1 GCA_021771755.1 Lachnospiraceae bacterium | reverse complement strand
GAGGAATAAAAAAGTGAGAGGAGACAATGGACGAAAAAGAACTGACAGAAAATGAGAAGAAAAAAGAATATCTGAAATCGTATAGGAAAGCGCTGAGAAGAGAGCAGCGTATTCTTGATGAGATCCAGTGTCTCCGCCTGGATAAAATGTTTCCGTCCATTGTCCAGGATGGGATGCCGCACGGCAGCAGTCAGGAGGATTTATCTGGATATGCAGCGACCTTAGATGAAATGATCGAAGATCTGAAAAAAGAACGTCTGGAAAAGGTCAAGATACGCAAGAAGATAGAGCAGAGCATCCGGAACCTGGAGGAAGAGGATGAACAGGAAGTGTTGAGGTTAAGGTACATAAGCGGCTTAAAGTGGGAAGAAGTAGCTGTGGAAATGAATCTCACTCGCAGAAGAGTAACCCAGATTCATGGTAAGGCATTGATAAATTTTGCAATGTAAACATTTCCTATTATTTCCCACATGTCTTATGTTATAGTGTAAATGGATTTAATGGTTAAAGGCATTAATTCCTCCATCGTGGCAGCCAGGTGTTACAGCTTGGTTGCTGAATCGTAAGGCATCTGGCAGCAGTCAGGTGTCTTTGCTTATGCTTATTATCGTACAGCGTGCACAGCCCCAGAAGTATTTGGTTTTACTCATTAGCCGCATACATCCTTTCTAGCGGTCGCAATCGGCGGTCGTATATGGGGCTGGCAGGACTGTATTTATCATAAAGGAGCAATGCAATATGCCGATATACAAAAGGTGTGGCCACTGCGGAAAGAGGATTCCATCCGGCAGCAGGTGTCCATGCAGTAAGGACAGACACAAAGAATATGACAGGTATAGTAGGAATAAAAAAAGTAAACAGTATTATGACAGCAGCGAATGGAGCAGATCGAGAACTGCGGCATTGGAAGCAGACCAGAGCTATGATGTCTATATCTTTATGACAGAGGGCAGGATACTTGGAGCTGATACAGTACATCATATCATTCCGCTAAAAGAAGACTGGAATAAAAGAAATAACATGGAGAACCTGATGAGCTTGCATCATGATACACACAGCTTTATTGAAATGTTATATCGAAAAGATAAAGAGAAAATCCAGAAAGAATTACAGCAGATGTTGATAGAATACAGAAAACTGGTAGGAGCAGGGGGGATCTGAAAAGTTTTGAAAAACCGATTCAGACCGCACTGCCCCTTTTCCTTACACAATTTTCTAAATACGAATAAAAAGTTGGCAGGAAGGAGGGAAACCCATGGGAAGACCACGCAAACCGCTGGAGATGCAAAAGGGAAATCTTACGATAATCAGCATGGAACAGCGTAAAAACGAAGAGAAAAAAGCAACGACAGGATCGAACCAGTTAAGCCGCCCGCCGGACTGGTTGATTGATGAAGTGGCAGTGAAAGAGTGGAAACGAATAGTAAAAGAACTGAAAAAAATCAATCTTATCGGAAATCTGGACCGAAACAATTTGGGCGGCTATTGCAATGCATTTGCGAATTATATAAAAGCAACAGAAATCCTGAAAAACCAGACGTTCTATATAGACAGAGAAACCAGGACGGGAGTTATCGTGGTAAAAAATCCCATGGTTGATATACAAAGAACATATGCGGAAGAAATGAGAAAATTCGCATCCTTGTGTGGCTTGACCATTGATGCCAGATTAAAAGCGGCCGCTATAAAAACAGACAAGACCCAGGAAGATATTACGAGGAAGTTCGGAAATATATGAGTATCAGAGAAGAGCTGCTACTTTATGCAGAAGATTGTGTAAATGATAGGAATTCATCTGGGAAAAAACATAAATGGGCATGTCTGAGGCTTATAGAAGACTGCAAAAAAGAAACAGCCAGAAATACACTGAAGGATCCATGGCCATACTACTGGGATGAGGAAGAAGCAGAAGCTATTGTAGATTGGTTCACTCTTCTCAGGCATTCAAAAGGAGATCTTGCCGGTCAGCCAATTACACTGACACTGTGGCAAAAATTTAATTTGTGCCAGCTATACGGATGGAGAGAACTAAAAACCGGATACAAGAGATTCAAGCAGTCCTTCATAGAAGTTGGAAGAAAAAATGCAAAATCTCAGATGGAGGCCGGGGTAGCACTTTACGAGATCTCCGTCTGCGCCACAAAAAACCAGGAAAACTATGAATATTACACGGCCGGAACAAAACGGGATCAGTCAAAGATTATTTTGAACGAAGCGAAGCTGATGCTGAATAATTCTCCGTTGAAGCCAAAATTTAAGCTCACAAGAGACGCGATCCTGCACAGGAAGACAGGAAGCTTTATAAAAGCGCTGTCAAAGGAAGATGGCCAAAATGGAGATGGAACAAACCCGGCAGGATTAATTCTGGACGAATACCACCAGCACAAGACAACAGAATTTTATGATTTGGGGTTAGGTTCAAATACAAAAGAACCGCTCCTGATGATTATTACTACTGCAGGAATGGACTTGACATATCCTTGTTACACCCAAGAGTACACATACTGTTCGGGAATTTTGAATCCAGATGTAGACATCTGGAACGAGGAGTACCTGATTGATATTTGTGAGGTGGACCTAGAAGACTACAAAGAAGACATAAAGAATCTGGAAGATGAAAAACTTTGGGAAAAAGCGAATCCAATCAGAATGAGTTATGAAAACGGAAGAAAGAAAATCAGGAACGCCTGGAATATTGCAAAAAGTATTCCAGAGAAAATGACAGCCTTTCTTACCAAAATGCTGAATATCTGGGTGCAGGCTAAGGAAAACGGCTACATGGACATGGCAAAATGGAAAACCTGTCAGGTGAAGGAAATACCAATAGATACCAGAGGATTTGATGTTTATGTGGGATTCGACATGTCGGCTAAGATTGACCTGACTTCTGTCGCTTTTGTAATTCCTTTTTTAAGTGAGGAAGTGGATGAATCAGGAAAAAAGATCATGAAATATATCATATATTCCCATTCTTTCATTCCAAACCGGGAGAAGTTGGCAGAGCGAAAAGCAAAGGACAAGGTAGATTACGACGCCTGGGAGAGACAGGGATTTTTGACGGTGACTGATACGCCGATTGTAGATCAGGCTGCTGTCATGAATTATGTTCTGGATACATGCAGAAAAAAAGAATGGAACATCAAAACTCTTTGCTTTGATCCGGCCAACGCCAGCAAGCTGATGATGGATCTGTCGGATGAGGGATACGATGTGGAAGAAGTGTTCCAAAGCCATAAATCACTAAACGAATCTACTCAGGGTTTCCGGGAGCAGGTATATTCCGGGAACATCTTGTATCTTTATAATCCAGTGCTGAATTATGCTATGAGTAATGCTGTGATCCGCAGGAACAATGGTCTGATTAAGATTGATAAGGATGCCACGACCAAGAGGATTGACCCGGTGGATGCGGTTTTGTGTGCGTATAAACTGGCTATGTACCATGAATTTTATCCTTCCGTAATGAAAGGAATAGACGATTTTTTGGAGAGTGACTGGTAATGAATATTGTAAAAAGAATCAAGAACGCCATGACGGAGCTGATCCGTCCCACTGCTGACTTAAACGATGAGCAGCTCCTTGAATGGTTGGGAATCCATACCAACAATAAAAAGGCAATTTCAGAGGTGACTTATTACACATGCCTGAAAATGCTGTCAGAAACAATTGGAAAAATGCCGCTGAAATATTATCAGCAGACTGAACGGGGGCGGATACGGGCAGATCCGACTACAGCCGGAATACTGATGACGGTACGGCCAAATCCATTCATGACCCCGACAACCATGTGGACAACCGTAGAGCAAAATTGTCAGCACTATGGAAATGGTTATATATGGCTCAGGGGAAGATTTCTTCCATCCAAATACGGCGGGGAATATAAGATCATGGATATGTGGCCTATGCAGAGCCAGTATGTTACCCCGATCATGGATGATCTGGGAATCTGGGGCGGAAAAGGAAATCTGTATTATAAATACAATGATCCCAGAACCGGGGAACAGTATTTGTTTAAAAACAGTGAGGTGCTGCATTTTAAAACGTGGTACAGTCTGGACGGGTTCATGGGAGAGCCGGTTCGCAACATCCTGAAAGCAACTGTTGATGGAGCAAATGAAAGTCAGGGATATATGAACCAGCTTTACGAACACGGTCTTACTGCAAGTATGGCCATGCAGTATACCGGAGATCTGGACGATGACAGGGTAAAGAAACTACAGAGAAAATTTGCGGACCGGCTTTCTGGTCCAGAGAATGCCGGAAAGGTTGTTCCGGTTCCTATGGGGCTGACCCTTACCCCGTTAAATGTAAGCCTTGCTGACGCACAGTTTTTTGAACTGAGGAAATACGGCGCTTTACAGATTGCCGGAGCGTTCGGGATCAAGCCCAATCAGATCAATAATTATGAAAAATCCAGCTACGCAAACAGCGAGACGCAGCAGCTGGCTTTTTTGGTTGATACCATGTCATACCGTCTGAAAATGTATGAAGAAGAAATCAATGGGAAAATCCTGATGCCGGAAGAAATTGCCAATCAGTATTTTTATAAATTCAACGAAAAAGCCATCCTTAGGGCAGACAGCAAAACGCAGATGGAAAATCTGGCCAAAGCAGTAAATAATGGAATTTATACTCCGAATGAAGCAAGGGAATATCTTGACCAGCCTTCAGAAGAGGGTGGAAACAGGTTGATTGTAAACGGAAATTATATTCCTCTTACCCAGGTGGGACAGCAGTATGCGAAGGGAGGTGAGGGTAATGGCAGTAATTAATATACGCGGTGATATTATCAGTAATGATGACAAATGGATTTATGACTGGTTTGAAATGGACGCTACCTGCCCAAAAGATGTGAAGGACATTCTGGATGCGGCAGCAGACGGAGAAGAGATTGAAGTTCTGATAAACTCCGGTGGCGGCTCAGTAATGGCAGGGCAGGAGATTTACAGTGCCCTGCGCGGAAATGACAAAGTGACGATCAAAATTCAGAGCCTGGCTGGAAGTGCTGCCGGAGTGGTTGCCATGGCCGGAAGATGCCTGATCAGTCCGGTTGCCATGGTTATGATCCATAATGTTTCCATGTGTGGGGCGTCTGGGGATTATCATGACATGCAGAAAAACGCAGAAATCCTGAAACAGATGAATGCCGCAATGGCAGCAGCCTATACAGAGAAGTCAGGACGTTCACAGGAAGAAATTCTCCGGCTGATGGACCGGGAGACCTGGCTGACTGCAAACCAATGTCTGGAATATGGATTTGTGGATGAGATCATGACAGATCAGCAGACCCCGCAGTACACGAACAGTTACAGTGGTATGTGGCTGACGGATGAGTTGAGGCAAAAAGCCATCAGCGAAAAGCAACAGGCGAATGAAAAAGAAAAAATGAAGAACGAGATTCTTGAGGATTTGGATATGTATGGTGTCTGAATCCTTTTATTATGGGGAGAAGCCCTGTCAGGGCATGTTCCTGATTTACTTAAAACAACGAAAGACATAGCGAAATGCTGTGTCTTATTTTAATGCTAAAAATTTTAAAATATATCATATTTATTTTGGTACGAGAAACTAGAACAACGCTATATAGAAGTAGTCAGCGACAATTTGTCCCCAAGCTCAGAAAGGAAGAGTAAAAAATATGAGTGATTTACAGATCTTTAATAATGAGGAATTTGGAGAAATTAGAGCAGTAACTATTGACGGAGAACCGTAGTTTGTTGGAAAAGATGTGGAAGAAGCGATGGGTTTTACGAATTCAAGAGATGCTATTGCAACCCATGTTTTTGACGATGACAAGGGAGTAGAGAAAATCGACACCCTTGGTGGGAAACGAAACATGACGGTAATAAATGAATCAGGTCTTTACGCTTTAGTATTTGAAAGTCGGTTGGAATCAGCCAAACGTTTCAAGCACTGGGTAACATCCGAAATTCTTCCTTCCATCCGCAAGACAGGTTCTTATGAGATGCCCAAGAAGAAAGCAAGCCAAAAAGAAAAACTTCCCTCTGTCAATCAGATGGTAAAGAACATTAAAGGTGCGCTGCACGATGCTGGAGTAGACTCCAAGTACATAGCTGCCGAAATTGTCCGTATTTACTCTGACAACGGTTATCCGGTAAAGGTACCTGTGCTTTCTGATGTACCAGTTCTTTGGGATTGCACTACCATGGCAAAAAACTTGGTATATTATCAGAAAGCGGAAGACCACACGATAAGGCAATGAGTGCTATTATTCAGAAATTGGATTTGTTCACTGAGGAAATTGTTAAAACTGCTTACAGCAGAAACGGACATGACGGCATAACCATACAATACAAGGATTCCGTTTTGCAGAAAGCCAAAGAATGGCTGAAAAAAATGGTTACCCTACAGTAATTGAATATCAGCTATCGAATGGCAATGTCAATAGGTGCAAAGTTGTGTACCAGGAGGTGGCATGATGAATTTTCAAGGAATAGAGATTATTGATAGAGAACTGAGAGTAGGAGCATGTGAAGGTGAGGATATTCCTCAGAGTTTGAAACAGCAAATGCCACTGAATCAGATAACGGTACTTTACTGGTATGAACGAGACTGGCTGATCTTAAATAAAAGCAATCCGAATTACCAGAAATATAAGGAGATGCTAATAATCTATTTGCAAATGGATGACTTAAAAAGAAAAGAACTTAAAGATTTTGCTTTAGAAAAGAAATTGACATTTTTTAATTTTGTAAATCAGGTTTTACGAATCAGAAGGAAATGGTATAAAACAAAAGCAGCATAATTTTAAGGGAGGGCTTCGGCTCTCCTTTTTCAATACGGAAAGGCGGTGATTCTGGATCTCCCTTTGAGGCGCGGGGTTAGGCGTCTTCTTTTTATGCTCCGAAGAGCCTAAACTACACGGAGACACCGGGGAACACATTGTTTTTGAAATCAATAAAAACATAAAGGAGAAGAAAAAAATGAACAAAAAATTACTGGAACTTTTGGACAAGATCAACAGCAAGAAAGCAGAGATCAAGAACCTGGTAGATCAGGGGAAAATAGAAGAGGCAAAAAATGCGAAAGAGGAACTGAAAACACTTCAGGACGAATTTGACATTCTGAAAGACCTGGAGGACGAAAGCGTTCAGAATATGACGCAGCAGGTAAATGCCGGAATTGCAGAACCGGTACAGAAAAAGGATTCCATAAAGGAATTTGCAGATGCTGCCAGAAGCGGATTCCGAAACACCATGAAAGAAGGAACTCCGGCAGAAGGCGGTTATACAGTGCCGGAAGACATTCAGACCCGCATCAATACCTACAGGGAAGCAACCACATCTCTGATCAATCTGGTAGATGTGGAAAGTGTAAGTACCAATAAAGGTTCCAGAACCTTTAAGAAACGTTCCCAACAGACAGGCTTCACAAAGGTAGGGGAAGGTGGAAAGATTGGAGCCAAAACAACGCCGCAGTTTGAGCGTATTGACTACGAGATTGAAAAATATGCCGGCTATTTCCCGGTAACAAACGAGCTTCTTCAGGATTCTGACGCCAACATTACAGAGGTGCTGACAAGCTGGATCGGAAATGAATCCCGTGTTACAAGAAACAAAATTATTCTTGCTGTGATCAATGAAAAAGCAAAAACAGCGATTACCAGTCTGGATGATATCAAAAAGGCTCTGAACGTAACACTGGGACAGGCATTTAAACCTACGTCCAGGATTGTGACAAATGACGATGGTCTTCAGTATTTAGATACCCTGAAAAATGAAAAAGGAGAATATCTTCTTCAGCCTACGCCAGCTGATCCGATGCAGATGGTGCTTTGCGCCGGCGCAACTAGGATTCCTGTATCTGTAATTCCAAATGTCGATATGCCGTCTGATGTCAGTGAAGCGGGAAAACGTAAGATTCCTATGATCATTGGAGATCTGAAAGAGGCAGTGAAATTCTTCGACAGAAAGCTGCTCACAATCGTGACATCCAATGTGGCGATGGCAGGGGAACTGAATGCGTTTGAGGAAGATTTGACACTGTTCCGGGCGATTGAGCGCGAAGACTGTACTTTAAAGGACGAAGAAGCTTTTGTGAACGGTGAACTGACTATTACAGACGATACCGTAATCGGCGGGTAAACGTAAGGAGGCGGCAAAATGCTACGGATAATCAAAGAACGCTGTGGAATACCGGAAGAAATTGAGGTTTATGATGAAGACATTAATTTGTATCTGAACGATTGTCTGGAAGATATGAAGGCTTCTGGAGTACCTGAGAGGTTAATAAGCGCAGCAAAGCAAAATCCTCAGGTGCTCACTGCCGCCACTCTTTATGTAAAGGCATACCTGGGAGACGACAGAACTGACACCGAAAAATACTTGGAGTTATACAGGAGGAAGGTATTCCGCCTGACCATGGAGGCAGAATAATGCAGAACAGAAGCATTTATCTTCCAATCAGGAAGATTACTGAGCAGGATTCCGAAGGGTTTGTAAAAGAAACCTGGAAGTATTCAGGCAGGATCCGGGCAAGCTTTAAGGATACTTCCAGGCAGGACGAGATACTGGCAAATCAGTGTGGCTATGAAGCTACGGTGATTGTAGAGATTGCGGCCTGCGCTTATAACGGAGCATCATTTTTTGTGGATGAAGCGACCGGAGAGGTTTATGATGTGAAACGTTCTTACAAGCCGGAGAAATCGAGAATGATACAGCTCACCGGGGAAAGGAGACAGCATGGCAAGCTTTCAATTTGAAGGAGTGGACGAGTTTATTAAAGAACTTGAAAAGCTAGGGAGAGATGTAGATGATATAGCCTTTAAGGCAGTGGATGAAGGTGCAAAAATTATGGATGAAGAATTGCGAGCGGAAATAAGAAAACAGACTACAAAATATGGGACTGGGACGTTGGCAAAGAGTATTCATCACAATAAACCAAGAAAAAATGCTTTGGGTATTTTTACAGCTTCTACAGCAAGAGGGAAAGATGATAAAAAAGGAAAGTATGCAAAGAGGTCTCACGCTTCATATACCAAAGGTGGGAAATATGTAGGACATAGAAGTTCATATGGAAGTGGAGCAGTTAGGAATCAGGACAAAATGTTTTATTTGGAGTTTGGGAATTGTAGGCAGCCTGCACGTCCTTTTATGAAAAAGAGTGTAAATAACGCTGAACCGAAAGTGCTAAAAAAAATGCAGGAGGTATTTGACAGGGAGGTGGGCGCTGTTGACAACCTTTGAGAAGATCATAGAGACAATAAAACCTTTTGGCATTCCTTGTGTTCCCGATGTATACAAAGGGGAAGAACGTAAGTGGATCACTTATAACTATGCAGGGGATTACGGGGAAGGATTTGCGGATGATACCCCGGAGGCGATCATCAACAGCGTGCAGATCCATTTATTTCTGCCGCAGGGCGAACCATTTACCCAGTTAAAAAAACAAATCAGATCAGCTTTGTTTGAAGCCGGATTTACATTCCCGGAAATCACAGTTCTGACAGAGGATGAGGAAAGAATCAGACACATTATATTTGAATGTGACATTGAAGAAGAGTAAAGGAGAAAAGATATGGCATTTGTAGGATTAAGAAAACCAATTGTAGGAAAAATGACAAATGAAACAACTTATGAAAAACCGGAAGCCTGCGGAAAGGCTATTGGAATCACGGTAACGCCGTCTTATGCAGAAGGAAGCCTGTATGGAGACGATGCGCAGGTAGAGTATGACAAGGAATTCAGATACGCAGACGTATCCTTGAATACAACAGACCTCCCGGTCACAATGCACAAAGCAATGTTTGGCAGAACATCTGCTACAGAAGAAATTGTATACGATGTGGATGACGAGGCGGGATATGTAGGTCTTGCATGGATTTCAGTGGAAAAAGTGGACGGGGTGAGAAAGTTTGTAGCTAACTTCCTCCCAAAAGTTAAGTTTTCTGAGCCTGCCGGAGAATATGCGACCAAGGGCGAAAACATTGAGTATAAGACGCCGACCTTAACAGGACGTGCCATTGCTAACGCAGAGGGTGTATGGAAAAAGACAAAATCCCATGCGACAGAGCAGGAAGCCATAACCACGATCAATACAACATATTTTGGACAAGCCTGATCGGAGGTCGTAAGAAATGTTTGAAAAAGAGTTGAATACCATAACCTTATCCGGAAAGGAATATCCTATCAAGTGTTCCATTCTTGTCCTGGAGAAAATCCAGGATAAGTATGAGACGTTGGAGAATTTTGAGGATGCACTGAGTATTTTCGATGACACAAAAGAAAACGAAGAAATTAAGGTAAAGTTTCCGAAAATGACTGCTCTTTGTGATGCCCTCTACTGGATGATTCAGGAAGGGGAAGAAATCACAGCGGAAGAAGAGGGAAGAAAGCCTGTAAAATACAAGAGGGAATCCCTTGCAAGAAAGATGGATGGATCTATTTTTGCAGCAGCTCAGACTTTAAAAAGAGAGTTCGGCAGGAGTTTTGTATCAAAAAACCAGAAGACCACGAAGACGGAGAATGT
Organism: Lachnospiraceae bacterium; assembly: GCA_021771755.1. GTDB lineage: Bacteria > Bacillota > Clostridia > Lachnospirales > Lachnospiraceae > Blautia_A. Next base: position 9,256 of record JAETOL010000044.1, on the reverse strand, counting down.
GGAGACGAACCAGTAAAAATTGACTTTGCATGGATCGTTTTCGTGGGGACGCAGATAGGATACCGGGAAAGAGAAATAAGCCACATGTATTATGGTAAGTGGTTTGAACTCTTCCGACAGTTTAAATTTTACCATAACATAAAAATGAAGCGAGCTACTTTTGAAAAGAGAAAAGTAGAATCTCTCGCAGATCTGTAGCCCTGCGCCTTGCGTGGGGCTTTTTTAAAGGAGGGCACATGGCTCGAAAGAAAATAGGCGCTATCATCGCCCTGGACGGCGAGAGAGAATATAAGCAGGCGGTCACGAACTGCAACAGGGCTCTGAATCAGTTCAAGGCAGAAATGGAACTGGTAAAAGCAGAATCCGAAGGACAGGAAGACAGTCTGGACAGCCTTGGACGGAAACACGAAGTCCTGTCTAAGGTGCTGGATGCACAGAAACAGAAGCAAGAAGAAGTGAAAAAAGGTCTCGACCATGCCAGAGAATCCTACGGTAAGATGGGCGGGAAAATCGATACCCTGAAAGAATCCCTGGAAAAAGCAACAAAGGAATTGAAAGACATGGAGGATGCTGGGGAATCTTCCGAAGACCAACTGAAACAGCAGAGAGAACAGGTTGAGCAGTTGACCAGCGCTCTGAAAAAATCTGAAGAAAATTACCAGAAAGCATCTGACCGTATCCAGAAATGGGAAACAGATTTAACCAAAGCAAAGACAGAAACAGCCAAAGCCAGCAATGATTTGAACGACAATGCAAGAGCTATGAAAGAGGTTGCGGAAAATTCCGGAGATGCAGCAGTAAGTCTGGAAGATGTAAAAAAAGCGGCAGCAGACGGTGGAGAAGGAGTTGACCTGATCGGTCTTGCACTGAAAAAAGCAAAAGACCCCATGACGATTGCCGCTGCAGGAGCGACGGCTTTAGGCGCGGCATTTACCAAAGCGGCAAAAGAAGGGGTTAAGTTTGCAGTAGATTTGCAGGGTGTTTCCGCCAGGCTACAGGCGGCAACCGGTGTATCTACGCAGGAGATGAAGAAGTATGAAGAGGTACTGAAAGATATTTATGCCGGAAATTACGGAGACAGTTTGGAAAGCGTAGCGTCTGCTATGCAAAAAGTAAAGCAGTACACAGGAGAGTTGGATTCCGCCGAATTAAAAGATATGACAGAAAATGCAATGGCTCTGGAAGATGTCTTTGATATGGATCTGTCTGAAACCATCCGAGGCGTCAATTCCCTTACGAAAAATATGGGAATCACATCCAAGCAGGCATTTGACCTGATGGCGAAAGGCGCGCAGAACGGTTTGGATAAGTCCGGAGAGCTAGGGGACAACATTGCGGAGTATGGTCAGTTGTGGGCGCAGGCAGGATTTTCCGCAGAGGAAATGTTCACGATCCTTCAGAACGGACTGGATGCCGGGGCGTACAATCTGGATAAAGTAAATGACTTTGTAAAAGAATTTGCTATTTCCTTATCTGATGGAAGAATCGAGGAAAACCTTGATTCTTTTTCACAGGAGACACAAAACCTTTTCTGGGCTATGAAGGATGGAAAAGCCACATCCAAGGATGTATTTTACTCCGTGGTAAAAGACTTGAAGGAGTGCACCAATCAGCAGGAAGCCCTTACCCTTGCAAGTACCGTTTGGTCTGCGCTTGGTGAAGATAACGCCATGGCTGTTATTACGGCTCTTGGGGATGTTAATGATGCTTACAAAGATGTAGGCGGAACGATGGAGTCCATTAAAGAGATTAGCTACGACGGTGTAGAGAGTAAACTGGAATCCCTTGGGCAGAAAACAAAAACAGAAATCCTCGAACCTATTGCGGATAATGCGCTGCCTGCAATCGACAAGGCGCTTGATGGCGTAGGAAAAATCTTGGATGCGGTTGCAGAAAAAATAAATCCGCCAAAAACAGCCCTAGAAGAATTTACAGAAGAGGTTGCGGAAAACAATCGGCAGGTCAGGACGGTTCTGGATGGCGTAGAGGAATCTATGGGATCTGCTCATGCGGAAGCAGAAAAATTGCGTGATTATAAAGATGTCCTACTTGAGTTAAATGGGGTAACCGAAAAGACAGAGTACCAGAAATTCCAGGTAAAAAAAATTGTGCAGGAGCTTTCCGATACAGTTCCAGAGCTGGCAGAGGCATGGGATGAAGAAGCAGGCAGTATTAATCTGTCAAATAAAGAAATCTCAGCTTTGATGGAAAACCAGGAAGCCTATATTGTTCAGGCTGCTGCTATAGAAGCGAAAAACCAGCTCATAAATGAGGGCTTTGAAAAAATGCTTTCCGCTGAAAAAGCAAAGACCGCCGTCGATGAGCTGAAAAAATCTCTGAAGGAAATGGAAGAGACAGAGAATTTTGGAGTATTAATCGGAATTAACAAAGAGCTGTTAAAACAATATATAGATTTAAAAAGACAACTTAAAGATGCCGAAAAAGAACATGAAGCAGCAACAAAAGCTGTGGAAGATTACGATGTTATGCTCGAACAGGCAAAAGAAGATATTGACGCCACATCTGAAAAACTTGGTGGAATGGTAGCGGCACAGGATGATGCAGCACAAAGCACAGATGCACTTGCGGAATCACAAGAGAACCTTACCGGAAAAACAGAAGAAGCTGCGAATACCATAGATGAATCTACTGGAAGAATAATTGAAAAATATGCATCGTACAGCGAGGCGGTTATTGGGTCTATACAAACTCAAATGGATATGTTTGAGGAATTTGATAAAGGGCAAGAACTGACCACAGAAACTCTTTTAGCGAATATGCAGTCGCAAATTGATGGAGTGACTACATGGGCAGAAAATATGGAGACTCTTGCAAAAAAAGGTATTGACGAGGGATTATTGCAACACCTTGCCGAACTTGGACCGGAAGGTTATGAATATGTTCAGGCTTTTGTTGATGCAACTCCAGAACAGTTACAGCAAGCAAACGAATTGTGGAGGCAATCTCTTGATTTCAAGACCGGCACGGCAGAGGCGGTGGACTCCGCAATAGAAACATACACAGAAGGTATATCTGCCGGAAAAGAAAAAATGCAAAAAGCCATGGAAGATCTTGGTGTGAACACATGGGATGGATTTAAAAATGCCATTGCTGAAAAACAGAAAGAAGCAGAAGAAAGCGGAAAAGAACTGCTTGAAGAGTTTATGAAATCCGCGGAAACGACAGCGGAAGTACATAGTCCATCTAAGCGAACAGAAAGACTGGGAAAAAACACTGTTGAGGGATTAAGAAATGGAATCGCACGAAATGTAAAGCTTGCCACGGAAGCGGCAAAGAGTATGGCAACAAAAACTATCACGTCTGTAAATAATACTTTAAAGCAGGATAAATTCAATCAATACGGGCAAAGAGTCCCACAGGGGCTTGCACGCGGAATATCCGCAGGCAAAATGGCACCAATAAATCAGACAAGAAGCATGATAGAATCTGTCCGAATTATGGCATCCAGAACGCCGTCCTTATATAACGATGGATTAAATATGGCTTACGGTCTTGCAAATGGAATCTACGCAGGGAGGGCGGCTGTAGTAAATGCGGTATCTTATATGTGTACGTCTGCAGTAAACCAGGCGCGGAATGATCTGCAGATTAACTCCCCATCCAAAGTATTTGAGGAATTGGGTGGGTATACAGCGGAAGGTTTTGCAGTTGGATATGAAAAGAAAATATCCGAAGTAAACAGTATGATTCGTGACAGTATTCAGCCCCCGGCCATGAATGAGGCAAAAATTGGAGCGGGAGAAGATATGTATGATATGTTTACGGAATATCTTCCATACCTAAAAACCATTGCAGAAAAAGAAATGTCTATGTATCCATCCAGAAGAGAGTTTGAAAATGACATTACCAGAGTTGCAAACAACGGAGCAACAAGAAGAAAGACTATAAAAAGCGCAGCAAGGGGGTATTGATTTTGTATGATATACAATTTAACGGCAGAACCGGGACGGCTGTTGGAGTGATCGTGCAGAATCGCCCTAACATTCCGGCTCCAGAAAAGATATATGATGCCATAGAAATACCGGGAAAGGACGGGATATTATATAGAGATACCGGAACCGTAGAAGATATCAGAATAGAAGTAGCTCTTGCATTTCGGGAAAAGGATCCTGGTAAATGGGCACAAAAATTAAGATCTGTAAAAGAGTGGCTGCTGTCTGTGTCTAACAACAAACTATCTTTTACAGACGATCCTGATTATTTTTACAAGATAAAAAGAGTCACAGTAGGCACTACAGAGAGATATGTTAAGCGGCAGGGAAAACTGATTGCAGCTTTTTATTGCGAAGGGTACATGTATTTACAGTCCGGAGCAAGAGAGCAGCAGTTAAGTGCGCTACTTAATAATCCTGGTACAAGATGCATGCCTATCTATAAGATATCCGGGAACGGTATGTGCACCATTACGATTAACGGAAAACAGATCAAGGCCAATATTGGACAAAACCTCACGATTGATACCGAGAGGAAACTTGCCTACAGGACGGATGGAACCATGCAGAATACATCCATTTCTGGGAATTACGAAGATATGGTTTTGAATCCGGGGAAAAATAGTGTGTCTATAACGAGTGGCTTTACATTAACTGCAATTCCGAATTGGAGGTGCTATTGATATATGATACAAATTTACGATCCGGGCAACGAAAAATTTGATTTTAATGGAGATGTAACGCTGGAACCGTACAGCTGCGACTGCACAATGATCTTGAATGATGCGTGGGGCTTGGAGCTGGAAGTACCGATCGATGAGGATGGGAAGTTTTTACATATTGTAAAAGAGGCGGTTATATCTGCACCGACACCCATATCCGACAAGCAGTTATTCCGGGTTTACCATGTAGATAAGTCTGACACTTCGGTTGTTGCATTTGCAATGCCGGTATTTTTTGACTCCAAGGATGATCATATTCTTTTGGATGTTCGTCCGACCGGGAAGAACGGGAAGCAGGTTCTCGACATCATTTGCGCCGGCTCAAAATATTCCGGAGAATCCAACATTACCAAGGCAGCTACAGCGTACTATATCCGCAAAAATCTTATGGAAGCCATTAATGGAGATATTGATCAATCTTTTGTAAACAGGTGGGGCGGAGAAATCCTGTACGACAATTATAAGATAATTATAAATAATCGTATTGGTGGGGATTATGGAGCTAGGGCAGAGTTTGGATACAATCTAACAGGGATTGAAGAAACAGTAGATATGTCTGAGGTAGTAACCAGAATCATTCCGGTATCCTACAACGGACATACACTGGATGGAAGCAAACCGTGGGTAGACAGCCCGAACATCAATAAATATCAAAAAATCTATACAAAAGTAATTGAGTTTAGTAACGTAATGCTTGCTGAGGATAGCCAAGGGGATAATCCTGACGCTTGCGCTACATTAGCAGAACTCCGAACAAAACTGATTGCAGAGTGTAACAAACAGTTTGAGTCCGGAATTGATCTGCCGGCGATAAGTTACGATGTAAGATTAGAGTCTCTTAAAGGTGTTGCCGGATATGAAGGGTTGGAAATCCTTGAGAATATTGGACTGGGAGATGATGTTAAGTGTAAACATAGACAGTTAAATGTTGAGACGATAGCCAGAGCAACCGAGATTGTGTACGACTGCATAAATCGCAGAAACAAAGAGGTGAAGCTTGGTAGATTTAACCAGACTGCACTGGATTCCCAGATCCAGACAGACAAGGTGGTAGAATCCATTACCAACCCAGACGGCTCCATCATGGCTGAGAAAGTCCAGGGCATCTTGAATGGAATTTACACACAACTGAAACTGCAGTCCACAGTTGCCCAAAAAGTAAAAGGTAGGGCGTTTACCGTAGAAGACCTGGATCCGGACAGCGATCTTTTCGGATGCATGACCTGGGGAACACAGGGACTGCAACTTGCAACCAGAAGGACAGCAGACGGAAAGGACTGGGACTGGACTACTGCAGTTACGGCGAGAGGTATCCTTGCAGATGCAATTATCGCCGGGATCCTGACCGATAAGACCGGTAAAAACTACTGGAATCTGGATACCGGAGAATTCCGACTGTCCGGAGAGGCATTTAAGGTCGATGACCAGACGGTAGAAGATTACGTGAACGGCAAGATCGATAATGCAACAGCCCAGATCCGGCTCCTGACACTGCAGCTGACCAACGACATGTGCTCTGTTGCCACAGAAGCAGACGGTACCGGCGGGGATTACAGTGAGTGCTACACAGACGTGATGCTGTTGATCGGCACTACAGACATTACCAACAGTGACAAGGCACAGTATACGATCAATCCGTCTTCCGGTGTAGATGGCAGTTGGGACTTGACCCGGAAACGATATACGGTAAGAGGCATGTCCGGAGACAACGGATCCGTGACAATCACGGCAACCTATGCCGGCATTACGGTATCCAAGGTATTTTCCATCTCTAAACTTAAAGCCGGAGCACCGGGAAGCAACGGGGACAGCCTCGAGAGTATAGTAGAGTACTATGCAGTGTCATCAAGCAACACGATCGATCCGGGGCAATGGTATCCAAATCCGCCGCAGATGACGGAACAGAACCGGTACCTATGGAACTACGAGACGTTTATCTATTCGGATGGACGCACTGAAGATACCCAAAAGCGCGTGATCGGTGTTTACGGTGCAAGCGGTCAAGACGGCAACGGAATATCCAGTGTTACCAATTATTACTTGGCAACGTCCCAGCAAAGCGGAGTGACCACATCTACCTATGGATGGACTACTACCCCGCAGACCATGACAGATCAGAAAAAGTACCTATGGAACTACGAGACCATTATTTACACAGACAAATCTGTATATACAGTACCTCCGCACATTATTGGTGTTTACGGGGACAAAGGTCTTCCGGGGAGTTCGGGATCCGATGGAAGAACGTCTTACATCCATATTAAGTTCTCTGATATCCAAAATCCACAGTACAGCTCCCAAATCAAAGAGAGCCCCGGCAAGTATATTGGAATCTATGTGGATTTTGAGGAGCTTGACAGTACCAGTCCATCCAGATATACGTGGACACAGTTTATGGGGGATGACGGGCAGGACGGTAAGGATGGAGTTGGAATTCCGGGAGCGGACGGAAAGACCTCTTATGTACATTTTGCTTATGCGAACAGCGCGGATGGACGAACCGGTTTTTCCACCACCGATAGCACAAATAAGCTATATATTGGACAGTATGTGGACTATGCGCGGACTGACAGCACAGACCCGACAAAGTACTCCTGGACGCGGATCAAGGGAGAGAATGGAACGGATGGACGCGTTTACATATTAAGTGCAAATGCAACTGTGATTAAGCAGGGGGCAGACAATGTATATAATCCTCGATCAGTCACATTTAGTTCAGCTTACCGAGATGGATCGGTTGCCCAAAAATTAGATTATTATGGACGATTTAAAATTGATGAGTCCGAAGATGGGGTTAATTTTTATCAAAAGTATTTATCTAGCACGGATGAGACATCACACACGCATTACCCTACAACGAGCAAGGTAAAAATAATAAGATGTACCCTGTATGCTTATGGAGGGACGACAAAAGCGCTGGATATGCAGACCGTAGCTATCGTGCGAGACATCGACAATCTTACGCAAGAGGAAGTCTTCAACATTCTCACTGACAATGGCCGGTTACAGGGCATATTTATGAAAGACGGGATGCTGTATGTTAACGGATCCTACATACAGACGGACGACTTGCGGGCAATCTGCGCTAAGATAGGCGGATTTGATATTAATACCAATGGAATTTATAAAGGCTGCACGTCCTTGACCAGTACAACGACTGGTGTGTATGTGGGCACAAACGGTCTTAGACTCTATTCCGCATCCAATAAAGCAAGCTTTACTTTTAATGCAAGCAACGGCACATTTGAGATTCTAAACGCAAAGATTAGTTTTCGAAAGAGTGATGATGTACAGGGGTATATCGGGATAGATTCACAGACAGGAGCCATATCTTGCCGTAAGGGCTTACACATTTACACAGGTAGGGCTGGAAGTTTTACGGATGGATCTAATAGCCCAACTTATTTCGATGAGTTCAGGCTGGTTGGACTCGCCCATATTACGTCTGGCATGATGCTGGTAAGGGAGAGTGGTTCCGCCCGTATCTGTACAGCTTCAAGTTCTTCAAAGCGTTATAAATACCATGTTGCCATGTTAAAGGATACAGAGGCAGAAAAGCTCCTGGATATCCCGGTAGTCTGGTTTAAATATAAAGAAGGCTATCTTGCCAAAGAGGACAGATTTGTAGACAAGCCTCTTCCCGGATTTTACGCAGAGGATGTCTACCGCGCGTTTCCGGAGTGCGCTATGCAAAATCCGGACACCTCCGTGGAGGACTGGAACTACCGTACCCTGATCCCACCGATGCTGAAGCTGATTCAGAATCTATATAAAGAAGTGAAAATCTTAAAGGAGAATAAATCATGAACGAAAGACCATTAGTACTTGTTATGGAAGATGCCAAAAATGTGCTTTTAAATACTGTGATCACAATCAAGGAACAGACTGGCCTCCCATCCTCTATCCTGGATGGGATTGTTTCCGGGATTCTGGCAGATCTGAGAAAAGATTCCTGTTCTGAGATCTCTTTAGCGGCCGCCAGAGAACGGCAGGCGCTGATGGAAAAGGAAGCAAAGAGCGAACCCAAGAAGGAGGAATGACAATGGGAAAGATGACAACAGCGGTATTTGAGCCCGGGAGCACGACTGCCAATGTCTATGGACTCTGGCAGTACGACTACGGCCAGACCCTCCGGATCCAGGGACTGAACCTTCCGTCCGCGGTGGAAATCCACTTTTCCCTGCAGGAAACCGGCGGCACAGCATTAAACCGTGTAGGTGTCACAAAGGACGGTGTAACAGATGTAATTATCCCGGACAGCATGCTGGAGAACGACGATGCTACAAGAAATTACGACATGTTCGCGTTTGTCTATTTAACCGATGATACATCCGGCCAGACGGAGTACAAGATTAAGCTGCAGATCAAGTCCCGTCCGAAACCGGAAGTCCCTGGTGGTGGAGAGAACCCGGATATCTTTCACGAGGCGGTCCAGGCCGTCCGGAGATCCGCAGATCAGGCGGCGGAATCCGAAAAACAGGCGGAAGGCTGGGCGCATGGACGAGAAGATCTTCCGGAACGGGCGGAAGATAATGCAAAATATTACGTTGGGAAAGCTTCCGAGGATGCAAAAAAGACGGC
>JAETOL010000043.1 GCA_021771755.1 Lachnospiraceae bacterium | reverse complement strand
AGCGATAGTTATGTCTGTTTCTCATGTCTATTTTAATTCTTTTCAGATAATATTTACTTTTCAAAGTTCAATGCCAGCTATGCTGGCTATAATCACTCAGGATTCCGAGAGATTATATTTATGATAACAGATTTCATGAGAGATGAGTAGAGGTTTTGTAATGAGTTTTTGAATATAAAGAATCAGGGACGTAGTCCTGGGAAATGTGTTGAACACTATGTTCATATGAAAAACCGAACCCGGATATACATTTGACGGTTCTGTCGATTTTTCAGGGGGGATTCGATTAATGATTGTATTTGCAGGGTGAGTATGATACATTTAAAACACGAGATATATGGCAGTTGTATACAATGAATCCGCGGAAAACAAATATATCAATGAACAGATTGCATAAACAAGGTCTTGCGCAAAAAACTTCGGCAGGAAACAAGACAGAATACGAGAAAAAGTTGAACAGTCAGTTTCAACGCTGATTTTTTGCTGCAGAAAGGAAGGGAAAATGGGATTTGTTTTTAATGAAGAGGAGCTGAAAACAACAGGTACACATACGCAGTTTGGGATTTACGGCGCACCGGATACAGAAGCACCAAATTATAATTATCCAATTACTCCAAAAGAAAATATGCTCCGTATGCTGAGAGGGGAAAAACCTCTGTGGGTACCGAATCAGACATTGGAGAACAATGCACTTCAGCCTCTTGTGATGGATGATGCCAGAGCAAGGAATTTTGGAGGAAGAGACTGGTTTGGCATTGAATGGGTATATGAACCGCTGACAAAAGCTGCCATGGTAAAACCGGGAACCAGGAGACTGGAAGATATCACTGACTGGAGAAGTCTGGAATTTCCGGATCTCAGTGCGATTGACTGGGAAAAAGATTATAAAGAAAGATATGAAGGAAAGATCTCAGAAGACAGACTTACTTATTTTATCATTGTGAACGGGTTCTTTGAAAGAACGGCAGACCTGACCAGCTTTGAAGATACGTTCTGCTATCTTCTGGAGGAGCCGGAGGCGCTGACAGAGTTTTATGACAAACTGGCTGAGTGGCATATTGAGCTGATCAAAATTGCAAGGGAAGTTTATCATGCGGATATGATTCTGTTCCATGACGATATGGGAACACAGATCAACACATTTTTCTCTCCGCAGATCTACAAAGAGCTTTTCCTGCCGCAGTACCAGAAGATCACAAAAGCAGCCCATGATATGGGAATGTATATATGTCTTCATTCCTGTGGATGTATCGGATCTCTGATGCCTCTGATCATCGAGGCAGGTTTCGACGCATGGGAAGGACAGGATTCTTCCAATGATAAAAAAGCGATCATAGATCAATATGGAAAAGATCTGGCACAGTGTACACTTTATATCATCCCGGCGGATATGAGTGATGAGGATGCTGTTGCAGATATCCATAAACGAGTAGATGAGCTGGGTGTGACCGGACGCTTTGCCTGCCGTCTGAGAGATGAAAAACCGGACCGAAAGATAAATCTGGCGCATGAGCTTTACCGTTACAGCCGTATAAAGCTGGCGGAAGAATAAACAAAAGAGGAGGGAGTTTTTATGGCAGAAAAGAAACAGGAGAAAAAAGGCTTAAGCAGCGCGCTTAAGAAGTTTTACGGTGTAGGAGACTGTGGATTTACGCTGATGTCTAACATTGAGAGCTATTATTTCAGCTTTTTCCTTACCAATCTGGCGAAGTTCAGCCTTCCCATGGTAACCTTTATCACGACAACGGCAAGTACCGTAGATGCTTTGCTTTCCTGGATCTACGGTGCGATCCTGAACAGTATCAAACCTATGAAATGGGGACGCTATCGTTCCTGGCTGATCGCTATTCCATGGCTGGTGCCGTTTTTGTATGCGTTCCAGTTTGTAAAGATCGGTGACGGAATGGTTTCCGCTGTGATCATCATCATAGCTGCGATCGCCAGTCATGTGGCCTGGAACTTTGCTTATGTGGCAAATGTTTCCATGATCTCAGTGGCCGGTAAAACGCCGGAAGAAAGATCTCAGCTTTCTGCTACAAGAGCAGCATGGGCAAACCTGTCTAAGGTTATTTTCTCTTATATAGGACCAGGGCTTGCAGCAGTGGCAGCCGGATTCATCGGAGAAGTGAATCAGTATGGCGCAGCAGCGTTTGTTCTCGGATGCGTCATGGCAGTTCTGTATTATGCACACTTCAAGATGTTTGACGGCTATGAAACGGTACAGCCGGATGCAGCTGCAGGAAAAAAAGCAGCAAAAGACAAGACAGGTGGAATGGACCTGATCCGTGCACTTTTGCAGAATCCTCCGCTGATCGCCCTTCTGATTGCAGATCTTGCAAAATTTATGTTTAACTTTGTACTTATGGGCGTGGCTACGTATTACTTTACTTACATAGCCGGAAATGGCAAAATGCTTGCCACTTATATTCTGGTAACCAATATTTTCTGTGTAGTAGGCGCTTATTTAAGCAAGACTCTCAGTAATAAATTTACAACAAGAACCACTACCATCGGCGTTATGGCTATCCAGGCAGTGCTTCTGATCGTTTCTTACTTTATGTATAACAATGTAATGGTTGTTATCGTGCTGATGAGCATCGCAATGTTCGGATATGGCATCACTTATGCTTGCACACCTGCCCTTTATGGTGATACCATTGTATATAGTGAATGGAAGACCGGAAAGAACGCAGCAGGCTGGATCAGCGGACTTCAGAATGTACCTCTGAAGGTTTCTATTATGACAAGAGGAATCATTATTTCCGCATGTCTGGCAATGGGAAATTTCAGCCCGGATATTGATCCGGCGGCAGCATCAGAGGAATTAAAAAATGCGATCAGCATTGGATTTATGGTAATTCCGGCGGTTGCTCTTATCATTGCGGTTGTGGCTCTTATTTTTGGATTTAAGCTGACAAAAGAAAAAGTCGATCAGTATGCAGCAGAAATCGCTTCCCGTTCATAAATAAAGAGAAAAGGCGGACAGGCGGATGAATGAGGATACCAGATTCCATTTGAATCTGCAGATGGCAGCAGACGGAATGGAAGGCAGATTTTCGGAAATGCAATTTTACGGCGGAGAAGACAGCCCTTTGCTGGAAGGTGTATGTTTTTTTCAAAAAGGATGTAAGATGACTTCCCGGTATGCTTATATCGTGCGGGCAGCCCAGCTGGAAGGGCAGCCCGTACCGGATATCCCCTGTGCGCTTATTGCTGCAGGAAGAATTCCGGCAGAGTGGGATAATGGGAAAAATTCCATCATTCGGCTTCCCGAAGAAACAGATCTTATAGAGCTTATGAATCTATGCCAGGATATTTTTCATTTTCATATCTCCTGGGCAGACAGTCTGAAAGACATTATGATACGGGAAGGCAGTGTGGACGATCTGTGCAGAGCAAGCTGTGCGTATTTTCAAAATCCTTTGTTTGTGCATGATTCCAGATTGAATGTGATCTCCTGTCCGGTATGGAGAGAAGGGATGATCAACTGGAAAGAAGATGAAAGTACCGGGCTTCTCATTACTCCTTTGGAAGTACTGAATGAGTTTAAAATGGACAAGGAGTATCTGCAGACGCTGACCACAAAAGGCGCGGATCTTTTTTCCGCAGAGCTTCGGGGCCATCGGGATATTTATGTAAATATATGGGATGAGTACGGCGGTTATGAGGCAAGGCTGGTAATCTGTGAACTGGACAGTTCTCTGAAACCGGGGCAGTTTATAGCAGCAGAATATCTGGCAGAACTGATTCGCCTGACGCTTGCAAGACGGGGACATATGGAAAATACCTACAAGCATGCTCTGGAAGTGATGCTTCTGGGAATGATCCAGGGAAAGAAATTCTCTGATTCAGAGATTGCAAGCCGTATCGAACAGTGCGGCTGGAAAAAAGAGGATCGTTATATATGTGTCCGGCTGGATGTGGAAGACCAGGAGGGAAATCCCGGTTCTTCTCCGGCAAGTCTTTGTAATTATGTGGAGGCAAGAGTGGCAGGCAGCAAGGCTGTCTCCATGGACAACTGTGTCTGTATCATTATCAATCTGAATATAAACGACCACTATACTTCAGAGATTTCCAGTATTTTAAGAGATGGACTTTATAAGGCTGGATTCAGCAATCTGTTTCATGATCTGGCAGAGCTGGATTGCTATTGCCGGCAGGCATCTATGGCTTTAAGATACTGCAAAAAGAAAAACGATACGATGTGGTCTTATAGCTTTAATGACATTGCCATGGATTATATTGGAGATCTGTGCTGCAGTGAGTTTGAGCCGTCCGAGCTTTGTGCTTACGAACTGATAAAACTGAAAGAATATGATGCAGTCAATGGAACAGAACTGTATAAGACTCTTGTCACTTATATTCTGAATGAAAGGAATACGGTGGCAACATCTTCTGAACTTTATGTGGGGCGGAGTACCTTGTTCTATCGATTGCGAAAAATAAAAGAGATCACAGGGCTGGATGCCGCACATATGGCAGAGCCTGTACAGAATCTTTACTTAAGACTCTCTGTTTTTTTGGAAGAGAGAAGGGACAGCAGATAGAAAGGGGATGTTTTTATGCTGACACCAAAACAAAATTTACTGGAAACATTAAAAAAAGATGGAAAACCAGAATGTTTGTGCAATTCCTTTACCATGTTCCGGGGAATCCCGGGAGATCCCTGTTTTAAGCTGATCAGGGGAAACCGTATCCGTGGAACAAATTCTTATGACCAGTGGGGCACGCTGATCCTTTTCCCGGAGGACGCTCCGGCGGCGATCCCTTATGTGACAGAAGAAAATCAGGTAGTTAAAGATGTAGCGGAGTGGCAGAAATATGTCAAAGTTCCGGATCTGATGGGAAAATGCTCCGATGGCTGGGAGGATGCACTGGAGGCAAAGAGCAAGATCGATCAGGAAAAATATCTGACTATGGTGGTTATGGGAACCGGTATTTTTGAGCAGCTGCATATGCTGATGACTTTTGAAGACACCCTTATGAATTTTCTTCTGGAGCCAGAGGCAATGCATGAGCTGATCGATGTGATCTGTGAATATCGTCTTACCTATATGAAACTGGTGGTAGAGCATCTGCATCCGGACTGCATTGTTTCTCATGACGACTGGGGCGCAAAGGACAGCCTCTTTATGTCTCCGGAAGTATGGAGAGAATTCTTTAAAGAACCTTACAGAAAACTGTATGATTATCTGCATTCTCAGGGCGTGATCGTTATGCATCATGCGGATTCTTATCTGGAACCGATTGTAGAAGATATGGCAGAGATTGGCGTAGATATCTGGCAGGGTGTCCTGAATACAAATAACATCCAGGCGATTTCTCAAAAAGTAGGGGATCGGATGCTGCTTATGGGCGGTATTGATTCTGTCATTGACCGTGAAGATGCTGCAGAAGAAGAGATCCGCAAAGAAACAAGACGTGCCTGTGACGAATATGGACATCTGAAAGGCTACTGGCCGGGAATTACCTATGGAGGTCCGGGAACTATTTATCCTCATGTAGAGGAGATCGTAATTGATGAGATCAATAAATATAATGAAGAACGTTTTGGAACAGCGATTTTTTAAGGAAGGGGCGTGAAAATATGACTGCTAAAGAAATTTTTCTGGAGACAATTAAAAAAGACGGAAAGCCGGAGAGGCTTTTGAAACAGTATGAAGGACTCGGATTTTATCCGCCGAACCCGGCATCCTCTTATATCAGAGGCAACCGCCACAGAGGGATGGATCCTCTGAAGGATCGATTTGGAACGGAAATCCTCTGGCCGGCAGATCAGCTGGCAGCTATGCCTCATGTAACGGATTCTAATAAGGTGATCAGTGATATCTGCCAGTGGAAAGAACAGCTGAAAATGCCGGAACTTCTGGAAAACTGTTCGGATCCGGCACTCTGGGCGCCGTTTAAGGAAAAAGCTCAGGAGATCAAAGAAAGCGGAAAACTTTTTATGGCATTTATGCCTACCGGTGTTTTTGAAAGACTTCACTTCCTTATGGGCTTTGAAGATATGCTGATGAATTTCCTTCTGGAGCCGGAAGATATGATGGATCTTTGCAATGCCATTGGAGAATACCGCTATCAGTATATGAAGCTGATCGTTGATAATCTGGAGCCGGATGTGATGCTTTCTCATGATGACTGGGGATCCAAAAATCAGCTTTTTGTCAGCCCGGATACCTGGAGAGAGTTTATCAAACCTCAATACGCAAAAACTTATGGATATATGAAAGAAAAAGGCGTGATCGTCATGCATCATGGAGATTCCTTTATGGAGCCTATCATCGAGGATATGGTGGAACTGGGAATCGATGTATGGCAGGGTGTTCTGCCTCAGAATGACATTCCGAAACTTCAGAAACAGCTTGCAGGAAGAATGACACTTATGGGCGGCATTGATGCTTCGATCGTAGACCGTGCAGATTCTACAGAGGAAGAGATTCGCAAAGAAGTAAGAAGGGCATGCGAAGAGTACGCTCCGGGCGGACACTTTATTCCATGTATTACTTATGGAGGACCAGGATGCCTGTTCTCCCATGTTGACCCGATCATTGACGATGAAATTGACAAATATAATAAATAATAGAGAAGTGATGAAATGATGAAATGATAAAGTACAGGATTACATTTGCAGATGAAAATAGAAGTCTCCAGGTGGAGGCAGGAAAAACAGTCCTTCAGACACAGATCGATGCAGGACTGACTCCGGATGCTTTTTGCGGAGGAAAAGGAAAATGCGGAAAATGCAAAGTGGTTATTGACGGAAAAGAAGTGCTGGCATGTCAGACTGTGATAGACAGGGATATGACAGTTTATACAGGACAACAGAAAACAGAGCAGGCGCAGATCCTTGCGGAAGGCAGTCAGGCACAGCTTGCGTTTCTGCCGGGCGATCTGCCGGGCGATCTGGATAATCCTCTTCTCGGGGCTGTGGATATAGGTTCTACCTCGGTGGTGGCTTATCTGATGGATGGAAAAACAGGAGAACTGCTCGGGACCAGAAGTGCTCTGAATCCCCAGCGTCAGTTCGGTGCAGATGTAGTCAATCGATGCAGTTACGCACTGACAAACGGGGCAGAAATTTTAAGTGGCTGTATCAGGAATACGATCAATACACTTTTCAGAGAACTTGCCAGAGAGCTTGGAAGAGTTTCAGAGGAGATTGTTCGTATTGTTATGGTTGGGAATTCCTGTATGCATCATTTGTTTTTGGAAATCTCCACCAAAAATCTGGCCCTTGCACCTTATACGCCGGAAGTGACAGAAGCGCTGGAACTCAGAGCTGCTGATTATGACCTGCATGTGCATCCCTGGGCTCAGCTCTGGTGGCTGCCGAATATCGGAGGATTTGTGGGAGCAGATACAGTAGGCTGTCTGGTAGCCTCTGATCTGGACACCTGCGAAGAAATGACGCTTCTGGTAGACATTGGTACAAATGGGGAGCTGGTCCTTGGAAACAGGGATGGGATCATCAGTTGTTCTACTGCAGCAGGCCCGGCTTTTGAAGGTGCCAAGATCACCTGCGGAATGCGGGGAAGTGTCGGCGCCATCGATCATATTTCTCTTGAAAATGGAGAATTCAGAATTCATGTGATCGGAGATGGGGAAGCAACGGGAATTTGCGGTTCCGGATTATTGGACGGAGCAGCCTGCCTTTTAAAAGCAGGAAAGATCGATGAAACCGGAAGGATGGAGGAAACCTGCTATTTTACAGACAGAGTATATCTGAATCAGAGAGATATCCGGGAGCTTCAGCTTGCAAAAGCTGCGATTGCAGCGGGAATCCAGATCCTTTGTCAGAGAAAGGGAATCCGGCCGGCAGATATCCAGAGAGTGCTGATCGCCGGAGCTTTTGGCAACTATCTGGATCCGGCAAGTGCCTGTGCCATTGGAATGCTTCCGCCTGAACTGGCAGGGAAGATTACCTCTGTTGGAAATGCGGCCGGTGAAGGTGCGCGTATGGCAGCGCTGAATCGAGGGCAGTTTGAAAGAAGTAAAGTTCTGGCTGAGAAGGCAGAATTTGTGGAACTGGCTCTTGATCCGGACTTTCAGGATGTTTATGTAGATGAAATGGAATTTCCGGAGGAATATGCATGATGAGTGACTGGGATAAGGTAAAAGAGATCATAAAGAACGCCGGTTTTTCCCATATGGGAGAGATTCGCATGGAGACTGTGGAGCTTATGGACGAAGTCAGGGACATGTGCCAGAATGGAAACTGTGGGATGTATGGTAAAAACTGGGCCTGCCCTCCTGGCTGTGGAAGTCTTGAGGAATGTCGGAAGAGGCTTCTTTCCTACCGGACAGGAATTCTGGTACAGACGGTAGGAGAACTGGAGGACAGCATGGATTGGGAAGGCATCAAGGAAGCGGAGGAACGCCATAAAAAATGTTTCCTTGAAACAGCAGAAAAACTCCGGGAGGTCTGTCCGGAGCTTCTGCCGCTGGGAGCCGGAACCTGTACCCTCTGCAAGGAGTGCACCTATCCGGATTCCCCCTGCAGACAGCCGGACCGACGGGTGTCCTCCATGGAAGCATATGGTATCCTGGTCAGCGATATCTGTGCAAAAAATCAGATGAAATATTACTACGGACCTGAAAGTATTGCGTATACTTCCTGTTATTTCTTTGATTTTTCTTCCTGATCCATCAGATAAAAGGAAAGCATCAGGTAAAGCTGATCATCGGGATCGTTGAGATCGGCTTTCAATATTTTTTCAATTTTTTCCAGACGATAAAGAAGCGTGCTGCGGTGAACATAAAGTGCCGCAGCCGTTTTTGTTGCGCTCTGCTGGTTCTGAAGATAGGCGCGCAGAGTTTCGTAAAGCTCAGAGCCTGTGGAATCATCCTGGTATTTCAGCTGGAGCAGCCTTTCGTGGCAGATCATATAGGCCGGAAGCTTGGAAGTGATCTGTTCCAGGATATAGGTCAGGGCAATATCGTTAAAATGATGGATCCATGAGGTAGGATTTTTGCGTGTTCCGGTCTGGATAGAAATGGAAGCCTGCACATATTGCCGCTGAAAATTAAAATGCCCCAGCATGACCCGGCTGTATCCGGCGTTGAGAAGACTGTCCCGGATAAATCCGGCAAGCTTTTGGGGAATCTCATCCAATGTAAGCTCACAGAGATCCAGATTGATATAGACGACTACATTTCCGCGATGCTCCAGAGCGCAGGCGGCAGGGATGAAATTTTCGATATAACTGCAGATGGATTTCAATGTCAGGTTTTTCCAGTCCAGAATTCCGGTTTTAATGAGAATACACTGGTAGCTGTGAGAGGAAAGCCAGCCGTTTTCGGTAAGCTGATGACTGATCTCTACGTAGTCTGCTCTGGAGTTCGTCAGCAGATTATGAAAAATCTGGTGAAGAGGATACAAGGCGTCTCGTTCCGGTACAGATTTTGTGGACAATACATGAGAGATCAGAGAGGCCAGATGCTCCGCAATAAAACCAAATGTGTCATCCAGAGGAAGTTCTCCGGGATGGATCAGCAGCCGGTATCCTGTTTTGCCGGAACGCTGTATATTGACACACAGAGACGGAGATACAATATGGTTGCCTGGATAATAAAAATATCCTGTATGAAATTGTGCTTCCGTATAATTCACATCATGCTTCAGGGAACTGACAAGAAGCTGGGTTTCTTCTGTGGAACCGAAGATCCCGTCCTTCAGCTGCAGATCAGTGGAGTTCGAAGATTTGGATGCAATCAGGGTAAAATCCAGACCGATAATGGTAATGGAATTAGGAATGATCATATCTGTTGCATCCAGAAGACGCTGTACAGTAGTCTGCTCCAGAATCAGATGAAAGAGCTTCTGATTCCATTCTTCGTATTTCTGAAAAATTTCCTGCAGTACAGACAGAACTTCGGCCGGGGAGACCGATTCCTGCAAAATGCACAGATTGGGATAATCTTCTTCCTCAAGATAGTGGGATCCTCCGGTAAGGATTACCAGAGTTTTGGACAAATGATGAGAAGGGATCAAAAAATCCGGATCATCTGTCAGATATATTTTTCCGTCTGCAAGAGGCTGGGGAGCCTGATACAGAACCGGGTATTCCAGGTGAGGTTCACAGGAGAGCCATGAGGATGCGGCCAGAGTAAAGGTCTGGCGTAAATGATAGATGATGAGTTGTGCGCTTAATTTCATAAAGATTCTCCTTTCGTGTTTTATTATACTGTATATAATTTCCATATACAAGAAGAATCGAACAGGTGATTTGTACAAAATGTATGAAAATGAGGAGAAAAATAGACGTTTTTGAAAATAGAAGCAAATGAGATACTCTGGTATACTGAAGGCAGTTAATAAGCAGGAGGGATTTACACATGATAATTATTGGAGAAAAAATCAATGGCTCTATTCCCGTTGTAGCAGATGCCATTGCCCGCCGCGATGCAGAGTTTATCAAGGAGAGGGCAAGGATGCAGGATGAAGCAGGAGCAACTTACATTGACTGCTGTGCATCTGTTCCCGAGGAAGAAGAAGTAGAAACTCTGAAATGGATGATCGACTGTATCCAGGAAGTCAGTGATCTTCCGATTTCTGTTGACAGTCCAAGCGCTGAGGTGCTGGCTCAGGTATTTCCATATTGCAAGCGCCCGGGTCTGATCAATTCCGTTTCCGGAGAAGGAAATAAGATTGACGTACTGTTTCCTTTGATCGCAGATACCAAATGGGAAGTGATCTGTCTTCTTTCTGATGACACAGGTATTCCAAAATGTGCTGAGGATCGTCTGAAAGTATTTGACAAAATCATGGCAAAAGCAAAGGAATATGGAATCAGCCCAAGTCGTATGCATATCGATCCTCTTGTTGAGATGCTTTGCACCTCAGAAGACGGAATCGCAATGAATGTGGAAGTAATCAGTACAATTCGTGAACAGTATCCAAGCATTCATATTACAGCGGCAGTCAGCAACATTTCCTTTAATCTTCCGGTTCGAAAAATGGTAAATCTCGGATTTACTGTGCTGGCAATGAACGCTGGTCTGGACAGTGCGATCCTGGATCCGACGAACCGCGATATGATGGGCGTGATCTATGCAACAGAGGCACTTCTGGGACAGGATGATTACTGTATGGAGTATATCAGCGCATATCGAGAAGGAATCTTCGGACCAAAGAAATAACAGTTTTTGATAAAAAAGAAATTTAAAAAACATATATTTTAATATTTTAAGGAGGGTTTTTATAATGGCAGGTATTCAGGATGTTTATGCATTAGTAGAAAAAGGAAAAGCAAAACTTATCGCAGCAGCAGTTCAGGAGGCTCTGGATGCAGGATGTGATCCTACAGAGATCTTAAATGACGGTATGATCAAAGCGATGGACGCAGTAGGTGAAAAATTTAAAAATGGTGAGATTTTCGTACCGGAGATGCTGGTAGCTGCAAGAGCAATGAAAAAAGGTGTTGAGGTTCTGAAACCACATCTTGCAACAGGCGCAGCCGGAGCAGCAGGAAAAGTAATCATCGGAACCGTTGCCGGTGACCTTCATGATATCGGAAAGAACCTGGTAAGCATGATGCTTGAGTCTGCCGGATTCGAAGTAATCGACCTTGGTGTTGATGTTCCGAAGGAAAAATTTGTTGAGGCATGTGAGGCAAACCCGGATACAAAGATCGTTTGCTGTTCTGCACTTCTGACTACAACTATGCCGGCTCTGAGAGACGCAGTGACTCTTCTGAACGAGTCCTCTTTCCGTCAGAACATCAAGGTTATGGTTGGTGGAGCACCGATTACTCAGGCATTTGCAGATGAGATCGGAGCAGATGCTTATACAGAGGACGCAGCTTCCTGTGCAAAAAGAGCAAAAGAGCTTGTTGCCTGAAAAAGCGGCATAAGGAAGGATACATAAGCTGGCTGTATGTAAACGACCGTAACAAGGAGCAGATATATGCTTGAAGAAACATTTGAGTGGCTGAATAAGGAGCAGTGTACTGCTTATTTAAAGAGACTGGGGCTTTCGTGGCCCCAGAATCTTTCTCTGGAGTTTCTGGATCAGCTGATTCGTACACATCTGGAGAAGATTCCTTTTGAAAATCTGGATCTGGTGAAAAATCATGATTTGATTCCGACAGATCAGGAAAGCATTTATAAGAAGATCGTGCTGGGAAACCGGGGCGGTTATTGTTTTGAATTAAATGCCCTGCTTCTGGGCCTTCTTCGCGGAATAGGTTTTCAGGCTTATCCGGTGGCATGCCGGGTACTGAGACGCCCCGGGCTTCGCATGCCTACACACAGGGCAAGCGTTGTATGCTTTGAGGATAAGAAATATTTCTGTGACGTAGGATACGGCGGCATCGCCTGTACCAGGGCGGCACAGATGGAGCTCGGAGCAGTTACGGAAACAGAGTTCGGGAGCTTTTATTTTGAACGGGAATGTTTTGGGTGGCTGAATTTCTGGTATCGGTCAAAAAAAGAAGGACAGCAGGAGCCGATAAAGATCTTTATGGTATCTGAGATCCCCAGCGCACCGGTGGATTTTGCTCCTGCCAATGAAGCGATGTGCCGGAAAGGTTCGATGTTTTATGATAAGATGATCGTCCAGAAGATCACTCCTTATGGACCGGTCTCCATAGATGGAGGTCAGTTTACATTCCGGGGAAAAGATGGAAAAGCTGTATCAGAAATAGCTTCGGGAAAGGAACTTCAGGATATTCTGAAACGAGAATTTCAAATTGAGATTTCCTTATAAGAAATGCATTGATTTTTGTCAATCGGGGGTATATAATAGACCCGTTGCAGGAAATCCTGCAGAAAAATCATATAAAGATTGTCGACAGGGGAGCTTGTGATACAGGCTGAGAGGAAGTTGGAAACTTCGACCCGTAACCTGATTTGGGTAATGCCAACGTAGGTATGCGCTGAATGCGAGATTTCGATCTCCTTTGTCTTCAATCGAAGATGAAGGAGGTTTTTTTTATGTTTCAGTTTATGGTCAATGGAGACGGAGGGCTGACGACAGCCGGATATGTGATCTGTATCCTTGCAGGTATTGTTCTGTTCGGGCTTGCCATCTTTTTTGCGGGAAAGAATTCCGAAAGCAAAAAAATGTCTGCCAAGCAGCTGGTGTTCTGCGCGGTGGCGGTGGCTCTTGCTTTTGTAACGTCTTATCTGAAGCTCTTTACAATGCCCTGGGGTGGAAGCGTGACCCTGTGCAGCATGCTCTTTATCGTTCTGACTGCCAACTGGTACGGACCGAAAACAGGAGTCATGGTAGGTCTGGCTTATGGGATCCTGCAGTTTATCCAGGAGCCTTATGTGCTTTCTTTCTTCCAGGTATGCTGTGACTACGTTCTGGCTTTCGCAGCTCTGGGTGTTGCCGGATTTTTCGCAAAAAGCAGCCATGGCCTGGTAAAAGGCTACATTGTGGCAGTGATCGCCAGGGGAGCTTTTCATGCGCTGGGCGGTTATCTTTACTGGATGGACTACATGCCGGAGAACTTCCCAAAGGCTCTGACAGCGGTTTATCCGATCGCTTATAACTACAGCTTTTTGCTGGCAGAGGCAGTGATCACCATCATTGTCATCTCCATTCCAGCAGTGGCAAAAGCCCTTGCTCAGGTGAAAAAGTCAGCGATCCAGTAGTGCAAAAAAGTTTAAATACTTGCTTTATTAAGGCCCGTAATGATATACTTGATACAGGTATGCAGACGGGTCTTTTTCTGTCTGCATATATTCCAGAAACAAAAAGCAAAAGGAGTCATATGTTTAAAGAGATAGGGGAAGAGAGACCGTTTAACGGAATTTTAAAACAGATTATTGAGAATATACAGAGCGGAAAACTGAAGCCGGGAGCAGCGCTGCCTGCCGAGAGGACCATGGCGGAGACCATGGGGGTTTCCAGAGCCGCCCTCAGAGAGGCGCTTCGTGCACTGGAGCTTCTGGGAATCCTGAAATCCGTACCGGGAGGCGGGAACTATATCACAGAGGATCTGGAAACCTGGCTGATCGGGCCTCTGTCTGTTCTGTTTCAGCTGAATAATGGACGCTTACGTCAGAACCAGCAGCTCCGTGCCGCGCTGGAAAGAGAGAATGCTATTCTGGCAGCCAGAAAATGCACACCTCTGGATGCGGCGGAGCTTTGGATGATCGTTGCAAGGCTGGAGGCGGCAGAGGATGAAAAAGAAAGAGGACAGTTGGACAAGGAGCTTCATCAGAAGATTGCCCGCATCGCAGATAATCCCATGATCTTCAGTGTCCTTTCCGCAGCAGATAAGCTGACAGAAAATATCATTTCGGGAACCAGAGATTATATCATGCGCAAAAACCAGTCCTCCTCGGTGGTGGACGAGCAGCATCACAGGCTTGTGGAGGCAATCATCAAAGGCGATCCGCAGGAAGCGGAAAAATGCATGTCCGAGCACATGGTGACAGTGGAAGAATACATGGCGGAAATGCTGGAAGAACAATAATTTTCA
This sequence comes from Lachnospiraceae bacterium, assembly GCA_021771755.1. Taxonomy (GTDB): domain Bacteria; phylum Bacillota; class Clostridia; order Lachnospirales; family Lachnospiraceae; genus Blautia_A. The sequence continues at coordinate 5,523 of JAETOL010000043.1, read as the reverse complement.
TACCCATAAAAGGATAATTTTCTTGAAGTCTGGTCAGACCAATGTTATAATTTAATTTAGAATTGGTCTATCCAAAATAATGTTTGGTAATACCAGAATGGGAGGAAAATTTTATGGGATATGTGAAATGGTCATACGACACACTGAATCAATTCTGCACAGATGTATTTAAAGCGTTTGGATTTGACGAAGAGGAAAGCAGGGAAATCAAGGATGTGCTCCTGACAGCGGACCTTTACGGCATTGAAAGCCACGGAATGCAGAGAATGGTCCGTTACCACAAGGGTATTGAAAAAGGAACCATTCATCCTCAGGCAAAACCGGAGATCGTGTTTGAAACACCGGTTTCCGCAGTGATCGACGGACATAACGGAATGGGACAGCTGATTAGTGTATTTGCCATGAAAAAAGCGATTGAAAAAGCAAAGAAAACCGGAATCGGAATGGTAAGCGTCCGGGAATCCAATCATTTCGGTATTGCAGGCTATTATGCAAAGATGGCATGCAGTGAGGGACTGATCGGTATGGCGTGCACAAATTCCGAAGCGATCATGGTACCGACCTTTGGCAAAAAGGCGATGCTGGGTTCCAACCCGATCGCAGTGGCAATGCCGGCAGATCCGTATCCCTTCTTCTTTGACTGTTCCACTACGGTAGTCACCAGAGGAAAGCTGGAAATGTACAATAAAATGGACAAGCCGCTTCCGGAAGGCTGGGCTCTTGACAAAAATGGCCATGCGAGCACAGATGCGCCGGACGTACTTGCCAATATCGTTGCCAAAAAAGGCGGCGGCATTATGCCGCTGGGCGGAAATGAAGAAGTGACCGGAAGCCACAAAGGATACGGCTATGGTATGCTCTGCGAGATCTTCAGCTCGATTCTGTCCATGGGCGTTACTTCTGATCATTGCTGTACCTTCCCGGACAAAACAGGAATCTGTCATGGATTTATTGCCATTGACCCGTCTGTGTTCGGAGATCCGGAAGCTATCCGGAAGCATTTTTCCGAATATCTGGAAGCTCTGAGGGAGAGCCCGAAGGCAGAGGGAAAAGACCGGATCTATACCCATGGAGAAAAAGAGATTTTTGCCGAAAAAGAAAGACGGGAAAACGGAATCCCGGTCAATGACAATACGATGGTGGAACTTGCTGATCTGTGCGGATATCTGAAGCTGGATTTTTATAAATATTTTAGAGATTACAAGCTGCCTGAAAACAGCAGGTTTTTTACAGGAAACTATTAAACTTTCCGGTTTTTCTGCCGGAAAATAAAAAGAATCCCAAAGGAGGAATAAAAAATGGATTACGCAAAAGAATCACTGAGACTGCATGAAGAATGGAAGGGAAAGATCGAGGTTGTAACAACGGTTCCGGTAGAAACCAAGGATGATCTTTCACTGGCATATACCCCGGGTGTTGCACAGCCCTGTCTGGAAATCCAGAAGGATGTAAACAAATCCTATGATCTTACCAGAAGATGGAATATGTGTCTTGTTGTGACAGACGGTTCTGCCGTTCTTGGTCTGGGAGATATCGGACCGGAAGCGGGAATGCCGGTAATGGAAGGGAAATGTGTTCTCTTTAAAGCATTTGGTGATGTGGATGCGTTTCCGCTGTGCATCAAGAGCCATGATGTAGACGAGATCGTAAATACCATTTATCTGATCTCCGGTTCCTTCGGCGGTGTCAATCTGGAGGATATTTCTGCTCCGAGATGCTTTGAAATTGAGAAAAAACTGAAAGAAAAATGTGATATCCCGATTTTCCATGACGATCAGCACGGAACTGCCATCATCACTCTGGCAGGACTGACCAATGCATTAAAGGTGGTAGGAAAGAAGAAAGAGGATGTCCGTGTTATTATGAACGGAGCAGGTGCAGCAGCAATTTCGATTGCAAGACTGCTTCTGACTGCAGGATTTAAGAATATCACACTCTGCGACCGTAAGGGCGCTATCTATGAGGGCCGTACCGAGGGCATGAATCCGGTGAAGGAAGAGATGAGCAAAATAACAAATCCGGATAAAAAATCCGGATCACTTGCAGATGTACTGGTGGGAGCGGACGTCTTTATCGGCGTTTCCGCACCGGGAGCTGTTACCACAGATATGGTTAAGACCATGGCAAAGGATGCTGTTATTTTTGCCTGTGCAAACCCGACACCGGAAATTTTCCCGGATGATGCAAAAGCAGGCGGAGCAAGGGTGGTTTCCACAGGAAGAAGTGATTTCCCGAACCAGATCAACAATGTTCTGGCATTCCCGGGTGTATTCCGCGGAGCATTTGATGTAAGAGCCAGCGACATCAATGACGAGATGAAGCTTGCAGCAGCACAGGCTCTCGCAGATCTGATCTCTGAGGAAGAGCTTTCCGAGGATTATATTATTCCGAAGGCTTTTGATAAGAGAGTAGGTCCGGCCGTTGCCAAAGCCGTTGCCGAGACAGCCAGAAAAACAGGAGTGGCAAGAATCTGAATATAAGTCATAGAGAATGAACCGCTTTCCGTCCCCATGTACCGGGATGGAGGCGGTTTCTTTGATTCTGGACAATCTATTTCTCCGCAGGAAAGCTTTGACAAATGAGAAAAGAGTGGTTACAATAGCAGATATCATATGAATTGGCAGTTACTGTAAGTGGAAAGAACAGTAACAAATGGTAAAAAAGAGGAGAAAATTATGAAAAAGTGGGAGGAAAACGTCCGTCGGGTGGTTCCCTATACACCGGGAGAGCAGCCGAATCAGCCGGACATGATCAAATTAAATACCAATGAGAATCCATATCCTCCGGCTCCGGGAGTCAGAGAGGCGCTTGCTGCTTTGCATACAGAGGAGCTGAGACTTTATCCCGATCCGGCGGCGGATGAGCTTGTGACTGCTGTGGCAGAGTCTTATGGTGTAAAAAAGGACCAGGTATTTGTGGGCGTCGGTTCTGACGATGTTCTGGCCATGTGCTTCCTGACATTTTTTAACGGAGACCGGCCGATTTTGTTTCCGGATATCACCTATTCTTTTTATGATGTATGGGCGGAGCTCTTTCGGATTCCTTATGAGCGTCCGGCGCTGGATTCGAATTTTCATATCAGAAAAGAAGATTATTTCAGGGAAAACGGTGGGATCATTTTTCCAAATCCGAACGCACCGACAGGGGTAGAACTGCCTCTTTGTGAGATTCAGGAGATCCTTGAGCATAACCGGGATGTGGTTGTGATCGTGGACGAGGCCTATGTAGACTTTGGTGCGCAGTCGGTTCTTCCTCTGATTGAAAAATATGACAATCTTCTGGTGGTTCAGACATTTTCGAAGTCCAGATCTCTGGCAGGCATGCGTATTGGTATGGCTTTTGGAAATCCGGCGCTGATCCGTTATCTGAATGATGTGAAATATTCCTTTAATTCATACACAATGGACAGAACGGTTCTGGCGGCAGGTGCAGCTTCTGTAAAAGATCAGGAATATTTTGAGAAAACCTGTCGTAAGATTATAGAAACAAGAGAATGGACCAAAAGGGAACTGAGAGATCTGGGATTCTGTTTTGAAGACTCTATGGCAAACTTTATTTTTGCCACTCATGAGAGCTGTCCGGCAGAAGAATTATTCCAGGCTCTGCGCAGCCGACATATTTATGTGAGGTATTTTCCGAAAGGGCGTACGTTCAATCATCTGAGAATCACGATAGGAACGCAGCAGGAAATGGAGACTCTGATCGCATTTCTGAAGGAATATCTGGGGCAGAGACAGATATAAGGAAAACAATAGGATAACATACATAAGTTTTTGAGAACTTACTAACAGGAGGTTTTAATGGAAGTTTTAGTACAATGGTTCACAGAGAACCTGTCACAGTATATTTCAGCGGAAATGGTTGTTTTTATCATTTCCATGATCCCGATTCTGGAGCTTAGAGGAGGACTCCTGGCAGCCTCTCTTCTGAAGATTCCGGCAGCAACGGCAATCCCCATCTGTATTGTAGGCAATATTATTCCGATCCCCTTTATTCTCCTGTTTATCCGACAGATCTTTAAACTTATGAAAAAAACAAAACTTTTTCATAAGCTGATCGTTAAGCTGGAGACTCGTGCCATGGGAAAAAGTGATCAGATCAAAAAATATGAATTCTGGGGCCTTTTGCTTTTTGTAGGTATTCCTCTTCCGGGAACCGGAGCATGGACAGGCTCACTGATCGCTTCCCTTCTGGAAATCGATATCAAAAAATCCTCCCTGGCCATTCTTGGAGGGATCGTGATGGCAACTGTGATCATGTATGTGGTATCTTACGGACTTCTTGGAAATATCATCCACTGATTTCCGGAGGACAACATACGGCAGGCTGTTCAGGTGAAGCTTGACTCGCTGCTGTGGAATAAGCAGTATCGTTTGTTTCACTTATGGACAGGAAAAAAGAAATATGTTAAAATAAAAATCTAAAGAAATCTGTAATATACAGGGAAATTATCCCGAGAAAAAGACGGTTCCGGAATTGCTGCAGCTGTTATGCGGCAGTCCGGATTCTGATGTTCGTGTCGATTCAGACAGAGTATTCCGTAAATTTTATGATGAAAATGTAGTGAGTCCGGGTTTTATGGACATTATTTTTAAGAAAAGACTGAGGGAATTTTTATGAGGGAAAAATACGAATCATTGTCACTTGTTACATTGAAAGAGTTGGCAAAGGCAAGAGGACTCAGAGGAATCTCTGCCATGAGAAAGCCAGAATTGATTGAGCGCATGCTTCAGGAAGACGAAAAAGAAGCTGGCAGCGCGGAAACAGAAAGCCGTAAAAAAGAGGCGGAAACGGAACAAAAAACAGACAATAACAGAGAGAAAACAGAGGAGCGTCGAGACGAAGCCCCGTCCAGATACCAGAATCGTTCTTACAGGCAGAATGGTTATGTGCAGGAAAATCGAAACAGTTACGATGCCCGCAAACGGAATAACTGGCAGGAAGAAAACCGCCGAAGCAGCAGCCTGGAAGATGAGAATGGAATGTCTGCAGATACTGCACAGCTTGACAGTGGCGAAAAGGCAAACGGTATTCTGGAAGTGCTTCCGGATGGCTATGGATTTATCCGATGCGAAAATTATCTTCCCGGTGAAAATGATATCTATGTTTCTCCGGCACAGATCCGTCGATTTAATTTGAAAACAGGCGATATCCTGCAGGGAAATATTCGTATCAAAACACAGGGAGAAAAATTCAGTGCGCTGCTTTATGTGTCTTCTATCAATGGCTTTCATCCCAGTGAGAGACAGAGACGCTATAATTTTGAGGATATGACGCCAATCTTTCCAAATGAGCGTCTGAAAATGGAACGTCCGGGCGGAAGCGTTGCCATGCGTATCGTAGACCTGATCAGCCCGATTGGCAAGGGACAGCGCGGAATGATTGTTTCTCCTCCAAAAGCAGGTAAGACAACGCTTTTGAAGGATGTTGCAAAATCAATTCTGAAGAACAGTCCGAATATGCATTTGATCATTTTGCTGATCGATGAACGCCCCGAGGAGGTAACCGATATTAAAGAGGCTA
>JAETOL010000121.1 GCA_021771755.1 Lachnospiraceae bacterium | reverse complement strand
TAGCCCGTATCTGCGAAACGCTGAATTGTGAGATTACCGATGTGATTGAGTTAGTACCAGACGAGCCTGCTTCCACAGGAGGTAAGGAACATGAGCGAATTGAAACCAAGAATAACGGAAAACGGAATTGATTATATCCTTGTTGGAGATTACTATATCCCGGATTTGAAGCTGCCGGAGGAACACCGCCCTATCGGAAAGTACGGACGGATACACCGGGAATATTTAAGAGAAGCCCACCCAGCCAGATTGAACACATTGATACTGACCGGAGAATTGTGGACATATCTTGCAGACCTGAACGAACAGGCACAGGAACGGTTAGACACTATCATGGAACAGCTGAAAGCTACCGAGGGCGTGACAGAGGAATTAAAGCGTACCTGTCAAATGGAATGGGTACAACGATGTAATAACATCCATAACCGGGCAGAAGAAATTGTTTTGCATGAGATGATTTATTCATAACGGTGTGGTAGAATGATTATGTAAATAAATTTGATTTGGGGTGATAAATATGAAGGTATTAGTTAGTGCCTGTATTATGGGAACAAACTGTAAATATAACGGAAAAAACAATAAAAATTTAGCAGTTATCAATTTCTTAAAGGATAAAGAAGTTATTTCTATTTGCCCAGAAATATTAGCTGGCATGAAAATTCCTAGACCTTGTGCAGAAATTGTGAATGGGATTGTAGTAGATGAAAATGGAAATGATGTTAATTCTGAATATAATAAAGCAGTGTCAATGGCATTATCAAAAATTCAAAATGAAGATATTGATTTGGTTATATTACAATCCAGAAGTCCTACTTGTGGTGTAAATCAAATATACGATGGTAGCTTTACTGGAAAACTAATTTCTGGAATGGGATTTTTTGCGAAGGCATTAAAGCAAAGAGGATATAATGTTATTGATGTTGAAGAAGTTTAAGTTTGTCACTTTGAAATTTTAATTGAATAACCACAGCATAAACCGCTGCTACATGGGAGCCAACAAACCATGCAACAGCGGTTTTTTCTTTACCGTTTTTTCCTCTGGCTGATAGGCGTTCCCATTTTCTTTGATTTTTTGAGAATCCGAATCAGCCAGCGAAATTCTTCGTCTGACAGATTTTTATAGTTGATACCGAGCTGCTTGCAGTAAAGAACAACCAGCTTTTCATCCCGGTTGCCCTTGAAATTTTCGACCGCTTCCAGATTTTCTTTCAGTTCATCGGCAACGGTGGTCTGGGGAGCACTTTCGCTGTCTTTTTTGTGAGCTTCCCGAATATCCCGGATAATGAGGTTGAGGTCATCCAGAACCATGTGACTGAAATATTCATCATCGCTGATATGGGCGGCTTGCAGCACTTTCAAATGCGGGTCATCTTCGCCGGGGCGATACCGTTCAATGATTTCATGCCGGACGGTATCGACAAGAGCGTTGAGATTTTGAATCTGCATGGTGGCAATCCCATCCACATAAATCTCAATGTCCGCAAGAAACTTGATAAAGTCCTTATGGGTGGCAAGTTCGCAGAGCAGGCGGTTGTTAATCCGACCGCTTTTCAGAAGTGCCACCATTTCATCATTCAAATGCAGCTCCGTTAGTGGCGTGTTGATCTGCTCCCGGTTCTCTGTCCGGCACAGTAGATAATCAACGGAAACCCCATAGAAGTCTGCCAGCGTGATAAGGTTGCCATGATTGATTTCCTTATAATCTTCTTTTTCATAATTTCCAAGAGCTGATTTGGAAATGCCCGTCAGCTTTGATAATTCTTCCAGATTTAAGCCTTTGTCCTTGCGGAGTTCCCAAAGGCGTTCCTGTATGCTTGTTGCTCCTTTCATGGGCGCACGCTCCTTTCCGGCGGTTTGATTGCTGCCGCTTATCTGGATTATATCACACTTTCCGCAATCGTGGAAATTTCCGCTTTTTACCCCTAATTCCTACTTTGTGGACATACGGCACAGGGCACAAAAATGTTCTATGATACAGGTAGTTCATCGATGGATTATTCCAATCGAATGACCAGCCTGTGTGGGATAT
>JAETOL010000004.1 GCA_021771755.1 Lachnospiraceae bacterium | reverse complement strand
AGTTGCAGGAAGACCAAATACAGAGCATCCACTGTATCTGACAATTTGATTATAACATTTTTGGAGAGGATGTCAATTAAAATCCCCGTCAAGATTGACTTGACGGGGTGAATATTGTATCATCGGAGGGGCAAATGAAGGGGCAAACGAAAAAAACGAGCGAAAAATGATAGGTATAAACAGAGGGGCAGAAAAGGGGCAAAAAGTGTACAAAACTGTGTTGTGTGGTGCTATTAATAGAGTTAAAAACGCCTTGAAATAAGCACTATCCAGTATAAAGTGATTTTTGTTCAAGTCCCATCTTCCGCATTTTTTATTTCATCGAAAAGGACTGCAGAAGCAGTTCTTTTTTCTTATATAAACAAAAAATGTTTTTTTTGAACAAATAATACACAAAATACAGATAAAAAAATTTTTTAAAAAAATTATCAAAAAGTGTTGACTTTATAGAAGAACTTTGATATACTACAATTCGTCGCGAGGGAGAAACAAAAGAATCCCAAAGAAATGCGATATGCGGAAGTGTCGGAACTGGCAGACGAGCAAGACTAAGGATCTTGTGAGCAATGCGCTCGTGTGGGTTCAAGTCCCATCTTCCGCATTTTTTTATGTCTAAAAATATTCTTCCCTGTCGGGAAAAAATATCCATCTACTATTTTTTTGAAAAAAAGAGGAATTTGAAACTTTGTGTAGAATATAATTAATAAGAGGTATTTTGTCAGTCTGTGGAGGGATTGCCTATGAATATCAGAGAGAACATGGAACAGAGAGAATTGGAACTTTTGAGTCCGTATGCCTCACACAGTATTCATTCCAAAGGGAGAGTAAGGCAGGAGGAAGAATGTGACGTCCGCACAGTTTACCAGCGCGACAGGGACAGGATTCTTCACTGCAAGGCATTTCGCAGGCTGAAAGATAAAACGCAGGTATTTCTTGCACCACAGGGAGACCATTACAGAAATCGTCTTACCCATACGTTGGAGGTTTCTCAGATTGCCCGGACGCTTGCAAAGGCTTTGCGGCTGAATGAGGACCTGGTGGAGGCTATCGCTTTGGGACACGATCTGGGACACACTCCCTTTGGGCATGCCGGTGAAAAAGCACTGAATGAAATCAGCCCTGGTGGATTTGTCCATTATCAGCAAAGCGCTCGTGTGGTACAGGTGCTGGAAAAGGATGGAGAAGGTCTGAACCTTACCTGGGAGGTAATAGACGGAATCCTGAACCATCGTACCAGTGGACATCCGTCTACGCTGGAAGGCCAGGTCGTGCGGTTTTCAGATAAGCTGGCTTATCTTCATCATGATATGGATGATGCACAGAGAGCCGGTATTATAACAGAAGATGATATTCCGGTCACTATGCGTATGTTGTTAGGCTATACCACAAGAGAACGGCTGAATACCTTTGTACATGACATCATAGAAAACAGTATGGATAAAGACTGTATACAGATGTCAGATGAGATTCAGGAGGCTCTGATGGATCTTCGTGAGCTGATGTTCCGAAGCGTTTACAACCATCATGGAGCCAAAAGAGAAGAAAAGAAAGCAATCAATATGCTGAAGGAGCTTTATCGGTATTACATACAGCATCCGGAGGCAATGTCCAGAGAATACAGAGAACTTCTGGCAAAGGGGGAGACGATGGACCGGGCGGTCTGTGATTACCTTTCCGGAATGACTGACCAGTATTCTATGGCAAAATTCCGGGAACTTTTTATTCCACAGTCCTGGGACAGCTATTAAATAACAGAGGAGGATGTCTATGCGCTATTCAGACGATATCATTGAGGAAGTACGAAGCAAAAATGATATTGTAGACGTAGTATCCCAATATGTAAAACTTACCAGAAAGGGAAGCTCCTATTTTGGATTATGTCCCTTTCATAATGAAAAAACACCGTCCTTTTCCGTGACACCAGGCAAGCAGATGTATTATTGCTTTGGCTGCGGAGCCGGAGGAAATGTATTTAATTTTATCATGGAGTATGAGAACTACACCTTCGGAGAGGCCTTGAAGCATCTGGCTGACCGGGCAGGAGTAGAACTTCCAAAAATCGAATATTCAAAGGAAGTACGGCAGAAAGCACAGGAAAAAGCAGAACTTCTGGAGATCAATAAGCAGGCAGCACAGTATTTTTATTATCAGCTCAGGACTGACAAAGGTCAAAGAGGCTATGAATATCTGAAGAACCGTGGTTTGAGTGAAGAGACTATGAGAAAATTTGGTCTGGGTTATTCCTACAAATTCAGCGATGGTCTGTACCGGTTTTTAAAATCAAAAGGTTATCAGGATGAGCGGCTGAGAGAATCAGGGCTGTTTAATGTGGATGAACGCCATGGAATGTACGATAAATTCTGGAACCGGGTCATTTTTCCGATCATGGATGTAAATAACCGTGTCATTGGTTTTGGAGGGAGGGTTATGGGCGATGCAAAACCTAAGTACCTGAATTCCCCGGAAACAAAGATATTTGATAAGAGCCGGAATCTTTATGGATTGAATATTGCCCGTACTACCAGACGAAAATATCTGATCCTTTGCGAGGGATATATGGATGTGATCGCGATGCATCAGGCCGGATTTAATAATGCAGTTGCTTCTTTGGGTACGGCGCTGACGTCAGGCCATGCCAGCCTTTTGAAACGATATACACAGGAAGTCCTGTTGTTATATGACAGTGATGAAGCCGGAATCCGGGCTGCATTACGTGGAATCCCGATTCTCCGGGAAGCTGGAGTGAATTCAAGGGTAGTAAGTCTGAAACCATATAAGGATCCGGATGAATTTATCAAAAATATGGGACCTGAGGCATTTGAAAAAAGGCTTGATGAGGCAAAGGACAGCTTTTTGTTCCGGGTAAGCGTTGCTGAAGATGAGTTTCCCATGGAGGAACCTCAGGGACAGAACCGGTTCTTTGAACGATGTGCAGAAATGCTTTTGGAATTGAAAGATGAACTGGAACGAAATCTTTACATTGATGCTATCGTTAAAATATATAGAGGGCGTTACGGAATCAGCGGCGAGGACTTAAAAAAACGGGTAAATACCCTGGCGCTTAAGGGAACGCCGGCAGAGCACCGGATGCAGCCAAAGTCCGGGACTTCTGAAAAAAAGAAACGAGAATCAGCTTCCGATACGTCGCAGAAACTGATGCTGACCTGGCTTGTGACCTATCCGGGCATTTTTGATAAGGTGGCACAATATCTGAGTCCGGAGGACTTTGTAGTACCTCTTTACCGGGAAGTGGCGCAGATGCTGTTTCGGCAGAGGGAGGAAGGAGAAGTGAATCCGGCAAGGCTCCTGAACAGTTTTCCGGACAGTGAAGAGCAGAGAGAAGTGGCATCTCTTTTCAATGCTACGATCCACCTGGAAAATCAGCAGGAACAGGACAGAGCTTTTGCAGACACACTTCTTCGGATCAAGCAGGAAAGTCTTGCAGAAAAAAACAGAAACTGGGATCCGACAGATCTTCAGGGACTGCAGGAACTCGTAAAGGCAAAAAAAGAACTGGAGGATCTTGGCAGAAAAAGCCGGGAACTGCATATTTCTTTTGAATAAGGATAAAATATAAACACTATATGGAGGGACTAAGCACCTATGGAAATGAATATGGGAAAATTCAGTGAGAAACTGGTAGAACTTCTGGAGCTTGCAAAAAAGAAAAAAAATGTACTGGAATATCAGGAGATCAATGACTTCTTTAAAGATCAGCATCTGGAAGTGGAACAGATGGAGAAGGTGTTTGATTTTCTTGAGGCAAGCGGGGTAGACGTACTCCGCATTACGGGAAATGATGAAGAACTGATCCTTGACGATGATATGGATATCGATAAGCTGGATGATGAGGAAGAGGTAGAGCTTGACAAGATCGATCTGTCTGTTCCGGAAGGTGTCAGCATTGAGGATCCGGTTCGTATGTATCTGAAAGAAATCGGTAAGGTAAGTCTTCTTACCGCAGATGAGGAGATTGAACTTGCCCAGAGGATGGAAGAGGGAGACGAGGATGCGAAAAAGCGTCTTGCAGAAGCAAACCTCCGTCTTGTAGTCAGCATTGCAAAACGTTATGTGGGAAGAGGAATGCTGTTCCTTGATCTGATTCAGGAGGGAAACCTGGGCCTTATCAAGGCTGTTGAAAAATTTGATTACCGAAAAGGTTACAAATTCAGTACGTATGCTACCTGGTGGATTCGTCAGGCAATCACCAGAGCCATTGCCGATCAGGCGCGTACGATCCGTATTCCTGTTCATATGGTTGAAACGATCAATAAACTGATCCGCGTTTCCCGTCAGCTTCTTCAGGAGCTTGGCCGTGAGCCTTCTCCGGAAGAAATTGCAGAAGAAATGGATATGTCTGTTGACCGTGTTCGTGAAATCCTGAAAATTTCTCAGGAGCCGGTTTCTCTGGAAACCCCTATCGGTGAGGAGGAAGACAGCCATCTGGGTGACTTTATCCAGGACGACAATGTACCGGTACCGGCAGATGCGGCCGCCTTCACACTTTTGAAAGAACAGCTGATCGAGGTGCTTGGGACACTTACAGAAAGAGAGCAGAAGGTTCTTCGTCTTCGTTTTGGTCTGGATGATGGACGTGCCCGTACTCTTGAGGAGGTTGGCAAGGAGTTCAATGTTACCAGAGAACGTATCCGCCAGATTGAGGCAAAAGCGCTTCGTAAACTCCGCCACCCGAGCCGCAGCCGTAAGCTGAAGGATTATCTGGATTAAGGAGCAGAAACATGCAGTTATCGTTAAGACTGTCTGCGATTGCAGAAATGGTGACAAAAGGAAACCGGCTGGTAGATGTGGGCTGTGATCATGGATATCTGCCGGTATACCTGATACAGGAAAGGAGAATCCCTTCTGCGATTGCGGCGGATGTAGGGAAAGGTCCCCTTTCCAGAGCCAGAGAGCATATTTCGCAATACGGATTGGATCAATACATAGAAACCAGACTTTCTGACGGGCTGAAAGAAATCAAAAAGGGAGAAGGCGATACGCTCGTGATCGCCGGAATGGGAGGTCCTTTGATGGAACGGATCCTGACGGAAGGAGAGGGAACCCTTTCCGGATTCCGGGAATTGATCCTTCAGCCGCAGTCGGACATTGGGCATGTACGGCGTTTCCTTTTTGAGAACGGATATCAAATCGTCAGGGAAGACTGTGTTTTAGAAGATGGAAAATTTTATTTTATGATGAAAGCTGTCTCAGGAATGCAGATTCCGGAATGGACAGATGCGGAAATGAAATACGGAGGGCTTCTTCTTCAAACAAGGCATCCGGTTCTGAAACAGTATCTGGAAAAAGAACTAAGAATCCGCGGTCAGATCCTTTCACGTCTTGAAGATGCTTCCGGAGAGGCGGCAGTACGGCGAAAAGAAGAAGTCATGGAGGAAAGGCGGCTGATCCTTGCCGCTTTAGAATGATATGAAGGTTAGAGAACTGACAGACTGGCTGGAAAAAAGATATCCGGCTGAAATGGCAGAAAGCTGGGACAATGTGGGGCTTCTGGTAGGCGATGATGAAAAGGAAGTGCACCATGTGTTCCTGGCTCTTGATCTGACAGAAAAAACACTTGCCGAGGCACTGGATGCCGAGGCGGATATGATCATCACACATCATCCTGTGATCTTCAGCGGCATGAAAAAAATCAATAATCATGATTTTACAGGAAGAAAAATTCTTTCCCTGATCCGTCATGATATGCAGTATTTTGCCATGCATACAAATTATGACGTCATGGGAATGGCGGATTTAAGCGCGGATTTTCTGCGGCTTCAGGATCGAAAGGTACTTTCTGTGATAGTGGAAAATGAAAATGGTGTACAGGGCTTTGGCCGGGTAGGCAGACTTCCGGAAAAGATGACGCTGCGTCAGTGCGGGCTTTTTGTAAAACAGATGCTGGAGCTTCAGGATGTGCGGATTTACGGAGATCCGGAGCAGCAGGTGGAAGTTGCGGCTGTCTGTACCGGCAGCGGCAAAAGCATGATCCCGGATGTGATGAAACACGGTGCAGACGTTTATATTACCGGAGACATCGATCATCATACAGGAATTGATACGGCAGCCCAGGGACTTGCTGTGATCGATGCCGGCCATTATGGTACGGAATATATTTTTATGGAGGCCATGAAACAGAAGCTGACAGAGAATTTCCCCGGGCTTATGGTATCATGTGCGCGTGTGGAAAGCCCATATACTTTATTGTAAAACATAATTCAAAAGCCTTAGGGCGCTGAATCAGGACAGGAGGTAAGAGGCTTAATGGGACAGAAATCGGTAAATGTGGAAATTATGGGGGAAACCAGGGACTATCCGGTGGGAACCAGCTTTGCTGAAATTGTGGAACCTTATCAGAAATCGTCTGAGGCACCGGTGATCCTGGTTACGGTTAATGGAAAATTAAAAGAACTTCACAAAAAACTGAAATATGACAGTAAGATCGAGTTTGTGACTACAAAAGACAACATTGGTCACAGCACTTACAAAAGAAGCGTCTGTATGCTCCTTCTAAAGGCAATTTATGATGTTGCCGGAAAAGACGATGTCGATCATGTTGTGATCCATTATTCAGTAGGATCCGGATATTATTTTACCATGAAGGGAAGTACGGTTCTCAACCAGAGATTCCTTGATCAGGTAAAAGCACGGATGCATCAACTGGCAGAGGAACGGATCCCCATAGAAAAACGGTCTGTCAGCACAGATGAGGCAATCGCCCTGTTCCGCAGGCACAGAATGTATGACAAAGAACAGCTTTTCCGGTATCGCAGAGGCTCCAGGGTGAATCTTTACAGGATTGGGAACTTTGAGGATTACTTTTACGGCTATATGGCAAACCATACGGGATACCTTCGGTATTTTGATCTGAAGCTTTACGACGAGGGCTTTGTGCTGGAACTTCCGGAATGCGGACATCCGGATGTGATCCCGCCTTTTGCGCCGGAGGAAAAAATATTCCGTGTGCAGAAGGAATCACAGGAGTGGGTGGAAAAACTAAATATCTCCTGTGTGGGAGATCTGAATAACCGGATTACGAAAGAAGGAATCCGGAGTATCCTCCTGGTTCAGGAGGCGCTGCAGGAAGCAAAGATTTCCAACATTGCACGGAAAATCTGTGAAACAGGAAACAAAAAGTTTGTAATGATCGCCGGTCCCTCTTCTTCGGGAAAAACAACCTTTTCCCACAGACTCAGTATTCAGCTTGCCGCTCATGGAAGGAAACCGCATCCCATTGCAGTGGATAATTATTTTGTAGACAGAGATAACACACCGCTGGACGAATATGGTGAAAAAAACTATGAATGTCTGGAAGCAATCGATGTGGAACAGTTTAATAAAGATATGCTTACTCTTTTAAAAGGGGAGCGGGTAGAACTTCCGGTTTATAATTTTAAAACAGGCAAAAGAGAGTACAGGGGAGATTTTCTCCAGCTGGGCAGGGAAGATGTTCTTGTGATCGAGGGGATCCATTGTCTGAATGATAAACTCAGCTATGCGCTTCCTACAGATAATAAATTTAAAATTTATATCAGTGCCCTTACGCAGCTGAATGTAGATGAGCATAACCGTATCCCGACTACAGACGGACGCTTGATCCGCCGGATCGTCCGGGATGCCCGTACCAGAGGAATTTCTGCAAAAGAAACCATTGCAAGATGGCCGTCAGTCCGAAGGGGAGAGGAATCCAATATCTTTCCTTTCCAAGAGCAGGCAGATGTGATGTTCAATTCTGCTCTTGTATATGAGCTCGCCTGTCTGAAGCTCTATGCAGAGCCGCTCCTTTTCGGAATCGAAAAAACAGAGCCGGAATATGTGGAAGCCAAACGCCTTTTGAAGTTTTTTGACTACTTTGTTGCGGTTCCCAGTGAAGACGTGCCTCATAATTCCATACTCAGAGAATTTGTTGGGGGAAGCTGCTTTGATGTATAGAAACATCTTTACATCTCAGTAAAACCGTGATAGAATAGCTTTTGCGCAAGCAGGCCAGGTGATCGCGGCTGCACAGACGAAAGGGTGCAGACGAGGAAAGTCCGGGCTTCACAGGGCAGGATGCCGGATAACGTCCGGTGGAGGTGACTCCCAGACCAGTGCAACAGAAATAAACCGCCTTCTTTACAGAGGGTAAGGGTGGAAAGGCAGTGTAAGAGACTACCGCCGTTGTGGTAACAGAACGGGCACATGTAAACTCCATTTGAAGCAAGACCGAAAAGAAAGCGATACGGCGGCCCGTCGTGCTTTCAGGTGGGTCGCTTGAGCCGTCCGGCAACGGGCGGCCTAGACAGATGATCACCCAACGACATAACCCGGCTTATCGGTCTGCTTGCGTACAAAGAAACCCCGGAATATTTCCGGGGCTTTTTTGTGTCTTATTTATTTCTTTTTCCTCTGTACTTTTCTTCGCAGTACATGCATCTGTAGATTTCTTTTTCTTCGTCAGCCAGGAAAAATACATGATCCAGTCCCTGCTCAATAGAGGTGATGCAGCGAGGATTTTTGCACTTGATCACATTGGTGACTTTTTTCGGAAGCTTCAGTTCCTTTTTCTCGACGATCTTTTCATCCTTGATGATGTTGACGGTAATGTTGTGATCGATAAAACCAAGGATATCCAGATCCAGTTTTTCTACAGGACATTCTACTTTGATGATATCTTTGACGCCCATTTTGTTGCTGCGGGCATTTTTGATGATGGCAACAGTACAGTCCAGTTTATCCAGCTTCAGGTCATGATAAATAGTCATGGCCTTGCCGGCCTTGATATGATCCAGTACATAGCCTTCGCGAAGTGCTCCAACGTTTAACATGATACATCTACCTCCAGTAATGTGAGAATCAGGGCCATACGGACATATACGCCGTACTGTGCCTGTTTAAAGTAAGCAGCTCTCGGGTCAGCGTCCACCTCAACTGCAATCTCGTTTACACGGGGGAGCGGATGAAGGATATACATATCTTCCTTGGCAAGCTCCATTTTCTGTTTGTCCAGTATGTAGAAATCTTTCATGCGGACATAGTCTTCTTCGTTGAAGAAACGTTCTTTCTGAACACGGGTCATATACAGGATATCAAGCTGAGGAAGCGCATCCTCCAGTCTTTCTACCTCCTGGAATTCAATACTGTTTCTGGTAAGGACGTCTTCACGGATATAGCTTGGAACACGAAGCTCCTCCGGAGAGATCAGGACAAATTTTACATTCTCGTAACGTACCAGCGCCTCGATCAGAGAGTGAACGGTACGTCCGAATTTCAGATCTCCGCACAGACCGATGGTAAGGTTGTCCAGTCTTCCCTTCAGGGAACGGATCGTAAGAAGATCGGTGAGAGTCTGGGTAGGATGCTGATGACCGCCGTCACCGGCATTGATCACTGGAATAGAAGATGCCATGGATGCAACTAAAGGAGCTCCCTCTTTTGGATGACGCATGGCACAGATATCTGCATAGCAGGATGTAACACGGATTGTATCAGCTACACTCTCGCCCTTGGCTGCAGAACTGGAGTCAGCGGAAGAAAATCCTAAAACGTTACCTCCAAGATTCATCATGGCTGCTTCAAAGCTCAAGCGTGTACGTGTACTTGGTTCGTAGAATAAGGTTGCGAGTTTTTTGCCGTCACATACGTGGGCATATTTCTCAGGGTTCTTTTCAATGTCGTTGGCCAGAGTAAGAAGCTTATCAAGCTCTTCCACAGAAAAGTCCAACGGGCTCATTAAATGTCTCATTTAGTACCTCCTGTTTGGTTAAAAGAATCAAGAAACAGATTCCTGAAAATTCTCTTAATCCATCATATAATAGAAGCCCCTTTTTTTCAAGATGATTTTATAAGTATTTTTTCAAAAAGAAGCCCTGTAACAAACCATACGGGCGCATAGTCCAGTCGAATCACTCCACGGAAATGAAATGGTGTATGGCTGTAATCCCAGGGACAGATGCCGAAGTGTTTCAGAATGCTCCCGCTGAGGAATTCTGTGAAAAAAATACCAAAGGTGTAAAGGCATCCTCGAAGAAAAACAGGGATGGAGGCAAGATATCGGTATAGAGGAGCGATTACTGCCGCACAGCCGTAAATAGGAAACATCAGTAGAGAAGTTTTTCCCATCATGGTACCTTGCCCGTCCAGCAGAGAATGAAATCCGGTCCAGAAAATCTCCATGCACCATCCAAGAGAACCACACAGTAGGAAATTTCGTTTCATGTAAGACAGTCCTTTCGTGGATAATAAATTTTACATAAATTTAACTTTCTTATAGTATTGCCTGTACTTGAAAAAACAATACACAGATGCTAAACTTACTGTAAGCAGTCTGTCACAGTGCTAAAGTACAGTGCAGGCAGATTTTTACAGAAGGAGAAAAACAGATGACAGATTTGCACGAATGCAGAAAAGAAATAGATGAGATCGACGATCAGATCCTCCGGCTTTTTGAAAAAAGAATGAAGGTTTGTGAGGATGTTGCGCAGTATAAGATCAGGACCGGAAAACAGGTCATGGATTCAGGAAGAGAGAAGGAAAAGCTTGCCTCTCTTGGCGGCCGTGCCCATGGAGCATTTAATTCTCTGGGCATCCAGGAGGTCTTTCAGCAGATTATGGCGATCAGCAGGAAACGTCAGTATCAGCTTCTGACAGCAAACGGAGTGGAGGAAAAAAGGGACTACGAAATGGTGGACCATCTTCCTCTGAAAGATGTCAGCGTGGTATTTCAGGGAGTAGAGGGCGCCTACAGCTATGCTGCCATGCGGGCCTATTTTCCGGAGGAGATCCGAAGCTATCATGCAGATACGTTCCGGGAGGCTATGGAGGAGGCTGCATCCGGCAGAGCAGACTACGCCGTTCTTCCGATTGAAAATTCCACGCAGGGTATCGTTACGGATATTTATGACCTGCTTACGGAATATCAGCTCCATATCGTAGGGGAGCAGGTAATACCGGTAGATCATGTACTCCTGGGGCTTCCGGGAACTTCTCTGGAAAATATCCGGACAGTGTATTCCCATCCGCAGGCGCTTTCCCAGTGCAGACTGTTTCTGGAAGAACATTCGGAATGGAAACCGGTAAAAACAGAGAATACAGCGGCTTCTGCAAAAAAGATAAAGGAAGAGCAGAAGACATCGCAGGCGGCAATCGCCAGCAGAGCTGCAGGAGAGCTGTTTGGTCTGGATATCCTGGCAGAAAACATCTGCCACAATGACCGTAATGTCACCAGATTTATCATTGTCAGCCGAAAACCGGTTTATGAGAAAAAAGCCCGGAAGGTCAGTGTGTGTTTTGAGCTTCCTCATTCCAGCGGAAGTCTCTATAACATGCTTTCTCATATTATTTACAATGGCCTGAACATGTCCCGTATTGAATCAAGACCGATTCCCGGAAAAACCTGGGAATATCGTTTCTTTGTAGATTTTGAAGGAAATCTGGAGGATTCTGCAGTAAAAAATGCCATTCGGGGACTGGAAGCAGAAGCAAATCGTATGAGAGTTCTTGGTAATTATGAGCTGCAGGAGGGCGAATAAATGACAGGGATACAGGAATGTGTGCTCTACAGAAATATGGAGCATGGAGAGATACTGGAAAAAATGACGCTGCTTATGGAGATGCAAAAAAGCAGTGAGGAGGAATTACAGAAGCAGAAGCCTTTGTTTTTTGAGTGTGTCAATGGTTTGATTGAAACAGCGGGATCTTATGGCTTTTCGGGAAATCTCTGGCATAATTACCTGACGCTTCTGCTTGTGAACCATGAAAATGCATTCAGTAAAGCCTGTGAGATACGCGGAGCAGTAGAGGGCAGCATCAATCAGCTGGCGCTTCATGACTTTGAGATCTTTCGGGAATTGTATGAATTTGATCTGAGAATTTTTGACAAAAGCTTTGATACCGCCTGCTGTGAAATCCTCTGTGATTATCATGGAGCGGAAAATACAGGAAGAATGTTTAACCGCCGTATCCGCGACAGGATCTGTGAAATGAGCAAAACTCTGGCAGCAGCGTCAGATGCCGGGGAGTTTATGGCGGATATGGTGCAGTTTTACCGGGATTTTGGCGTGGGCAAGCTTGGACTGCATAAAGCTTTTCGGATCGAGCATGATGATAAGGGAAACGTAGTTATTGCACCGGTTACCCGAATTGCCCATGTACAGCTTGAGGATCTGGTCGGTTATGAGATCCCGAAGCAGAAGCTGATCGAAAATACAGAGGCGTTTGTCCGCGGAAGAAAGGCAAATAACTGTCTGCTTTTTGGAGATGCAGGAACAGGAAAATCTTCCAGCATTAAGGGAATCATTAATAAATATTATGAGGAAGGTCTGAGGATCATAGAGGTTTACAAGCACCAGTTTCAGGATCTGAATCAGGTGATCGCCCAGATCAAAGACAGAAATTACAAATTTATCATTTATATGGATGATCTTTCATTTGAAGAATTTGAGATCGAGTATAAATATCTGAAAGCGGTGATTGAGGGAGGGCTGGAAAGAAAGCCGGATAATATCCTGATCTATGCCACAAGCAACCGGCGTCATCTGGTCCGGGAACGCTCCGGAGACAAGCTGGAGCTGATGGATGAGGATGATCTGCACTCTTCCGATACGGTTCAGGAGAAGCTTTCTCTGGTATATCGCTTCGGCGTGCGTATTTACTTTGGAGCGCCGACCCGAAAAGAATTTGAGTGCATCGTAAAAACACTGGCAGCAAGAAACGGCATTGAAATGCCGGAAAAAGAACTGCTTCTGGAAGCCGGAAGATGGGAACTTTCCCATGGCGGTCTTACCGGGCGGACTGCCCAGCAGTTCATAGATCATCTTCTAGGAAAGGAGAGATAAAAAATGGCAGTAACAACCTTTGCGGCAATTGATATCGGTTCCTATGAAGTCAGTATGAAGATTTTTGAGCTTTCCAAAAAGAACGGTCTGAAGGAACTGAACCATGTGAGATATCGTCTGGAGATCGGTAAGGGAGCCTATTCTTCCGGACGTCTGGACAGAAAGATTGTAGATACGATCTGTGAGGTGCTGAAAAACTTCCGGACGATCATGCTGGAGTTCGGGACAGTGGACTATCGTGCCTGTGCCACCAGTGCGTTTCGTGAAATGGTGAATCCGGTGATCATTCTGGAACAGATCTACCAGAGAACCGGAATCCGGGTGGAGATTTTAAGCAATGCAGAACAGCATTTTCTCGGATATAAATCTATTGCAGCCATTGAAGCCGGGTTCAAAAAAATGATCCAGAAGGGTACCGCGATTCTGGATGTCGGAGGCGGAAGCCTGCAGGTTTCCCTTTTTGACAAAGACGCGCTGGTGACAACCCAGAGCCTTAAAATGGGAAGCATGCGTATTCGTGAAAGGTTAAAAGAACTGGAAAAATCACATACTCATTATGATCAGCTGATCCAGGAATTTATCCGCAATGATCTGACAGCCTTTCAGCGTCTTTATCTGAAAGACAGAGATATCAGGAATGTGATCCTGATGGGAGATTTCCTCACGGATACTATCTTCCGGGAGGAAATTTATGACAGGATCATCACCATGGCGGAATTTAATAACCGTTATGAAAATACGGTTTATAAAACCGATCAGATGCTTTCCACCGAGATGGATATCGATCCGGAATATGCATCTCTGGTAGTGCCTACCATGGTCATCTGTAAGAATTTTCTGGATGTATTTCAGGCAGAATCTGTATGGGTTCCTGGTGTGTCCCTTCTTGACGGCATTGCCTATGATTATGGAGAAAAGAAAAAATTCATCAGGAGCGCCCACAATTTTGAAAATGATATCCTTGTGGCATCCAGAAATATTGCCAAGCGCTATTCCAGCAGTAAGGAACACATTCAGGGGACCACAGCGCTGGCACTTGCCATTTTTGACAGTATGAAAAAGGTCCATGGAATGGGGACAAGAGAACGGCTTCTTCTTCAGATCGCTGTGCAGCTGCACGACTGCGGGAAATACATAAGTATGGCAGATGTGGCGGAGTGTTCCTACCGGATCATCATGGCAACGGAGATCATTGGACTTTCTACTGAGGAGCGTCAGGTGATCGCCAGTGCGGTGCGGTATAATACCACAGAATTTGTCTATTACGAGAATTTTGACGACGGATCGGGTCTTGACAGGAATCGCTATCTTCTGGTCGCCAAGCTTACGGCAATCCTCCGTCTTGCAAATGCCATGGATAGAAGTCATTATCAGAAGGTTCAGGGACTTCGGGCTGTGCTGAAGGACAGAGAGCTGAGCCTGATTATAGATTCCAGCAGGGATATTTCCCTGGAATTGGGGCTTCTGAAAGATAAAGTGGAATTTTTTGAGGAAGTATTCGGAATCCATCTTACCTTGAGAAGAAAAAGAAGAATATAAGATTTTACAGGCAAAGTAAAAGTATTTGAATCAGGATCATACAGGATCCGGGGAGGACATTATGGATACTAAAAAATTTGCAAAGCCGGAATATTTTGTAAACAGAGAATTAAGCTGGCTGAAATTTAACGAGAGAGTATTAAGTGAAGCCAGAGACAAAAGTCTGCCGCTTTTTGAAAGACTGAAATTCCTCAGCATCACATCTTCAAATCTGGATGAGTTTTTTATGGTCCGGGTGGCATCTTTGAAAGATCAGGTTCATGCAGGCTACGAGAAAACAGACATTGCAGGTCTGACTCCCAAAGATCAGCTTCGTGAGATCAGCAACCAGACCCATGAGCTTGTGAAGGTTCAGTACAGTACCTTTACCCGTTCGGTGCTGCCGCTGCTGGAAAAGGCAGGACTTCATCTGGTGATGGCTCATGAAGAGCTTTCGGAGGAGCAGAAGGAGTATGTGGACCGGTATTTTGAAGACAATGTATATCCGGTTCTGACACCTATGGCAATGGATTCCTCCAGACCATTTCCGCTGATCCGGAATAAATCTCTGAACATTGGCGCGCTGATCTCAAAGAAAGACCGGAAAAAAGGAAAAGAAGTGCTGGAGTTTGCAACCGTACAGGTGCCGTCTGTTCTGCCGCGGATCGTTGAGATCCCCTCCGGAAAATCCGGCAGCAGGACGGTGATCTTTCTGGAGGAGATCATTGAGAGAAACATCGGGCAGCTGTTTTTAAGCAATGACGTAGTATGCGCGCATCCTTACCGTATTATGAGAAATGCGGATCTTTCCATTGATGAGGACGAGGCGGAGGATCTTCTTGTGGAGATTCAGAAGCAGCTGAAAAAACGTCAGTGGGGAGAAGTTATCCGTCTGGAAGCAGAAGAAAAGATGGACAAACGTCTGCTGAAGATTCTGAAAACAGAATTTGATATTAAAAATGAAGATATTTTTAATATTGCAGGTCCTCTGGATCTGACAGTGCTGATGAAGGTTTATGGACTGGACGGCTTTGATGCCTATAAGGCAAAGAAATATGTTCCGGCTCCGGTTCCCAGATTCCAGACCGATAAAAATATTTTTGAGGTGATCCGTGAGGGAGATGTGTTCCTTCACCATCCATATATGAGCTTTGATCCGGTGGTGAATTTTGTGCGGCAGGCAGCAAAAGATCCGGGAGTGCTTGCCATTAAGCAGACACTTTATCGTGTCAGTGGTAATTCACCGATCATCGCGGCTCTTGCGCAGGCGGCAGAAAACGGTAAACAGGTAACGGTTCTTGTTGAGCTGAAGGCACGTTTTGATGAGGAAAATAATATTGTCTGGGCGAAGAAGCTGGAAAAAGCGGGATGCCATGTAATTTACGGCCTGGTGGGCCTGAAAACACACAGCAAGATTACCCTTGTGGTAAGACGGGAGGATACGGGAATCCGCCGGTATGTGCATCTTGCAACAGGAAACTACAATGATTCTACGGCAAAGCTTTATACTGACTGCGGTATTTTTACATGTGATGAGCATTATGGAGAGGATGCAACAGCTGTCTTTAACATGCTTTCCGGATATTCAGAACCGAAACGCTGGAACAGGCTGATCGTAGCTCCGATCTGGATGAAAAACCGATTCCTGGAAATGATCGAAAGAGAAGTGAAAAATGTAAAAAAAGGAATTCCCGGTCATATTATGGCAAAAATGAATTCTCTTTGTGATCCGGTGATCATGCAGGCCCTTTACTACGCTTCTTCTAACGGGGTGCAGATCGAGCTGGTAATCCGGGGAATCTGCTGTCTGAAAACGGGAATCCCGGGAGTCAGTGAAAATATCCATGTGCGTTCTATTGTAGGTGATTTTCTGGAGCACAGCCGGATCTTCTATTTCCATAATGGAGGAACAGAAGAAATCTATATGGGCAGTGCGGACTGGATGCCCCGTAATCTGGATCGCCGGGTGGAGATTGTTTTCCCTGTGGAGGACGAAACGATTAAAAAAGAGATTTTACATGTGCTGGAACTGGAATTCAAGGACAATGTAAAGGCTCATCTTCTTCAGCCTGACGGAACATATGAGAAACAGGACAGAAGAGGAAAACAGCCGGTGAATTCTCAGATGGAATTCTGCCGCGAAGCCCAGGAAACAGCCGGTAAAAAGAAAAAAGAAGAGAAAGAACATTCCAGAGTATTTATCCCTGCGGAACCGGTAGAGGACATGGAGGAAGACTGAGGGAGAATCCTGATGATAAGGAAAAATCTGGTTTTGGAATAAGGAGGAAATGATGGGTAACAGAAAGGAATCCTTTCTGAGAAGAAAGAATGTGGTTATTTCATTTCGGAGATATGGTATTGATGCTATGAGCGCAATGGCGCTGGGATTGTTTGCATCGCTCCTGATCGGTACGATCATAAATACGATCGGACAGAACGTTGCACCGGGAAGTGCGGTGTCACAGAGACTTCTGGAAATCGGAGGGTATGCCACCTCGGTGACAGGTCCGGTGATGGCACTTGCCATCGGTCATGCGCTGATGGCGCCTCCTCTGGTGCTGTATTCTCTTGCGGCTGTGGGAGCTGCCTGTAATGCACTGGGAGGCTCCGGAGGTCCCCTTGCAGTGTTTTTTATCGGCATTGTTGCCTGTGAAATAGGCAAGCTGGTGTCTAAGGAGACAAAGATCGACATTATTGTAACACCGGCAGTGACGATCCTCACCGGAGGTGTGCTGGCAATTGTTTTTGCGCCGATGTTCAAATCCGTGTGTGATGCTCTGGGTGTGTTTATCGGATGGGCAACCAACCTTCAGCCATTTCTGATGGGAGTGGTAGTTTCCGCTGTAGTGGGAGCGGTTCTGACCCTTCCCATCAGTTCTGCTGCGATCTGTGCGGCAATCGGGCTGGGCGGAAGCGCTGTTCTGGCAGGGCTGGCAGACGGAACGGTTACGATGGAAATCTGGAACGGTTTGTCTCTGGCAGGAGGGGCTGCAACGGCAGGATGCTGTGCCCACATGCTGGGATATGCGGTTTTGAGCTTCCCGGATAACGGAATTGGAGGATTTGTGGCACAGGGACTTGGAACCTCCATGCTCCAGGTACCGAATCTTATGAAAAAACCGATCCTGTGGATTCCGCCTACGATCACAGCAGCTATTACAGGGGCTCTTTCAACCTGCGTGTTTCAGATGCGTAACAATGGCCCGGCAATATCCTCCGGTATGGGAACTTCAGGGCTGGTTGGCCCTATCGGGATCATTTCCGGCTGGTCACAGATGCCGGAAGGATATGAAGCCGGTGCATTTCAGTGGGTTGGAATGCTCCTGCTCTGTTTCGTACTGCCGGTTGTGATCACCTGGGTCATTGGAAAGATTTTTCGGGCGAAGGGAATTATTAAGCCCGGGGATCTGAAGATTGACATGGGATAATTGCGAAAAGACTTCTTCATCCCTGCAAACAGAAAGCTTTACAGCAGGAGGATTTCCTTCAGAAAGGCAGTCATTTGTTCTGCCTCCATGCGGCTTTTGGAAGTGGTGATACAAATCAGTTTTTCTTCCATATAGATCACTCCTCATCTGCATATTTTTGTTCCTGTTGTCTGCGTTTTCGTTCTGTCATGAAATCCATAAGCTTCAGTGTAAAGAAACAGAGAACGGTAATCCCTGCAAAAAAGAGAAGAACAGCAGTGCGGATCTCTGTTTCAGGTCCGGCTTTTCTACGGATGGCAAAGGCGAAAAGAACGGTAAATACAATGGAAAAAACTGCGCATACCATATACATGACGTAAAAGCTGATGCCTGCGATTCTGGCTGCATCCTGCATCTGGCGTTCATCTAATTTTGGTTTCATTCGTCTACCTCCTCCCAAAACAGATCATTGAGGGTTTTTCCCAGTTCACGGCAGATCGCTGTGCACAGCTTCAGAGAGGGATTGTAATCCCCGGATTCCATCATTCCAATGGTCTGTCTGGTAACGCCTACTTTTTCTGCCAGTTCAATTTGAGAGAGCCCCTTTTCCATTCGAGCAAACTTTAGTTTCAGATTTTTCATCTGTTCCTCCTGTGTTTTTGTTACTTTCAGTATAGTCTTGTACTTACTGAATGTCAACTATATTTTACATATAACAAATATATATTGCTTATGATAATTATAATTTGCTTTTGAATTTTTTTTAAAAATTTTTTCAAAAAAAGCTTGCATTTTAGCGAAAGCTGAGATATACTAAGCAAGTCGGTTGACGCGGAAGCGTACAGATGAGGCCAGTTGGTCAAGGGGTTAAGACGCCGCCCTCTCACGGCGGAAACACGGGTTCGATTCCCGTACTGGCTGCTCTTAATAAAACCGATAAAACAACAGAATAAGGCCAGTTGGTCAAGGGGTTAAGACGCCGCCCTCTCACGGCGGAAACACGGGTTCGATTCCCGTACTGGCTGCTGTAAGTGCAATCAAGCGAATTGGTTGCACTTTTTCTTTTGCCCGGAAACCGAAAGGCTCCAGTATTTTTTGAATCCGACAGAAAAACAGATTTAGTCTTGCAAAAAAACCGGAAGATGGGTTATGATAGAGAACGAATGTTTGAAATGGTAATAAGTGAAAGAAAGGAAACAGAACAGTCATGGCAAAGAAGGAAACGTATGATGCCGGAAGTATCTCTGTCCTGGAAGGGCTGGAGGCAGTGCGGAAGCGCCCGGGTATGTATATCGGAAGTGTGTCGAGAAAAGGTCTGAACCATCTGATCTATGAAATCGTAGATAATGCAGTGGATGAGCATCTTGCAGGATATTGCAGCAATATCCACGTGGTTCTTGAAAGGGACGGATCCTGTACAGTCACAGACAATGGAAGGGGTATTCCCGTGGATATGCATGAAAAGGGTGTATCAGCAGAGCGTCTTGTGTTTACAACGCTGCATGCAGGCGGTAAGTTTGATAATTCTGCGTATAAGACCAGTGGTGGTCTTCACGGTGTGGGATCTTCTGTGGTAAATGCTCTTTCTACTTATCTGGATATCAGGATCAGCAGAGACGGCTATGTACACCATGACCGTTACGAAAGAGGAATTCCGGTGATAGATCTGGAAGAAGGCCTGCTCCCTAAGCTTGGAAGGACAAGAGAGACAGGAACCTGTGTCAACTTCCTGCCGGATCCGGAGATATTTGAGAAAACAAGATTTTCTGCAACAGAGGTAAAAAGCCGTCTTCACGAGACTGCCTATCTGAATCCGGAGCTGACTATTTTATTTGAAGATAAAAGAGGAGAAGAACCGGAAACCGAAGAATATCATGAGCCGGAGGGAATTGTTGGCTATATCCGGGATCTGAACCATAAAACAGAAACGCTCCATGAACCGATCCTTTTGAAAGGAGAGGCTGACGGGATTCAGGTGGAAGCCGCTTTTCAGTACACCAATGAGTTTCGGGAGAACGTGCTGGGCTTCTGCAACAATATCTACAATGCGGAAGGCGGAACTCATCTGACCGGGTTTAAGACGACTTTTACTACGGTAATGAATACTTATGCCCGTGAGATCGGGATACTGAAGGATAAAGATGCTAATTTTACCGGAGCAGATATCAGAAACGGCATGACTGCCGTGGTGTCGATCAAGCATCCGGCGCCGCGTTTTGAAGGCCAGACCAAGACAAAGCTGGACAATCAGGATGCTGCCAAGGCTACAGGAAAAGTGCTGGGAGAACAGCTGGTACTCTATTTTGACCGAAATCTGGAAACGCTGAAAGCGATTCTCTCCTGTGCGGAAAAAGCGGCAAAGATCCGTAAGACGGAAGAGCGGGCGAAAACCAATCTTCTTACGAAACAGAAATATTCCTTTGATTCTAACGGGAAGCTTGCAAACTGTGAAAAAAAGGATCCTTCCCAGTGTGAGATCTTTATTGTGGAGGGAGATTCCGCGGGCGGCTCTGCAAAAACAGCAAGAAACCGGAATTATCAGGCAATCCTGCCCATCCGCGGTAAGATCCTGAACGTAGAAAAAGCTACGATTGATAAGGTCCTTGCCAATGCGGAGATCAAGACCATGATCAACGCTTTTGGCTGCGGCTTTTCGGAAGGCTACGGAAATGACTTTGATATCAGTAAGCTACGATATGATAAAATTGTGATCATGGCGGATGCGGATGTGGATGGTGCGCATATCTCCACATTGCTTCTGACACTTTTTTACCGGTTTATGCCGGACCTTATATATGAAGGACATGTGTATATTGCCATGCCTCCTCTTTACAAAGCCATGCCGAAGAAAGGACCGGAAGAATATCTCTATGATGACAAGGCTCTGGAAAAATACCGTAAGACACATAAACCGGGAAGCTTTACTCTGCAGAGATACAAAGGTCTGGGTGAGATGGATGCGGAGCAGCTCTGGGAAACGACTTTGAATCCGGAAACAAGGAGAATGAAGCGGGTGGAGATCGAGGATGCCCGACTGGCTTCCAGTGTTACCGAAATCCTTATGGGAAGTGATGTTCCTCCGCGGAAAGCGTTTATTTATGAACATGCGGCAGATGCAGAACTGGATATATAGAACGTGATACCAGAAGGGCAGGAATCCGGAGCCGCAAAAGCACCGGACTCCTGTGAAAGTATGTGAAAGGACAATCAAATGGAAACAAAACAGGAAAATATCATCCGTACGGATTATTCGGAGATCATGCAGAAGTCGTATATTGATTATGCAATGAGCGTGATCATTTCCCGTGCACTTCCGGATGTGCGGGATGGTCTGAAGCCGGTACAGAGAAGAACTTTATATGATATGTATGAACTGGGGATCCGCTATGACAGGCCTTATCGTAAATGTGCCCGTATTGTGGGAGATACCATGGGTAAATACCACCCGCACGGTGACAGTTCTATTTATGAAGCGCTTGTAGTCATGGCGCAGGAATTTAAAAAGGGAAAAACCCTGGTGGACGGTCATGGCAACTTTGGCTCCATTGAGGGAGACGGGGCGGCAGCCATGCGATATACAGAGGCACGTCTGGAAAAGCTGACACAGGAAGTATTCCTGGCGGATCTTGATAAAAATGTAGTAGATTTTGTACCAAACTTTGATGAGACAGAAAAAGAACCTTCGGTACTGCCGGTAAAAATCCCCAACATTCTGGTCAATGGGGCGGAAGGCATTGCGGTAGGTATGGCAACCAGTATTCCTCCGCATAATCTGGCAGAGGTGATCGATGGGGTCAAGGCCTACATGAAGGACAATGAGATCAGTGTCAGAGGACTGATGCGCTACATCAAAGGTCCGGATTTTCCTACAGGCGGGATTGTCGTAAATAAGGATGATCTTCGGAAAATCTATGAGACAGGATCCGGAAAGCTGCGCATCAGAGGGCGTGTGACAACTGAAAAGCTGAAAGGCGGCAAAAAACAGCTTGTGATCACAGAGATTCCATATACCATGCTGGGAGCGAATATCGGTAAATTTCTCAATGATGTGGCATCCCTTGTGGAGACGAAAAAAACAACGGACATCGTGGATATTTCCAATCAGTCTTCCAAAGAGGGAATCCGTATCGTTCTGGAACTGAAAAAAGATACGGACGTAGAAAACCTTACGAATATGCTGTATAAGAAAACCCGTCTGGAAGATACGTTCGGAGTGAACATGCTGGCAGTTGCAGACGGAAGACCGGAAACTCTGAGTCTGAAGCAGATCATCGAGCATCACGTAGATTTTCTTTTTGAGGTGACGACCAGAAAATATAATACACTTCTTGGACGGGAGTTGGAAAAACAGGAAATCCAGGAAGGTCTGATCAAGGCCTGTGATGTGATCGACCTGATCATAGAGATCCTTCGTGGAAGCAAAAACCGTGAGCAGGTAAAAAAATGTCTGGTGGAAGGTGTGACAGAAGGAATCCGCTTTAAGACAAAGACCAGTGAGAAGGCGGCAGCAAAACTGCATTTTACAGAAAAACAGGCTTCCGCTATTCTGGATATGCGTCTCTATAAGCTGATCGGACTGGAGATCGAGGCGCTTCAGGCAGAGTATGAGCAAACCATGAAGAATATTGTCCTTTATAAAGATATCCTGGATCATTACGATTCGATGGCTGCGGTGATTATGAAGGAACTGGATGTCATCAAAAAGGAATATGGAAACAAACGTCATACTTCAATAGAAAATGCAGAAGAAGCAGTCTATGAAGAAAAGAAAATGGAAGAGACAGAAGTTTGTTTCCTGATGGACCGTTTTGGCTATATGAAACTGATCGACAAAAATGCCTATGAAAGAAATAAAGAAGCTGCCCATAGTGAAAACCGTTATGTGTTAAGCTGTATGAACACAGATAAGATATGTCTTTTTACCGATACGGGAAAGATGCACACGATCAAGGCTGTAGATATCCCGCTGGTCAGATTCCGGGATAAGGGTACTCCGGCAGATAATCTGAGCAATTATGACAGCAGTACGGAACAGATTCTTTATGTGGCGCCGGTAAGTCAGATCAGAAATGACAGTATTTTGTTTGTGACAAAAGCTTCTATGTGTAAGCTTGTAGATGGAGCGGAATTTGATGTGGCAAAGAGGACTATCGCATCAACAAAGCTTGGAGAGGATGACAGTCTGATCTTTGTGGGCAGTGCGGACCAGATGGAGCAGGTGGTTCTCCAGAGTGCAGGCGGATGCTTCCTCAGATTTTTGAAGCAGGAGATTTCCAACATGAAAAAAACAGCTGTGGGAGTCCGCGGAATGCGGCTTACAGACGGGGATCATCTGGAACATGCCTACCTTCTTGGCGGTCATCAGGAGTATACGATCACCTATCATGAAAAGCCATATGCCCTGAATAAAGTACGTCTGGCAAAGAGGGATACCCGGGGAGTGAAACCCAGGATCTAAAATAACCCTTGCTTTTCCTTATGGATGGTGCTATGATAAATACAACATGATAACGGATAGCATAAGAGTGGACTTCGGTCCACTCTTTTTGCGACAGGAGTCCGTATGTGCGAAAGGCAGGTGGAAAATATGAGCAGACGGGAAGAATATGAACAGAAAGCAGAAGCACTGCTTGCTCCTATTGTTGAAGAACAGGGATTTGAACTGGTAGATGTAGAGTATGTAAAGGAAGCCGGAAACTGGTACCTTCGCGGCTATATTGACAAACCAGGCGGGATAACGGTAAACGATTGTGAAGCAGTGAGCCGGAAGTTCAGCGACAGGCTTGATGAGGATGATTTTATTGAAGACAGCTATATTATGGAAATCAGCTCTCCCGGGCTTGACAGACCGCTGAAGAAGGAAAAGGATTTTGCCAGAAGTATGGGAAAAGCAGTAGAGATACGCACCTATCGTCCGATAGAAAAACAAAAGGAATTCAGCGGGGTCCTTACTGCATATGATGATAACAGTGTGACAATCGAGGAGGACGGCGCTTTGCGCACATTTGATAAAAAGGAAATTGCCCTGATCCGTTTAAAGATCGAATTCTGACAGTGTCTGAAAAAAACAGGAGGAAAGAAGAAAAATGAACAGAGAGTTAATGGAAGCACTGGATATTCTTGAAAAAGAAAAAAATATCAGTAAAGATACACTGCTGGAGGCTATTGAGCAGTCACTGATCCAGGCTTGCAAGAATCATTTTGGAAAGGCGGATAATGTACATGTGACCATTAATCCGGAAACATGTGATTTCAGCGTTTATGCAGAGCGTATGGTTACTGATTTTGTAGAAGACCCGGCTCTTGAGATCTCATTGGTAGATGCACAGAAGATCAATGCACATGTGGAAGAGGGAGATACCGTTAAGGTAGAGATACAGTCCAAAGAATTTGGAAGAATCGCTACACAGAATGCCAAAAACGTGATTCTCCAGAAGATCCGTGAAGAGGAACGTAAGGTTCTTTATGACCAGTATTACGGACAGGAAAAAGAAGTGGTTACTGGTATCGTTCAGCGTGTGATGGGAAGAAACGTCAGCGTGAACCTTGGTAAAGCAGATGGTATCTTAAGTGAAAATGAGCAGGTGAAGGGAGAGGAGTTCCATCCTACGGAAAGAATCAAGGTTTATATCCTTGAGGTAAAAGACACTCCGAAGGGACCGCGTATCCTTTGCTCCAGAACACATCCGGGACTTGTAAAGAGACTTTTTGAATCTGAGGTTGCCGAGGTAAGAGACGGTACAGTTGAAATTAAGAGCATCGCCAGAGAGGCTGGTTCCCGTACAAAAATTGCTGTATGGAGCAATGATCCTGATGTAGATCCGGTAGGCGCATGTGTAGGTATGAACGGAGCCAGAGTCAATGCCATTGTGGAAGAACTTCGTGGAGAAAAGATCGATATCATCAACTGGGACGAAAACCCGGCGATCCTTATTGAAAATGCACTGAGCCCTGCAAAGGTTATTGCAGTTATGGCAGATCCGGATGAAAAAACAGCGCTTGTTGTTGTTCCGGATTATCAGCTTTCTCTTGCAATTGGCAAAGAAGGACAGAATGCCCGTCTTGCAGCCCGTCTTACCGGTTTCAAGATTGACATCAAGAGCGAGACGCAAGCGAAGGAATCCGGCGAACTGTATGATTATGAGGATGAAGAGTATGCCGATGAGGAATACTACAACGAAGAATCTGACAGTGAAACAGCCGAAAGCGAAGAGACTGAGACAGCAGAAGCAACTGAGATGACAGAAGAAGCTGAGACAGCAGAGTCTGCTGAAGACGGCGAAGAAGAGTATGAAAACGAAAACTAAGATTCCCATGCGCCAGTGTACTGGGTGCAGGGAAATGAAAAACAAAAAAGAAATGATGAGGGTCCTGCGCACTCCGGAGAATGAGATCGTACTGGATACGACCGGGAGAAAGAACGGAAGAGGTGCCTATCTGTGCAGATCTATGGAATGTCTGGAAAAGGCAGTGAAAAATCATGGGCTGGAACGTTCTTTGAAAACAGGGATCCCGCAGGAGGTCTATGAGGACCTGAAAAAGGAGTTTGAAAAGCTTGACAAATAAAAGCAATCAGAAGGTGCTGTCTCTTATAGGACTTGCAACAAGGGCAGGAAAGACTGCCAGTGGAGAGTTTTCTACAGAAAAGTCTGTGAAATCAGGAAAAGGATATCTTGTACTGGTTGCAGGAGATGCATCAGAAAATACACGGAAGAAATTTCAAAACATGTGTGAGTTTTATGAAGTTCCGTTTTATGTTTTCGGAGATAAAGCGGAGCTTGGAAAATACTGCGGAAAGGAATTCCGTGCAAGCCTTGCCGTGCAGGATGAAAATTTTGCAAAAGCGATATTAAAGGAGCTTGGAAAATCATCAGCCTGAAGGAGGAAAATGCATGGCAGATCATAAATTGACAGAAAAAATAACAAAAAGGGGAAAGGAGCAGATTACCAAGGTGGATAATTCCAGAACAGAAGAAAAGATGGTAACAGCGAAGCCAGAAGCAGAGAAAGCGGAGGCTCCCAAAAAGAAAAAAAATATAATCCGTGTCTATCATGCGCAGAATGCAAGTGATGGAGGAAAAAACAGAACAAAACGACCGGCACAGGAGAAAAAGCCGGCTGTAAAACAGCAGACACCTAAGGCGCCGAAAAATACAGAGCCGGCAGCAAAGAAACCGGAAACTCAGGTGAAGAAACCAGCAGAGACAAAAGCAGCAGAAGTACCTGCACCAAAAAATACGGAAGCGCCAAAACGTCCGGCAGATACTCAGAACAGAAACAATCAGCGCCCGGCAGAGGGAAATCAGGGAAGACCGCAGAACCGTCAGCCCAGAGAGCAGAGAGACGGCGCAAGAGAGAATAACAATAACAGAGGACGCGATTTCCGCAGCGGAGACAGAAGACCTTCGGACAACAGACCGCAGGGAGACAGAAGACCTTCTGATAACAGAGGCCAGGGAGGAAGACCTGCCAGAAATAATGAAGGCCGTCCGTTCAGAAATAACAGCGAAGGCGGAAATCGTCCTGCAAGAAATAATCAGGGGGACAGAAGACCACAGGGAGATAGAAGACCTTCTGATAACAGAGGTCAGGGAAGACCTGACGGAAATAACCGCTTTAATGGAGGCGGACGTTCCGGACAGCGTCCGGGAGCTGGAAGAAGAAATGACAGCGATGCGGTATTTACTCCAGAGCTGACAAAGACTTCCAAGGACAGCAAGAGAGAACGCGACAGAGAAAATAAAAACAAGAAAAAAGATTTTGACAAATCACAGGGCGGCGGACACAGACCAAACCAGGGCGGAAGAAGAAATATGTCCAGACTTCCAAAAGCGCTTCAGAAGCCGACTCCACAGCCAAAACAGGAAGAAAAGAAACCTGAGGTTAAGGAGATCACTCTTCCGGAGAAAATGACGATCCGCGAACTGGCAGAGGCTATGAAGATGCAGATATGGTTTCCAGACCACCGGTAGTCTGTGTTATGGGCCATGTTGACCACGGTAAAACTTCCCTTCTGGATGCGATCCGTAACACCAGTGTTACAAGAGGAGAAGCCGGCGGTATCACACAGCACATCGGTGCTTATGTGGTTGAATGCAGCGGACAGAAGATCACCTTCCTGGATACACCGGGACATGAGGCGTTTACGGCTATGCGTATGCGTGGAGCCAACGCTACAGATATTGCAGTCCTTGTTGTTGCGGCAGACGATGGCGTTATGCCTCAGACAGTGGAAGCGATCAGCCATGCCAAGGCTGCAGGCGTAGAGATCATTGTTGCGATCAACAAGATCGATAAGCCGAGTGCAAATGTGGAAAGAGTAAAACAGGAACTTTCCGAATATGAGCTGATCCCGGAGGACTGGGGCGGAAGCACCATCTTCGTACCGGGGCCGGTAGCTACCATTCTTGTACAGAAGGGAACACTTCATGTAGGTGACTTTATTGCAGCCGGTGCATGCAGCGGTAAAGTCCGTGCAATGATGGATGATAAGGGACGCAGAGTAAAAGAAGCAGGCCCGTCTACCCCGGTTGAGATCCTTGGACTTGGAGATGTGCCAAATGCAGGTGAGATCCTGATGTCCTTCCCAAGCGATAAAGAGGCGAAAAACTTTGCAGGTGCGTTTGTATCTGAGAATAAGAATCGTCTTCTTGAAGAGACAAAAGGCAAACTGTCTCTGGATAATCTCTTTGATCAGATTCAGGCAAGCGATCTGAAAGAGCTTCCGCTTATTGTCAAGGCAGACGTACAGGGTTCTGTAGAGGCTGTAAAACAGAGTCTTACAAAGCTTTCCAATGAAGAAGTAGTTGTCCGTGTGATCCACGGAGGTGTAGGTGCGGTTAATGAGTCTGACGTATCGCTTGCAGCTACTTCCAATGCCATCATTATCGGATTTAATGTTCGTCCGGATGCAATGGCAAAACAGCTTGCAGATCAGGAAGGCGTAGACCTTCGTCTGTACAGAGTCATTTATCAGGCAATCGAGGATGTAGAGGCAGCCATGAAGGGTATGCTGGATCCGATCTACGAAGAAAAAGTCATCGGACATGCAGAAGTGCGTCAGCTGTTCAAAGCTTCCGGTGTGGGTACGATTGCAGGAAGTTATGTACTGGATGGTAATTTCCAGAGAAACTGCAAGGTTCGTATCACAAGAGAAGGCGACCAGATCTTTGAGGGCGAGCTTGCATCTCTGAAGAGATTTAAGGATGATGTAAAAGAAGTTAAGGCAGGCTACGAGTGTGGTCTTGTATTTGACGGTTTCAACGATGTTAAAGAAGAAGACCGCGTCGAAGCTTATATCATGGTAGAGGTACCAAGATAGGAGTGAGGCATAAATGAGAAAAAACAGCATTAAGAATACAAGGATCAACGGCGAGGTTCTGAAAGAATTAAGCTCTATCATCCGCGGTGAGATCAAAGATCCGCGTATTCATCCCATGACATCTGTCATGGCTGTAGAAGTGGCTCCTGATTTAAAAACATGCAAAGCATATATCAGTGTGCTTGGAAATGATGAAGCAAAAAAGGCTACCATCACAGGACTTAAAAATGCAGAAGGCTATATCAGACGCCAGCTTGCAAAAAATCTGAATCTCAGAAATACGCCGGAGATCCGTTTCATTCTGGATGAGTCCATAGAATATGGCGTAAATATGTCAAGAATGATTGACGAAGTAACCAGAAAAGATGCTTCCCATGAGAAGCCTGAGGAAGAATAAGAGGGATGGATCATGAACAATATTTCTGAAGTACTGGATGGTGTAAAGACTGTGGGAATCGGCGGGCACATACGTCCGGATGGTGACTGCGTAGGTTCCTGCATGGCTTTATATCTGTACCTGAAAAACAATTATCCGGAAATCAGCGTAAAGGTATATCTGGAAAATCCAAAGCCTGTTTTTGACCATATTGACAGAATTGAAGAAATCTGCACAGAGCCAGACGGGGATCACCAATTTGATCTTTTTGTCACCTGCGATGTAAGTGCGCGGGATCGTCTGGCAATTGCAGACAGATATTTCGATACTGCAAAAAAAACAGTCTGTATTGACCATCATGTAAGCAATGCGGGATTTGCAGATGTGAATCATGTGAAAGGCGATATCAGTTCCTGCTGTGAGGTTCTTTACGGTCTTATGGATAAGGATAAGATAGACTGCTCGATTGCAGCAGCAATCTATACCGGCATGATCCATGATACGGGAGTATTCCAGTATTCTTCTACTTCTCCGGAAACTATGAGGATCGCAGGAGAATTGATGAAGACCGGATTTGAATTTAACAGGATCATCGATCAGTCCTTTTATGAAAAAACATATCTGCAGAATCAGGTTATGGGAAGAGTACTGGCAGAAAGTATTCTTCTCATGAATGGAACCTGTATCATTGGATACCTGAGAAAGCGTGATATGGATTTTTACGGTGTAGACGGAAAAGATCTGGATGGAATCGTAAGCCAGCTGCGCCTCACAAAAGGCGTGGAAGTTGCAATGTTCCTTTATGAGATTGAAACACAGACCTTTAAAGTTTCTTTAAGATCCAATGGAAATGTGGATGTAAGCAAGGTGGCTGTGTATTTCGGCGGAGGCGGACATACAAGAGCAGCAGGCTGCGATCTTCAGGGATCCATGTACGATGTGATCAATAATGTGACGCGGGAAATATCACGTCAGATCTGTCTGGAGAAAGAAAGATGATGGACGGAGTTTTGATTGTCAGGAAAGAAAAGGGATTTACCTCCCATGATGTGGTGGCAAAGCTCCGGGGTATCCTGCATATGAAAAAAATTGGTCATACAGGAACGCTGGATCCGGATGCGGAAGGTGTTCTTCCGGTGGTTCTGGGAAAAGCAACCCGTCTTGTGGAACTGCTTACAGAAAAAGAAAAAACATATGAGACTGTCCTTCGGCTTGGTGTGGAAACGGATACGCAGGATATGACGGGAAAGGTCCTTCGAGAGCTTCCTGTACAGGTCACAGAGGAAATGGTTCAAAATACAGTAGAAAGCTTTTTGGGAGAACAGCAGCAGATTCCTCCTATGTATTCCGCCCTTAAAGTAAACGGAAAAAAACTTTACGAACTTGCCAGAGAGGGAAAAACGGTAGAGAGGAAAGCAAGGCCGGTTACGTTTTACAAAATCCAGATACTGGAAATGGATCTTCCGCTGGTAAGGCTGTCTGTGACCTGCAGTAAGGGAACCTATATCCGTACGTTATGTCATGACATTGGACAGAAACTGGGGTGTGGGGGCTGTATGGAGGAATTACTCCGTACACGTTCCGGACAGTTTGAACTAAAAGACAGTCTGACTCTGGATGAGATCCAGCAGCTGATGGAGCAGGGAAAGCTGGAGGAGCATTTGATAGAGATTCAGGATATTCTTAGTGATTATCCAGCTGTCCGGTGTACCGAAATGGCAGACAGGCTTCTGAAAAATGGAAACCCGGTAGGAGAAGGACTGGTGAAGCAGGGATGCAGAGAAGGATGGGTCAGGATGTATACCAGTAAAGATGATTTTATTGGTATTTATCAGTGGCATTCGGCCAGTGCTGTTTACCGTCCGGTGAAAATGTTTCTATAAAACAGAGGGTCAGGAGCAGATCATGGAGTACATGACAATAGAAGGCCAGTTTCCAAGATTATGCGGCAGTGCAGTGACCCTGGGAAAATTTGACGGGGTACACAGAGGGCACAGAAAGCTGATCGACAGAATTCTGGAGCAAAAAAAGGAAACAGGAGCAACGGCAGTAGTGATTGCTTTTGTTTCTGACAAAAAAACAATTTTTACAAAAGCGGAACGCAGAGATCTTTTGGAGCACATGGGAGTAGATGTACTTCTTGAGTGCCCGCTGAACAACGAGATTAGGCATATGAAAGCGGAAAGTTTTATCCGTCAGGTGCTTGTGGGCGCGCTTCAGACATCTTATGTAGCAGTAGGGGAAGATTTCCGGTTTGGCTTTGAACGGAAAGGGACTCCGGAACTTCTTGAAAAATCCGGTCTCAGATATGGATTTAAGGCAGATATTCTGCCAAAGGAGATGGAGGGAACCAGAAAGATAAGCAGTACCTATATCAGGGAAGAGCTTGCAAAAGGAAACATGGAAAAAGTTTCTTTACTTTTGGGCAGAGATTACTTTGTATCGGGTTTGGTGGAGCATGGAAGAGGAATGGGCCACAGGGATTTTTTTCCTACGGCAAATCTTGTGCCAATGCCGGAAAAGCTTCTGCCGCCAAATGGAGTTTATGTAACTTTGTCCAGTTTTGGTCAGGAAATTTATCCTGGCATTACAAATGTAGGCTACAAACCCACCATAGGGGAAACCTTTGTTGGAGTGGAATCATATTTATTTGACTGCGAAAAAAATCTTTATGGAAAGACTTGTACTGTGGAATTTCGGAAATACTTAAGAGAGGAAAATAAATTTTCTTCTTTTGAGGCTCTAAAAAAACAGATCCAGTCAGATATCCGTAAAGGAAAAGCATATTTTAACAGATGAAATGCTTTGGCGGAATCGGTAAATATACATTTTCTTTAATAGGAAGATCATTGATAAAGAAAGAATATACAAGGGAGAACAGAGAATGGCAGGGATTATTCTTGGTTTAATGGGCGGCCTGGGCATGTTTTTATACGGCATGAAGCTTATGAGCGACGGCCTGGAAAAAGCAGCGGGCGCTAAAATGAGAAGTATTCTGGAGTTTTTTACAAAAACTCCTTTGAGGGGAATACTTGTCGGAACACTGTTTACTGCAGTGATTCAATCTTCAAGTGCGTCTACCGTTATGGTAGTCAGCTTTGTAAACTCAGGTCTGATGAATCTTTATCAGGCTGCAGGTGTGATCATGGGTGCCAATATTGGTACAACCGTAACTTCGCAGTTGATTTCTTTAAATCTTTCTGCACTTGCACCGGCTATTATCATGGCAGGTGTAGTCATGGTAATGTTTTGTAAGAAGACAAAAATACAGAGAGCAGGAGAAGTGCTTCTTGGATTTGGTATCCTTTTTATGGGTCTTTCCGGAATGTCTGATTCGATGTCTGTATTAAGAGAATCACCGCAGGTCGTAGAACTGATGAGCTCTCTGACCAGTCATTTTCTGGCTGTCATAGTAGGTATTATCGTAACTACTGTCCTTCAGAGTTCCTCTGCGACAGTCGGCATCGTTCTTCTGCTTGCACAGCAGGGACTGCTGGATATCCGTATCTGCTACTTCATCATTTTTGGATGTAATATCGGATCTTGCGTATCTGCACTTCTGGCTTCTATCAATGGTAAGAAGATTGCCAAGCGTGCAGCATTGATTCACTTGTTCTTTAATATTATCGGTACTGCGATCATGTATCTGGTATTCAGCTTTGCTTTGGAGCCGATCACTCATATGCTCAGCGTCATGTCTCATGGCAATGTGGCAAGAGAAGTTGCCAATGCGCACACACTGATCAAGGTGGCGGAAGTACTTCTTCTGTTCCCGTTTACCAAACAGATCGTCAAACTTACCGGACTTTTTGTACGGGAAGAGGAAAAAACGGCTGCACAGGAATTCCAGCTGCAGTATATTGGTGAAAAATCCGTTTTTTCTCCTACAACAGCAGTATTTGAAGCTACCAGAGAAATGGAACGTATGGGAAATATCGCTATTCGCAATCTGAAAGCTTCCATGGATGCATTATTTACTATGAATGAAAAGGAAATCCAGGAGGTTTATGAGACAGAATCGCAGATTAATCTTCTGAATCATGCCATTACAGATTATCTGGTAAAAGTAAATCAGACAACCATACCTACAGATGATAAGAAGAGTATCGGCGGACTCTTCCATGTGGTCAATGATATTGAGCGTATTGGTGATCACGCGGAAAACGTGGCAGATGCAGCAAAACAGCGTATGGAGAATCAGGTGGAATTCAGTCCGCAGGCAAAACGTGAACTGAACGAAATGCTGGATATGGTTGTGACGATCACAACATACGCGCTGGACATGTTTTCTCATAATAATCAGGAACACATGCAGGAGATCCTGGATCTGGAAGACCGGATCGACCGTATGGAGAGAGAACTGCAGGAATCACACATTCAGCGTCTTACAAGAAATGAATGTACAGCTTCTGCTGGCATGATGTTTTCTGATATTCTTTCCGGTTTGGAGCGTGTGGCTGACCATGCTACAAACATTGCTTTTTCACTTACAGAGGAAGAAGGACAGGATTCAGCAAAAAAATAAATTATTATTTACACGCAATATCTTTTGTGCTATACTAGGTGAGGTGTAAATCAGCCCGTATTCAGAGACAGGAATCTCCAACCATTTCTTAATGCGTGGCGGTTATGAACGGCTGCAGAGTCAGCCGGCAAAATAATATTATTATAAGGAGGAAATCATAATGATTTCAAAAGAAAAAAAACAGGCAATCATGAAAGAATATGCAAGATGTGAGGGTGACACAGGTTCACCGGAGGTACAGGTTGCAGTTCTTACAGCAAGAATTCAGGAGCTTACAGAGCATTTACAGAGC
The DNA here is from genome assembly GCA_021771755.1 of Lachnospiraceae bacterium. Classification (GTDB taxonomy): domain Bacteria; phylum Bacillota; class Clostridia; order Lachnospirales; family Lachnospiraceae; genus Blautia_A. The sequence goes on along the minus strand of JAETOL010000004.1, from coordinate 125,117 downwards.
CATCACAAAGATCATCATTCCAGAAGAGGTCTTCTGAAAATGGTAGGTCAGAGAAGAGGTCTGCTTGCATACCTGAAGAAAACAGACATCGAAAGATACCGTGCACTGATTGAAAAATTAGGTTTAAGAAAATAATTAGTTTGCGGAAGGGCGGATTTCCATCCGCCCTGTTTTACTACATACAGGAATTTATCTTTTCTTTCGGAAAACAGAAGTATTTTCCGAGACTTCTGAAAAGCCCGTGTGGAGATGCCGGCGGTTTTTTCAGTTGTTTCGGACTTCTGTCCGGTCAGAAGGTGATAGCAGCCTGTAGAATTTTATGAAAAGGAGAAAAAGTATGTACAAAAGTTATTCTATGGAATTAGCCGGAAGAACACTTACAGTAGATGTTGGTCGTGTTGCAAAACAGGCCAATGGTGCGGCTCTGATGCATTATGGAGATACAACTGTACTTTCAACGGCAACGGCTTCCAAAGAGCCGAGAGAAGGAATTGATTTCTTTCCATTAAGTGTTGAATATGAAGAAAAAATGTATGCAGTAGGAAAAATTCCGGGAGGCTTCAACAAAAGAGAAGGAAAAGCAAGTGAGCATGCAATCCTTACTTCCCGTGTAATTGACCGTCCTATGCGTCCTCTGTTTCCGAAGGATTATAGAAATGATGTAACACTTGTGAATATGGTAATGTCTGTGGATCCGGAATGTAATCCGGAGATTCCTGCAATGCTTGGATCTTCTATTGCTACCTGCATTTCTGATATTCCATTTGACGGTCCATGCGCAACAACCCAGGTAGGTCTTATCGATGGAGAATTTGTGATCAACCCGTCACTGGCACAGAAGGAGATTTCTGATCTCCAGCTTACGGTTGCTTCTACCAGAGAAAAAGTGATCATGATCGAGGCCGGCGCAAATGAAGTCCCAGAAGATAAAATGATCGAGGCAATCTACAAAGCGCATGAAGTAAACCAGGAGATCATTCGCTTTATTGATAAAATCGTAGCAGAATGCGGAAAAGAGAAACATCTCTATGCTTCCTGTGCAGTTCCGGAAGAGCTTTTTGCAGCCATCCGTGAAATTGTTCCGCCAGAAGAAATGGAAGAAGCAGTATTCACAGATGACAAGCAGACAAGAGAAGAAAACATCCGCGAGATCACTGCAAGACTTCAGGACAAATTTGCAGATAACGAAGAATGGCTGAATGTTCTTGGAGAAGCAGTATATCAGTATCAGAAAAAGACAGTTCGTAAGATGATCCTGAGAGATCACAAACGTCCGGACGGACGTAAGATCGACCAGATCCGTCCTCTTGCAGCAGAAGTGGATATCATTCCGAGAGTTCATGGATCTGCAATGTTTACCCGTGGACAGACTCAGATCTGTACCTTGACGACTCTTGCACCTCTTTCTGAGGCTCAGAGACTGGATGGACTGGATGAATTTGAAACTTCCAAGAGATATATGCATCATTATAACTTCCCGTCCTACTCTGTTGGTGAAACAAAGCCTTCCAGAGGACCGGGACGTCGTGAGATCGGTCATGGCGCTCTGGCTGAGAGAGCACTTGTTCCTGTGCTTCCGTCAGCAGAAGAGTTCCCATATGCAATCCGTACAGTATCCGAGACATTTGAGTCCAACGGTTCTACTTCTCAGGCAAGTATCTGTGCATCTACGATGTCTCTGATGGCAGCCGGTGTACCAATCAGAAAACCGGTAGCAGGTATTTCCTGTGGTCTTGTGACAGGTGCTTCTGATGATGATTATATCGTTCTTACAGATATCCAGGGTCTTGAAGACTTCTTTGGAGACATGGACTTTAAGGTTGCAGGTACGCATGAGGGAATTACAGCAATCCAGATGGATATCAAGATCCATGGTCTGACCAGACCTATCGTGGAGGAAGCGATCCGCAGAACAAAAGAGGCAAGAGAGTATATCCTTACAGAGGTTATGGAAAAATGCATCGCAGAGCCTCGTGACCATGTGAACAAATATGCTCCGAAGATCATCCAGATCCAGATCGATCCTCAGAAGATCGGCGATGTGGTAGGCCAGAGAGGAAAAACCATCAATACGATTATTGAACGCACCGGCGTACAGATTGATATCAGTGATGAAGGTGCGGTATCCATCTGCGGCGTAGACCAGAGAGGAATGGATGAAGCTGCTCATATGATCAAAGTGATCGCAACAGATTTTGAGGCAGGACAGATCTTTACTGGAAAAGTTGTCAGCATTAAAGAATTTGGTGCATTTGTAGAATTTGCTCCAGGAAAAGAGGGAATGGTTCATATTTCCAAGATCGCAAAAGAGAGAATTGATCGTGTTGAGGATGTATTAAGCCTTGGAGATCAGGTAAAAGTGATCTGTCTTGGAAAAGACAAGATGGGCAGAATCAGCTTCAGTATGAAAGATGTGCCGGAAGAGGCGTAAGAGAAAAAACTATGAGATATCATAATATAACAAAAGATGATATGCTGAATGGAGACGGACTCCGGGTGGTCCTTTGGGTAGCGGGATGCAATCACTGCTGTAAATCATGTCAGAATCCCATTACCTGGGACCCCAATGGGGGACTTCCCTTTACAGAGACCGAGGTCAATGAAATCTTTGCAGAGCTTGATAAAGATTATGTAAGCGGTATTACTTTTTCCGGTGGAGATCCTTTGCATCCGGCTAATATCACTGGTATTACAGATCTTGCAAGAAAGATTCGCCAGAAATATCCAAACAAGACGATCTGGCTTTATACAGGATCTCTTTGGGAAGAAATCCAGAACGAAGAAGTGATCCATTATCTTGATGTGTGTGTGGATGGAGAATTTCTTGTAAACCGCAGAGATCCTTCTCTGAAATGGAAGGGTTCGGACAATCAGCGGGTGATCAACGTTCCGGAGACCCTCCGTCAGGGAAAAATCGTCCTCCATGCAGAATAACTTCAGGAGAACAGCATGAAGAGAATTGCAAAATTTCATAAAGTAAGTGAAGCGCGTTTTCTGGAAGACTGGAAAGAGAACTTTCCGGAAGCTTCCGATGAAGAAATAAGACAAATTTATAGAGAGATTGCCCTTCCGAAAAGAGCGACTGCAGGAAGCGCCGGTTATGATTTTTATTCTCCGGTGGATTTTTCCATTGCACCGGGAGAAAGCATTAAGATCCCGACAGGTATCCGTGTAGAGATGGATCAGGAGTGGGTGCTGAAATGCTACCCGAGAAGTGGTCTGGGCTTTAAATATCGTCTGCAGCTGAACAATACAGTTGGAATCATTGACAGTGACTATTTTTATTCTGACAATGAAGGCCATATGTTTGCAAAGCTGACAAATGACGGAAGAGAAGGGAAAACAGTGGAACTGGCAAAAGGAACCGGCTTTATGCAGGGGATTTTTGTAGAGTATGGCATCACGGTAGATGACGATGCTTCCGGTGTCCGTAATGGAGGATTTGGAAGTACTACAAACAAATAAGTCAATGAAAAAAGGAGAGCCTGGAATTATTCCAGAGACTCTCCTTTTTCTTCTGTATATTCTCCGTGTGCTTCTGCCTTACGTGCATTTTCGAGAATGGTGTTAAAGGCTTCTGCTGCCTTTGCATATTCCTCGTCGCTTTCAATGTTTGCAAGCATAGGATCTCCCTCTTCTGTACGGGAGAATACATAAAGATAAACTTCTCCGTCCTGATTCTGGCCGTTTTCGTCCAGGGGAAGAAGGGCAATATACTCTTTTTCTTCTACAGGATAGATGGTCAGAATGGCACATTCTACTTCTGTGTTATCATCCAGTGTAAGAGAAATAGTATTGGGGATCTGTTTCTGTCCTGAACCGCAGCTTTCACAGCAGGATGAACAGTCACTGGCACTGCAGCCTGCACTTTTGATTTCTTCACTCATAGTGTTTTCCTCGCTTTAACGTATTTGTCCGGATATTTTGCCAGACTGTACTCTATATTCTATCAGATAAAGAGATTCTTGTAAAATGATTTCTTTTTATAAAAATAAATGGTGTTGTGGATGACGGAAACAGTAAGAATAGTAAATAAATATCATTCTTATCATAAAACATGTTTTGAATCATAGATCAAATATGGTATACTGTAACTACAGTATGATAAAAAAACTCATCAGGAGGAAAAAATTGAAATTAATTTCATGGAATGTAAATGGAATCAGAGCCTGCATTACCAAAGGCTTTGAAGAGAATTTTCATAAACTGGACGCAGATATCTTTTGCCTCCAGGAAACAAAATGTCAGGAAAACCAGGTCAAGCTAGAACTTCCCGGCTATCATCAGTACTGGAATTATGCAAATCGCAAGGGATATTCCGGCACTGCAGTATTTTCCAAACAGGAACCTCTTTCTGTTTCTTATGGAATTGGAATCCCGGAACACGATAAGGAAGGTCGTGTGATCACTTTGGAATTTGAGGATTTCTATCTGGTGACAGTATATACGCCAAATTCACAGAGCGAATTGAGACGTCTGGAATATCGGATGGAATGGGAACGGGATTTCCTTGCCTATCTTCTGAAACTTCAGGAAAAAAGACCGGTAATCTGCTGTGGGGACCTGAACGTAGCACATCAGGAAATTGATCTGAAAAATCCTAAGACAAATCGAAAAAATGCAGGATTTACAGATGAAGAGAGAGCATGCTTTACAAAGGTTTTGGAAAGTGGATTTATTGATACTTTCCGCTATTTTTATCCGGATCAGGAAGGCATTTATTCCTGGTGGTCATATCGATTTAAGGCAAGAGAAAAAAATGCCGGATGGAGAATTGATTATTTCATCACCTCTCCGGAATTAAAGGGCAGACTGGCAGATGCTAAAATCCATACAGAAATTTTTGGCTCTGACCACTGTCCGGTAGAGCTGGAGCTTAAGCCCTGAAAAGAGGAAAAATCAAAGGACAGAAAATGTACGGTTCAGAACGAAACCACAAAAAGGAGAACAGATCATGGAAAAACAGAGCGGATTATTTGTCCGAAATGGGAATCCGGTGATACTAGGCGCCAATAAAAATGCAGAAGGGTTGAATTTCGCAGCGGAAATCCCCTGCGGATCAGACGCTTCTCTTGTACTTTATCGAAAAGGCTCCTCTCATCCACGAAAAGAGATTCCGTTTACTGAGAAAAACCGGACAGGAAAAGTATGTACCCTTCTTGTTTCTGGATTGGATACAGAAAAATATGAATATAATTTTCGTGTGGATGGAAAAATCGTGCAGGATCCCTATGCCCATGGAATTTGTGGCCGGGAGCGGTTTGGTGTTCCTTCCGGCAATGAAGATGAAAACAGTGTGCGATGTACGTTCCTTCCAGAAAAAGAATATGACTGGGAGGGAGAGGTATCTCCGGAAATTCCTTATCATGAAATGATTCTTTATAAGATTCATGTACGAGGGTATACGAAACAGCAGAAACTTCCTCAGAAGATGAGAGGTACGTTTGCAGGATTAAAAGAAATGATTCCCTATTGGCAGGAACTGGGGATCAATGCAGTGGAACTGATGCCTGCATACGAGTTTCAGGAAGTGGCTTCCGGAACCCGCGGAGACGGACTGATCACGGAAAAACGCAGCGAAGGAAAAGTAAATTACTGGGGATATCAGGGAGGCTGGTATTTTGCTCCAAAAAGATCCTACTGCGCCACAAAAGAACCGGAAAAAGAATTTCGCGATATGATAAAGGCCATGCACAAAGCAGGGATCCAGTGCATCATGGAATTTTATTTCCCAGGAGGAACCAATCCCTTAATGGCTCTTCAGGCTGCATGGTTTTGGAAAACATATTATCATGTAGATGGTTTTCATTTTATAGGCGATGGCGTTCCAGTAGAACTGCTTGCAAAAGATCATATTCTTTACGGCACGAAAAAACTTTTTCAGTCCGTTCCGGATTATATGGAAACCGATGGGATGACTGCAGAATATCAGGGTGGTTTCCAGCAGGATATGCGCCGTTATCTGAAAAGTGACGAGGGAATGATTCCTTCGGCAGAATACCATATCCGTCATGTTCGTCCCTTTGGAGGAAACATCAATTATATGGCAAGCCAGGATGGTTTTACCCTGTATGATACGGTTGCATATAATTACCGCCATAATGAAGCGAACGGAGAGGGAAATCAGGACGGCAGTGATTATAATTATTCCTGGAACTGTGGGATTGAAGGTCCGACCAGAAAACTGGCAATAAAGAGAATGCGGGAGCAGCAGATCAAAAATGCTTTTCTGATGCTTCTTTTCAGTCAGGGAACTCCTATGATCTACGGAGGCGACGAATTCTGCAATTCCCAGGAAGGGAACAATAATGCATGGTGTCAGGACAATCCTTCCGGCTGGACAGATTGGAAGGCACTGCGAAAAAATCCAAAGATTTTTTCATTTGTAAAAGCTGCAGTTGCTTTTCGAAAAGCACATCCGGTACTGCATATGGAAAATGAGCCGAAAGGTGTGGATTATCTGGCAAAAGGATTTCCGGATATGTCCTTTCATGGTGAAAGAGCCTGGTATCTGAATCAGGAAAACACCTGCCGTCTTATGGGCATCATGTACTGTGGTGCTTATGCAGAAAAAGAAGACGGAACAGAAGATGATTTTATCTACGTGGGATATAACTTCCATTGGGAGAATCGTACAATTGCGCTTCCTAATCTTCCGGAGGGAATTTGCTGGAAGAAGATCGCAGATACTTCTGAGACTGGTGAAGAGGCCTTTTTCCATGAGAGCAATGAAACCTATGAAAAAAATATTGGGATCAGTCCCCGCAGTATAGTGGTCCTGATCGGTAAAAAGGAGGCGTGACCGGTGCATCCCTGGCTTCATTTCAAAACGATAACCAAACATAAGATCCTGGTCATGAAATACTGTTTTCGCATAGGTCTTTATAAACAGGGACTTCTTCATGATCTGTCTAAATATTCTCCTGCAGAATTTCTTGTGGGATGTAAATATTATCAGGGAACAAGAAGTCCTAATAATGCGGAACGAGAAGATATAGGAGTTTCTACTTCCTGGCTTCATCATAAGGGACGGAATAAGCATCACTTTGAACATTGGGTGGATTATTCACTGGACAAGGAACATGTGATCATGGGGGCGCAGATGCCCAGAAAATATGTAGCAGAGATGGTGATGGACCGTATCAGTGCTTCCAGAAACTACCTGGGTGACGCCTATACACAGAGCCAGCCTTTAGAATATTTTTTGAAAAGCAAGGACGAACTCTGGTTTATTCATCCGCAGACAAAAAAAGAACTTGAGGCGCTTCTCAGGATTCTGAATGACCATGGAGAAGAGAAACTTCTTCACTATATAAAATATGTGTATCTGAAAAGAGGTCCCAAAAGCCCAAGATACTGAAAGCATTTATCCTGTATGGCTGTATAAATAAGCTGTACAGGATATTTCTTTGCTGTATCTTATAAAAAGTGCACAACAGACAGAGGAAAAAGTAAAGAAATTATAAAAAAATCACTGATTTTTAGAAATACACAGAAGAAATATTTGTATATAATGTATATATTGAAAATAACGAGAACGAAAAGGAGGAACTATGGAAAAGAAATTACTGGATATGAAAGATATTAGTAAAACCTTTGGAAGCGTGCAGGCGCTGAAAGGCGTTTCCCTGGACCTCTATGCAGGTGAAGTCCTGGCTCTGATGGGCGAAAACGGGGCAGGAAAATCCACACTTATGAATATTCTCAGCGGATCCATTCAGCCTACAGAAGGGGAGATTTATCTGAAGGGTGAAAAGGTGCATGTTTCTGATCCGATTACGGCAAAGAAGCTTGGAATCGCAAAGATTCATCAGGAACTGCAGATTGTACCGGAACTCAGCGTGGCAGAAAATATTTTTCTTGGAAGATGGAAATCCAAGGCAGGGCCGGCAGTGGATTTTAAAGGAATGATTCAAGAGTCAAGAAAATATCTGGAAATGCTGGATGTCAAGGTAGATCCTGCAAAAAAACTGAAAGATCTGCGTATCGGAGAGCAGCAGCTGGTGGAAATTGCGAAAGCGATTTCGCTGAATTCAGAAATCATCATCATGGATGAACCGACATCTGCCATCAGTGAAAAAGAGGCAGAAAAGCTGTTTGCTATTATCCGGAGACTGCGAAGTGAAGGAAAAGGCATTATTTACATTACCCACCGAATGGAAGAGATATTTAAGATCGCAGACAGACTGACGGTTATGCGTGACGGGCAGTATATTGGAACAGTCAGAGCAGCGGAAACATCTAAGGATGAAATTATTAAAATGATGGTAGGGCGTGATATGAGTGAACAGTATCCAAAAGATCCTACCGAAAAAGGTGAAGTTGCGCTGGAAGTAAAGGGGCTCAGTTATACACCTCCGGAAGGAAGCTTCCGCAGGTCTTTAAACAATATTTCTCTTTATGTACGTCATGGAGAGGTACTTGGCATTGCTGGTCTTGCCGGTGCCGGACGGTCGGAGTTTTTTGAATGTCTGGCCGGAGTACATCATGGAGAAACGGAGGGCCATATTTATATAGAAGGAAAAGAGGTTTCTATAAAAACTCCCGCTGACGCTATCAAAGAAGGCATTTCCTTTGCCACAGAAGATAGAAAAGGTACAGGTCTGGTCCTTTCCAGATCCATAGGCGAAAATATGTCGCTTCCTCTTTTGAAAAAATTCAGCCCTATGTTTTTTATGAAAACATCTGAAGAAAAAAACATCTGGAAGAAACAGATGGATACCCTGAGAGTTAAGGCTCCAAGTGCAAAGACACTGGCAAGTTCTCTGTCAGGAGGAAATCAGCAGAAAGTTGTTCTTGCAAAATGGCTGATGACAGAGCCGAAGATCCTGCTGCTGGATGAACCTACCCGAGGAATCGATGTAGGAGCAAAAGCAGAAATATACCAGCTGATCAATAATCTGGCAAAACACGGGATGGCTATTATTGTAGTATCTTCAGAACTTCCTGAGGTTATTGGCATTTCTGACAGGATTGTTACTTTCTGTGAAGGTGAATTAACAGGAGAATTTTTGCAGCAGGATGCCACACAGGAAAAACTGCTTGAAAGTGCAACAAAATAGAGGGAGGAAATGTAATGGAAAACAAAGCAAAAGTAAAGGCTGTGCTGAAACAGATGCAGAGCGTGATCGCATTGGTGATCATTTTTGTGGTAGCTTCTACGATCTGTGTAAAGGATGGAAGAAATAACTTTCTTGATATCCGAAACCTGATGAATGTGCTTCGTGCAGTATCGGAGAACGGTATTATCGCCATTGGTATGACTCTGATCCTGATCCTGGGCGATATCGACCTTTCTGTAGGTTCTGTTGTAGGTCTTATTTCTACAGGGTGTGCCTACCTGATGGTCATGAGTGGATTTGGTTTTATACCGGCTGTATTGACAAGCCTTGTGATTGGCGGACTTTTTGGACTTTTCAATGGTCTTTGCATTACCAAGCTTCACCTTCAGGCGTTTATCGTAACTCTGGCATCTATGAACATTGCCCGTGGACTTGCCAGATTCTGGGCAAATGGTATCGGTATTCCTCTGGCATACGGAGAAGGAAAAGGAATGGCTCCGCCGGCCTTTGAGGTTCTTCAGATGCGTATTGGAGGTGTAGTTCCGGTACCGGCTATTATTTTTATCGTACTGCTTATTATTTTCCAGATCATTCTGAGTAAAACAAGATTTGGACGTCAGGTATATGCCATTGGTGGAAACCGTCAGGCAGCATACCTTTCCGGTATCAAGGTTGACCGGATCAAAATTTATGCATTTATGATCTGTTCGATGCTGGCCTCTGTTGCAGCTATGATCCATGCAGCTCAGATCAGCCAGGGCGGTCCGAATGAAGGCCAGGGATATGAGCTGAATGCAGTTGCAGCCTGTGCAATTGGCGGAACCAGTCTTGCAGGTGGAAAAGGAACCATGATCGGAACTCTGATCGGTGCTTTGATCCTTGGTATGCTGGATAATGTGTTAGGACTGAAAGGTGTCAATTCTAACCTCCAGCTTGTGGTAAAAGGTTTCCTGATCATCATCGCTGTATTTATGCAGGCAGATAAAGTAAAAGACTGATCTATAACAAAGTAAATAAATTCTTCCCCTGTCCGGCAGCAGAAAGGAAGATCAAAAAATAAAAAAGAAGTAAAAACTGTCGGAGAAAGAAGGTACAATATGAATAAGAAAGCCATTAGTATCCTGCTGACAGCAGCAATCGGAGCATCCACACTTGCAGTGAGCGCAGCTCCTGCATTTGCGGCAGAGAAGAAAGACAAATATGTCATTGGTATGTCACAGTGTAATCTCGGTGAACCATGGCGTGTTGCTATGAACGACCAGATCAAGATGGCAGCAGAAAAATATCCGGAGTTTGAAGTAATCTTTTCAGACGCTGCACAGGATAACTCCAAGCAGATCGCTGACATTGAAAACTTTGTACAGATGGGTGTAGATCTGATCATCACATCTCCTAATGAGGCCACTCCTCTGACAAATGCAGTAAGCGCTGCTTATGATGCAGGAATTCCGGTAATCCTTCTGGACAGAAAGATTGACGGAGATAAATATACACAGTTTATCGGTGCAGATAATGTTGATATGGGACGTATCGCAGGCGAATATGTAGCAGATACTCTTCTTCCGGACGGAGGAAAAGTATGTGAGATCAAGGGTCTTGAGGGAACTTCCGGTGGTATTGACAGAGACAATGGTTTCCGTGAAGGTATCAAGAAAAATGACAAAGTTGAGATCGTAGCAGAGAATAATGCTGACTGGCTTCGTGAAAAAGCAATCACTGTAGCAGAAGAAATGCTGCAGACAAATGACGAGATCGATCTTTTCCTGGCATTGAATGACCCGATGGCAGAAGGTGCATATATTGCAGCAAAGAATGCAGGCAGAGAAGGCGATATCCTCTTTGTGGGATTTGATGGACTTCCTACACCAGATGGTGGTATCCGCAGCGTAATGGATGGAAGACTGAGCATGACTCAGGTTTATCCGACAGGTGGTGCAGAAGCGATTGAAAGTGCATATCAGCTTCTGGTAGAGGGCAAAGAACTTGAAAAAACTCTGACCCTTACTTCTGAGATCGTTACTCCGGAAAATGCAGAAGAGCTTCTTGAAAAATACGGCGGAACAGCAGAATAATATTTCTCAGACAGGATTTATAGAATGAAGTGAAACATAACAGAGGGGGCTGTAAAATCAGGGATGGTTTTCAGCCTCCCTTTTTTCATCAGGAAAGTTGCCCCTATATTTTCGGAAAAGAGAATCGAATATCTGAAAAACAGATCAGTTGACAGAAACTGACAGATACATTATGATAAGTAACATTGGAGGTGCGGCATGCTGCAGATGATCAAGAAAATATTACACCCGGATAATATGCTGTTTAAAATGGTTGTGCTGAATTGTGGCCTTCTATTACTTGTCACTATCGTGATCACTACGGCTGGAAATACAATTTATCAGAATTCTATGGAAGAGCATTCTTATGCCAATACGATGGAAATACAGAATCAGGTGCTGCGCTCCCTGGATCTGATTTTTCAGTCGGTTTCTGACAATATAGAAGTACTGGGAAATGCGCCCTGTGTGCAGGAATATCTGAAGCTGGATGCAGAAAAACAGCAGGCAAGGAGAGTGATCCTGGAGGGACAGGTTCGGGAACTTTTGCTTCAGTATAGTGAAACTTATAAAGATTATCTGAATATAGTGCTTGTCAGTGAAAAAGGCCAGTATCTTTCCAATGATTCTTATCGTCTGCAAAAGACTCCTCTGAACAGAGAGAACTGGTATCAGGAAGCCCTGAATGCGGATGGAAACCTTGTTTTGAATACCACAGGCTTTGGACGTAACCTGAAAAGCTGGAAAAATCATAGCACGGATCAGTATGTGAGCACAGCAAAAATGATACCTGAGAAGGACACCGGGAAGGTGTTGGGGGTAATCCTGGTAGATGTGGATCTGAAAAGCATTCAGAATCTGGTGGAAGACATCACCATGGGACAGACAGGGTTCGGCTATATCCAGGACAGCCAGGGAAAAGTGGTATATGCACCTCAGAATAAAATTGTGTATCGTATGAATCCGGCATGGTTTTCAGAAAAAGACAGCGGTCAGGTTCGGTGCAGGATCGAAGGGCAGGATTATAATGTAATCTATAGCCGTTCCTCGCTTACCAATCTTACAGCAGTAGGTGTATTTGACTGGGGTAAGACCATAGAAGGGGTGGCATACGTAAAACATGTTTCTGTATGGAGCGCTGCTCTTGTTGCAGTACTTGCAGTAATCGCTTCGGTGATTTTTTCTGCATCTTTCACACGCCCGATCTCAAATCTGTCCAGACTGATGAAACGGGCACAGACAGGAGATCTGGATGTTCATTTTGATAATCACTATAAAGGTGAGATCCGTCAGCTGGGAGATGCCTTTAATTCCATGGTGGATAAGATCAAAGAGCTTCTGGAGCTGGTTTACAGGGAACAGAAAAAGAAAAGAGAGGCGGAGCTTAAAATTCTTCATGAACAGATCAAACCGCATTTTCTTTACAATACGCTGGATACGATTCAGTGGATGGCAAAAAAATACCATGCACAGGATATTGTGGAGATGGTTCTTGCACTGTCCAATTTTTTCCGGATCAGTTTGAGTCAGGGGAAAGAATACATTGCTCTTTCCCAGGAGATTGCTATGGTAAAAAGTTATCTGGATATTCAGAAGTTCCGATATGAGGAGTTATTTGAATATGAAACCCAGGTGGATGAACGTATTCTGAAATGCAGTGTAATGAAACTCTGTCTGCAGCCTCTTGTAGAAAATGCATTATATCATGGGATCAAGGAATCGGATCGGGAAAAAGGCAATATCTGGATCCGGGCTTATCCGGAAGATGAGCAGTATATCATTCTTCAGGTGGAAGATGACGGAGCTGGCATGAGCCGGGAAAAATGCGAAGAATTGAACTTCTGGCTGAAACAGAAGGAGCGTACAGAAGAGGTAGCGGCATATGGGATTTTGAATGTCAATGACCGGATCAAGATCGCCTTTGGAGACGGCTGCGGTCTTCATTATGAACAGAGGCCAGGGGGAGGGACAATAGCTGTTCTTCGTATGAAACAGATGTAGTGGGGGAAGAATATGTGGAAAGTTTTGATTGCAGATGATGAGCCTAAGATCCGTCAGGGATTGAAGGAAACTCTGGAAGGATTTGGATTGCCGGTGCATGTATGTGCAGAGGCAAGAAACGGAATAGATGCGTTGAACAAGGTCAAAGAGTTTTATCCGGATATCATACTTCTTGATATTTGCATGCCCAGATTAAGCGGCATACAGCTTTTGGAAGAGATTCGAAAAACGGAAACAGAATGTCAGGTGATCATCATTTCCGGATTTAATGAATTTGGTTATGCGAAACAGGCGATCCGTCTGGGTGTCTCGGAGTATCTTCTTAAACCTATCGTAGAGGCAGAATTGAAAAATGCAGTCCTTGCAGTAATAGAAGAATTGGAAAAGACCAGAAAATCAAAAAAATTCATGGATCTTGTAAAACAGCAGCTGACACAAAACCAGACCTATTTTCAGGATGTGTTTCTGAATGACTGGGTGGAAGGAAAGCTGTCACCTGAAGAATGGGAAGAGCAGGCAGAGTTTCTCCATCTGGAAATGCCGGAACAGATTACGCTTGTAATGACAGCTGTACAGCCAGGATATGAACGTAAACTCGCAGGCGGAACTGTTTCGGATGAGCTGTATAAAATGACTTTAGAAAAGATTATGAGTGATCATCTGAGCAGTTTTCATCCGGTGGCTGTTTTTATGAGCCGTTATCAGGATGTAATTGCGATTCTCAGGGACAGTCCTTCTGAATTGGAAACGTTCCGGGAACAGATACGGGAACAGGTAGAGCTTCAAACAGGAGGAAAATGCTGTGTTCTGATCGAAAACTGCGATGGTCTGCAGCTGCCGGATACCTGCACACTTATGAGAAGCAGGGCGAGAAAATTTATGGAGTGTAAGCCAATTGTTCTGGAGGCGAGGAAATATATTTATGATCATTACGGAGAGCGGGAACTGGATCTGGGACAGGTGGCTCATGCCATAGGATGTAGTTCTTCTTATCTCAGCAGGATGATGAAACAGGAACTCGGGATCTCTTTTAAGGAGTTTCTTACAAGACTTCGGATCAGCCAGGCGATATCTATGATGGAAGACAAAGAACGATCCATCAATGAGATCGCAGGTCAGGTAGGCTACAGCAATCAGCATTATTTTTCTGCGGCATTTAAAAACTGCCAGGGAGTTTCTCCATCGGAATTCCGCAAAAATATGGCATACAAAGGAGAGCGGGGATGAGGAGAGTGAGACGGAAGGCAGCGATGATTGTTTTGTGCTGCTTGCTTCTGGCAGGGTGTGGAAGAAAAAGTGATATTTATACAGACAGTTATCAATATCTGATTGGAGTCAGCCTGACGAATGTTATGGAACCCTGGCTGAACAATCTGGTGCAAGTGCTTTCGGAGAGGCAAAAAGAAGATACAGATGTGAACATTATTTTTCGTGATGCTGCAGGGAGTCCGGAAAAACAGATTCAGGATATTGAGGCTTTGATGGCCAGCGGGATTGATCTTCTGATCGTTTCTCCGGACGGCAGTGGGGATCTGGATGGAGAATTGGAAGAAGTCAGTGAAAAAATCCCTGTAGTGATGGCTGGTGTAGGATCGAAAACAGATTGTTATACAAGCCTGATCCAGGCAGATGATGAAAAGATCGGAAGACTTGCAGGAGAATATATTTTAGAAAACCTTTATGAAGAAGGCGACAGAATCATGGTGATAGAGGGAGTGGAGGGGTCTCCTATTTCGGAAAAAAGGCGAAAGGGATTTCTGGATGCCATTCAGGCAAGGATTCCACAGGAAAAGATCGTCTATGATTATGGAGACTGGCTGCGGGATCAGGCGGAACTTCGTATGAAGGATTATCTGGTCTCTCATGATCAGGCGGATATTGTGTTTGCATTTAATGATGAAATGGCATACGGCGCTTTTCTGGCATGCCAGCAGTACCGGGCGGCAGATGGAGTCCATCTGATCGGAGTGGATGGATTTGAAGGGGAAAGTGCAGGATTGAATCTGGTAGAGAGAGGTATTTTAGACGCTACGATCCAGAGTCCTGATTTTGGATCTATGGCATATGACGTTGCACTTGCGCTTCTCCATGGAAAAGAAACCGCTCATAATATTACTATTGAACCACAGTTGATCACAGGAAATGAATAGAAATCAGGGAAACCGGAAAGAACAGCTTCTTTCCGGTTTATTCTTACCAATAAACAGTATATAACACTTGACAACAGTGTTGTACTGTTATATACTGTTTGTAAAGAGGAGGAAGAGATATGCATATGATCATCAACCACACTTCCATGACTCCGATTTATGAACAGATCGTATCACAGATCAAAGCGGATATTATCAGTGGAGAACTGGCTCCGGGAACCGCGCTGCCTTCGGTACGTACCCTTTCCAGAGAACTGAAGATCAGCGCTCTTACAGTAAAAAAAGCCTATGATTATCTGGAAGAGGAAGGTCTGGTCAATACAGTCCACGGAAAAGGAAGCTTTATTGCGCAGGCAAATCAGGGGCTTCTCATGGAAGAACGAAGAAAAGAACTGGAAAACGATCTGGACCAGGCTGTACGCAAAGCCCGTGCAGGAGGCCTGACAGACGAAGAAATCTGTGAATTATTTCAGTTGATAATGGAGGAATAAAGGATGCTTGCAGAGCTGGATCATGTAAAAAAACAGTATGGAGATTTTAAACTGGATTGCTCCATAGAGATTCCGGAAGATTGTGTAACAGGCCTGATCGGAGCAAACGGAGCAGGCAAGAGCACTACGTTTAAGGCAATTCTTGGACTGGTTAAGCCGGACTCTGGAAAAATAAAAGTCCTGGGAAAAAACATCGGAGAACTGGGGGAAAAAGAGAAGCAGCAGATTGGAACGGTTCTCTCAGACAGCTTCTTTTCCGGCTATCTGACAGTGAAGCAGATCACAGGATTTCTGGGAGATTTTTACCCGGATTTTGAGAAACAGGAGTTTCAGGACAGATGCAGCCGGTTTCAGATTCCCATGGATAAAAAAATAAAAGATTTTTCCACTGGTATGAAGGCAAAACTAAAGGTACTGACAGCCATGAGCTATGGCGCCAGATTTTTGATTCTTGACGAACCAACAGCAGGACTTGACGTAATGGCAAGAGAGTCTGTTCTGGATCTTCTGAGAGAGTACATGGAAGTTCCCGGACGGGGGATTCTCATCAGTTCTCATATTTCCTCAGACCTGGAACAGTTTTGTGATGAGATCTATATGATCCACCAGGGGAAGATCATTCTCAGAGAAGAAACCGATGTGATCCTGGAAAATTACGGAGTACTCAAGGTGGATGACCATACTTTTCAGGAGCTTGATAAAACACATATCCTGAAAGTGAAAAAAGAGGCCTTTGGCTGCAGCTGTCTGACAGACCAGAGACGGTTTTATCAGGAGAATTACCCTTCACTGGCAGTGGAGAAAGGATCGGTGGATGAGGTGCTGACCATGATGGCGAAAGGAGAGACATTATGAAGGGATTGTTAAAAAAAGATCTGGCGCTTCTTGCAAATACCGGGAAGTCATATGTGGGTGTGCTGCTGTTTTGTATGGTGCTTGGACTGGTCAATGGTGAGATGAAACAGTTTTCTCTGGGGTTTCTGGTGATGATGCTTTCTCTGGCAGCGCTTTCCACCTTTTCCTATGATGAATTTGACAATGGGATGCCGTGGATGATGATCCTGTCTGCTGACAGGAAAACTTATATAAAAGAAAAATATCTTCTGAGTGTTCTGACCGGAGTGACGGGAGTTGTTCTGGCTCTGATTTTGGGGATGCTTGTGTTCCGTCTTGATCCTTTGCAGGGGGGAGAAGATTCCGTGGGAGCAATACTGGTTTCCTTTCTTTTTTCGTCAGGCCTGATGCTGGCAGTTATGATCCCTGCCAAACTGAAATACGGATCGGAAAAATCACGGATCTTTGCGATCGGTCTGGTGATCGTGGTGTGGATCGCTGCTTTTGCCGGAAAATACCTTCTGGAAGGTCTGGGAATGGATCTGAATGGGATCCTTCAAAGCTTTGAAGGTGTTTCTGATGGGACGGTAATCCTGCTCCTGCTGATTTTTTATGCGGTCTGTATGTCTGTTTCCTACTTTTGCAGTGTAAGAATCCTGCAAAAAAAGGAGTTCTGAGTTTCTTTTTGACGAAAGATGTGATATACTGAACACCGTATCCGGCCTGGCTGGTTGGGGTGGTCGTTACCGTAGCGGTTACTGCGGTGATTCTCGGAGGAATCCAGTCGATTTCCAAAGTGGCATAGGCAGTGGTTCCGTTTATGGCCATTGCCTATGTGATCGGATCTCTGGCAGTGCTGGCTTTTAACCACGAAGCGATTCCGGGAGCCTTCCGCGCTATCTTTGTCAGTGCGTTTACTCCGGATGCTGCCTTTGGAGGAGCGGTGGGAACTGCTTCGGCGGCCGCGGTGATCACGGCTATGCGGACCGGTATTGCCAGAGGCGTATATACCAATGAGGCCGGACTGGGGAGTTCGCCGATTGTTGTTGCGGCGGCAAAGACAAAATCCTGTGTACGTCAGGGACTGATTTCCATGACCAGTGTATTTTTTACCACCATCATCATCTGCACCATGACAGGAATCGTGGTAATTTCCTCCGGACTTCTGGAAACACCGGTGGGGGGCGTGCTCCTGGATGGGGGAAAGCTGTCCAACGCAGCGTTTAACCAGGGACTTCCGGGCAATATCGGCATGTATATGGTGACCATTGGCCTGATCTTTTTTTCCTTTACAACCATCATTGGATGGAATTATTACGGAGAGCGCTGCCTGGTATATCTGACCGGCGGTGTGCAGTGGAACAGACAGTATAAGCTTCTTTATATCGGATGCATAGCAGCGGCTCCTTTTCTTTCTCTGGAGCCCATCTGGATCCTGGCAGATATCACAAATGCCCTGATGGCCTTTCCGAACCTGATCGGAATTCTGGGATTGAGTCCGGTGGTCGTATATGAGACGAAGAAATTTTTTAAAGAGCTGAAAGAGTCAAGATGAAAAGTGGAGGCAGGCAGTGACCTGCATCCACTTTTTACTTGCTTTATGAACAAAAATCGTGTATATTTCTTTTTATATATTTTGATACAAAAGGAGTGAATTTATTTGAATTCGGGCGACGCCATACAATTGATCGTACTTTTGATCCTGCTGCTGCTTTCTGCGTTTTTTTCATCGGCGGAAACGGCAATGACAACTGTCAACAAAATTTATATCATGTCTCTGGTAAATGAGGGAAATAAACGGGCAAAAACATTACAGAAGATCATTGACAATCCGGGGAAACTGCTCAGCACAATCCTGATCGGAAACAATATTGTAAATCTTTCGGCTTCCTCCCTTGCCACGACCTGGACAACACGGGTTCTGGGAAATGCCTTCGTAGGGATTGCCACGGGTATTCTGACTTTACTGGTCCTGCTTTTTGGAGAGATCACACCTAAGACCATGGCTACCTTATATGCAGAAAAGCTGTCCATGGCCTATGCGCCGATTATTTATTTGCTTATGAAGGTGCTTACTCCGGTAATTTTTATTGTGAACAGACTGTCCAATGGAATCCTGTATGTTCTGGGAGTTGATCCAAAGGGAAAACAGAGCACCATGACGGAGCAGGAACTGAGGACCATTGTGGATGTAAGCCATGAAGACGGGGTGATCGAATCAGAAGAAAAGAAGATGATCTATAATGTGTTTGATTTTGGAGATTCACGGGCCAAGGATGTAATGGTTCCAAGGATTGATATGTCTTTTATTGATGTAAATGCCACCTATGAAGAACTGCTGAACAGCTTTAAGGAGGATGGATATACACGATATCCGGTATATGAGGACAGTACGGACAATATCATAGGAACTATTAATATGAAAGATCTTCTTCTCTGGGATCCGAAAGAAAAATTTTCTATTCGGGATATTCTTCGGAAACCATATTTTACGTATGAGCATAAAAGTACAGCCGCTCTTTTGATGGAAATGAAGCAGTATTCCGTCAATTTTGTGATTGTTTTGGATGAATATGGTGCTACAGCAGGTATGATCACTATGGAGGATCTTCTGGAAGAGATCGTAGGTGAGATTCGTGACGAATATGATGCGGATGAGGTAGAGGACATGCAGGAAATCGTTCCTGACAGGGAATATACAGCACAGGGATCTGCCAAGCTGGATGATCTGAACGAAGCCCTGGGACTGAAACTGGATTCGGAAGATTATGATTCTGTAGGCGGATATATCATTGAGAAGCTGGACTATTTCCCAAAAGAAGGAGAATCCTATATTACGGAAGATGGCGTAAAGCTTGTGGTGGATGCTACAGAAAAGAACCGTATAGAGGCTGTTCATATTTATATTCCGGAAGATTATTACAATTCCGAAAATGATAAGGATGAATAAAAGGGAGAATTATTTGCATGGAAAAAAATCAGATCTTTATCAAATGTGGAACCGATTATAAAGGTATGACCAGGGAAATACTGGAAGAAAGCAGGCTGGCAGATCTGATCGGAGATAAAGAACTTCGTATTGGAATCAAACCGAACATGGTTTCTGCGTCCGATCCTTCTAATGGCGCGACAACTCACAGGGAAGTTCTTGCGGGGATTATGGAATATCTGAAAGAGAATGGATTTCACAAACTGACAATGATCGAGGGTTCCTGGGTGGGAGACCGTACGATGGATGTGTTTTATGCCTGCGGATATGACAGTGTCTGTCAGGAATATGATGTGGAGTTTCACGACACGCAGAAGGACAAAGGCTTTGCAAAGGACTGTCAGGGAATGGAGCTCCATATCTGCAGCGGAGTGAAGGATATTGATTTCCTTATTAATGTTCCGGTATTGAAGGGACACTGTCAGACAAAAATTACCTGTGCGCTAAAAAATATGAAAGGGTTGATTCCGAATTCTGAAAAAAGACGTTTTCATTCTCTGGGACTTCATAAGCCCATTGCTCATCTGAATGCAGGAATCCGCCAGGATTTTATTGTGGTAGATAATATATGCGGTGATCTGGATTTTGAGGATGGAGGAAATCCGGTAGTGATGAACCGTGTACTTACCGGAAGAGACCCGGTATTGATTGATGCGTATGTGTGTCACATGATGCATTATGAGGTGTCAGAGGTTCCCTATGTGGAACTGGCAGGACAATTGGGAGTAGGCTGTTCGGACCTGCAAAAAGCAGATATTCGTGTGTGCGGCACGGATATCGGAGAGCCGCTTCCAAGATCCAGAAAAGTAGTGGAGGTTGCAGATGCAGTAGAAGAAGTGGAGTCCTGCAGCGCCTGCTACGGATATCTGATCCCGGCTCTGGACAGGCTGAAGCAGGAAGGACTTCTGGACAGGCTTCATGAAAAAATCCATATTGGGCAGGGATACCGTGGAAAAACAGGAGAGCTTGGAATCGGACACTGTACCAGAAATTTCTGTCATCACCTGGAAGGGTGTCCTCCGGTGGAAGAACAGGTATATTATTTTTTGAAGGATTATATTGAAAATCATCAGAAATAAAGAAAAAGAGGATCGTGAAAAGTGTGTTTTCGGTTAAGAATACAGCTTTTCACGATCCGTTTTTGTTTAATAGGAAAACCGTACATTCTGTACGATTATTCTAATGAAGAAAAACGCCCTGCTTTGTTTTTCGACAGAAATCAGCAGTCTCTGGCAGCTTCTGTGAGGATTTCAAGAATTTGATCTTCCGTAAAACGGCTGCTGTCTATACAGAGATCGTACTGACTTAGATCAGTCCACTTGGCATCGGTAAAGAATTCATAATAGGCACGGCGCTCTTTATCCATTCGTTTCACCATTTTCCGGGCGCTTTTTTCTTCACGGCCGGTTCGCGCCTGTACATTACGGACACGAAGATCGAAAGGTGCATGGATATATACACTGAGACAGCGTTCTTTTAAGATATAATTGGCACATCGTCCTACGATGACACAATTGCCTTTCTCCGCAAGAGAAAGAATGATCTCCTTTTGGGCATCATACAGCACATCGTTCATGGGCAGTGTATAAAAATCAGGAGTGATCTGGACATCGTGGTCACCGGAAAAACGCCACTGGTGAGGCTTCTTTTCATCCACCTTTGCCAGTTCGGTAAAAGGAATCTGTTTCTCTTTTCCCGCAAGCTCGATCAGTTCTTTGTCATAAAAGGCAAACCCCAGTTTTTCTGCCAGTGCCTTGCCAATGACACGGCCGCCGCTGCCGTACATTCGATTGATGGTAATAATACGTTTACTCATAAGTAGTCCTCCCTCCTGAACCTTTTTCTTTGTTCTTATCATATCATAATTGTTGGATGATTTCTATAAAAAATATGATAAAAATGAAAAATATATAGACAAAATATACATAACTTAAAAGGAGGATTTTAGGAAAAAAAGCGGGATCCTGTAAGAATTATTGGATGAGAATTTCTTGACGGAAGAGCAGAAAAATGCTTATAATGAATTTAATCAGATGTAATCTTTTGTTAAAAAAATTGTGCAAAGAGCAGAAAATACCATGGAAATCCCCCTTTTTTCTATCAAGAAACTGGTAAAATAGCACAAAGATGAAAATAATGACTTGACATACACATGCTTATTAAATATAATTTTCTTATGCATTACAAAAATGTTACAAAAGAAATAAAATATGACATAAAGAAAATGCAAGGAATGTAGGACTATGAGAAACAGGAAATTATCACAAAATCATCAATCACAGGAAGAAAGGAAAAAGACAGGAAATGTTTCTGTACGTGCAGTGATTTCTGTCAGCGTATGTGCTCTGGCTGCGGTGGCAGTGTCCGTGGGCGGAAGATTCATCGGAAGCGAGGAAGAGAACCAGGTTTATGCAGCTTCCGAGTCAGAAGCTGTATATGATTCGACAGCCGGCGTGGAATATGATCTGCCTACCGGAATTGCAGGAATCGCTTCCGGAATCAGTGCAACTCCTGCAGAGGGTGCAGAGATTTACAGAATCGGAACCTCCTGTGAGCATGTGGTTGTAGGGCAGCGTGTGCAGAGGGTTGGTAAGACGGCAGAAGAAATCGATCTCAGCGAACCTATGGCAGCGGCTGTTAATGATCTGGATTCTAAAATGGTATCCATGTCGTCCTCTGCAAAAATGATGTCCGACGAGGACTATGCAAATCTTCTTCAAATTGTAGAAGCAGAGGCGGGGACAGAGGATATCAAGGGGCGAGTGCTGATTGCAAATGTGATCATGAATCGTGTCAGACATCCGGAATTTCCTGATAATATTACAGATGTGATCTGGGAATACGATAATGGAGTTCCACAGTTTTCTCCAGTGGCAGACGGAAGAATCGGTGAAGTAACTGTCACAGACGAAACCAGAGAAGCAGTGAAGCAGGCGCTTGAAGGCGCGGATTACTCAGAGGGTGCACTGTTCTTTATCCAGAAATCTGCAGCAGAGAAACATAATATTGCATGGTTTGAAAAAGATCTTACAAAACTTTTCAAACATGGAGTACATGAATTTTATACCTATCCGGAAGAAGCAGCAGAGAAAAAGTCAGATAAGAAATCCGAAAAAAAAGCAGATAAGGATTCAGAGACAGAACTTGTCCAGATGGTAAAAGCAGAATAACAGAAAAAACAAGGAAGCTGTACGTATATGTGCAGCTCCTTTTTCATTTTCTTTCCGGCTTCTTCATCTTTCGTCGATTTTACTATGGTATTTTGCTAAAGTTCATGTTACAATGTTGCAAAAATAACTGATACACAAGAAAGGCAGGAACGATGATGCAGGTATTATACAGAAGTACCAGAGGTAAAGAAGAAACAGTAACAGCCTCCATGGCTATTCTTAAGGGACTTTCAGAGGACGGAGGTTTATTTGTCCCCACCACTGTTCCGAAGCTTGATATACCGATGGAGTGTCTTTCAAAGATGACATACCAGGAAACTGCCTATGAGGTCATGAGCCGTTTCCTTACAGATTTTACAGAGGAGGAGCTGAAAGACTGTATCGCCAAAGCCTATGATGCCAAATTTGATACAGATGAGATCGCCCCTCTGCATAAGGCAGATAATGCATATTTTCTGGAGCTGTTTCACGGGGCGACCATTGCCTTTAAGGACATGGCGCTTTCCATTCTTCCCCATCTTATGACTACGGCAGCAAAAAAGAATCAGGTAAAAAATGAGATCGTGATTCTTACAGCCACATCCGGAGATACCGGAAAAGCCGCTATGGCTGGTTTTGCCGATGTTCCGGGAACGAAGATCATTGTATTTTATCCGAAACATGGAGTCAGTCCTATCCAGGAAAAACAGATGGTGACCCAGAAGGGAGACAATACTTATGTTGTGGGCATTACAGGAAATTTTGATGATGCTCAGACAGCAGTGAAAAAAATGTTTAACGACCAGCAGCTGGCACAGGAACTTGACAGTGCAGGCTATCAGTTCTCTTCTGCGAACTCGATCAATATCGGACGTCTTGTTCCGCAGATCGTATATTATGTATATGCTTATGCAAAACTGGTAAAAGCCGGAGAAATCCAGGCAGGAGATGAGATCAATGTGGTCGTTCCGACTGGAAACTTTGGAAACATCCTTGCTGCGTATTATGCGAAGGAGATGGGTCTGCCTGTTCGGAAACTGATCTGCGCTTCCAATGAAAACAAAGTTCTTTTTGACTTTTTCCGTACCGGAACTTACGACCGGAAGAGAGAGTTTATCCTGACAACGTCACCGTCTATGGATATTTTGATCTCCAGTAATCTGGAGCGTCTCATTTATCGTCTGACAGGAGAAGATGCGCAGAAATGTGCACAGCTTATGAAAGCTTTAAGTGAAGGCGGCGAATATACCATCACAGAGGAAATGAAAAAAGGGCTTGAAGATTTTTATGGAAATTACTGCAGTGAAGGAGAAACCAGAGAAGCTATCAGTGCAACCTGGTATGGAAGCGGATATGTGATCGATCCTCATACAGCAGTAGCGGCAGGCGTTTATCAGAAGTACCTTCGTGATACAGAAGATCAGACTCCGACAGTGATCGCATCAACAGCGAGTCCTTATAAGTTTACAAGAAGTGTCATGGACGCGATTTCTGACCGTTATGAAGGCCTGGATGATTTTGCGCTCTGCGATGCATTATCTACTTTGAGCGGCGTGAAAGTTCCAAAGGCAGTAGAAGAGATCCGTACAGCACCGGTACTTCACGATACGGTTGTAGATGCACCGGATATGCCTCAGGCAGTAAAGAAAATCCTGGGAATTCAGTAAGAATTCTGGAGGTTTCAGGAAAAGAACATGCAGTTTTGCAAATTTGTACAAATTTATTTATTTCATCACAAATATTGTATTGAAAAATAACATATAATAGAGTACAATAGTAATAACAGAAAAGAGAAAGAATCCTGGAATGTGCGAGGCCCCTTTTTATTTTGAACCTACATTGACATGAAGGGACTCCAACATCGCAGATCGTGATGTCAGACCTCTCGTTGTGGTAGGCAGATCATCTGTTGAGGACACCCACCTGGCTTCGGCTAGGCGTCAAAAGGAAGGGAACGGCATTCCGGGACTTTCAGAAAAAGAATGAGCCTTTTCAGAGGCTCTTTTTTGTACATAAAAAGTGTACTGCAGGAGGGAAAAAATAATGGTAACAGAAAGAATCTTTGAAACACTGCCAACTGGTGAGCCGGTAAAAATCTTTCATTTGGAGAATCAGTCTGGTGCATATGCGGAAGTACTTCAGTATGGCGCAATCTTGGTAAAGCTGTGTGTGCCGGACAGAGACGGCAAACTGACAGATGTTGTGCTGGGATACGATGATCTGGCCGAATACCAGAAGAATGGCTGTTTTTTTGGAGCATGTATCGGAAGAAGCGGCAACCGGATTGCAGGCGCTGGCTTTCTGCTGGATGGGAGAGAAGTGATCCTGGCAAAAAATGAGGGAGAGAATAATCTGCACAGCGGTCCGGATGGTTTTGAAAAAAAACTTTGGGAAGTGAGACATATAGATCAGGATGACAACAGTGTGACGCTGGGAAGAATCAGTCCTGATGGAGAGAATGGTTTTCCGGGAGAATTTAATATTTGTGTTACCTATGAATTTACAGAAGAAAATGCGATCCGCATCGTGTATAGCGGCGTCAGTGATAAGACGACGATTGCGAATATGACGAATCATTCGTACTTTAATCTTTCTGGGGAAGGCAGCGGAAATGTACTGGATCAGTATCTTTCTATTCATGCGCAGTCGTATACTCCGGTAGGAGAAGGATCCATTCCTCTTGGAGAAAATGTTCCGGTAGAAGGAACACCTATGGATTTCCGCAGAGAAAAACAGATTGGACAGGATATAGAGGCAGACTTTGAGCAGCTGAAGATCACGGGAGGATATGACCATAATTATGTGACAGATGGTTATACAAAGGCTGAGATCAGAGAGATTGCCTGTGCCCGTTCTGAAAAAACAGGAATTTTTATGGAAGCCCTTACAGACTGTCCTTGTGTACAGTTTTATGCAGGCAATTTTATAGAAAATGAAAACGGAAAGAATGGACATATTTACCAGAAACGTGACGGATTCTGTCTGGAAACTCAGGTAGAGCCTAACGCAGTAAACGTGGAGAATTTCCACTCACCGATTCTGGAAAAAGGCGAACGTTATTATTCAGAAACAGTGTACCGTTTTTCTGTAAAAGACTGATCATGAAATCTGATCTTCTTCATATAATGAATATATGAGGAAGATCAGATTTTTTTGTGGGTACCAGCTTGTTTTGATCGGTGTCCTGCTAGGGACAGTGGCTTTGGATCAGGCTGCGCAGACTCGTTTGAAAGAGAAAAAAGAATATTTTAAGCTGATAGAAGAAAGCAGTAAGGAGAAAAAACTCAACAGGAAAGAAGAAACAACAATCCGTGTACTTTTAATGACAACAGATTATCAGTCCTATTTTCATCCTTCTGTTACATTGATTCGTGATGGAAAGGAACAGATTTATGATCCAGAAACTTTGAAAGTTGCCGGAGGAAGAATAACGATCCCTGCTCATAAGATGGGAATTCAGATCACATCTGTCCGGCGCCAATGCGGAAATCCAATATATCAGGGGGAACTGGAGATCATAAGCAGGCCGGAAGGGCTGACGATTATCAACGAACTGCCTTTGGAAACGTATCTGGAAGCAGTAGTTCCCAGTGAAATGCCGTCCTCCTATGAAAAAGAAGCTTTGAAAGCTCAGGCGGTCTGTGCCAGAACCTATGCCTGGAAACAGATGCAGGAAGGGCGTCTGAAAGAACAGGAAGCAGATGTAGACGATAGTGTGAATTTTCAGGTGTATCAGAATATTTCTCCGCAGGAAGCGGCTACAGAAGCGGTAAAGGAGACCAGCGGGCAGATTCTATGTCAGAACGGAGAGCCGATACAGGCATATTATTTTTCTACTTCAGCAGGCAGTACCAGTACGGATGAAATCTGGGGAGCGCAGCAGCCGGCGCCATATTTGAAAAGTGTGCCCTGTGAGTTTGATTCCCAACAGCCATGGAGTCGTTGGGAAACAGTGATCCCGTGGGAAAATCTGGAAGAAAGAGCCCGGGATCTGTCCGGTGGAACAGGGAAGCTGCTGTCGGCAGCGGTTACGGAAAAAAATGAAAGCGGTGCAGCGACCGGACTCCAGGTGATCACAGAAGACGGATCTTTTATGCTGGAGGAAGAATATGAGATCCGGCAGTTTCTTTCTCCGTCCGGCTGTATGATAACAGAAAGAGACGGGACGGAAACAGAAGGAGGAACACTTCTTCCAAGTGCATACATTACGCTGCAGGAAGAGCAGGGGAAATATGTGCAGATCACTGGCGGAGGTTATGGCCATGGTGTAGGAATGAGCCAGAACGGAGCAAATGAGATGGCAAAGGAAGGATATTCCTGTTCCGATATCCTGAATTACTTTTTTCGGGATGTGGAAATCCAGAAGATATCGGATCTTGATCAGCAGAAAGAGAAGCTTTCTCCGCCGCCGTGAACGGAGTAAACAGCAGTCTTACTCTGGATGCAGATGCTGACATGGAAAATGGGGATGCTTGTCACCGGAACATTTTCATGATATGATGATGTCAGAAAAGCTGTATATGACAGGCTGGATCCGTCATAAAGCGCCAAAAGCTGGATAACAGGAGAAGTGATTATGGGAAAGAAAAAAGAAAAGGGGGCACTCCATCTGGCCCTGGGCTTTATGGAACGTATGAGGATGGATCACATCAGTGCATATGCGGCCCAGGCGGCATACTTTCTGATCATGTCGTTTATCCCCTTTGTATTGTTTCTGACTGCGATTGTCCAATATACCCCTCTTACCTATCGGGAGGTACGTCAGGCTATTGTTGGAGTTGTTCCTGAGAACCTGCAGGGATTTGTGCTGAACATTGTTGCGGAAGTTTTTTCAAAAAGTGCAGCAGTCCTTCCGATTTCCGCACTTATGGCCTTGTGGTCTTCCGGAAAGGGAATGCAGGCACTGATTAATGGTCTGAATACGATTTACCATGTAAGAGAAACACGAAACTGGCTGATCAACAGAATTTATTCTATGTTTTATATGCTCCTGTTTGTTCTGGCGCTGATTGCCAGTCTTCTGCTTCTTGTCATGGGCAGCAGGATACATATGCTGATCTCGGATTATATTCCCTTTTTGGGAAATATAATCGGCAGAATCCTGAATGCGAAGACTTTTCTGGTATTTGTGATGCAGTTTCTTGTATTCCTGGTCCTGTATCGATATCTGCCAAACAGAAGGGCATCTTTAAAAAGTCAGGTGCCCGGAGCTTTTTTTACAGCAGTTTCCTGGTCCGCCTTTTCCTACCTGTTTTCTTTGTATTTTACATTTTTTCCGGATTTCAGTATTATGTACGGCAGTCTTTCTACTTTGATCCTTGTGATGGTATGGCTGTATTTTTGTATGAACCTGCTTCTTTATGGAGCAGAGGTTAACGCATACTTTGAAAAACAGTTCCGTCAGGCAAAAATGTCTTTTGGACAGATGCTGTCCAGAAAAGAACAGGAATGGAAACAAAACTGGAAGAAAAGAAAACAGGAGAAAAAAGAAAATTTAAATGAAAAATCTTGACAGAAAAATATTCCTGTGGCATAGTAAATAAAGATAAAAAGCAATGAAGGTGTATTAGGGAGTTGTTTTCTTTCAGAGAGAAGAAGTCACCGGCTGTAAGCTTCTTTAAGTTCAGACAATTCCTCAGTTTCCCGCCGGAGCTGCATTTCTGAACGCATAAAGTCAGTAGGAGATGACGTTGCTGCGCGTTAAGCAGATTTTGAGTGCCTGTATTTTGCGTGCAGGAATCAGGGTGGTACCGCGGATATCCCGTCCCTCTTGTTGGGGGAATGGATATCTTTTTTTTTGAAATTATTCAGTAAAGGAGAAAATGACCATGGATATGAAGGAAAGACTTCAGGAACTGGCTGAGGCAGCCAGAAAACGGGTTGAAGAATCTGACGTGCCGGAAAAGCTCAATGAAGTGAAGGTGGCTTATCTTGGAAAAAAAGGAGAGCTTACAGCGATTCTGAAAAGCATGAAGGATGTTGCTCCGGAGGATCGTCCGAAGGTAGGACAGCTGGTAAATGAGACAAGAGCGAAGATCGAGGAGCTTCTGGAAGATTCCAGAAAAAAACTGGAGGAGGCTGCCCGTGAGGAGCAGATGAAAGCAGAGGTTATCGATGTGACACTTCCGGCAAAAAAGGCAAAGATCGGACATCGTCATCCGAATACCATTGCACTGGAAGAAGTAGAGCGTATTTTTATCGGAATGGGATATGAGGTAGTAGAAGGCCCTGAGGTAGAATATGCAGATTATAACTTTACAAAATTGAACATTCCGGAGAATCATCCGGCAAGAGATGAGCAGGATACCTTCTTTATCAATAATTCTATTCTGCTTCGTTCTCAGACTTCACCGGTACAGGCTCGTACTATGGAAGAAGGAAAGCTGCCGATCCGTATGATCGCGCCGGGACGAGTGTTCCGTTCTGATGAGGTGGATGCAACCCATTCTCCGTCTTTCCATCAGATTGAAGGTCTGGTCATTGATAAGAACATTACGTTTGCAGACCTTAAGGGAACACTTCAGGAATTTGCCAGAGAGCTGTTTGGACCGGAAACAAAAACAAAATTCCGTCCTCATCATTTCCCGTTTACAGAGCCAAGTGCCGAAGTGGATGTATCCTGCTTCAAGTGCGGCGGAAAAGGCTGCCGTTTCTGCAAAGGATCCGGCTGGATTGAAATTCTTGGCTGCGGAACCGTTCATCCGAATGTACTTCGTATGTGCGGGATCGATCCGGAGGAATATACAGGATTTGCATTTGGTGTAGGTCTTGAGAGAATCGCACTTTTGAAATATGAAATCGATGATATGAGACTTCTCTATGAAAATGATATTCGCTTCCTGAAACAGTTTTAATTGATACAGAAAGGAAGAAGGAACTTATATATAAACAAAAAGAAAGGTGGATATAAACATGAATACATCAATGTCCTGGATTAAAATGTACGTTCCGGATCTGGATGTGACAGCTCAGGAATATACAGATGCCATGACCTTGTCAGGAACCAAGGTTGAGGGCTATGAGGAGCTGGATGCAGACCTGGAAAAAATTGTGATCGGACAGATTGAAAAAATAGAGAGACACCCTGACGCAGATAAACTGATTGTTTGTCAGGTAAATGTAGGCACAGAAACGGTACAGATCGTAACAGGTGCGCCAAATGTCAAAGAAGGCGACAAGATTCCGGTAGTACTGGACGGAGGACGCGTAGCAGGCGGTCATGATGGAAAGAAGACACCAGGCGGCGTAAAAATTAAAAAAGGAAAACTTCGTGGTGTAGAATCTTTTGGTATGATGTGTTCTATTGAAGAACTGGGAAGTACAAGAGAAATGTATCCGGAAGCTCCGGAATATGGAATTTATATTTTCCCGGAGGATGCTGTAGTAGGAGAAAGTGCAGTGAAAGCACTGGGACTGGAAGATGTGGTGTTTGAATATGAGATCACATCTAACCGTGTGGACTGTTATGGTGTTCTGGGAATCGCCAGAGAAGCAGCAGCGACCTTCCAGAAGAAATTCTGTCCTCCTGTTGTAAAAGAAACAGGTAATGAAGAAAATGCTTCCGACTATATCAAGGTTACAGTGGAAGATCCGGATCTTTGCCCTCGTTATACAGCAAGAGTGGTAAAAAATGTAAAAATCGGCCCATCTCCTAAGTGGATGCAGAGATGTCTGGCTGCAAACGGCATTCGCCCGATCAATAACCTGGTTGATATCACCAACTATGTTATGGAAGAGTATGGACAGCCTATGCATGCTTATGATCTGGATCTGATCGAAGGAAATGAGATCATTGTGCGTCGTGCAGCAGAAGGCGAAAAATTTGTAACTCTTGATGGCCAGGAACGTATCATGGACGAAAACGTACTGATGATCTGCGATGGAAAGAAACCAGTTGGAATTGCAGGTATTATGGGCGGAGAAAATTCCATGATCACAGATCAGGTAAAAACGGTTCTTTTTGAAGCAGCCTGCTTTGACGGAACCAATATCCGTCTTTCTTCCAAACGTATCGGACTTCGTACAGATGCTTCCGGTAAGTTTGAAAAAGGGCTGGATCCCAATAATGCACAGGCAGCTATCGACCGTGCATGCCAGCTGATGGAAGAGCTTGGCGCAGGCGAGGTTGTCGGCGGTATCGTGGATGTATGCAATGAGAACAGAGAGCCGTCCCGCGTGCCTTTTGAGCCGGAAAGAATCAATGCGCTTCTTGGAACAGATTTAACAAAAGAAGAGATGCTGGAATATCTTGGAAGAGTAGAACTGACCCTGGATCCGGAGACAAATGAGATCGTAGCGCCTACTTTCCGTCAGGATATTCACTGTATGGCCGATGTGGCAGAGGAAGTAGCCAGATTTTTTGGATATGATAAGATTCCGACTACGCTTCCTACCGGAGAGGCAACAACCGGAAGACTGCCGTTTAAGCTCAGAATTGAACAGATTGCAAGAGATATTGCTGAATACTGCGGTTTTTCTGAGGCTATGACATATTCTTTTGAAAGTCCGAAGGTCTTTGATAAGCTGAGAATTGCTGAGGACAGTGAGCTGAGAAATGTGATCACCATCAGTAATCCGTTAGGTGAGGATTACAGTATCATGCGTACGACTACGCTTCATGGAATGCTGACCTCTCTTGCTACCAATTACAACAGAAGAAATAAAAATGTACGACTTTACGAGATCGGGAAAGTTTATCTTCCAAAAGCGCTGCCTCTTACTGAGCTTCCGGATGAGAGAGTGCATTTTACATTGGGTATGTACGGCGCAGGAGACTTCTTTGACATGAAAGGTGTCTGTGAGGAGTTCTTTGAAAAAGCCGGCATGAAGAAAAAAGTACACTATACACCGGACAGCAATAAGACTTACCTGCATCCGGGCAGACAGGCAAATATCATCTATGAAGGTAAGGTGGTAGGATATCTGGGAGAGGTACATCCGATCGTTGCCGACAATTATGGTATTGGTGAAAAAACGTATATCGCAGTGATCGATGTTCTGGATATCCTTGAATTTGCGGGATTTGCTCATAAATATAATGGTATTGCCAAGTATCCGGCAGTAACTCGTGACCTGAGTATGGTAGTTCCAAAAACAGTTCTGGCTGGCCAGATTGAAAATATCCTGGAACAGAGAGGCGGAAAGATTCTGGAATCCTATGAGCTCTTTGATATTTACGAAGGAACACAGATCAAAGAAGGATATAAATCCATGGCATATTCCGTGGTATTCCGCGATCATGACAAGACACTGGAAGAAGCAGAGATCACAGCTGCTATGAAGAAAATCCTTAATGGTCTTACAGATCTTGGAATCGAGCTGAGAAGCTGATGAAACTTTATGTTTTAAGGCATGGAACGACACAGTGGAATGCGCTCCGCAAAGTCCAGGGAGCAGCGGATATTCCTTTGGCAGAAGAGGGAATATCTCTTGCGCGCAAAGTTGGAGAAACTTTGAAAGATGTTCCGTTTGATCTGTGCTTCAGCAGTCCGCTGAAAAGAGCCAGACAGACAGCAGAACTTGTTTTGGGGAAGAAGGCGGACAAGATCCCGATGATCCTGGACAAAAGGATCCAGGAGATTGATTTCGGGATATTGGAGGGAACTCAGTTTAAGGACGAAAAAGGAAATATGATCAACAGGGAAATGGAAATATTTTTTACAGATCCCAATCGTTTTTCCAGACCGGAAAATGGAGAGAATATTTCGGATGTCCTTGCCCGCACAAGAGAATTCTGGATGGAAAAAATCAGAGATCCGGAACTTCAGGAAAAAACCATACTGATTGCTTCGCATGGCTGTGCGGTCCGTGCCCTTCTTCAGAATGTGTATCAGGACCCGGAACACTTCTGGCATGGCTGTGTGCCGCCTAACTGCAGCATTAGTCTGGTGGAAGTGAAGGATGGAACCGCTGTGCTTTTAGAAGACGATAAGGTATATGTATAAAAGAACTGCCGTCAGAGGCTCGAAAGAGTTTCTGGCGGCAGTTCTTTTATCTGTGTTTTGTTTGTCAGGAAAGTAGTACATTCCATTGCGGCCGGTGCTAAACGGACATCTGCAAGATGTCCGGTACCCCTCAAGGATTGAGAGATTTAGGGAGTTTGAGACGGACTTATCCGCTTTTTTGATGACTCAGGACAGTCAGGTTGTGATTACAGCTTGTGAACAGTTTTATGATATGATATTATGGTAAAAAGAGCGAATTGTGTGTAATTCACAGACTCACCTGGAAGGAGTCTTAAGATTATGACCAATGAGGAGGCGCAATATGAGGAAAAAAATAGTAAATGTACTTTTATTTCTGGCAGTGCTTGCCGCAGCCGCAGCAATGACGGTTTATGTAGGCAAAGGGGCACCCAGTGTCATGCTTTATAATTTTATCTTTCTTGCTGTTATGACTGCGATTTATGCAGCCGGTTTGTTTGCAGGAATGTTCCGAATGGATAATCTGGCACAGGCGTTTCGGGAAGCTTCAGACGAAATCGGAAGTCTTTTTCAGAAGCCGGGAAAGATCGGAGCAGATCAGATCCAAACGCTGAATGGGATTTTTCATCATAAATATCTGGACAGAGTGATGAATTCTTTTACAGACAGTATTCTTCAAAGTGAAGAAGGAATCGGCGACGTAGAGGATTATCTGAATGAAGAGGAGATGGATAATCATATACATAAACGCCTCTTGGAAATGGTACCGGATATTTTTACCAGTCTTGGTATTCTTGGTACGTTTGTAGGACTTGTGTGGGGACTTAAGAATTTTGATCCGGCGAATTATGAGCTTATGACTAATTCTGTGTCTGCCCTGGTAGACGGTATCAAGGTGGCCTTTTTGACATCCATCTATGGTATTGCACTTTCTATTGTATATACTTATGGAATGAAAAGTGAATATTCTTTCATGGCAGAAGAGCTGCAGGGATTTCTGGCTAAATTTCACAGTCATGTGATGCCTTCGGCGGAAAATGAATCAAGAAATTTACTTGTATCCAGTCAGAAGATCCAGACTGCGGCTATGAACCAGATGGCAGAACAGTTTTCTGTACAGATGGCAGACAGCTTTGAAAAGGTGATCACACCTACTTTTAAAAAAATGAATGATTCTCTGGATACACTGGTTGCTTCTGTGACGCAGTGTCAGGAGGATGCGGTCCGCCAGATTCTGGATGTATTTTTAAAAGAGATGAACGACTCTTTTGGCGTACAGTTTTCAGAGTTTGGCAAAACTCTCAGCCAGCTGAAAGATGCACAGACAGATAATGTGAATTATACTACAAATCTCTATCAGGCAATGAGCCGTCAGTTGAGTGATTCTTATACACAGCATGAACAGGCTATGAAGAAGATCATGGAAGATACCGGTTCCTCTCAGAAGGAATACATTGATATTGCGAAACGTATCATCCAGGACAATCAGGCAATCCAGAAACAGCAGCAGGCAGATTACCATCATCTGGCGGATTATCTGAAAGAGGCTGAAACATCCTCTGCCAAATTCTGGGTAGCCTGCAATCAGACTATGCAGAAGTATGTAGAGGCGGCAGCTCAGGGAATGGAAAAAATCTCCGCAGCTGGAAAAGTAAGTGGAAGTGTACTGGAATCCAACAAACGTGTAGTGGAAGAGTTTGAGGAGAAGATGCAGGAATTTGCGGAATACCAGAAAAAATCCTACAGAACTATGGAACAGGTCCGCAGACTTCTGGCTGATATTTCTGTTTCCAGGAATAACGGGGAAATCCATCTGAGTTCCGGAAAATCAGCACGAGATGAGAGTCTGGAAGAGCTGAAGGAGATTCTGACTGCACAGACAGAACAGCAGCAGGAGCTTATGGAAGAGCTGACACGGAGCATGAAAGAGCTTTCTAAATCAGCACAGAAAGGGAAATTTGGCTTATTCAGATAAAAGGAGAGACAGATGCGCAGAAGAAAAAAAACAGAAAACGGAGGATTTAATGTCTGGCGGTCTTATTCAGACATGATGGCAGGCGTGCTGCTCCTGTTTGTTCTGCTGATGTGTGTAACCTTGTTTCAGGCTCAGAAAAGCTATGACGAAAGTATTCGTGAGCGGGATGAGAAGATTGCCCTTCAGGAGGAATATACCCTGGAGATTCTTGCCCAGCAGAATGAACTGGATGAAAAAGAAGGACAGCTGAAGGATCAGGATCAGCAGCTGAAAACACAGGATGAAAAACTAAAGGATCAGGAAGAGCTTTTGGCTCAGCTTGCGGCGAAGCTGAAAGATCAGGAAGCAACCTTGAATACACAGCAGGCGGCGCTGGATGAAAAAACAGCTCTTCTTAAGGATCAGCAGGCACAGATCGATCAGATCATTGGTGTAAAGGCTGATGTGATCGAAGCTTTGAGAAAAGAGTTTGCAAAAAATAATATCAATGTAGATATTGATACGCAGACAGGAGCGATGACTCTGGAATCCAGCGTTCTTTTTGCTTATGATGAAGCAGAGCTGACAGAAGAAGGAAAGCAGGCTCTGGCTCAGGTGCTTCCTATTTACTGTAAAGTTCTTCTTCAGGAAGATTATATGAAGTATCTGGCGGAGATTATCATTGACGGATATACAGATACGGATGGAGATTACAGCTACAACCTTCAGCTGTCCCAGCAGCGTTCACTGGCAGTTGCCCAGTATCTTCTGGATATCCAGGGAGAATTCTTAAATTCCGGACAGAGTCAGAATCTGCAGGAATATCTGACGGTAAACGGACATTCTATGGCAAATCCTGTTTTGGATGCAAATGGAAATGTGGACAAAGACGCATCCAGACGAGTGGAAGTGAAGTTTCGTCTGAAAGATGAAGAGATGATCAGCGAACTGAACAAGATCATGGGAGAACAGAAACAGGCAGATGCAGATAAAAATGCAGAGGCAGAGAACGCGTCATGATTACAAAATAGAAAAAAGGTAAAAATATAAAAATCGGAAAAGCAGCACTTAGAAGTGTTCTGCATATGATAAAAATAACTGTGTTTAGCTGAATGGAAAAAGAAAGGCGGCCAGATGAGTATATTTTTAGGATTGATGATTCCATTTTTGGGAACGATGATGGGAGCGGCGTGTGTTTTTTTTATGAAAAAAGAACTGAAGCCATTGGTGCAGAAAGGATTTCTGGGGTTTGCCTCCGGTGTAATGGTTGCAGCTTCTGTGTGGTCGCTTCTGATTCCGGCTATGGATATGAGCGAGACAATGGGAAAGTTTGCCTTTGTCCCTGCGGCAGCAGGTTTCCTTTTGGGAATCGGTTTTCTTTTATTTATGGACCGAATGGTGCCACATTTGCAT
Source organism: Lachnospiraceae bacterium (assembly GCA_021771755.1). Classification (GTDB taxonomy): domain Bacteria; phylum Bacillota; class Clostridia; order Lachnospirales; family Lachnospiraceae; genus Blautia_A. The sequence continues at coordinate 89,100 of JAETOL010000004.1, read as the reverse complement.
TTGGGAAGTGAAGAATCAGAAGGACCGAAGGTTGCTTTAAAAAAAACGACCATGCTTGTCCTGGCGGTGACTTTGCATAACATTCCGGAAGGGCTTTCAGCAGGCGCTGTGTTTGCAGGTGTTGTATCCGGGAATGACACGGTGACGCTTGCAGGGGCGTTTGCTTTGGCCATTGGGATCGCTATACAGAATTTTCCGGAGGGAGCCATTATTTCCATGCCTTTGCGGGGCGCTGGATATTCAAGGACGAAATCTTTTCTTTACGGTGCGGCTTCCGGCATTGTAGAACCCATAGCCGGGGGAATCACACTTCTTCTTGCTTCTTATATACAGCCTCTTTTGCCGTATTTCCTTGCTTTTGCGGCAGGAGCTATGATCTATGTGGTAGTAGAGGAACTGATTCCGGAGGCAAGTGAAGGAGAACACAGCAATGTTGGGACAGTGACGTTTGCGTTGGGATTTGTTCTGATGATGATCCTGGATGTGGCGCTGGGATGATTGTGACACACCCGGCTTTTCTATTTTTTTGAAAAACTGCTTGCAATGGAGTTTATTCTATAGTATAATCAAATCTGTTGTAAAAAAGATGGTCCTCTGTTACAGAAATTATGTATTAAGAACATCCAGAAGAATAGGAGAGAAAAACATGAACGACATTATCAGAAACATTGAAGCTGCTCAGTTAAAAGCAGAAGTACCGGAGTTCCGCGTAGGTGATACTGTAAGAGTACACGCACTGATCAAAGAGGGAAACCGTGAGAGAATCCAGATCTTTGAAGGAACTGTTCTTAAGAGACAGGGCGGAAGCACAAGAGAAACTTTCACAGTAAGAAAGAGCTCTAATGGCGTAGGCGTTGAGAAAACATGGCCGCTGCATTCCCCACACGTAGTAAAAGTAGAAGTAGTTCGTTACGGTAAAGTTCGCCGTGCGAAGCTGAACTACCTGAGAGATCGTGTAGGTAAAGCTGCTAAGGTTAAAGAGCGCGTTAGATAATGACAATTTAAGAAGTGTTAAAAGCAGGGACAATAACGACAGGTATTGTCCCTCTTTTTGCAAAAGTATATATTTAACAAGAAATTCTGAAAGATTATCGATTTACGTATGGAGAATTCATATGGATATCAGAAATTTAAAAAACTGGAAAGAACATCCAAAGATACTGGAATGGAAGCTGAAACTGGAAAATGAAAAGCTGAGAAAATCTCTGCGCCGGGTATTTGAAATCGCAGTAACGCTTGTATTTGCAGTGCTTACGGCGATTCTTATGTTTCAGACAGTTACGATGCAGGAAAGCTCTATGGAACCGACCATTGAGGTGGGTGACCGGTTTTTCATGAACCAGCTGATATATAAAGTTGCCTCTCCGCAAAGAGGGGATATGATTGTTTTTCGGACAAATGCCAGTGATGATGCTGCTTTGCATATACGGAGGGTGATCGGTCTTCCGGGAGAGACTATACGAATCCGGAATGGAGTGATCTATATTGACGGAGAAGTATACGATGAGGCAGCCGATTATCCTGAAATAATAAATCCGGGTTTGGCGGAAAATGGCGTAAGTTTAAAATCAGGAGAGTATTTTGTTCTGGGTGACAACAGAAATAACAGTGAGGACAGCCGGTATGCAGATATCGGAACGGTAAAAAAACGTTATATTGTAGGAAAACTCTGGTTTACCTGTTCTCCCAGAGAAAAAATAGGAATTTTGAAAGGCTAGGTATATATGAACGTACAGTGGTATCCTGGTCATATGACCAAGGCAAAAAGACAGATGCAGGAAGATCTGAAACTGATTGATCTGATCATTGAACTTGTAGATGCTCGTGTTCCCTTATCCAGCAGGAATCCGGATATTGACAGGCTTGGGCAGAATAAGTCAAGATTGATTCTTTTGAACAAAGCAGATCTGGCAGATGAAAGACAAAACGAAGCGTGGAAAGAATATTTTCAGGGAAAAGGATTCCATGTTGTGAAAGTGGATTCCAGAAATGGTGCCGGAATGAAGGCGATTCAGAATGTAATACAGGAGGCCTGCCGGGAAAAAATTGAAAGAGACCGGAGAAGAGGTATTAAGAACCGTCCTATCCGGGCTATGGTTGCAGGAATCCCCAATGTGGGAAAATCTACTTTTATTAATACCTTTGCCGGAAAAGCATGTGCGAAAACCGGCAATCGTCCAGGTGTGACAAAAGGAAAACAGTGGATACGATTAAATAAAAATGTGGAGCTTCTGGACACTCCGGGAATTCTCTGGCCAAAATTTGAAGATCAGGAAGTAGGTATCCGGCTTGCCTATGTGGGTTCGATCAAAGATGATATCCTGAATATGGAAGAGCTTGCGCTTTCTTTGATCGGTTATTTGAAGAAAAACTATCCGGGAGTTCTTCAGGAGCGATATGAGGCAGATGAGACCGGAGAAGCGCTTGAGATCCTTCAGGGCATTGCAAGAGCAAGAGGATGTCTGAAAAAAGGAGAAGAACTGGATTACGCAAAAGCATCCGGTCTTTTCTTTGATGATTTTAGAAGTGGCAAGCTGGGACGAATTACCCTGGAATGGGCACCGAAGGAGTAAAAAATGAAGAAGATAGCAGAGATCAGGGCGGAATTTGAGACTGCATCCATGGAAGAACAGCGCCGGCTCCGGGAAGTGTATCGGGAAGATGACAGAAGTGGTGTCCGGAAACTGATCGAAAAAAGCAGAAAAGCAGAGGAAGCTCTCCGGGCAGAAAAACTCCGAATGGAACATATGATGGAGTATGAACGAAAATATGAGCATTTGGGATATCTTTGCGGTATTGATGAAGTGGGGAGAGGACCTTTGGCCGGACCGGTAGTGGCCTGTGCGGTGATACTTCCTAAAGACCATGAAATCTTATATCTGAATGATTCAAAAAAACTGTCTGCAAAAAAGCGAGAAGAGCTTTATGAGGTAATTCAAAAGGAGGCTGTCAGTATAGGGGTGGGAATGGCTTCTCCGGCCCGTATTGATGAGATCAATATTCTCCAGGCAACCTACGAGGCAATGCGCCAGGCGGTAAGTAAGCTTTCCGTATGCCCACAGCTTCTTTTAAACGATGCAGTGACGATTCCTCAGATAGAGATCCCCCAGGTGCCTATTATCAAAGGCGATGCCAAAAGCGCCTCCATTGCGGCGGCCAGCATCGTGGCAAAGGTTACCAGAGACAGACTTATGGTGGAGTACGATAAGGCGATGCCGGGATATGGATTCGCTTCCAATAAAGGATACGGATCTTCCGAACATATCGAGGCATTGAAAAAATACGGCCCGTCACCCATTCACCGTGCAAGCTTTATTACGCATTTTGTGTAAATGGATAGACATAGGAAAAGAAAAAAAGAAAGAAATACATAAGATACCTACACGAACAGGAAAAGAGAGAGTGCGATTAACAAACGTGAGCTGGGCAGCCGTTATGAACAGAAAGCGGCTGCTTTTTTGAAAAAACAGGGATTGTTTGTCATAGAAAAAAATTTCCGCTGCAGATCAGGGGAGATTGACTTGATTGCGAAAGACGGGAAGTATCTGGTATTTGTGGAAGTGAAATACAGGCATACCGGAGAGAGAGGATGGGCTTCGGCTGCAGTGGACTGGCGCAAACAAAAAGCTGTCAGTCGTACAGCGGAGTTCTATCTGCTTAAGCAGGGGTACGGACTTGACACACCCTGCAGGTTTGACGTAGTTGCCATTGACGGTGACCGTATAGAGTGGATACAGAACGCTTTTGATTACCGCAGATAAAAAAGGAGGAGACCTATGGAGATCATATGGAAACAGGAAGAAGCGGCGCATATGAAGGTTTGTCAAAAAGAAGGAGTTACTTTTCTCACTTATCCGGAATTTGATAAACTGCCGGGTTTTGTTCATGGTTTCAGTACACGTCTGGGCGGATGCAGCGAGGGAATGTATGCCTCGATGAACTTAAGCTTTACCAGAGGTGACAGAGAAGAAGCGGTGAGAGAAAACTACAGAAGAATTTCATCTGCGCTTGGATTTGCGGCAGATGAAATTGTTACTTCAGATCAGACACATACAGCAAATGTCCGTGTGATCACGGAGACTGACAGGGGAAACGGGATTACAAAGCCCCGTCCTTATACGGATGTGGATGGAATGGTGACGAATGTTCCGGGGCTGGTTCTGGCAACGTTTTACGCGGACTGTGTGCCTCTTTACTTCGTAGATCCTGTTCATAAAGCAATTGGTCTTTCTCATTCCGGATGGAGAGGCACTGCTGCAGGGATTGGAGAGGTGACGGTGAACGCACTTCGGGAAAATTACGGATCGGATCCTGCGGATATTTATGCTGCGGTTGGACCATCGATCTGTCAGGATTGTTATGAGGTAAGCGAGGATGTGATCGAGTCGTTCAAAAAAGCATTTTTGCCGGACCTCTGGCCGAAGCTGTTTTATAAAAAACAGGACGGAAAATACCAGCTGAATCTTTGGGAAGCAAACCGACAGATCTTTTTGCGTGCGGGAATTTTACCGGAGCATATTTCCATGCCGGGAATATGTACCTGCTGTAACCCGGAATTTCTGTTTTCCCACAGAGCCTCAAAAGGAAAAAGAGGGAATCTGGCCGCTTTTCTGGGAATCAGGAAAAAATGAAAAATGGCTGTGGTATAAAAACCACAGCCGTTTTTTTACTTGGATTTATTTACTTTTTCGATAAGATCCATGATCTTTTCGTTGCTGGACCGAACTTTCTCTACAGAAACATCATGATTGATGATGTCAATGATACTTGCAAGGTATTTGCTCATGTTTGCCTCGATATAGTATGGTTTGGTAAGAAGTTCCGGAATACGATAATTCAGGTTGGTGGTGATTACTTTGTCAATCCAGCCTTTTTCGTAATATTCGTCAAATTTATCAAGACCATCGGTAAACAGACCGTAGGTGGTGCAGATGAATACACGTCTTGCGTGGCGTTCTTTGATCTGTTTGGCAACATCCAGCATACTTTCACCGGAAGAGATCATATCGTCGATGATAACAACATCCTTGCCCTCTACCGAGTCTCCGAGGAATTCGTGGGCTACGATAGGATTCTTGCCGTTTACGATGGTGGAATAGTCTCTTCTCTTGTAGAACATACCCATATCCACTCCGAGGATATTGGAGAAGTAAACAGCTCTTGACATTGCGCCTTCATCCGGGCTGATGATCATCAGATGATCGTTGTCCATTTTGAAATCAGGCACATTTTTTACCAGTGCTTTCAGGAACTGGTATGTAGGAAAGAAGTTGTCAAAACCATTCAGCGGGATCGAGTTCTGTACACGAGGATCATGTGCGTCAAAAGTGATAAAGTTTGCAACGCCCATATCGCTTAATTCTTTCAGTGCCAGAGCGCAGTCAAGGGATTCTCTCTTGGAGCGGCGGTGCTGGCGTCCTTCATAAAGGAATGGCATGATCACATTGATTCTGTGTGCCTTACCTGTTGCAGCAGAGATGATACGCTTCAGATCCTGAAAATGATTATCTGGAGACATATGATTTTCGTGTCCGCAAACGGTATAAGTTTCAGTATAATTTGTAATATCTACCATGATAAAGAGGTCTGTACCGCGGACAGATTCCTTGATGTAGCCTTTTCCTTCTCCGGTACCGAAACGCACACATTCACATTCTACAAGGAATGACGGTTCGCAGTATCCCTGCGGGATGCTGTCGGAATTTTTTTTGGCAACCAGTTCTTTACGGAATTTTACAAGCTTCTTATCAACTTCTCGGGCAAGATCCTGACAACCGGAAAGGGCTGCGATACGGATAGGTGCAACCGGAAGTGATTTTTCAAGTAACTCTATATTCGGCATAATTTTCCTCCTGAGTTTAAGTGATAAAATATTGAGTACTATTACATTTATAACATTTGCCCTAAATCCAGTCAAGGAATTTATTGATTTTTACATATAAAATTGTTATTATGGTTACAGCGTGGAGGTGTACAGTCACTTCATCCGTGCGTGCCTGAATAAAGACAGGTACGCTGCACACGCAGCAGAAAGGGATTTTATGAAAAAAAAGAAACATGTGATCTCCAGGGTCCTTCCTGGCAGCATTGCTCAGGAACTGGAACTGGAGCCGGGAGATATCCTGGAAACGATCAATGATACACCGGTAGAGGATGTTTTCGATTATCGTTATCTTATGAATGATGAGTTTGTGACCCTTCAGATTCAGAAAGCAGATGGAGAACTGTGGGAGCTGGAGGTAGAAAAGGAATACGAAGAAGACCTGGGTATAGAGTTTGATAACGGATTGATGGATGAGTATCGTTCCTGTACGAATCACTGTATGTTTTGTTTTATTGACCAGATGCCGCCGGGAATGCGGGAGACTCTTTACTTTAAGGACGATGATTCCAGACTTTCCTTCCTTCAGGGAAATTATGTGACACTGACAAATATGAGTCAGCATGATGTGGAGCGGATCATCCGTTACCGTCTGGAGCCGATCAATATTTCCTTTCAGACAATGAACCCTCAGCTTCGATGCAAAATGCTTCATAACCGCTTTGCAGGAGAAGCGCTCCAAAAAGCAGATCAGCTTTTTGAGGCGGGCATTACGATGAATGGACAGATTGTTCTTTGCAAGGGTGTGAATGATGGAGAAGAGTTGGAATACAGCCTGGAAAAGCTTTCGGCTTATGCACCTGTGCTGCAGAGTGTCTCGGTGGTTCCGGTAGGGCTGTCAAAATTCCGGGAAGGTCTTTATCCTCTGGAGCCGTTTACCCGGGAAGATGCCCGGAAAGTTCTGGAGCAGATCCATCGCTGGCAGAAAAAAATGTATGCACAACATGGGATTCATTTTATTCATGCTTCAGACGAATGGTATATCCTTGCCGGAGAGGAGCTTCCGGAAGCAGAACGGTACGATGGCTATCTGCAGCTGGAGAACGGTGTGGGAATGCTGCGGCTTCTGGAAACGGAAGTATGTAAAGCAGTAGCAGAGCGTACCGGAGATCAGCGTTCTATGGAAATGACGGTTGCGACAGGAAAACTTGCAGCGCCGTACATTATAAAATGTGTGGACAAGATACGGGAGAAATTCCCGAATGTCAGGGTAAATGTCAAGACGATCGCCAATCACTTTTTTGGAGAAATGATCACGGTTTCCGGTCTGCTCACAGGTACGGATCTCCGGCAACAGCTGAAAGGAGAGCCATTGGGAGAAAAGCTTCTTCTGCCATGTAATATGCTGAGAAGCGGAGAGGACATCTTCCTTGATGATGTTTCTGTTAAGGAACTGGAAGAAGAGCTGGGAACAGAAATTGTAATAGTAGACGAAGACGGGGCAGATCTGGTAGCTTCTATACTGGATCCTCCGGAACATAATAAACAGATAAGGAGACAGATGTATGAGCAAACCAGTAGTTGCGATCGTGGGGAGGCCTAATGTAGGCAAATCCACATTGTTTAATGCCCTTGCGGGAGAGATGATCTCAATTGTCAAGGATACACCAGGAGTGACCAGAGACAGGATCTATGCAGATGTTACATGGCTGGATAAATCCTTTACACTGATCGACACCGGAGGAATTGAGCCGGAGAGCGGTGATATCATTCTTTCTCAGATGAGAGATCAGGCGCAGATTGCCATTGACACAGCAGATGTGATTATTTTTATCACAGATGTAAAACAGGGACTTGTTGATTCTGATGCCAAGGTGGCGGATATGCTCCGCCGCAGTCAGAAACCGGTGGTCCTGGTAGTCAATAAGGTGGACAGTATCCATAAATATATGATGGATGTTTATGAGTTTTATAATCTGGGAATCGGAGAGCCGCATGCGATTTCCGCGGCAAATAGAACCGGTCTGGGAGATATGCTGGATGAAGTAATAAAAGAATTTCCGGCAGGAGCAGATACGGAGGAAGAGGATGATATTCCGAGGATTGCGGTGGTAGGAAAGCCGAATGTGGGGAAATCATCTCTGATCAACCGTCTTTTAGGCGAAGACAGAGTGATCGTTTCTGATATTGCGGGTACGACAAGAGATGCTGTAGATGCCAGAGTGAAATGGCAGGGAAGAGATTACATCTTTATTGATACGGCAGGTCTGAGGCGAAAAGGAAAAGTAAAAGAGGAGATTGAACGGTACAGTGTGATCCGTACAGTGACCGCTGTGGAGAGAGCTCATGTGGTGGTGATCGTTATTGATGCGGTGGAAGGCGTTACAGAACAGGATGCCAAGATCGCGGGTATTGCCCATGAACGTGGAAAAGGCGTAATCATTGCGGTGAACAAGTGGGATGCCATTGAGAAGGATGACAAGACCATTTACAAACATACAAACCGTATTCGTGATGTCCTGGCATATATGCCTTATGCTGAACTTGTCTTTATTTCTGCGAAGACGGGGCAGAGAATCAACAAAATGTTTGAGACCATTGATGCCGTGATCGAAAACCAGACACTTCGTATTCAGACAGGAGTGCTGAATGAAATCCTTTCGGAAGCGATTGCTATGCAGCAGCCGCCGTCTGACAGAGGAAAACGTCTGAAAATCTATTATATGACTCAGGTAGGCGTGCGTCCGCCTACATTTGTGATTTTTGTCAATGACAAAGAGTTAATGCATTTCTCTTATACAAGATATATTGAGAATAAGATCAGGGAGGCTTTCGGTTTCAGAGGAACATCTCTGAAGTTTATTATCCGTCAGCGTGGAGAAAAGGAATGAGAGTAGTATGGAACGTTTGATTTGTTTGGCGATTGGATATGTATGTGGACTTTTTCAGACCTCGTACATTATCGGAAGATTTCATCAGACTGATATCAGGGAACATGGAAGCGGAAATGCGGGAACGACAAATGCCCTTCGGACTTTTGGAAAAAAAGCCGGAGCGATGACACTTTTGGGTGACTGCCTCAAATGTGTGGCAGCCATTCTTTTGGTAAAGGTTTTTTTTGGAAAGACGTATGGAAGTGTTCTGCCCCTTTTAACTGTTTATGCGGCAGCGGGATGTATTCTGGGACATAATTTTCCTTTTTATCTGAATTTCCGTGGAGGAAAAGGAATCGCAGCTTCTGTGGGGTTTATCCTTGCCTTTGACTGGAGGATTTTTTTGATCTGTGCGGTGATCTTCTTTACGCTGTTTTTTACAACGCATTATGTATCGGTCTGCTCTTTGAGCGCATACCTGGCTGCTTTTCTGGCGATGCTCTTTTTTGGCTGGAAGGGTGCATACGGGATGACTCCGCCTTATATGACGGAAATGTATGTTGTCATGGGGCTGATGACAGCGCTGGCATTTTTTAGACACAGGGCCAATGTAGTGCGGCTTTTGAATGGAACAGAAAACAAGATATATCTGGGAAAATCAAAGAAGAAAGGTTAAATGGTGGAGAAAATGGCGAAAATAAGTGTACTGGGAGCAGGAAGCTGGGGAACCGCTCTTGCCTTGCTGCTTTATAATAACGACCATGAGGTGACACTTTGGTCAGCACTTGCGGATGAAGTAGCTATGCTTTGCGAAAAAAGAGAGCATGAATCCAAACTGCCGGGAGTGCGTCTTCCGGAAAAAATGGAAATCACTGCAGATCTGGAAAAAAGTCTTTCAGATCCGGATGTGGCTGTTCTGGCAGTTCCGTCTCCATTTACCAGAAGTACAGCGCATCAGATGGCGCCGTTTACCAGGGATGGTCAGATCATTGTTAATGTGGCAAAAGGAGTGGAAGAACAAACGCTGATGACCTTGAGCGAGATTATCAGTGAGGAAATCCCTCAGGCAGATGTCTGTGTACTTTCCGGCCCAAGTCATGCGGAAGAGGTTGGAAAAGGGATTCCGACCACTTGTGTGATCAGTGCAGGAAAAAGAGAGACGGCAGAATACCTTCAGGGGATTTTTATGAGTCCGGTATTCCGTGTATATACTACGCCGGATATCCTTGGCGTGGAGCTTGGCGGCGCTTTGAAGAACGTGATCGCTCTTGCGGCGGGCACTGCAGACGGCCTGGGATACGGAGATAACACGAAAGCTGCGTTGATCACTCGGGGGATTGCAGAAATTGCACGCCTTGGTACGAAAATGGGAGCACGGATAGAAACTTTCTACGGGCTGTCCGGGATCGGCGATCTGATCGTTACCTGTGCCAGTGTCCACAGCCGTAATCGTAAAGCCGGTTATCTTATGGGAAAAGGCTATACCATGAAAGAGGCTATGGACGAGGTGAAAATGGTAGTGGAAGGCGTTTATTCAGCCAAAGCAGCAAAGAGCCTTGCGGAGAAATATCAGGTGGAAATGCCTATCATAGAAGAAGTGAATAAAGTTCTCTTTGAAGATAAGCCTGCGGCAGAAGCTGTTCAGGATCTGATGCTTCGTGATAAAAAAGTGGAGACACCGATGCTCCCCTGGTAAGAAAAACACACCCCACAGTTTCAAACTGTGGGGTGAAATTATATCTGCATTTGGTTAAAGGGAAATTCCTCTTAAATCTTCGGGTACACTGGCACTGTGATAATCCTGATTCAGAGTGTTCAGAAGATCCATGTCTTCCTGATCGATAGTGAAATCGAAAATCCTGGCATTGGATTCTATGCGTTCTGGATTTGTGGATTTCGGGATGACAGAGATCCCTTTCTGCACTGCCCAGCGCAAACCTACCTGTGCAGGTGTGTGTGCATATTTCGTGCCGAGAACACAGAGTACATCATGATCCAGATAGGCGCCTCTTGCCAGCGGTGCATAAGCCTGAACCTGAATTTCGTTTTCCTGGCAGTAGTCAATCAGTTCCTTTGGATAACAAAGAGGGTGACATTCTACCTGATTGACGGCAGGCGTGATTCCGGATACTTTTTTTAGTTCTTCCAGATTGTGAATATTGAAATTGCTGACTCCGATGGAATGTGCTCTGCCGGAACTTAAAATCTTTTCCAGTTCTTTCCATGTACTCAGATAACATCCCGGTACCGGCCAGTGGATCAGATAAAGATCGATATAATCCAGACCAAGACGGTCAAGGCTTCTCTGGAAAGCGCCCTCTACATCTCCGAGACGCTGCGCGTTGTTCCAGATCTTAGTGGTGACAAAAAGATCTTTCCGGGGAATACCGCATTTTGCAATGCCTTTTCCTACTTCTTCTTCGTTCTTATATGCGGAAGCAGTATCGATCAGCCGGTATCCGCATTTAACGGCATGGATGATTGCATTTTCCGCTTCATTTTCACCGGTTGCTTTATATACCCCCAGCCCCAGAAGAGGCATTCGTTTATCATTATTTAAAAATACAGCAGTTGTCAAAATGTATCCTCCTTGTTTCCAGTCCGTTTTCAACTGTTTCCCTGCTACCTTCTCGCTCACATGCGTGCTATTATAACATAAAAATGTGAAAGAAGAACATCAAATTTATTAAATATTTACTACGAAGAGCACGATATATGTTATGTTAATTAAAAGACATAATTGTTAGGAAAATATCAATAAAAAAACAAACAAGAAAAATACTGCTAAAATGTAAAAACCATAGAAACGATTTCGGTGATTTTTTATATATTTTTAAGGTATTTTTCTTAAGAATACCTTGCTTATCCATAGGGAAAGATGTATAATATACGTAATTGATAAATTCTTGTCAGAAGTCTGCGCTTTTTCGTGAAGTGAAGACTCTGTTCTATGCTATAAATGCAACAGAGAAAGGGGTAAAGAAATGCATCTTATCAAAGACGAGAACGGTAATTTGATCCAGCATGGACACGAACATACACATGAACACACTCATGAGCATACGCATGCAGACGGAGTGAAACATTCTCATGCACATACCCATGAGGCAGGCGGAGAACATGTACATTCTCATGGAGAAGGCTGTCAGGAACATTCACATGAACATTGTGGTTCCTGTCAGGGCGGAGACTGCGGAAAGGAAACCGTAGCGCTTCTTACTTACATGCTTCAGCATAACGAGCATCATGCACAGGAGCTTGACCAGATGGCGGACAACCTGGATAAAATGGGACTGAACGCTTCTGCGAAAGCAATCAGAGATGCAGTGGCAGATTTTCAGAAGAGCAATATGCGTCTGGGACTTGCCCTTACACTTGTAAAAGAGGAACTGAAATAAAAAAGACTGGCATCAGGAGGTGGCAGATATGTGTCTTGCAACAGTATATAAAAACAGTGATGATTCCGTGATCTTTAAGAATGTAAGCCGCATTGATGTGGATGGAGAAAAAATCATTCTCCGCGATATCATGGGCGACGAGAGAATCGTGGAAGGAAAGATCCTTATGGTGGATCTGGCAAACAGTATTGTAAAACTCAGCTGTGAATAAAGCAGCAGAGATTTAATTTTGACAGAAATCAGGAGGCAGCTATTTTATGGCACATGTGATTGCCGTCGCAGGAAAAGGCGGCGTAGGAAAGACAACCTTATGCGGAATGCTGATCCAGTATCTCTGTGAGAAAGGAAAAGGTCCGGTTCTTGCAGTGGACGCGGATGCGAATTCCAATCTCAATGAGGTTCTGGGCGTTAATGTGGATACAACACTGGGAGATGTCCGCGAGGAGATCGCGCAGGCAGAGCTTGCATCCAAGAGCCCGATCCCGACAGGGATGTCTAAGGCTGATTACGCAGAACTCAGATTTGAGGACGCACTGATTGAAGACGATGACTTTGATCTGCTCGTTATGGGCAGAACACAGGGCAAGGGATGCTACTGTTATGTGAATGGACTTCTTCAGGCACAGCTTGCAAAATATCAGAACAATTATCCTTATTTCGTGGTTGACAACGAGGCCGGAATGGAACATATCAGCCGTGGCGTTCTTCCGGGAATGCAGACAGCGATTCTGGTAAGCGACTGTTCCAGACGCGGAATCCAGGCAGTGGGAAGGATCGCGAAGCTGATCGAGGAGTGCAATATGCACCCGACGACAGTAGGTCTGATCGTAAACCGTGCGCCTAAGGGCGAACTGAATCCGGGCGTTCTGGAAGAGATTGAAAACCAGGGTCTGAAGCTTCTGGGTGTGGTACCTCAGGACGAGGCAGTGTATGAGTATGACTGCGAGGGACGTCCGACAGCATCACTTCCGGAAGATAATCCTGTAAAACAGGCGCTCCGCAAAATTGTGGATAATCTGGAACTGTAAGTAAATATGGTATGTCTCTGCTGTCTCAGCAGCAGAGATGTTTTGCCGGGGAGGAGAAGCCCTGGTCACTTTTTACATGAAATAACCCATGGGCGGGGATGGGTTCCGCTCCGTGGTTTATTAAAATAATACAAGGAAAGAAAAAATATACATGAAAGATCATGTATCATTAAAGGAGGTCTATAATGAGTGAATTCAAATTAACGACAGTGGAAGAATTTGAAGCTGCCACCAACAGACTGTTAGAGACCGGAGCCAAAGTTGGCGCGGATTCCTGGCAGATGCGTGTAAAAAATCAGAGCCCACACTGTAAATTCGGTGAAAAGGGTATCTGCTGCCGTATCTGTTCCATGGGACCATGCCGTATCACAGCAAAAGCTCCAAGAGGTATCTGCGGATGTGATGCACATGGTATCGTAGGACGTAACTACCTGAAATTCACAGCTGGCGGAGCATCTGCACACTCTGACCACGGCCGTGAAATCTGCCACACTCTGCACTGCACAGCAGCAGACGGAAACTACAAGGTAAAGGATCCTGAGAAACTGATCCGTATTGCAAAAGAATGGGACATTGAAACAGAGGGCAAAGACATCTACGATCTGGCTCATGAGGTTGCAGAGGCAGGTCTTATGGAATATGGTAAACCTTTCGGATATCAGAGATTCCTTGACAGAATGCCTGAAGGACAGAAAGAAAAACTGATCGAAAATGAACTTGCACCACGTGCGATCGACCGTGAGGTTTCTTCTTCCTTACATATGACACATATGGGATGTTCTTCTCTTCCGGAAGCACTTGTAAAACAGTCTATCCGCTGCGGTCTTGGCGATGGATGGGGCGGTTCCATGATGGGAACAGAGCTCTCTGACGTTCTTTTTGGAACACCGAAGCCGATCGATACCGAAGCAAACCTTGGTGTTATGGTTGAGGAAAACGTAAACATCGTAGTTCACGGACATGACCCGAGTCTTTCTGAGATGATCTGCGAATATGCAGACAGCAAGGAAATGATCGATTACGCAAAATCTGTTGGAGCAAAAGGAATCACCGTATCCGGTGTCTGCTGTACATCCAACGAAGTAGCTATGCGCCGCGGAATTCCGATGGCAGGTAACTTCCTGCAGCAGGAGAACGTAGTTCTTACAGGTGCATGTGAGGCTATCGTTGTAGACGTTCAGTGTATCTTCCCTGCATTAGGACCACTGAGCAAATGCTTCCATACAAAATTCATCACAACTTCTCCGATCACTCGGATGCCGGATTCTGATTTCATCAGATTCAACGCAGAAACAGCAGGAGAAAATGCAAAAGCAATTGTTAAGCTTGCGATTGACAACTTCAAGAACAGAAAACCGGAGCTTGTACATATCCCGCAGCTGAAACAGAAAGCTACTGTTGGTTATTCTGTAGAGGCAATCGTAAAAACTCTGGACGGTGTTACAAACTCTCAGGTGGATGAGCTTGGAACAACCAAACCGCTCCTTGAGTGTATCACATCCGGTGTTATCCGTGGTGCAGTTGCCATGGTTGGATGTAACAACCCGAAAATCCGTCCTGACTATGCACATATCGAACTGATGAAAAAATGTATCGCAAACGATATCGTGATCATTGCTTCCGGATGTTCTGCACAGGCTGCTGCAAAAGCTGGTCTTATGGATAAATCCGCAAAAGATCTCTGTGGTGCAGGTCTGAAACGTGTTTGTGAGCTGGCTGATATCCCGCCGGTGCTTCACATGGGATCCTGCGTAGATATCTCCCGTATGCTGATCCTTGCTGCAGAACTTGCAAAAGATGCAGGACTTCAGATCCATCAGCTCCCGGTTGTAGGATGCGCTCCTGAGTGGATGTCCGAAAAAGCAGTATCTATCGGTAACTATGTAATCGGTACAGGTATTGATACATTCCTTGGTGTAGATCCATATGTTTCCGGTTCTGATCAGATGGCAGAAATCCTTACAGAGGGAACCAGAAAATGGGTTGACGCTGCTTTCACAGTTGAAACAGATATCGATAAATTAGTTGATCTGATGATCGAAAGAATTGAAGAAAAGAGAACAGCACTGGGAATCTGATAAACGCAGATGACTGTGCAGAAATTATAACAAAGGTGGATGACGTAAAATGAAAATAGCAGTTACAGGCAAAGGCGGCGTGGGAAAAACTACATTTGCAGCTACGCTGGCCCGTTTATATGCAGAGGAGGGAAGACCTGTCCTTGCAGCAGACGTGGATCCTGATGCAAATCTGGGACTTGCTCTTGGTTTTGACGAGGAAACACTGGACTCCATAACTCCCATTTCAAAAATGAGGAAACTGGTAGAAGAACGGACCGGTGCATCGGCAGATAATCAGTTTTACCATCTGAATCCTAAGGTGGACGATATTCCGGAGAAATACGGAAAGGTCTGCAACGGAGTCAGACTGCTGGTCCTTGGAACTGTTGAGACAGGCGGCGGCGGATGTGTGTGTCCGGAACATGTGATGCTGAAGCGCATCATCAGCAACATGGTCCTCAGAAGAGAGGATGTAGTAATCCTTGATATGGAGGCCGGCCTTGAACATCTGGGCAGAGGAACAACGGAAGGGGTAGATGCCTTTATTGTTGTGATCGAGCCTGGAGCAAGAAGTGTACAGACATACAAAAATGTAAAGCGTCTGGCAAAAGATCTGGGAGTAGCCCAGGTTAAGGTTGTGGCCAATAAGGTTCGCAACGAGGAGGATGAAGCTTTTATCCTCGGACGGATTCCACAGGAAGATCTTTTAGGTATGATCCACTATAATACAGAGGTGATCGATGCTGACAGACAGGGCAAATCCCCTTATGACTTCAGTGAAACCGTCACCGGTGAGATCAGAAGCATCAAAGATAAGATTGATCGTCAGTGATCGTTAAATTAGGAGGTATAACAGTGACTTTATTTGAAAGCGTTTTCGCGGGAAATGATGCCGTATATGGACTCACTGAGAGCGCCATTGACCAGGCAATTGCAACACACGGAGCAGACAAAGCTGTCAGCTTCCCGAATACAGCATATTCTCTTCCGTGCTACTATGCAGTAACAGGAACAAAAGTTGGCACTCTTGCAGAGTTAAAAGAAGCTCTTGGCGTTGTAAAAACTCTTATGACAAGAGAAAAAAGAACACATGACGTATTTATGTCAGGTGTGGCTACAGCACTTTGCGCTGAGTTTATCGAGGTTCTGAAATATCTGGACGGAGCAGTTCCTTACGAGGAGCCATGCTACGGACATCTTGCAGATGCAGTGATCCGTGAACTTGGTGTTCCGCTTGTTACAGGCGATATCCCGGGTGTAGCAGTTATTCTTGGAAAAGCAGCTTCTCCGGAAGAAGCCGCAGCTCTTGTAAAATCCTATCAGGCGCAGGGTATCCTGGTAACACTGGTAGGCGATGTGATCGACCAGCTTGCTGAGATCAACTACAAGACAGGCGCAAATGTACGTGTGATTCCGCTTGGAAAAGATGTTACAGCAGTAATTCACGTGGTTTCCGTAGCACTTCGTGCAGCTCTGATCTTTGGTAACGTAAAACCAGGCGATGCTGCAACACTTATGGAATACACCATGAAACGTGTACCTGCATTTGTAAATGCATTTGCACCGCTCAATGACGTTATCGTTGCATGTGGTGCAGGCGCTATCGCTCTTGGATTCCCGGTTATCACAAACCAGGAAGATGTTGCAAGAGTTCCGAAGAGCCTGATCTGCCAGACAGACGTTTCCAAATGGAACGCAACTTCTCTGGAAGCTCGTGACATCAAGATCAAGATCACAAATATCGACATCCCGGTTGCATTCGCATCGGCATTCGAGGGTGAAATCATCCGTCGTAAGGACATGCAGGTTGAGTTTGACGGTTCCCGTGTAGACTGTGCAGAGCTTGTACAGACCTGTGATGCAAGTGAGATCGAAGATCACAAGATCACTGTGATCGGACCGGAAGCGGATGAGATGGAGCTTGGAAGCAAGAACAATATCGCGTATGTTGTTAAAGTTGCCGGCAAGAACATGCAGGCTGACTTTGAACCGGTTATCGAGCGTAAGTTCCATAACTACATCAACTGCATCGAGGGTGTATACCATACAGGCCAGAGAGATATGCAGCGTATCCGTATCAGCATTGATGCATTTAATGCCGGTTTCCGTATCAAACATCTTGGTGAGGTTCTTTACTCTCAGGTTAAGAATGAGTTTGATGCAGTTGTAGATAAATGTGAGGTTGTGATCTATACAGATCCGGCTGAATGTTCAAGAGTACGTCATGAGATTGCTATCCCGACATTTGAAAAACGTGATGAGCGTCTTGACAACCTGACTGATGAGTCTGTAGATGTTTACTACAGCTGTATCCTCTGCCAGGCATTCTCCCCGAGCCATGTATGCGTGGTAACACCGGAGAGACTTGGACTTTGCGGTGCGGTTTCATGGCTGGATGCAAAAGCTACTAACGAGCTTGACCCGGCTGGCCCATGTCAGGTAATCACAAAAGAAAGACCGATCGACGAAAACCTTGGTGCATACGAGGACGTTGATGAGGCAGTACAGAAATTCTCCCAGGGTGCTCTGGAGCATGTTACTCTGTATTCCATCATGCAGGATCCAATGACCTCCTGCGGATGCTTCGAGTGTATCTGCGGTATCGAGCCGTTCTCCAACGGTGTAGTTATTGCAAACCGTGAGTATGCAGGCATGACACCTCTTGGAATGACATTCCCTGAGATGGCTTCCATGACAGGCGGCGGTGTACAGACACCAGGTTTCATGGGACATGGTAAACACTTCATTTCTTCCAAGAAGTTCATGAAGGCTGAGGGCGGTATTGAGCGTATCGTATGGATGCCGAAAGAACTGAAAGAGTTCGTTGCAGAGCGTCTGAACAAAACTGCAAAAGAGCTTTACGGAATTGACAACTTCACAGATATGATCGGTGATGAGACAGTAGCAGAAGATCCGGAGACACTGGTTGCATTCCTTACAGAAAAAGGACATCCGGCACTTGGACTGGATCCGATGATGTAATCTGTTCCGATATACAGAAAAATCTGAAAAATAAAGATCCGGCCTTCTTTAAAGAAGGTCGGATAAAAAAGAAAAACACAGAAAAAGGGCTGACTGGGTTGTCAACGCCCTTTAAAGTGTTGTATAATAATAAACAGATCATGAATTAACATGTATTTAAATTTTTAAGAGGAGGCTAATGTAAAATGCCGTTTAATCAGAAACCACAAAAGTTTAATGCAAAGATCAACTCTGTCACAATCGGAAGCGGAGAGAAGACTGTGACATTTGGTGGAGACAGCACATTTCCATTCTATACCTTTGATGCTCCGTCAGAGAATACTGCCAAGATCGGTGTAGAAATCTCTGATATGGGTCTTGAAGGAATGTCTGAAGGAGTTAAGGCATACTACGAGGGAGCTTCCACAATGGGAGAAATCGCGAAAAAGGCTGCTGCTATGGAGGGTGCAGATTTTGTTGCACTGATCCTTGAAGGAGGAGACCCGAACGGCGAGAACAAACCTGTTGAGGATCTGATCGCAGTTGTTAAAGAGGTTGCAGAAGCAGTGGATTGTCCGCTGGTTGTAGAAGGCTGCAAGAACGTAGAGAAGGATGCGGAACTTCTTCCGAAGGTTGCAGAAGCTCTTCAGGGAAGAAATGCCCTGATCCTTTCCGAAAAAGAAGAAAACTACAAAGCAATCGGTGCAGCAGCAGGTCTGGCATACAATCAGATCGTTGGTGCTGAGTCTGCCGTTGATATCAACCTTGCAAAACAGCTGAACGTTGTAACTACACAGCTTGGTGTTGATGCGAAAAAAATCGTTATGAATATCGGTAGTGCAGCAGCAGGTTACGGATATGAGTACGTAGTATCTACTATGGACCGTATCAAAGGCGCTGCTCTTGGTCAGAATGACAATATGCTGCAGATGCCTATTATCACACCTGTTTCCGCTGAGACATGGGGAGTAAAAGAAGCAACTGCTTCTGAAGCTGACATGCCGGAGTGGGGACCGCAGGATGATCGTGGAATTGATATGGAAGTTATGACAGCAGCTGCAGACCTTGCAGCAGGTTCTGATGCCGTTATCTTAAGACATCCGGAATCCGTAAAGACAATTTCCAAGATGATCAAAGCACTTGCGTAACGAATAGGAGGATAAAAGAGCTATGGCACTGAATGGTATTCAGATCTTTAAATTAACACCAAAGAAAAACTGTAAGGAATGTGGATGCCCGACATGTATGGCTTTCGCTATGAAAGTTGCACAGGGCGCTATGCAGATTGAACAGTGTCCGCATATGTCTGACGAGGCACTGGCATCTCTGTCTGAGGCTACTGCACCGCCAATGAAGACAATCAAGATCGGCACAGGCGAAGGAGAGTTTACTCTTGGAGGAGAAACTGTTCTTTTCAGACATGAAAAAACATTCGTAAGCAAAACAAGATATGCAGTTGCACTGTGCACAGACATGAGCGACGCAGAAGTAGAAGCAAAGCTTGCTGAGATCCCGGTTGTTGACTATGAGCGTATCGGTGAAAGAATGCATGTTGAGCTTGTATATGTAAACTGCGGAGAAGGCGCTGACGCTGCAGCATATACAGCACTTGTAGAAAAAGCAAAAGGACTTGGAAGAACTCTGGTTCTCGGATGTACAGATCCTGAGATTGCAAAAGCTGCTCTTGAGGTATGCAAGGACGGCAAACCGGTTCTGAACGGTGCAAACGCTTCCAACTATGAGGCTATGAACGCAGTAGCAACAGAGGCAGGCGTTGTTCTGGGCGTATCCGGAAATGATATCAACGAGCTCTATGATACAGTAGCTGCTCTTGAAAAACTTGGAAACAAGAACCTTGTTCTTGACACTACAGGTGCAGATGTAAAAGAGACATTTAAGAATACTGTACTGGTTCGCCGTGCAGCACTGAAAGATCAGGACAGAACTTTCGGATATCCGTCTCTTGTTAACCTTGTTAAGCTTGCAAAAGGTGACAAACATTTACAGGCAGCATATGCTTCCCTGTTTACTATGAAATATGGTTCTATCGTTGTTATGGAGCAGATGACCTATGCAGAAGCACTTCCGCTGTTCGGTCTGCGCCAGAACGTATTTACAGACCCGCAGAAGCCAATGAAAGTTGAGCCGGGCATCTACCCGCTGAACGGAGCAGACGAGAACTCTCTGGTAGTTACTACTGTAGACTTTGCTCTTACATATTTCGTTGTATCCGGCGAGCTGGAGCGTTCCGGTGTTCCGCTTAACCTTGTAATCAATGATGCAGGCGGACTTTCCGTACTTACATCCTGGGCAGCTGGTAAATTCTCCGGCACAAGCATTTCCAACTACATTAAAGAAAATGTTGAGCCGAAGGTAAAATGCCGTAAACTTGTGATCCCGGGTAAGGTTGCTGTTCTTAAAGGTGATCTGGAAGCAAAACTTCCAGGATGGGAGATCATCGTAGGACCAAGAGAAGCAGTACAGCTTGTGAAGTTCTTAAAGGATATGCAGGCATAAGCCACATAAATATTTTATGGACGGGAGGGCATCCGCCTTCCCGGACCGCTACCAATTCACGTAAAGGAGAACACAGGTATGTCAAAATTTATCACAATTGGAGAAAGACTTTCAACAACTGCACCGGCAGTAAATAAAGCATTTACTGCAAGAGATCCGGAGCCGATCCTTATGAGAGCAAAACAGCAGCTCGATGCAGGTGCAACTTACCTGGACGTAAACATCGGACCTGCTGAGAACGATGGACCGGAGCTTATGAAATGGGCTGTAGAGCTTCTTCAGAGCAACTTCGACAATGTTCCGCTGGCACTGGATACATCCAATGTAGCAGCAATCGAAGCTGGCATTTCCGTATACAATCGTTCCAAAGGAAAACCGATCGTTAACTCTGCAGATGCAGCAGGAAGAATCGAGTATATCGACCTTGCAGCAGCTAACGATGCTATCGTTATCGCTCTTTGCAACGGCGAAGGTATCGCAAAAGACAACGACGAGCGTATGATGTTCATGCAGACCATGATGGAGCGTGGTATGGAGCATGGCATGGATGTTGAAAACGATATGTGGTTTGACCCGCTGTTCCTGGTTATCAAGGGAATGCAGGACAAACAGATGCAGGTTCTTGAATTCATCAAAATGATCTCTGATATGGGTATGAAGAGTACTGGCGGACTTTCCAACAACTCCAACGGTATGCCGAAACATATCCGTCCGATCATGGACTCTGCTATGGTAGCTATGGCTATGATGCAGGGACTTACCTCCGCGATCGTTAACCCGAACGATCTTCGCCTGATGGAGACTATTAAGTCCTGCGATATCATCAAGAATAATAATCTGTACGCAGATTCTTATCTGGAAATCTAATTACAGACGAACCATGATGAGGGCTGGAGACTTCGGTCTTCAGCCCTTTCTTTATAACAGGAGAAAGGTGGTTACCTGATGTTTAAGGTGACATTTGCATTTGAAGATGGCAGTGTGGTAGAGACGTATGCCAACGAAGGGGATAACCTTCTGGAAATTGCCAGAGAGGCTAATGTAGCTATTGATGCCCCCTGTTCCGGAAACGGAGCCTGCGGAAAATGCCGTGTACAGCTGAAAAGCGGAGAGCTGGACACAAAAAAGACTCTTCACATTTCCGATGAAGAGTTTCAGGAAGGCTGGCGCCTTGCATGTATGAGCAAGACCATCGCGGATGTAGAAGTGCTTGTACCAGATATTGCCTCTGCATATAAGAGCAGAATGAAGGTTGCGGACCTGAGCTCAAAAGAGGAGATCGCAATTTTTGAAAATGCCAAAAGAGAGATCCAGCTTGCTGGTATAGACCTGCGCAACAGTCTGGATGTGATCGAGGTAAAAATGGATTCTCCGTCTCTGGATGATACTATGCCGGATGTGGAGAGACTGAGCCGTGCATTGCGTAAGTTTATGAATCTGAAGAGAGTAAGAATCCCTTATACGGTTCTCAGAAAACTTCCCGATGTACTCAGAAACAGTGATTTTGTGATCAAATGTGTTGTCCGTACAACTCCGGACGATATGTTTGTTTATGATATCTTTGAAAATAAAGAAGATGTAGTCATTGGCGGTCTTGCTGTAGATATTGGAACTACAACGGTTTCTGCGGTTCTGATCAATATGGAAAACGGAGAGATCCTTGCCAAAAGTTCTGCAGGAAACGGACAGATCCGCTTCGGGGCAGACGTGATCAACCGTATTATTGAAGCGGTAAAACCAGGCGGTAAAAAGAAACTGCAGGATGCTGTGATCAAAGAAACCATCAATCCTATGATCCATGAAATGTGCCGCAGCATCCATTTCCCGGAAGAACAGATTTACAGAATGTGTGTTGCCTCCAATACCACAATGAACCATCTGTTTGCTGGGATCAATGCGGATCCTCTTCGTATGGAACCGTATATTCCGGCATTCTTTAAGACAAATTCCCTGTTTGCTTCGGATATCGGTGTGGAGATCAATCAGGATGCCCATATCATCATTGCTCCGAATATCGGAAGCTATGTAGGTGGAGATATTACAGCCGGAACTCTGGTGAGTATGATCTGGAACAGACCGGAATTTTCTCTGTTTATCGATCTTGGTACCAATGGAGAACTGGTATTTGGAAACTCTGACTTTATGATGAGCTGTGCATGTTCTGCCGGACCGGCTTTTGAAGGCGGAGATATCAGCTGTGGTATGCGTGCCACAGACGGTGCGATCGAAGCCTGCACCATTGATAAGGAGACCATGGAGCCTTCCTATGAGGTGGTTGGAGAGCCGGGAACAAAACCGGTAGGACTTTGCGGTTCCGGTATCATTGATGTGATCAGTGAACTGTTTTCTGCTGGCATCATCAATCCCAAGGGCAAATTTGTCCGTGAGGGAAAACGGATCCGCCATGACAAATACGGTATGGGAAGCTATGTGATCGCTTTTGAAGAGGAAGCGGGAAGCTCCAAGGATGTGGAGATCACAGAGGTGGATATTGATAACTTTATCCGTGCCAAAGGCGCAATCTTCTCTGCAATCCGTACCATGCTCACATCACTGGATTTTGATATTTCCATGATCGATGATGTGTATGTGGCAGGCGGTATCGGAAGCGGTATTAATATGCGTAATGCAGTGAAGATCGGAATGTTCCCGGATATTCCGCTGGAAAAATTCCATTATATTGGAAACTCATCTCTTACAGGTGCGTATTTGATGCTCCTTTCCACTCCGGCAGAGAAAAAGACCTACGAGCTGGCGGCAAATATGACTTATATGGAATTGTCTACGGTTCCAAGTTATATGGATGAGTTTGTGGGAGCATGTTTTATTCCTCATACAGATGGATCTCTGTTTCCATCCGTAGAGTAAGGCAGAAAATCATCCCAATGGACCTGAAAAATATCAGGTCCATTGGGATAAAAATAAATGAACTTAGATTTTACAGAGGTGTGCTATGAGTTCTGACTTAAATGAAGTAAAATCCAATGGTATCCAGATGAATCCGGAATCAGTGGGAGACAGACTTGGATACGAAAAAGACAGCAAGGAACGGATGCCCTGGGAGCATTATCTTGAGGAATACAGAAATGCAGATCCTCATGAAATCGCGGAAAGACTTTCTATTTCCTATGATGAGACAGAGAGATATTTTGAACTTCCGTTTCTGGGAAGTATTTACCATATTTCCTGGCCGGAATTTCATGTGACACACAAAGAGGATGGAATTGGTTTTTATCCTCTGGAGGAAATGATCTATGCCAGGATCCTGACCATACGTTTTCTTCTGGGCGGTTCTGCAACAAAAGGAACCGGGAAGATGAAGACCTACAGAGAAATGCCGTGGGGAGAGGTCTATTTGAGACAGTTTGACGGACGCTGTATCAAACGTCTTGCCTTTTCTTACGGAAATCGCCTGAAGGACTTTAATGGAGTTATGGAGCACATTCATGCGATTCCTGTAAAACATGGAGATACTGCCTATGAGATAGAAATCTATCCGGGATATCAGGTGCAGATGATCCTGTGGGAAGGTGATGAGGAGTTTCCTCCTTCTTCACAGATTCTGTTTTCTGATAATTTCCCTGTTTCTTTTCAGGCAGAAGACATGGCTGTTATGGGAGATGTGATCATTGGATCCCTGAAAGGGTTTGTAAAAGCAATGCAATAAAAAGATAAAATAGTATCAGGAGGATAAGATTATGGGATTTTCAACAAGTACATGTACAGAATTTGTTGAAGTACTGGCTTCCAAAGCACCGGTTCCGGGCGGCGGCGGCGCCTCTGCTCTTGTTGCGGCAGTGGGAACTGCTCTGGGCAATATGGTGGGAAGCCTGACAGTGGGCAAGAAAAAATATGCAGATGTAGAAGATGAGATGTGGGAACTGAAAGCAAAATGTGACCAGCTTCAGAAAGATTTCCTTCGTCTGATCGAGAGAGACGCAGAAGTTTTTGAGCCTCTTTCCAAAGCATATGGAATGCCGAGAGAAACAGAGGAAGAAAAAGCAGAAAAAGCAAGAGTTATGGAAATCGTCCTGAAAGATGCCTGCTCAGTTCCTATGGAGATCATGGAGAAGTGCTGTGAAGCCATTGAACTGATCGTGGAATTCGGCGCAAAAGGCTCCAAGCTTGCAATCAGCGACGCCGGTGTTGGTGCTGCATTCTGCAAAGCTGCCCTGAAAGGTGCCAGCCTGAATGTGTACATCAATACAAAATCCATGGCAGACAGAGAATATGCAGAAGAGCTGAACAGAAAAGCAGATGCTATGCTGGAAAAATACACAAAGATTGCAGATGAGACATTTGACAGTGTACTTGGCAGACTGAAATAACAGCAGGATTTTTAGAAACAGCAGTTTTATTTAGGAGGAATCGTAAAATGGCAAAACAGTTATTAGGAAAAGAAGTAACAGCAGCACTGAATGAAAAGATCAAAGCAAATGTAGCAGAGCTTCAGGCAAAGGGTGTGAATCCTACACTGTGCATCATTCGTGTAGGCGAGAATCCAAGTGATATCTCTTACGAAAAGGGTGCAACCAAACGCTGCGAAACACTTGGCGTAGCATGTGAAAAGATCCTTCTTCCGGGAGATGTTTCTCAGGACGAGCTTCTTGCTACAATTGACAAAGTAAACAAAGATGACCATATCCATGGCGTTCTTCTGTTCCGTCCGCTTCCGAAGCATCTGGATCAGGCAGTGATCGAAAATGCTCTTGCAGCAGAAAAAGACGTTGACTGCATGACAGACCTTTCCATGTCCGGCGTATTTACCGGCAAAAAGATCGGTTTCCCGCCATGTACACCACAGGCATGTATGGAGATCCTGGATCATTACGGAATCGACTGCACAGGCAAAAAAGCAGTTGTGATCGGAAGAAGCCTTGTAGTAGGCAAGCCGGCAGCTATGATGCTGGTTAAGAAGAACGCAACGGTTACCATCTGTCATACAAGAACTGTTGACATGCCGTCCGTAGCCCGTGAGGCTGATATCGTGATCGTTGCCGCAGGCCGTGCAGGCGTTGTTGGCGCTGATTATGTAAGAGAAGGACAGACTATCATCGATGTAGGTATCAACGTAAATGCAGAAGGAAAGCTCTGCGGAGACGTTGATTATGCAGCAGTAGAGCCGATCGTAGATGCGATCACACCGGTTCCTGGCGGAGTAGGAAGCGTTACTACTTCTGTTCTTGTAGGACATGTAGTAGAAGCTGCAATGAGAAAGGTAAATGGATGATTTTTTCTCGGAAGAATAAGCTCTTCTGGGTAAATCTGACCCTGACGGGCGCTCTGATCTTCGGAGCGCCTGTTTTTGTACAGGGAGCAGCAGATCATTCAGGAGAAGGGCAGATACATAAACCGTCTTATAATATCACTACCGGACCAGGAACGGAAGGGTTTATAGACGATTCCACGGATAATACCTATGGTTATTATACGATCATGGGAACAACAACTGTGACTCTGGAAGAGATGACCGACCTATATGAGACGCAGGGAGCGGAATATCCTCAATCCTTAAAAGAGGGCGGTGCAGAAACCATTGAGGATTTCTGCAGTATCATTCTGGAGGAGGCTGAGGAGGAAGGCGTTCGGGCGGAAGTGGTCTATGTACAGGCAATGCTGGAAACGGGATGGCTTCAGTTTGGCGGAGACGCAGTGGAGTCCCAGTTTAATTTTTCCGGTCTTGGAACAACGGGAGGAGGCGTTCAGGGAAACTCCTATCCGGATGTTCGCACCGGTATCCGTGCGCAGGTACAGCACCTGAAAGCCTATGCAAGTACAGAAGAGCTTTCCGGGAACTGTGTGGATTCCCGATTTGATATGGTAAAAAGAGGATCCGCTCCTTATGTGGAATGGCTTGGAATCCAGGAGAACCCAAATGGAGGAGGCTGGGCGGCAGGAGCCGGATATGGAGAGAAATTACGAAAGCTTCTTACGGATCTGAAGGGAGAATAGAATTGTTTTTAATCCAGCTGGATATCTTCCAGCTCTTTGTCCGGCAGTTTTCTGGAAGACTGTGCCAGATATTTCCGATCATATCCGGGAAGAACTTCTTTGCCATCATGGACCAGGACGGGCAGCAGGAGGTCAGAAGAAACGGAAGATTTCCGGTAGCCACTTCCTTTGCATAGTGATGAGCTTCGGAGATCGCGCCGATATCTGCACCAAGAGCGACTTCATAGACATCTGAAAATCCAAGGATCTCAAGAGCCGTTTTAAACTTGCCCGGAGTCACCTCATCTCCAAACTGGCTGATGTATGCCGGAGCTACAATGGCAATGATCTTGTTTCCGTCACGGAGAGAATGTGCCAGCTGGAAGATCTGGGATTTATCAGAGATTGCACCGAAAGGACAGCTTACCATACACATGCCGCAGGAAACACATTTGTCATCCAGGATCTTTGCACGGCCCTGCTCGTCGCTTCCGATGGCTTTTACTCCGCATGCCTGCTCGCAGGGACGGGTGTTGTGGGAAATTGCGCCTTTGGGGCAGGCCTGCATACATGGATGGGCTACACAGCCTCTGCACATGTCACTGACAATATACCTGTTAGGAGGGCAGGCGGCACAGGCAGACGGGATCACCTGCATAAGAGGCGGCTCGTAATACTTTTCATCAATGTTGCTGGCTTCCAGACCGGAGGTAAGATGCACGGCTTTGTTTTCCGGACGGAGGGAAAGTCCCATGGCAAGACGTACACGTTCACTTGCGACAGCGCGTTCCCGGTAAATGCTCTCCCGGTACTGGGCGCGCTCTTCCACGATATTATAAGGGATGGCTTCGATATCATGGATCAGGGTTTCATCTGTGGACTCGAATCCGATCTTTGCCACTTCAGTAAAAATCTTGTGTCGTATCTGTTTTACAGGGGTATCGAGATTTCTCATAGTTATTTTCTCCTCTGCTTTATATTTGTCTACCGATATCTGTAATATTATAGGAAAAAATCGGATAATCAATATGAATCCTGTATTTTTAAAGCCACATAGTCCATGTTTAGAAGAAAGTACAAAATCCGGGAAGAGAGAATCCTGAAAGTCCGTTCAAAATTGAAGAAAAAATAACAAACACGTTTAAAGAGTAACAAAGTTTTTGGTTATTTCTGAAAATTCCAGAAAAATCTGAAATATCTCTTGTAGAAATTGCTGATTTCATGTATAATTACAGCATAGGTCACTGGCAAAAAGTGACAGAAATAGTGGGAATTAAGCAAAACAACCGTTAAGGAGGGAAATGCATGTTAGATCAGTCTTATTACAGGAAGACGGACGA
This sequence comes from Lachnospiraceae bacterium, assembly GCA_021771755.1. Classification (GTDB taxonomy): domain Bacteria; phylum Bacillota; class Clostridia; order Lachnospirales; family Lachnospiraceae; genus Blautia_A. The sequence goes on along the minus strand of JAETOL010000004.1, from coordinate 61,171 downwards.
GATTATTGAGCATTATGGACGCAAAGCAGCGTCCCTGATTCCGATTATGCAGGATATTCAGGCTGAATACCGTTATCTTCCGGGAGAGCTTCTCACCTATGTGGCTTCAGAGATCGGTGTAACAGAAGCCAAGGCATTCAGTGTAGCGACTTTTTATGAGAATTTTTCCTTTGAACCAAAAGGAAAATATATCATCAAGGTTTGTGACGGGACGGCATGTCATGTTCGTAAATCCATGCCTGTCAAGGAAGCGCTGATGAAGGAACTGGGTCTGAGCCATAAGAAACATACCACAGATGATATGATGTTTACAGTAGAAACTGTTTCCTGTCTTGGCGCATGCGGACTGGCGCCGACACTTACCGTTAACGATGAGGTGCACCCGAAGATGACACCGGAAAAGGCGGTGGAGCTTCTGGAAGAATTGAGAGGTGAGAAGGCATGAGTATTATTTCAAAAGAAGATCTGCTCAATAAGCAGAAAGAAGTTCAGGATACAATCAATACCTATACCTGCCGTGTTCTTGTCTGTTCCGGTACTGGCTGTATGGCTTCCGGCGCACAGAAGATTTATGATGAAATGGTAAAGCTCTGCGCAGATCTGGACGGAGTCCAGGTAGAAATGCAGAAGGACATCCCTCATCTCGGCGTTGTAAAAACAGGCTGCCAGGGTCTGTGCGAGCTTGGACCTCTTATGAGGATCCAGCCCTATGATTATCAGTATGTACATGTACAGGTGGAGGACTGCAAGGAAATCGTAGACCGTACTGTACTTGCCGGCCAGCCGGTAGAACGTCTCTTCTACAGAGACCATGAGGAAGTCTGTCCTCATCCGGATGACATTCCGTTTTTAAATCAGCAGACCCGTATCGTTCTGGAAAACTGCGGCAAGATCGATGCAGAGTCCATTGACGAATATATTGCAGCTGGCGGTTTTCAGGCTATGGCAAAGGCATTCTTTGACATGACTCCGCAGGATGTGATTGACGAAGTGACGAAATCCGGTCTTCGGGGCCGCGGTGGTGCAGGTTTCCCTGCAGGCAAGAAATGGGGTCAGGTAGCCCGCCAGAAAGAAACGACAAGATATGTGGTATGTAATGGTGACGAGGGTGACCCGGGAGCATTTATGGACGGCTCCGTAATGGAAGGTGATCCTTATAAGATGATCGAGGGTATGGTCATTGCTGCTTATGCAGTAGGCGCCGAAAACGGATATATCTATGTAAGAGCCGAATATCCTCTTTCAGTACAGAGACTGCGCATGGCCATTGAACAGGCGGAAGCCTATGGACTTCTGGGAACCAATATCCTGGGTTCCGGTGTAAATTTCTATTTACATATCAACAGAGGCGCAGGCGCTTTTGTCTGTGGTGAAGGTTCTGCTCTGACCGCATCCATTGAAGGCAACAGAGGTATGCCTCGAGTGAAGCCGCCCCGTACCGTAGAAAAAGGACTGTGGGAAAAACCAACCGTTTTAAATAACGTGGAAACTTATGCAAATGTTCCGAAGATCATCCTTCAGGGAGCAGACTGGTTCCGCACCATCGGAACAGAGGGCAGCCCGGGAACAAAAACCTTCTCTTTGACAGGCGCGATTGAAAATACAGGTCTGATCGAGGTTCCTATGGGAACAAATCTTCGCCATATTATCTATGACATCGGCGGCGGACTGAAAAGCGGCACTGCATTTAAGGGTGTTCAGATCGGCGGACCTTCCGGCGGATGTCTTATTGACGAGCAGCTGGACCAGCCGCTTGACTTTGATTCTGTAAAGAAACTGGATGCTATTATGGGTTCCGGCGGACTTGTTGTTATGGATGAAAATACCTGTATGGTAGAGGTGGCACGTTTCTTTATGAGCTTTACTCAGAGAGAAAGCTGCGGTAAATGTGTTCCGTGCCGTGAAGGTACCAAACGTATGCTGGAGATCCTGGAGCGGATCGTTGCCGGTAAGGGAGAAATGTCAGACCTTGATGAGCTGGAAGAGCTTGCGACCATGGTACAGAGCATGGCTCTCTGTGGCCTTGGAAAGAGCGCGCCTCTTCCGGTTATCAGTACGCTGAAGCGGTTCCGCAATGAGTACGAGGAGCATATCAGAGATAAGAAGTGCCGTGCAAAGGTTTGTACAGCCCTTCGTCAGTTCCACATTAATGAAGAGTTCTGTATCGGATGCGGCAAATGTGCAAAGAACTGTCCGGCAGGAGCGATCACCGGAAAGATCAAACATCCGTATCACATCAACAATGATCTTTGTATCAAGTGCGGTGCATGTAAGGATAACTGTAACTTTGATGCAATTTATGTGGAAGCGTAAAAGGGAGGAACGATTATGGGTACAATGACCATTGACGGTAGAAAAGTTGAATTTACCGATGAAAAAAATGTCCTGACCGTTATCCGCAAGGCAGGCATTAATATACCGACACTGTGCTATCATTCCGAGGTTTCCACCTTCGGCGCATGCCGTCTGTGTACAGTGGAGGATGACAGAGGCAGAACTTTTGCCTCCTGTTCAGAAGAACCAAGAGACGGAATGGTGATCTACACCAACTCCGGAAGGATCAAAAAATATCGTAAGCTGATCGTGGAGCTTCTTCTTGCAGCACACTGCAGAGACTGTACCACCTGTATCAAAAGCGGCGAATGTATCCTCCAGGAACTGGCACACCGTCTTGGAGTAAGAGATATCCGTTTTGAAAATACAAGAGAGATTCATGAGATCGATACAAGTTCACCATCTATTGTAAGGGATCCGAATAAATGCATCCTTTGCGGCGACTGTGTACGTGCCTGTGAAGAGCTTCAGGGCATCGGCGCTCTGGGATTTGCATACCGTGGAACAGAAGCCATGGTTATGCCGGCATTTAACAAAAAAATTGCGGAAACAGACTGCGTAAACTGTGGCCAGTGCCGTGTATTCTGTCCGACAGGCGCTATTTCCATTAAGAATCACATGGATGAAGCATGGGAAGCCCTTGCAGATCCCAATGTGCGTGTGGTTGCTCAGATCGCTCCGGCAGTTCGTGTGGCAGTGGGAGATCACTATGGACAGCCTAAGGGCCGCAGCGTAATGGGCAAGATCGTCAATGCGCTCCACAGAATGGGCTTTGATGAGGTTTATGATACGACCTTCAGCGCAGACCTTACCATTATGGAAGAGTCAGCAGAATTCCTGAAAAGAGTTGAAAAGGGAGAAAACCTTCCGCTTCTGACTTCCTGCTGTCCGGCATGGGTGAAGTTTGTAACTGACCAGTATAAGGATTATATCCCGAATATTTCCACCTGCAGATCACCGCAGCAGATGATGTCTGCCGTGATCAAAGAATACTTCCGTGATCCGGAACATGCGCAGGGCAAAAAGACAGTGATGGTTTCCATCATGCCATGTACCGCCAAGAAGGCGGAAGCCATCCGTCCGAACAGCTTTACCAAAGGCGAGCAGGATACCGATATTGTTATCACCACTACGGAACTGATCCGCATGATCGATAACTTTGGTCTGGACTTTGCCTCTCTTGATCCCGAAGCCTGTGACATGCCGTTTGGATTCGGCTCCGGCGGCGGCGTGATCTTCGGTGTGACCGGAGGTGTTACAGAGGCAGTTTTGAGACGTCTTTCTCCGGAACATACAAAAGAGGCTATGAGAGAAATCTCCGAGTGCGGTGTGCGCGGTGATGAGGGCATTAAAGAGTTCAGCGTTCCTTATAAGGGAATGGATGTGAAGATCTGTGTAGTCAGCGGTCTTGCAAATGCAAGAAAAGTGATGGATCGTGTGAAAAACGGCGAAGCAGAATACCATCTCATTGAGGTAATGGCATGCAGACGAGGCTGCATCATGGGCGGCGGACAGCCTACCAGAGCCGGTGACAGAACCAAGGCTGCAAGAGCCAAAGGCCTGTACAATGCAGATAATACCATGATTATTAAGAAATCAGATGAGAATCCGCTTGTGATCGAGCTGTATGATACTCTTCTGAAAGGAAAAGAGCACGAACTGCTCCATAATGATTTCTATTAACAGAACTAAATAAAAGGGCGGGGATGACTGCAAAAGAGCAGATCATCCCTGCCCTTTTGCAGTCTTTGCAGATGAAAAAAGTAAAAACAATTCTTTTCAGTATCGTGTGTCTGATGACGGCATGTTTTGTAGCTGTGGTTTTATTAAACATGAGGAATGACAAATATGATAAGCTGCCGGACGCTGACAGACAGGCTCTGCTGGAACTGGAGACCTACATGAAAGCGGAACAGGTCACTCCGGTCTGGCAGGACTTTTCTCTTTATGACAAGACATTTGTGACGATAAATAAATCGGATAAAACCGTATATCTGGTGAACCCGGAAAAAGAACCAAAAGGAATATTTGTCCGCAGGATCAAGATGCCTTCCGATTCCGGACTCAGCGTATACAGGATATCTCCTGTATATCCCGGCCTTTTTCAGTTCTGGGCAGACGGGAACTTCAATACGATTCAAAAAGAATACAGGCTATATGGAAATGAAGTCTATTATGTGAAGTATGACAGAGAAACCGGAATTGATCAGGCATATACATCTGAACATTTTATTACCTTTTTGACTCATGAGGCATTTCATTATTACAGACAGAATGACTGGCCGGAGGCAGGAAGATATCCGGGAGAAAAAATTACAGACAGTGAACTGAAGCTTCTTGAAAAAGAGTATGTTCTGCTGGATGAGATCCGGACACAGATGCGCAAAAGAATCCGCGATAAAGAAGCCCTTTATGATTTTGCAGAAGAATATGTAGCTGCTGCAAAGGCTCTTGAAGCGGAAAATCCGGAGCTTGCTGCCCATTATGCAGAAAGAGAAACCGTAGAGGGAAGCGCAGAATATGTGGGAATCCAGGCATCCAGGATCGTGGGATATGATTATGGAGTTATGTATTTTACAAATCAGACAGATGTACCTTTTTCTACAGTTGTGCCCAATGTGGAGGCCGGGCTTGTCAGCCGGGATTTCGTGGCGGACTCCATTCCTTACCGTACAGGAGCAACTCTCTGTCAGCTGATGGATGCCATGGAGCTGACAGACTGGCAGGAGAGACTGAACAATCGGGAAGAAGCGACTCTTCTCTCTGTTTTGGAATCTTATCTTGTATAAGCTGTTTACTACAGATATTCTCACAGAGCCTCTGACTGTGACCGGAGATGCAATGGCTCATCTTTTTGTTTCCTGTGACTGTCCGGATACGGATTTCGTGTTCCGGATTACAGACGTAGATGAAAATGGCAGATCCATAAAGCTTGCAGATGGCGTTTTACGATCACATCCAGTGCAAAGAATTTTATCTTCTGGATTGGATATGCTTTCACATATTCTCTTGCGAAACTACTTTTTTTGCGTTAAAATATTTTCAGATATTGATTTCATATTATATAAAAGAGGTGCAAATATGCGTGAAATACAAGCATCACAGATCACGGATGTGATCGAACGTCTCTGTATAGAGGCGAACACAGTTCTTCCGGAGGACATGAAACAAGCGATCCGGACCTGCAGGGCATGTGAGGACGGAGACATTGCCCGGGGCGTTCTGGACAACATTATCGAAAACTACCAGATCGCAGAAAAAGAATGTGTGCCAATCTGTCAGGATACAGGAATGGCATGTGTATTTCTGGAAATCGGTCAGGATGTGCACATTTCCGGCGGAGATCTGACAGAAGCAGTAAATGAAGGTGTACGCAGAGGTTATGATAAAGGATACCTGCGTAAATCCGTTGTAAAGGATCCTGTCCGCAGAGGAAATACGGGAGATAATACACCGGCTATGCTGTACACAGAGATCGTGCCCGGTGAGCAGATCAAGATCACTGTGGGACCGAAGGGCTTCGGAAGTGAAAACATGAGCGCCATCCGTATGTTCAAGCCATCAGCAGGGCTGCAGGGCATTAAGGATTTTATTCTGGAAACAGTAGAAACAGCAGGTCCGAACCCCTGTCCTCCTATGGTTGTGGGAGTAGGTATCGGAGGAACCTTTGACAAGGCGGCGCTTCTGGCGAAGAAGGCGCTGATGCGTCCGGTAGATTCCGAGAATCCGGATCCGTATTATGCAGATCTGGAAAAAGAAATGCTTCAGAAAATCAATGAGCTGGGTATCGGTCCCCAGGGCTTTGGAGGAAAAACAACTGCAGTGGGATTAAACATTGAGACTATGCCTACCCATATTGCAGGGATGCCCTGTGCCATTAATATCAGCTGCCATGTAACACGACACAAAACGGAGGTGCTTTAAGATGGAACGACATATTACTTTGCCTCTGACAGAGGAAGTGGCAAGAAGCCTTCATGCAGGTGATTCGGTATACCTTACAGGTGAGATCTATACCTCCCGAGATGCCGGCCATAAGAGAATGTGCGAGGCTCTGGCCAGAGGAGAGGAACTTCCTTTTGATCCGAAAGATGCAACGATATATTATGTGGGTCCCACACCGGCCAAGCCGGGGCAGGTGATCGGTTCAGCAGGTCCGACAACCAGTGGAAGGATGGATGCGTATGCACCGACTATGATGTCTGTGGGTGCAAGAGGAATGATCGGAAAAGGTGCACGTCTTCCCGAGGTGGTGGATGCCATGAAAAAGTACGGCGGAGTGTATTTCGGGGCCATTGGGGGCGCAGGTGCTCTTCTTGCAAAATGCATCAAAAAGGCAGAGCTTGTGGCATATGAAGATCTTCAGTCGGAGGCTCTGAGACGGCTTTATGTAGAAGATATGCCCCTTGTGGTGATCATTGACAGCGAGGGCAGGAATCTTTACGAAGAGGGAAGAGCAGCCTATCTTCAGAGCCATAAAACGCAAGAATAGTCCGGTCTCCGGTCAATATGGAGAGCTATGATAAAAATAGAGAAAACAACTCCAAAATAGGTTGACACAGAGGAAGAAAAAGGATTATACTGGAAACATAAAAGGGAATGGAGATCATTTCTACATGATAAAGAAAAAGGAGGAATTGCCGATGTCAGTAATGGATGGATGCGAAAGCCAGCACAGAACCTCAGTGATCGAAGAGAGAGTCTGTCCGGAATGTGGAAAGGAAGTGGAGGTATTTACTTCCCGTGGAAAGATTACAGAGGATACTGCCTGCGACTGCGGATATGTATTTAAAGCAGAAGAAGCAGTTCCGCTGAAAACAGAACCGAAAGAAAAATAAGATCGGTCTGAATCGGAATTTTTTAGAAACAGCGGCATGAATGGAAGTCCCCCTGCATATAAATATAACAATACATGGGATTGTTTGAATATATGCAAGGGGGCATTTTTTATGGAAAATTTTCAGGTTTACCGGGATATTCAGGCCCGTACCGGCGGTGATATATACATAGGTGTTGTTGGTCCAGTCCGTACAGGAAAATCCACTTTTATCAGACGTTTTATGGAACAACTGGCTCTTCCGGTAATTGACAGTGAAAAACAGGGGGAGATCCGGGATCAGCTGCCTTTAAGCGGTTCCGGTAAACTGATCACGACTGTAGAACCGAAATTTATCCCAAAAGAGGCAGTTCCGGTGATGCTGGGAGAGGATCAAAAGGTAAAAATCCGTTTGATCGATTGTGTTGGATTTTTGGTAAAGGATGCTTCGGGGCATGTGGAGGATGGAAAAGAAAGGATGGTAAAAACTCCCTGGTCTTCTAAAGCGGTTCCTTTTCATGAGGCAGCAAGAATAGGAACCAGGAAAGTGATACGAGAACATTCCACAATAGGGCTTGTAGTAACGTCTGACGGAAGCTTTGGGGAGATTCCCGGAGAAAATTTTCGGGAAGCCGAGGAAATGACAGTAAAAGAACTGAAAAGTCAGGGAAAGCCATTTTTGATTCTTATAAATTCTCAGATGCCTTATAAAGAAGAGACAATGCAGCTGGCCAGAAAGCTGCAGGAAAAATATGGAGTATCTGTGGTTACTGCGAATTGCGAGCAGCTTCGCAAAGAAGATATTACCCGAATTCTGGAAAAAATCCTTTATGAGTTTCCGGTCAGTGAAATTCGGTATTATATTCCAAAGTGGACGGAAATGTTAAAAACAGAGCATGAGCTGAAAGCACAGATTCTAGGTCAGATCAGAGAACGAATGATCCATTTGACACATATTCGTGATGTAACAAAGGACTCGGTGAAGCTGGATGGTCCTTTTGTACAGGATACGCTTCTGGAAGATGTGAATCTTTCTGATGGAGTTGTAAAAGTCAGGATTCAGATCAGAGATGAATATTATTACAGTATTTTAAGTGAGCTTTGCGGTATTTCTATGAAGAGCGAGTATGATCTGATCCATACGATGAAAGAACTGTCCGAGATGAAAGCTCAATACGTGAAAGTGCAGGATGCCATAGAATCTGTCAGGGCAACCGGTTATGGTGTGGTTGTGCCGGAACTGAAGGAAATTGAAATAGAAGAACCATCTGTAATAAGACAGGGAAATAAATTTGGGGTGAAGATTCGATCCAAAAGTCCTTCGATCCATATGATACGTGCCAATATCGAAACAGAGATCGCGCCTATTGTAGGCACGGAACAGCAGGCTGAGGATTTGATCCAGTATATTGGAGAAAGTGGAAAAAGGGGCGAAAGTATCTGGGAGACAAATATTTTTGGCAAATCGATCGAACAGCTGGTACAGGATGGGATACGCAGTAAGATCACGGCTATTGGAGAGGAAAGCCAGGTGAAGCTTCAGGATACCATGAAAAAGATCGTGAATGACAGTAAAGGCGGTTTGGTCTGTATTATTATTTAAAAGAAATGGTAATATGCGGGTAAAAAGAAACTGAGGGGATCTGTGCAGACGAAAGATCCTCTCAGTTGTTTTCTATACACTCATATCATTGATGGCAGTTTGTACATGCTCAATAAAGAGTTTCCGTACTTTTTCGTAAGCGCCTAATCCCTTGAGTACGGATTCCGTTTCATATCCGGCCTCCTGAAAACGGGAAAGCCAGGATTCCGGGTGGCTGCCTGCCATGTCGTTATGGGCATGGTCTCCGGCAACGATCATAAATGGGGCAAGGACCACTTTGTCTACAGAGGTACAGTCTTCTTCGCGATTACTGTCCGGTGCAGGGATCCGGTAATTGCCGATCTGATGGATCAGCTCCTGAACAGAAGGCTTTGCCTCTACAGTTCCCAGAAAAATATTGGGATATCCCATGTCTTTAAAAAGCTGGTCCAGTTCCTCATACACATGATTTACCTGATGAGTGGTTCCATGTCCCATCAGTACAAGTGCGGTATTATCGTCCAGTTCTTCAAAGCGTTTGGCAATGGCATGGACAACGGTTTCTGCATCCTTCTGTCCGGAGAGGAGAGGAGTGCCAAAGGAAATGGAGCGGAACTGTTCTTTATATGAAAGAATCTCATCTTTCATTGCATGGTTTTCGATGCCGTCCAGAATATGAGTAGGCTGTACGACAACCTCGGTGATCCCGTCGTCGATCATCTGCTCCATGGCTTCTCTGACATTGGGGATTGTGATCTGATCCCGTTTTTTTAAGATGGAAAGAATCATCCGGCTTGTCCAGGCACGGTAGATCCGATATTCGGGAAAAGCGGCAGTGATGTCATTTTCAATCCGTTCTATGGTTGCTTTTCTGGCATCTTCATAGCTGGTGCCAAAGCTGACTACCAGAATGGCTTTATGGCTGTGTTTCATGGAAATATCCTCCGTAAGCTGCATTCGCAGTTTTGTACTTTTTCTGCCATATATTATACTATAAAAATCGACTTGAGAAAACAAAAATACGGCAAAAAACAAAAATCATATTGACTTTTTGGTAAGGCAATAATATCATACCAACATACGTAATAGATATGTAAATTGGGATACAGAAGGAAAGGTGGAAGAAAATATGGCAAAGATTTATAAAGGTGCAGCAGAACTGATCGGAAACACTCCTCTGGTAGAGGTATCTAATGCGAAAAAAGAACTGGAGCTTCAGGCAGATATACTGGTGAAACTGGAATATCTGAATCCTGCAGGCAGTGTAAAGGACCGGGCTGCCCGGGAGATGATCCGGGATGCGGAAGAACGCGGGGTACTGAAGGAGGGCTCAGTGATCATAGAACCCACTTCGGGAAATACCGGAATCGGTCTGGCTTCTATAGCTGCCGTAAAAGGATATCGTGTGATCCTGACGATGCCGGAGACCATGAGTGTGGAGAGGCAGAATATCCTGAAGGCTTATGGCGCCGAGATCATTCTTACAGAGGGTGCGAAGGGCATGCAGGGAGCCATTGACCGGGCAGAGGAGCTGGCTCGTGAAATACCGGGAAGCTTTATAGCCGGACAGTTTGTCAATCCGGCCAATGCAGAAACGCACAGAAAGACCACCGGACCGGAGATCTGGAGAGATACCGATGGAAAGGTAGACATTTTCGTAGCCGGTGTAGGCACAGGAGGAACGATTACCGGTGTGGGAGAGTACCTGAAATCCCAAAATCCAAAGATACAGGTCGTGGCAGTGGAGCCTTCTGATTCACCGGTGCTTTCTCAGGGAAAGGCAGGTGCCCATAAGCTTCAGGGCATTGGAGCCGGTTTTGTACCGGAGGTACTGAATACAGAAATCTATGACGAAGTGATTACAGTGGAAGCTGAAGACGCTTTTGCAGCAGCCAGACTGCTTGCCAGAAAAGAAGGATTTCTTGTGGGAATCTCTTCCGGGGCAGCCTTTCACGCAGCGGCAGTGCTTGCACGTCGTCCGGAAAACAGGGGAAAGACGATCGTAGTGCTTCTTCCGGATTCCGGAGACCGATATTATTCCACACCACTGTTCCAGCAGCAGTGACGAAAAATAACCAGCAGAACGGAGAGAAACATGGAAAAGACCATTACAGAGGACAGACAGAGAGAAATTGAGAGGAGTATCATAAAGAAATTCCGGAAGCCTGTCTGGAGAAGATTTACCAAAGCTATCAACGAGTATGAACTGATCAAGGACGGAGATAAAATCGCCGTATGTATTTCCGGCGGAAAGGATTCCATGCTGATGGCAAAACTGTTTCAGGAACTTGCCCGCCATGGAAAGAAAAATTTCGAGGTGGTTTTTCTTGTAATGAATCCTGGCTATAACGATGCCAACTATCAGCTGATCCTCAGTAATGCCAGGACACTTGGTATTCCCATTACTGTTTTTGAGTCAGAGATTTTTGACATTGTGAAGGACGAAAAAAACTCTCCCTGCTATCTTTGCGCCCGGATGCGCAGAGGATATCTTTACAGCAGAGCCAAAGAACTGGGCTGCAACAAGATCGCTCTGGGACATCATTATGATGATGTGATCGAAACGATCCTGATGGGAATGCTTTACGGCGCCCAGGTACAGACGATGATGCCTAAGCTGCACAGTACGAATTTTGAGGGAATGGAACTGATACGTCCCATGTATCTGATCCGTGAGGAGGATATCATCCACTGGGCAAATTATAACGGCCTCCGCTTCCTCAGATGTGCCTGCCGTTTTACCGAACAGTGCGCCAATAAAGAGGAAACAGATAAAAGCTCCAAGAGAGCGGAGGTAAAAGAACTGATCCATACTCTTGCACAGAAGGACCCGGTGATCGAGTTTAATATTTTCAAAAGCGTGGAGAATGTAAACCTGAATACCGTAGTGGCTTATAAGAAAGACGGTGTGAAACATCATTTTCTGGAAACCTATGACGAACAGTAACAGAGAGAGGCTGTAAAAATGAAAATTTCCACAAGAGGACGATATGCCATCCGGGTAATGCTGGATATGGCAGAACATGATAAAGGACAATATATCCCACTGATGGATATTGCAAAAAGACAGGAAGTATCTGAAAAATACCTGGAATCCATCGTGTCTGTATTAAGTAAAAACAAGTTTGTCCATGCACTTAGAGGAAAGGGCGGCGGTTACCGCCTTTCCAGAGCACCGGGAGAATATACCATAGGAAGTATCCTGAGACTGACCGAAGGGTCTCTGGCTCCCATTGCCTGCCTTGAGGATGAGCCGAATCTTTGTGAAAGAGCCGGAGAATGCAGAACCCTTAGCATGTGGCAGGGATTTCATAAACTGATCAACGAGTATTTTGACGGGATCACTCTGGAGGATCTTATGCATTGAAATTTTCTTTTTTCTATGCTATAGTAAAAACAGATTCAGAGGAAAGACAGGATGAGATAGATGGACCAGAGATTTTTTGATGCAGTAGAAGATAATCCGATCATCGCAGCAATAAAGAGTCCGGAGGATCTGAAGGAATGCTGCAGTATTCCGGAGATACGGATTGTTTTTATCTTATATGGAGACATCTGCTCCCTGAAAGAGATCGTAAAGACAGTAAAGGATTCCGGCAAGATCGCCATGGTTCATGTGGACCTGATCAGCGGTCTCAGCACAAGAGAGATCGCTGTGGACTTTGTTCATACAAATACAGAGGCGGACGGGATCATTACCACCAGACCAACCTTGCTCAAACGAGCAAAGGAACTGTCCATGTATACGGTTCTTCGGGTGTTCCTTCTGGATTCTATGGCATATGAGAATATCTGCAGCCAGCAGTACAGTGTAAAGCCGGATTTTATGGAGGTGCTTCCCGGAGTGATGCCAAAGATCATTAAGAAGCTCAGCCATTCGATCAAGACCAGGATCATTGCCGGAGGACTGATCTCAGACAGAGAATCGGTGATGGCTGCCCTGGATGCCGGAGCCTGCGGGGTTTCCTCTACCTGTCATCAGGTGTGGAGGATGTAGGAGGAGACTGCAGAGAGACAAAACTGAATCATTGAGGCAAGAGAAAAGAGAGCCTGACAGATAGCGCACAGAAAAGCTGCGTTCATTTGTCAGGCGTTTTTTATTTACCAGCCAGAAAAGGAGAGGAAAGATATGTATGATGTAGTGATCATTGGAGCAGGTGTGACAGGTACGGCCTGTGCAAGGGAACTGTCCAGATATCAGGCAAAGATCTGTGTGTTGGAAAAAGAAGAGGATCTCTGCTGCGGTACTTCCAAGGCAAACAGTGCCATTGTCCATGCAGGCTATGATGCAAGGGAAGGATCCCTGAAAGCAAAATTGAATGTAAGGGGAAATGAAATGATGGAACAGCTTGCACAGGAGCTGGATTTTCCATTTAAAAGAAACGGATCTCTGGTGATCTGTCTCCATGAGGAAGATTTTCCCAGACTGAAGATTCTTTATGAAAGAGGGATCAAAAACGGGGTCAAAGATCTCAGGATTCTTGACCGGGAACAGGTAAAGGAGATGGAGCCGAATATTTCAGATCAGGCATATGCAGCGCTGTATGCGCCGACGGCAGGCATTGTATGTCCGTTTGGGATGAATATTGCCTTTGGAGAGAATGCGGCAGTCAACGGAGTGGAATTTTATTTTAATACGGAAGTGAAGGGGATCCGCAGACGGGAGGAGGGCTGGGAGCTCTCTACCTCCAGAGGAAGCTTTCGGGGAAAATGGATCGTGAACGGAGCAGGCGTTTATGCAGACAGGTTCCACAACATGGTCAGCAGAGAAAAAATACATATTACAGCCAGACGGGGCGAATACTGCCTTCTCGATCACAGCGCCGGGAAACATGTGTCGCACACCATCTTTGCTCTTCCGGGAAAATATGGAAAAGGAATCCTGGCAGCGCCTACCGTACATGGAAATCTGCTTCTGGGTCCTACTGCCATAGATACGGAGGACAAGGAAGGAACCTGTACCACCAGAGAGGGCCTGGATCAGGTTCTGGAGAAAGCCGGAATGAATGTAAAAAATCTCCCTATGCGTCAGGTGATCACCTCTTTTGCAGGTCTGCGTGCCCATGAGGACGGGGATGATTTCATGATAGGAGAGCCGGAGGATGCGCCGGGCTTTCTGGACTGTGCCGGAATTGAATCTCCGGGTCTGACGGCAGCGCCGGCCATCGGTGAAATGGCAGCAGGGATCCTGAAAGAAAAAATGGGACTGAAAGAAAAGACAGATTTTATTTCCACAAGAAAAGGAATTCTGGATCCCAAAACACTTGAGAAAGAAGCATACCGGAAGCTGATAAAAGAGCAGCCTGCCTATGGAAACATCATCTGCCGCTGCGAAAAGATCACAGAAGGAGAAATCCTGGATGCGATTCACCGTCCGCTGGGAGCCCGGTCTCTGGATGGGATCAAACGAAGGACACGGGCCGGCATGGGAAGATGCCAGTCCGGATTCTGCGCGCCCAGGACCATGGAGATTCTTGCACGGGGGTTAAAGGTGGATATGTCGGAGATCACCAAGTCCGGAGGACGATCCAGGATCATTGAAGGTATAAATAAAGATTCGTTATGAAAAATACAGAAAGCGAGAGGAACGCATATGGAAAACTATGAGATCGTGGTCATTGGAGGAGGCCCTGCAGGGCTGGCGGCAGCCATAGCCGCAAAGCAAAACGGAATGGAAAAGGTTCTGATCCTGGAAAGAGATCGGGAACTGGGAGGAATTCTGAATCAGTGTATCCATAATGGTTTCGGTCTTCATACCTTTAAAGAGGAACTTACCGGACCGGAATATGCAGAAAGATTTATACATCTTGCACAGCAGGCAGGAGTGGAATATCGGTTAAACACTATGGTCATGGACATCAGTCCGGACAAAAAGATTACTGCCCTGAACCGGGCTGAGGGACTTCTGGAAATTCAGGCAGAAGCAGTAATCCTTGCCATGGGCTGCAGAGAGCGGTCCAGAGGCGCGCTGAACATACCCGGATACCGGCCGGCCGGGATCTTTTCTGCCGGTACAGCGCAGAGACTTGTAAATATGGAGGGATATCTTCCGGGACGTGAGGTGGTGATCCTGGGATCCGGAGATATCGGACTTATTATGGCAAGGAGAATGACGCTGGAAGGAGCAAATGTAAAGGTGGTTGCAGAGCTGATGCCATATTCCGGAGGACTGAAAAGAAACATTGTCCAGTGTCTGGATGATTTTGACATTCCGCTGAAGCTCAGTCATACAGTCATAGATATCAAAGGAAAAGAACGGGTAGAGGGAGTGACTCTTGCACAGGTGGATGAAAAAGGAAGGCCTGTACCGGGAACGGAAGAAGAGTACAGCTGTGACACGCTTCTGCTTTCCGTAGGCCTGATCCCGGAAAATGAGCTTTCCAGAGAGATGGGGGTGGAACTGAATCCTGTTACCAGTGGTCCGCAGGTCAACGAAAGTCTGGAAACAAGCGTGGACGGTGTGTTTGCCTGCGGAAATGTACTCCATGTCCACGATCTGGTGGATTTTGTATCCGAAGAGGCGGAAGCTGCCGGCAGACATGCAGCAGACTATATCAGGAAAAAAAGAAAAGACCAGACGGAAGTCAAAAGAACAGAAGCTTTATCCGAAATAGAGCAGGTACCGCTGCTGACCGGAGCAGGTGTCCGGTATACGGTTCCGTCCTTTATCCGGCCGGAACAGATGGAAGACAGCCTGAAGGTACGCTTCCGTGTAGGAAAGGTATATCGGAACTGTTATGTCAATGTATATTTTAATGAGGAACAGATCATTCACAAAAAACGTCCTTATGCGGCTCCTGGCGAGATGGAGGAGCTGACTCTGAAAAAAGAACAGCTCACTGAGTTTCCGGGGCTGAAAAAGATTACGATAAGCATGGAGGAAGCATAAACATGGAAAAAAGATATCTCACCTGCATCGGGTGTCCGATGGGCTGTGCCCTGACCGTGACCCTGAATGGAAAAGAAGTGGTTTCTGTGGAAGGGAATACCTGTAAAAGAGGAAAAGTATACGGGGAACAGGAGGTGATATCTCCGGTAAGAACCGTAACAACCACCGTGGTGGTAGAGGGAGGAAATCTTCCTGCCGTTTCTGTAAAAACCAGGACGGACATTCCGAAAGAAAAGATTTTTGACTGCATCAGGGTACTGAAGAAGGTCCGGGTTCCGGCACCTGTCCGTACGGGACAGACCATCCTCTGTGATGCTGCGGGAACAGGGGTGGACATTATTGCTACAAAGACAGTAGAGTCCCGGTGAATTTGTGGAAAAAGCTCTGTCAGCATTGACATTGCGCGTCGTAATGTTTATCATAAAGAATGGTATGTTTTGTACAAAGGAGAAGCATTATGACGATTTCCATGATTGGAATAGATCACGGCCGTGCGCCGGTTGACATACGGGCATTATTTGCCTTTACAAAAAAGAATGCAGGGGAAGCAATGGAGCAGCTGAAAGAAAAAGCAGGGATCCATGGATGCGTGATTCTTTCCACCTGCAACCGCCTGGAAATCTGGGCGAGTCATGAAGAAGAGGAGGAGCTTTCTCTGTATCAGTGCCTTTGTGAACTGAAGGGCATCCAGGATGGTTCCTATGAAGATTATTTTATCACAAGAAGGGACAGGGAGGCGGTCAACCACCTGTTCCATCTGGCAGGCGGGCTGAAATCCCAGATTCTGGGGGAGGATCAGATCCTTACCCAGATCAAGGATGCCCTGAACCTTGCCAGAGAACATTTTGCCTCGGACAGTGTGTTGGAGGTTCTTTTTCGTATGGCTGCAACTGTGGGGAAAAAGATTAAGACAGAAGCCCCGCTTGCACATGGAAATCCTTCGGTGATCCATCAGGCCTTAAGCTCTCTGAAAGAGCAGGGCTATGAAACAGAAGGAAAGACCTGTATGGTCATCGGAAATGGAGAAATGGGTAAGGTGGCAGCACAGACCCTTCGCGAAAACGGAGGTGATGTGACCGTGACGGTACGCCAGTACAGAAGCGGCATCGTGGAAATTCCGGAGGGCTGCAAACGGATCCATTATGGAGAACGTATGGAGTATCTTCCCAAGTGTGATCTTGTGGTCAGCGCAACGGCAAGCCCTAATTTTACTTTAAGAGCGGAAGATTTTGTTCAGCTGACACTGGAGCGGCCTCTGATCCTTCTGGATCTGGCGGTTCCCAGAGATATTGATCCTGCGCTCTCAGAGATTGAGGGAATCGCACTTTATGACATGGACAGCTTTCATTCAGCCGGAATTTCTCCGGAGCAGAAGGAAAGCATCGAAAAGGCAGACAGGATCGTGCAGGCTCAGCTGGAGGAATTTTACCGGTGGCTGGAGGGCAGGGATGTTATTCCCAGAATACAGGAGATCAAAGCTGACGCAGTGGAGGACCTGAACCTCCGCATTGAAAAAATACTGAAAAAAACGCCGATGGAACAGGAAGACAGGCAGAAGCTCCTTGAGGCAGTGGATACAGCTGCCGGCAAGGTGGTAAACAAGCTGATTTTCGGGCTGAGAGACTGTCTGAATCAGGAAACCTTCCTGAAATGTGTGGCAGGATTGGAGAAGCTTTATGAAGAATAAACGGTATTTCCCCATGTTCGTGGATCTTTCTGACAAAAAAGTCGTAGTGGTAGGGGGCGGAAATATTGCCACACGGAGAGTAAAAACCCTGCTCCAGTTTACAAGAAACGTAACTGCCATTGCACCGAAATGTACGGCAGAACTTCAGGAGCTGGGAAAGACAGGATATGTGAACCTGATCACCCGGGCGGTAAAGAGAACAGATTTTCAGATGGCATATATGGTTATCGCGGCTACGAATGACTGGAAATTAAATGACGAGATCTATCGTGTCTGTAAGGAAGAAGGCATTTATGTAAACATTGCAGACGATAAAAATAAATGTGACTTTTATTTCCCGGGAATTTATATGAAGGACGAGCTGGTGGTGGGCGTGACAGCCAGCGGTCTGGATCATAAACGGGCAAAAAAAGTCCGGGTTGCTATTCAGGAGGCTATGGAGGAAAGTGCAGAAAATGACGAAGAATAAGATCATCATCGGAAGCAGAGAAAGCAAGCTCGCTGTTCTGCAGAGTGAAATGGTACAGAGCTTTCTTAATGAGAAACATCCGGAAATACATACAGAGATCCTGACAATGAAAACAACCGGAGATAAGATCCTTGACAGGACACTGGATAAAGTTGGGGGAAAAGGACTTTTTGTAAAGGAACTGGATCTTGCCCTTATGGAAAAAAGATCCGATCTTTCTGTTCACAGCCTCAAGGATATGCCGATGGAGGTTCCGGAAGAACTTCCGCTTCTGGCTTTTTCCAAAAGAGAAGACCCCAGGGATGTTCTGGTACTTCCGGAAGGAACAGAAGAGTTAGATAAAACAAAGCCTCTGGGCTGCTCCAGCCTTCGGAGAACCCTGCAGCTGAAAAAGCTCTATCCGGATATGGAGGTGAGAAGCATCCGCGGAAACCTTCAGACAAGGCTTCGGAAGCTGGATGCCGGAGAGTATTCCGGGCTGATCCTTGCCGCGGCGGGATTGAAGCGTCTGGGACTGGAAGACCGGATCCACCGGTACTTTACAGCAGATGAGATTCTCCCGGCAGCAGGTCAGGGAATTCTGGCTGTTCAGGGAAGAAAAGGGGAGGATTATTCCTGTCTGGAGGGATACTGTGATAAAGAAGCATGGATCTGCGGTACTGCAGAACGGGCTTATGTCCGGTATCTGGACGGCGGATGTTCTTCTCCTGTGGCTGCCTACGGTGAAATCCGTGAAGGAAAGCTTCTGCTTCGGGGACTGTATTACCGGGAAGCAGACGGAACCTATATAAAAGGAGAGGCAGAGGGCGAGCTTACGCAGGCAGAAGAGCTGGGAACGGAGCTGGCAAAACGTCTGAAAGAATCCATGGAAAAAGGAGAGACAGCATGAGCGTTGGAAAGGTTTGGCTGGTAGGTGCAGGTCCGGGAGATGCCGGACTTTTTACACTGAAAGGTCTTGAGGTTTTGAATCAGGCAGAGGTAGTGGTCTATGACAGTCTGGTTGGGCAGGGAGTTCTGACAAAGATTCCGGATTCTGCCCGTCTGATCTATGTAGGCAAGCGCGCAGATAAGCATACGCTTCCACAGGAGGAGATCAATCAGGTGCTTCTTCGGGAAGCGCAGAAGGGATACCGGGTGGTACGCCTGAAAGGAGGAGATCCCTTCCTTTTCGGAAGAGGCGGCGAGGAACTGGAGCTTCTGACAGAGCATGGAATCCCTTATGAGGTGGTTCCGGGTGTGACTTCCTCCCTTGCAGTTCCGGCTTACAACGGAATTCCGGTGACGCATCGGGATTTCTGTTCTTCTCTTCACATTATTACCGGACACAGAAGAGCCGGAAAAGAGTATGACATTAATTTCCGTGCACTGGTAGAAACCAGAGGGACGCTTGTATTTCTCATGGGAGTAGCCGCCCTTCACGATATTTGTCAGGGACTTTTGAATGCAGGCATGGATCCGCAGATGCCGGCAGCTATTCTTCAGAAGGGAACTACGGCAGGTCAGAAAAAAATCGTTGCTGCAGTAAGTACTCTGGAGAACGAGGTGAAGCGCCAGGGGATTGAAACACCGGCGATTATTGTGGTTGGAAAGGTATGTGCTCTGGCAGATGAGTTTGGCTGGTATGAAAGACTCCCCCTTATGGGCTGGAAGGTGCTGGTCACAAGACCGAAAAACAGAAGCTCCCGCACCACAGAGCTTCTCCGGGAAAAAGGGGCAGAGGTTCTGGAACTGCCTTCTATCCGTACAGTAGCCCTGAAAGATCAGGGCAGACTTTATCAGGCGCTGGACGAGATCCGGAAATATCAGTGGGCGGTGTTTACCAGTCCTACCGGAGCGGAAATCTTTTTTGAGGAACTGAAAAAGCATCACACAGATATCCGCAGCCTTTTTGGACTGAAGCTTGCGGCTATCGGACAGGGTACCCGGAAGGTTCTGGAGGACAGAGGGCTCCTGGTAGATTTAATGCCGGAGGTTTATGACGGGGATTCCCTTGGAGAAGCTCTGGCGGCACAGCTTCAGGGAGGGGAACACATCCTTCTTCCAAGAGCGCAGAAGGGAAATGAAAACCTGGTAAAGCTTATGGAAAATGCAGGTGGTATCGTAGACGATATCCCTACCTACGAGACGGTTTATGAAAGCAGCCAGATCATTGATATTCAGAAAGAAATTGAAAAAAAACAGATCGACTGTGTAGTATTTACCAGTGCATCCACGGTAAAGGGCTTCGCAGAAAGCGTGGGAAGCGACGATTATGCCGGACTTACCGCAGCCTGCATCGGAAAGCAGACAAAGGCGGCGGCAGATGCCTTTGGCATGGAAACCTATATGGCTGAAAAGGCCACCATTGAGGAGCTGATCCGACTGGTGGAAGAAATAAAAGAGAAAAAGGAAAGAGAGTGAGAAACATGGATTTAATCCAGAGACCAAGAAGACTGAGAGGCAGTGAGACACTGAGAAAAATGGTGAGAGAGACAAGGATTGACAAATCCTCTCTGATCTATCCTTTATTTGTCCGCGAAGGACATAACATTAAGGAAGAAATCCCGTCTATGGAAGGACAGTTCCGCTACAGCGTGGATCAGCTTCCCTATGAACTGGAGAATCTTTCAAAAGCAGGCGTGTCCAGCGTAATGCTGTTTGGAATCCCGGATCACAAGGATGAGGTGGGAAGCGGCGCCTACGCACAGGACGGAATCGTTCAGAAGGCGCTTCGTGAGGCGAAAAAACAGTTTCCGGACATGTACTACATTACAGATGTCTGTATGTGTGAATATACCTCTCATGGGCACTGCGGTGTGCTCTGCGGTCATGAGGTAGAAAATGATGCGACTTTAGAGCTCCTGGCAAAGACAGCCCTTTCTCATGTGGAGGCAGGCGCAGATATGGTGGCTCCTTCGGATATGATGGACGGTCGTGTGCGTGCTATCCGGGAATGCCTGGATCAGGCAGGTCATAAGGAAACGCCGATCATGTCCTATGCAGTTAAATATGCATCTGCCTTTTATGGTCCTTTCCGTGACGCGGCAGGTTCTGCTCCGGCATTCGGCGACCGTAAGAGCTATCAGATGGATTACCATAACAGAAGGGAAGGCATGAAGGAAGCTCTGACCGATATTGAAGAGGGTGCGGACATCATTATGATCAAACCTGCCATGTCTTATCTGGATATGGTTTCCG
Source organism: Lachnospiraceae bacterium (assembly GCA_021771755.1). Classification (GTDB taxonomy): domain Bacteria; phylum Bacillota; class Clostridia; order Lachnospirales; family Lachnospiraceae; genus Blautia_A. The sequence goes on along the minus strand of JAETOL010000004.1, from coordinate 40,217 downwards.
AGGTTCACAAAGCCACCAACGTACCCATTGCAGCCTACAGTGTCAGCGGTGAGTACGCCATGGTAAAAGCGGCTGCAAAAATGGGCTGGATCGAAGAAGATAAGATTGTCTGCGAGATGGCAGCCAGCGCTTACCGTGCAGGCGTGCAGATCTATCTGACTTATTATGCAAAAGAACTTGCAGGATTTATTCAGGAAGGGAGAATCGGCTGATGACCAGATCAGAAGAATTATTTCAGCGTGCAGTAAAGAGAATACCGGGCGGTGTCAACAGTCCGGTCCGTGCTTATGGAGCCATCGGTGAAGCACCGAGATTTATCGACCATGCAGACGGCTGCCATATTTATGATGCAGACGGAAAAGAGTATATTGACTATATTGATTCCTGGGGACCGATGATCCTGGGCCATAATTTCCCGGAGATCCGTGAAGCAGTGGTAAAAGCCTGTGAAAAAGGCTTAAGCTTTGGCTGTGCCACAGCAGTAGAGGTAGAGATGGCAGAATTTATCTGCGAACATCTTCCTCATGTGGAAATGGTCCGTATGGTAAACTCCGGCACAGAGGCAGTGATGAGTGCTGTCCGTGCGGCAAGAGGCTTTACCGGAAGAGACAAGATCATTAAATTTGCAGGCTGCTATCACGGACACAGCGATGCTCTTCTGGTAAGTGCCGGTTCCGGTGTGATGACAAGCGGCGTTCCGGACAGCGCCGGTGTTCCGGCAGGCTGTACCCAGGATACCATGACTGCAGTTTACAATGATCTGGACAGTGTGCGTGCCCTTCTGGAGAGCGCTCCGGATCAGGTGGCAGCTGTGATCGTGGAGCCGGTGGCAGCCAATATGGGAGTTGTTCTTCCGAAAGAGGGATTTCTTCAGGGACTGAGAGAGCTTTGCGACAAAGCCGGAGCCCTTCTTATTTTTGACGAGGTGATCACAGGCTTTCGTCTTGCCTTCGGCGGAGCGGCAGAATATTTTGGCGTAACACCGGATATAGTAACTTACGGTAAGATCATCGGCGCAGGTATGCCGGTAGGCGCCTACGGCGGCAGAAAAGAGATCATGGAAATGGTTTCTCCTTCCGGTCCTGTTTATCAGGCGGGAACCTTAAGCGGCAATCCGGTTGCCATGGCGGCAGGACTGACTCAGCTGAAATATCTTTATGCCCATCCTGAGGTTTATACAGGACTTGAGAAAAAAGGCGAGAAGCTGTATGAAGGAATGAAGGAGATCGCGGAAAAAGCAGGACTTACCTGTCATCTGAACCATATTTCCTCCCTTGGAAGTATTTTCTTTGCCAAAGAAGAGGTATGCGATTATACCTCCGCAAAAACCTCTGACACAAAAGCTTTTGCAAATTATTTCCTTGCCATGCTGAATGGCGGCGTTCACCTGGCTCCGTCTCAGTTTGAGGCAATGTTCTTATCAGACGCTCATTCAGACGAAGTGATCGAACAGACGCTGAAGGTATTTGAAGAGGTTGTGGCAAAAGGAGAAATTTATGAATAAATCCACGTTCGGACGGCATTTTACCGTAACTACCTGGGGGGAATCCCATGGAAAGGCTCTGGGCGCAGTTGTAGACGGCTGCCCGGCAGGGCTTCCTCTTTCCGAAGAGGATATCCAGAAACAGCTGGACAGGCGGAAACCTGGACAGAGCCGTTATACCACGGCCCGGAAAGAAGGGGATCAGGTAGAAATCCTGTCAGGAGTTTTTGAGGGCAGGACAACAGGAACTCCGATCTCCCTTATGGTCAGAAACATGGATCAGAGATCCCGGGATTACGGGAATATTGCATATTCCTACCGTCCGGGCCATGCGGATTTTACCTTTGATTCCAAGTATGGTTTCCGGGATTACCGGGGCGGCGGACGCTCTTCCGGAAGAGAAACGCTGGGAAGGGTGGCAGCAGGAGCCATTGCCCTTAAGATCCTGGAATCTATGGGGATTTCCTTCTGCACTTATACAAAGTCCATTGGTCCGGTGGAGATTCAGGAATTTCATCCGGAAGAGATCAGCAATAATGCCTTTTATATGCCGGATGCAGCCGCAGCCAAAAAAGCAGGTGAGTTTCTGGAAGAGTGTATGAAGAATCTGGACAGTGCAGGCGGCATCATTGAGTGTCGGATCCAGGGTGTACCGGCAGGTCTTGGTACTCCGGTTTTCGAGAAGCTGGACGCTGTGCTGGCACAGGCGGTCATGTCCATTGGAGCCGTAAAGGGTGTGGAGATCGGGGAAGGCTTCCACGCGGCAAAAATGAAAGGTTCCCAGGATAATGACGGATTTATCTCTGCTGACGGTGCAATTGTCAAAACATCCAACCATGCAGGGGGTATTATGGGCGGAATCAGTGACGGAAGTGAAATCCTTCTCCGGGCTGCCATTAAGCCCACCCCGTCCATCAGCCAGCCTCAGGATACCGTGACAGATCAGGGAGAAAACATATCTCTGGAGATCCACGGCCGCCATGATCCTGTGATCGTGCCAAGAGCGGTGGTAGTGGTGGAATCTATGTGTGCTCTGGCGATCGTGGACGCTCTTTTTGGAAATATGTATGCACGGCTGGATAAAGTGCAGGAGTTTTATAAAAAATAGAAAGCAGAGAAGGGAGCAGAATAAACGATGTTCCCTTTTCTTCATATGCAAAGGAGGCTGCCATGAAAACTTTTTATGTAAATGGAACCATTCTCACCATGGAAGAAGAGAACCTGTATGCAGAAGCGGTATGCGTGGAAAACGGCCGTATCACAGCAGTAGGAGACAGGGATGAGATTTTAAGTCTTCGTACAGACGGAGATGAGACCGTAGATCTGAGGGGCGCAGTCATGCTTCCGGGATTTATTGACGGACATTCTCATTTTGTGGGAACGGCAAACTCCATGACTCAGTGCGAATTGTCAGGCTGTAAGGATTTTGCAGACATCGTAGCTGCCATGAAGGCCTTTAAGGAAAAAAGACATCTTACGGAGGATGCCTGGATCGTAGGCTGCAATTACGACCATAATTTCCTCAAGGAAGAAAGACATCCGGACAGATATGTGCTGGATCAGATCAGCCCCACAAATCCGGTGCTTCTGATCCATGCGTCCTCTCATATGGGCGTGACAAACAGTAAGGGTCTGGAACTTCAGGGAATTGACGAACACACCGAAGATCGTTCAGATGGAAAATACGGCCGGGTTCCGGGAACCAGAACCCCCGATGGTTATATGGAAGAAAAAGCCTTCCTGGAATTTCAGGCAGGACTTCCCATGACTTCTGTGGAAGAACTGATGAAGCTGATGGGAGAAGCGCAGAACCTGTATGCTTCCTACGGCATCACCACGGTACAGGACGGCATGGTAGAGAAACCGCTGTTCCGGCTTTTGAAGGCTGCGGGAAAAATGGGAATCCTGAAGCTGGATATCGTCGGTTATCTGGATATCATGACGGCGGCAGATCTGATCGAAGAGGAGCCGGAATATGCCGGAACCTGCAAGGATCATCTGAAGATCGGCGGATATAAGATTTTTCTGGATGGTTCTCCTCAGGGCAAAACCGCCTGGATGCTGGAACCTTATGAGGGAGAAAAGGAATACCGGGGATACCCCATTCACAGTGATGAAAAGCTGAGAGAATATATCGCCCTTGCTCTGGATAAGAAACAGCAGCTTCTTGCTCACTGCAATGGAGACGCGGCTGCGGAGCAGTATGTTTCCCAGTTTGAAAAGGAGCTGGAAAAAAGAGAGAGTCAGGATGCTTTCCGGGCGGTGATGGTACATGCCCAGCTGGTAAAAAAAGACCAGCTGAAAAGAATGGCGGATATAGGAATGATGCCCAGCTTCTTCATTGCCCATACCTATTACTGGGGAGATATCCATATGAAAAACTTTGGGCCGGTAAGAGGAGGGCATATTTCTCCGGCCGGAGATGCCGTGGACTATGGAATGAAGTTTACCTTCCACCAGGATACACCGGTGGTGCCACCGGATATGATGCGGACAGTTTCCTGTGCAGTAAACCGTGTGTCAAAAACAGGACAGAGCATCGGTGCGGACGAAAAAATTTCTGTTCTGGAGGCTCTGAAAGCCATTACTGTTTATGGTGCATACCAGTACCATGAAGAAACAGAAAAGGGAACCATTGCGCCGGGTAAAATGGCGGACTTTGTAATTTTGGATAAAGATCCTCTGAAAGCAGAAAAAGATCAGCTGGCGGACATTCGGGTTCTGCAGACAATAAAAGAAAATCAGGTGGTTTTCAGGAGGGAAGCATAATTATGGCATTAAAAGAAGCAAAGGAATATCTGGAGCAGCGGGGATACGGAGACCGGATCAGAGAGTTTGAAGTATCCAGCGCAACAGTGGAACTGGCAGCACTGGCAGTAGGGACGGAGCCGGAAAAAATCGCAAAATCTCTGACCTTTAAGGTAGAGGAGCAGCCGGTAATGATCATTTGTGCCGGGGATGCAAAAATTAATAACGGAAAATATAAGGGGTATTTCCACAAAAAAGCGAAGATGCTTACACCGGAGGAAGTGCATGAACAGATCGGACATGATATCGGCGGGGTATGCCCTTTTGGCATACATGAAGGTGTAGATGTATATCTGGATGTTTCCCTGAAAAGATTTGAGAAGATATATCCTGCCTGCGGAAGCTCCAACAGTGCAGTGGAACTGACACCGGAAGAACTGGAACAGCTTTCCGGAAGCAAAGGCTGGATCGAGGTATGCAGGATTCCGGAGGAGTCAGAACGTAATTAAACAAAAGATAAAAGACTGATAAATGAGGCGGTACAAAACTCCATCGTTTATCAGTCTTTTTTCATAAAGAGCTTATTCGGATTTTTCCGGTTTCTTTTTCTCTGGTTTTTCCGGTACCGGCCAGATATGGATGCTGTTAGGTGTTTCTACTTTGTGTGGCTTATCGTTCATGACAATGATATTTTTTTCATAGTCTACACGGAATACGGTGATCGTGTTGCTTGCATGGTTGGCAACTGCGATGTGCTGATTGTCCGGGAAAATCACCAGATCCTTTGGATAATCACCGCTGATAGGAAGATTGAATTTCTTTTCCAGAAGACCGGTTTTCTGATCGATCTCATACATGGAAACGGAATTTTCTCCTGCTGTGGTACAGAAAAGATGTTTTCCGTCAGGTGCCAGTGCAAGTCCGGAGGCAGCATTGTGAATGGCATCCTTATCGTTTTCTTTCCGGAGTGTGGAGATGCTCTGGATCAGCTCGAATTCCGGAAGATGACCGCTGCCGTCATAACTGTATACTTTGATCTCATTGCTTAATTCAAAGAGAATGTAAGCGAAACGTCCGTCTGCGCTGAAACGGATGATTCTTGGGCCGCTTTCTCTTGGGCAGCGGAGAATATCCACAAGCTCCAGCTTATGACGTCTTTTATTGATCCGGTAAATTTTTACCTGGTCGATCCCGTTATCTACGGCACAGAGATATTTATTGTCGGGAGTTGGGCGGACACAGTTTACATGAGGGCGGAAGTTGCGCTCGGCAACGCTTCCCAGTCCTTTATGGAATACACCATCCATCAGACTGCCCAGACGACCATCCCGGTGCGTATGCACAACAGTTACTTTACCGTCATGGTAACCGGCAACGTAAAGATATTTTCCGTCTACATCTGTTGCAAGGAAGCAGCCTCTCATCCCATCGATATCCACGCTGTTGATTCTGGTGAGATCGCCGTTTTCGTCACGTTTAAAAACAGCTACGCCCTCGTCCTCGATCGAATAGAGAAAAAGTCCGTTTTTGGAGATGGCGGTGTGGGAGGAGTTGCTGACCTCTACTTCGTTTCTCTCTGTCAGAGTACCTTTTTCCACATCGACATCATAAACCTGGATCCCCTTGCTGGATCCGTGAGTATAAGTACCCACATATGCCACATATTTTTTATTGTCCATTCTGATTGCCTCCTGATTCTGCAAATTCAGTTTGTTTGTCGTACTGGCTGAATTTATTAAGTGCCCTTATTATAGCATAAACAAAAACCAAGGACAAGATTTCTGGCTTTTGGAAAATGTATTTTATGATGTACGAAACGTATTTTTTCAGGAGGAAATCGAAAAATATAAAATTACTGTAATGTAAAGGGATTGGAATTGACAAAGGAGACGGTACAACTTATAATGTAAGTTATATTTTTGTGTGAGGGTGTTCCGGCATTTTTCCGGGACATACGAGAGTGGAAAGGGGAGCAGAATCGTGATAAGAATGTTTCGGACATCTGACGGGGCTATTCATGAAATACAGGAACCGCAGGATGGATGCTGGATTGCATTAACCAATCCTACTGCAACAGAAATTTTTGAAATTTCTGAACGGTTTCAGATCGAGGTAGACGATCTCAGAGCCCCTCTGGATGAGGAAGAGCGTTCCCGTATTGAAGTGGAGGATGATTATACCCTGATACTGGTGGATGTGCCTATGATCGAGGAGAGAAATGACAAAGACTGGTATGGAACCATTCCTCTGGGTATTATTGTGACGGATAAGATGATTTTTACTGTCTGCCTGGAAGATACCCAGGTTCTGACCCGGTTTATGGAAGGACGTGTCAGAAACTTTTTTACCTATATGAAAACGCGTTTTATTCTGCAGATCCTTTACCGGAATGCCAGTATGTATCTGCGATACCTGCGTATCATAGATAAAAAGAGTGAACAGGTAGAAGAGAAACTGCATCTTTCTCCCAGGAACCAGGAGCTGATCGAACTTTTGGAACTGGAGAAATCCCTGGTGTATTTTACCACTTCCCTGCGATCCAATGAAGCTGTGCTGGAGAAGCTGATCAAGATTGAGAGCATCAAGAAATATCCGGAGGATACGGAGCTTCTGGAGGATGTTATCATTGAGAATACCCAGGCTATTGAGATGGCGAATATCTACAGCGGAATTCTCAGAAGCATGATGGACGCTTTTGCCTCCGTTATCTCCAACAATCTGAACGATGTGATGAAGATACTTTCTGTGATCACTATCGTAATGAGTATTCCGACTATTATTTTCAGCGCTTACGGAATGAACTTAAGTGCCGCAGGAATGCCGTTCTCCAAGACACCATGGGGGTTCCTGATCGTTATTCTGATATCCATTGCACTCAGTGTGATCGCTGCATTTGTGCTGTCAAAAAAGAAATATTTCTGATGTAAAAGGAGATAAGTGATTTTATGAATTGGATTGACAAGCTGGAACGCAAATTCGGAAGATATGGAATTCCGAACCTTACCATGTATATGGTGATCTGTTATGTGCTGGGGTATCTTTTGATGATCCTGAATCCGGGTATGCTGAATATGCTGAGCCTTGAGCCGGCAATGATTCTGAAAGGACAGATCTGGAGACTGGTTACATGGGTGATTTATCCCCCGCAGACTGGTAACTTTTTATTGTTTGTGATTTCCATTTTCTTTTTTTATTACCCGATCGGAAATTCTCTGGAACGTACCTGGGGAACCTTCCGGTATAACCTGTATATTTTTTCCGGACTTCTGTTTGTATTGATTGGGGCTTTTCTGACCTATTTCTTTACCGGCAGAGTTTATCTGGTAGGCACTGTGTTTACAACCTATTATGTAAGCATGTCTGTTTTTCTGGCTTATGCAGCCTGCTACCCGAATATGCAGCTCCTTCTGTGGTTTGTGATTCCTATCAAGATGAAATGGATGGGATGGGTATACGGAGCGATCATTCTGTATAATATCATCTATTATTTACGACTCGGTGCATGGGTGATGACCGTGCCTATTATAGCATCCTTTTTGAATTTTGTTTTGTTTTTCCTCAGCGGTATCAGTATGTACCGATTCCGGCCAAAGGAAGTGAAAAGGCGAAGAGAATTCAAAAAAGCCATGGCCCAGAGCCGTGTGAATCCTGCAACAGGAGGAAGTGTTGCCAAGCATAAATGTGCCATCTGTGGACGGACAGAACTGGATGATCCAAATCTGGAATTCCGTTTCTGCTCTAAATGCAACGGCAATTACGAATACTGTCAGGATCATCTGTTTACACATGAACATGTGAAGTAAACAAACGAGGAAAAAACACCAGACGAGGAGACAGAATTATTATGAAAAAAATACCATTTGTGACATTGGAAAAGCTGAGAGAGATCGAAGCTGAATTTCCCACACCTTTTCATCTTTACGATGAAAAAGGAATCCGTGAGAACGCAAAAGCGCTGAAGGAAGCATTTGCATGGAATAAAGGATTTAAGGAGTTTTTTGCAGTAAAAGCAACTCCGAACCCTTATCTGATTCAAATCCTTCAGGAGTATGGCTGCGGCTGCGACTGTTCTTCCATGACAGAGCTGATGATGGCCAAAGCTTTAGGCTGCAAAGAGGGGGAAGTGATGTTTTCCTCTAACGACACACCGGAAGAGGAGTTCCGTTATGCAGATGAGATCGGCGGCATCATCAATCTGGACGATATCACCCACATTGAGGCTGTAGAGCGTTCTGTGGGCAAAATTCCCAGAACCATCAGCTGCCGTTATAACCCGGGCGGACTGTTCAAGATCAGCAATGATATCATGGACAATCCTGGAGATTCCAAATACGGAATGACAACAGAGCAGATTTTTGAGGCGTTTCGTATCCTGAAAGAGAAGGGTGCAGAAAATTTCGGTATCCATGCGTTCCTTGCCAGCAACACGGTAACAAACGAATATTATCCTATGCTTGCAAAGATCATGTTTGAGCTTGCGGTGAAGCTTCAGAAGGAAACAGGAGCACATATCAGCTTTATCAATCTTTCCGGCGGTATCGGTATTCCCTACAGCCCGGATCAGAGCCCAAATGATATCCGTGTGATCGGTGAGGGTGTCCGCAAAGTTTACGAAGAAGTCCTTGTTCCGGAAGGAATGGGAGACGTTGCGATTTATACCGAGCTGGGACGTTTTATGATGGGACCTTATGGCTGCCTTGTAACAAAGGCCATTCACGAAAAGCATACACATAAGGAATATATCGGAGTAGATGCCTGTGCGGTAAACCTGATGCGCCCGGCCATGTACGGAGCATATCATCACATTACGGTTATGGGAAAGGAGCAGGAGGTCTGCGACCATCTTTATGATGTTACGGGGTCTCTCTGTGAAAATAACGACAAGTTTGCCATTGACCGTTATCTTCCAAAGATTGATAAGGGAGATCTCCTTGTGATCCATGATACGGGAGCACATGGCTTTGCGATGGGATACAACTACAATGGCAAGCTGAAATCAGCGGAAATCCTTCTTCATGAGGATGGAAGCTTCCAGCTGATCCGCAGAGCAGAGACACCGAAGGATTATTTTGCAACCTTTGACTGCTTTCCTGTTTACGAAAAGCTTCTTGAGGATGCAGACAGACTGAAATAATAGAAAACAGAGACCGGATGTGCTTATGCATCCGGTCTTTTCCATAAAAAAAGACTGCTGAGAAAACTCAACAGTCTTATATTCATGCCGCTGGCCGGACTCGAACCGGCACGGTGTTACCCGCTTGATTTTGAGTCAAGTGCGTCTGCCAATTCCGCCACAGCGGCACATGAACCAAGAAGTATAATAACATATTGGTCTGGATTCTGCAAGAAGAAATTTGTCTTTTTTGGATTCTTTATGAAAAATTTATAATATTTCACAGGAAGAACATTGAATTTCAAGGAAAAAGGTGGTATGTTACTTTTGGTAAATAACTTTATGCATATAAGGATATGATAATTAAGTAGGATATCCGATATGATGCAGCAGGGATGGAGGATAGACAATATATGAAACTAGGCGACAAAAAACCTGACAAAACGCCTACAAAGCGACCGCTTTATGTGTATTATATCATTGTAGGTGTGCTCATTGTTCTTTTGAACATTCTGGTTGTTCCGGCAATACAGGAGCGGAGTGTTGAGAAAACAGATTATTCCACTTTTATTAAAAGTGTGGAAAAAGGCAATGTAACAAAGGCAACCATAGAAGAAGGATACATTTATTATGAGGTGATCTCACCGAAGACCGGAAACAAGCTTACCTGCAAAACGGTTCAGATGGATGACCCGGATCTGGTAAATCGTCTTCTGGATGCGAATGTAGTAATGGATGAGGTGCTTCCGGAAAGTCCGTCCATTTTCCTGACGCTGATCCTCAGCTATATCATTCCTATTGGAATCTTTATTTTCCTGGGACGCTGGCTCAGCAAAAAAATGTTGTCATCTATGGGCAATGGGGGACCGGGAGGTGCTATGTCCTTTGGAAAGAGCAATGCAAAGGTTTATGTAAAATCTTCTACAGGAATCAAATTTTCTGATGTGGCAGGTGAAGATGAAGCCAAGGAACTTCTGACTGAAATCGTGGATTATCTTCATAATCCTCAGAAATACACAGAAATCGGAGCTTCCATGCCGAAAGGTGCACTTCTTGTAGGCCCTCCGGGAACCGGTAAAACACTTCTTGCAAAAGCAGTGGCAGGAGAGGCGGAAGTTCCGTTCTTCTCTATTTCCGGATCTGAATTTGTGGAAATGTTTGTCGGTATGGGCGCAGCCAAGGTTCGTGACCTTTTCAAGCAGGCTAACGAAAAAGCCCCGTGTATTGTATTTATTGACGAGATTGATACCATTGGTAAGAAACGTGACGGCGCAGGCTTTTCCGGGGGAAATGACGAGCGTGAGCAGACACTGAACCAGCTTCTGACAGAGATGGACGGTTTTGACGGCTCCAAGGGAGTGGTAATCCTGGCAGCTACCAACAGACCGGATTCTCTTGATCCGGCGCTTCTTCGTCCGGGACGTTTTGACAGAAGAATTCCGGTAGAGCTTCCGGATCTGCAGGGACGAGAGGAAATTTTGAAGGTTCATGCAAAGAAGATCAAAATCGCGGATACGGTACGGTTTGATGATATCGCAAAGGCAGCTGCAGGAGCATCCGGAGCGGAACTTGCCAATATTGTCAATGAAGCTGCACTTCGAGCAGTTCGTGACGGACGTAAATTTGCTACACAGGCAGATTTTGAAGAGAGTATCGAGGTAGTTATCGCAGGTTATCAGAAGAAGAACCGCGTACTGTCCAATAAAGAGAAGCTGATCGTTTCCTACCATGAGATCGGTCATGCCCTTGTTGCTGCCAAGCAGACAGAATCAGCGCCGGTACACAAGATCACCATTATTCCTCGTACCTCTGGAGCTCTGGGCTATACCATGCAGGTAGATGAAAAAGAACATTTCCTGATGTCAAAAGAGGAACTGGAAAACAAGATTGCTACCTTTACCGGAGGTCGTGCGGCAGAGGAGCTGATTTTCCATTCGATCACTACTGGAGCATCCAATGATATTGAACAGGCTACGAAGATCGCCAGGGGAATGATCTCACGTTTTGGTATGAGTGACGATTTTGACATGGTTGCCATGGAAAACGTCAGCAACCAGTATCTTGGAGGAGATGCCACTCTTGCATGCTCCTTTGAAACACAGACGCTTATAGATAAAAAGGTTGTAGAGCTTGTGAAGAAACAGCACCAGAAGGCGCTTCAGATCCTTCAGGACAATATCGGCAAGCTTCATGAACTGGCTCAGTACCTGTATGAACATGAGACGATTACAGGTGATGAGTTTATGAATATCCTGCAGGCACCTCCGGCAGCAATTACAGCATCAGCAGAAAAGACGGAAGGTGCTGAAGAGGAGAACACAGGAACAGAGGCAGAAGCTGAGACTGTTCAGAAAACAGAAGAGTGATCACTGCTGTTAAACACTGCAGTCAGGCATGAATGAATACAAAAGGTGATTCCGGCGAAATACGTTGAGGATCACCTTTTTTTATGATATGATAAAAGGAACGGATCAGGAGGGAATCATATGACCAGAAAAGGACAGATAAACGAACTGGACTGCCGAACAGCAGAAAGTATGGTGGCCAGATATATCAATCACACGTTAAAAACAGATGAGCTGGAGGAATTTCTGGATCATATTGAACATTGTTCCTCTTGTTATGATGAGCTTGAAACATACTTTATCGTGAATAAAGTTACACAACAGCTGGATGAACAGGAAGATGGTTCTACTCTTGATTTTCAGAGTCTTCTGGAACAGGATATCCGGAAATCCAGAAGATATATTCACAACAGAAGATGTATGCAGCTTGCCGGAGGAACTTTAACGATTCTTCTTTCCGGCATTTTGATTATTTTTCTTGTTTTTGTAATATTTGAAATAAAAAGATTTTGGTAAAAAGATAACAGCAGGAGGACATAGATTTGAGCGAAAAGATTTTACTGATCGACGGACACAGTATTTTAAACCGCGCGTTTTACGGACTGCCGGACCTGACGAATTCAGAAGGACAGCATACGGGAGCTGTGTACGGATTTCTGAATATTATGTTTCGCATACTGGAGGAGGAAAAACCGGATTATCTGACTGTGGCTTTTGATCTTCATGAGCCAACCTTCCGGCACAAAATATTTAATGCTTACAAGGGAACCCGTAAAGGAATGCCTTCTGAACTGGTAGAACAGGTACCGCTTATGCGGGAAATGCTGACTGCCATGGGAGTAAAAACTGTTTCCATGGGGGGCTATGAGGCAGATGACCTTCTTGGCACACTTGCCAGAAGAAGTGAGGCACAGGGAATGGATGTGACCATACTTTCCGGTGACAGGGACCTTCTTCAGCTTGCCACAGAAAAGGTTCTGATCCGTCTTCCAAAAACTTCAAGGGGAAAAACCACCATTGAGGATTTTCATACAAAAGAGGTCATTGAAAAATATCAGGTGACTCCTCCTCAGATCATTGAACTGAAGGCTCTGATGGGAGATTCCTCTGACAATATCCCGGGGATTCCGGGAGTTGGGGAAAAGACAGCCACCAAACTGATCGTTCAGTACGGCTCTATCGAAAACGCACATGATCATCTGGAGGAGGTCAAACCCAACAAGGCTCGGGAATCTCTGAGGGATCATTACGATATGGCAGTCCTCAGTAAAACCCTGGCGACTATTAATACAGAAAGTCCTCTGGAATATTCCTATGAGGAAGCAAGACTTGGAAATCTCTATACACCGGAGGCTTACGAGCTTTGCCGCCGTCTGGAATTCAAAAATCTCCTGGGGCGTTTTGATACAGAGGCTGCTCCGGAAAGCACTATGGAGCAGAGCTTTTTTACCTGTGCCGATCTGGGCGGAGCAGAGAAGCTTTTTGCCAAAGCAGCAGAAAAAACAGAGATCGGTATCTCACTGATCGCAGACAGAGAGCAGATATACGGACTGGGAGTTGCTCTGGAAAAAGATGAGGTCTACTACCTTCCGGCAGAGGGGCTCATGACCGGTGAGTACCTTTGCGGCAAGCTGTCCGAGCTTGGAAGCCACATTCGTATTTCTGCTATGGATATCAAGGCATTGTTGAAACACGTTCACCTCGGGAATACTTCACAGGTGTTTGATATGGGCATCGGAGCCTATCTTCTGAATCCTCTGAAATCTTCCTACACTTATGAGGACATCGCCAGAGAGTACCTGAATGGAATGAGCCTTCCTTCCAGAGAAGAGCTTCTGGGAAAAATGACCTTTGCAAAGGCCTGGGAAGCTTCTTCAGAAAAACCGGGAATCCTTGCCTGCTATGAGGCCTTTACTGCTTTGGCAGCCAGAGAACCGGTACAGGAGGCGCTTCATGAAAGCGGCATGTGGCAGGTTTATACAGAAATCGAGCTTCCGCTTGTATTTACGCTGGATTCCATGGAAAAATGGGGAATCCGGGTAAAAGGTGAAGAATTAAAGGCCTATGGAGAAAAACTCAGTGTCAGGATCCGGGAGCTGGAAAAGCTGATCTATGAAAAAGCAGGAGAAGAGTTTAATATCAATTCTCCTAAGCAGCTGGGTGTGATCCTTTTTGAAAAAATGGGGATTCCCGGAGGCAGAAAAACAAAAACCGGTTATTCTACAGCAGCGGACATTCTGGAGAAGCTTGCCCCGGAACAGCCGATCGTCAGCGACATACTGGAATACAGACAGCTTACAAAGCTGAAATCCACCTATGCAGACGGACTGGGGGCTGTGATCGAGGAGGACGGAAGGATCCATTCCACCTTTAACCAGACCATTACCGCAACCGGACGCATCAGCAGTACGGAGCCAAATCTCCAGAATATCCCTGTCCGCATGGAACTGGGACGGCTGATCCGTAAGGTTTTTGTACCGGAGGAGGGTTATGTATTTCTGGATGCGGATTATTCGCAGATTGAGCTGCGTGTTCTGGCACATATGTCCGGAGATGAAAAACTGATCCAGGCATACAGGGAAGCGCAGGATATCCACAGACTTACTGCTTCTCAGGTGTTCCACATTCCTTTTGATCAGGTTACAGACCTTCAGAGACGAAACGCCAAGGCAGTGAACTTCGGCATTGTATACGGAATCAGCTCTTTTGGGCTGAGCCAGGATTTGAGCATCACCCGCAAAGAAGCTGCCGACTATATCGAAAAATATTTTGAGTCTTATCCCCGGATCAAGGGATTCCTTGACGGAATGGTGGAGGAAGGCAGGGAAAAAGGCTATGTTTCCACCATGTTCGGAAGAAGACGTCCGGTACCGGAACTGAAATCCAGCAATTTCATGCAGAGATCCTTCGGAGAACGTGTGGCGATGAATTCCCCGATCCAGGGAACCGCCGCAGATATCATCAAGATTGCCATGAACCGTGTCCATGAAAGGCTGAACAGAGAAGGACTGCAGTCCCGTCTTGTGCTTCAGGTTCATGACGAACTTCTTATTGAAACCAAAAAAGAGGAGATCCCGGAGGTTTCCAGGATTCTTCAGGAAGAAATGAAGGGAGCGGCACAGCTTGCCGTGGAGCTTGAGGTGGATATGCATCAGGGAGAAAGCTGGTACGAGGCGAAATGACAGGAGAACAGAAAAAGATGAAGATAATTGGACTGACCGGTGGAGTGGGCGCAGGCAAAAGTACGGTTCTGGATTATCTGGAAGAGCATTTGTCCGCCTGTGTCGTACAGGCAGACCGGGTTGGACATCAGGTCATGGAACCGGGACAGAGGTGCTATGATCAGGTTGTGGAACTGTTTGGAAAAAAAGTGATAAAAAACGACAAAACCATTGACCGGAAGAGGGTTTCTGATGTAGTATTCTGTAATGAGGAAATGCGTCAGAAATTAAATGGGATCATCCATCCGGCGGTTAAGTCCCGGATACTGGAAAAAATACAGGAAGAAAGGGAAAAAGGCTGTAAGCTGTTTGTTGTGGAGGCGGCTCTTCTTCTTGAGGATCATTATGACGTATTCTGTGACAAAATCTGGTATGTGCATACAGACAGTGAGATCCGGATCTGCCGCCTTATGGCAGACAGGGGCTACAGCCGTGAAAAAGCAGAGAATATCATTGCCCGTCAGGCATCAGACGATTTCTTTTTTTCGCATGCAGACTATGTGATAAAAAACAACGGATGTCCGCAGGACACATACAGACAGATCGAAGAAGGGATAAAGAAATTATGAGACTTTGCAGCATAGCCAGCGGAAGCAGCGGCAACTGCATTTATGTAGGTTCGGAATGTGCGCATGTGCTGGTGGATATCGGCATCAGCGGAAAAAAGATGGAAACAGGACTGAACAGTCTGGAGCTTACAGGGAGAGACATTGACGGAATACTGATCACACACGAACATTCCGATCATATCAAAGGACTGGGAGTGATCGCGCGGAGATACGGGATTCCGATTTATGCCACAGGCGGGACGGTGGATGCCATGGTCCGTTCCGGATCTCTGGGAAAGATCCCGGAAGGTATTTTTCATGAAATCCGGGAAGACGAACCGTTTCTTATCAAGGATTTGAAGGTAAAGCCCTTTACCATTTCTCATGATGCGGCACAGCCGGTGGGATATCGTCTGGAATGTGGCACACATTCTGTAGGCATCGCAACAGACCTTGGGAAGTATAATGACTACATTATCGAAAATCTGCAGGATCTGGATGCTCTGCTTCTGGAGGCAAATCATGATATCCGGATGCTTCAGGTGGGCAAATATCCATATTATCTGAAACAGAGGATCCTGGGAGACCGGGGACATCTTTCCAATGAAAACGCAGGAAGACTTTTGTGCAGGCTTCTTCATGACAACATGAAAGCAATCTTCCTGGGTCACTTAAGCCGGGAAAACAACTACGAGGAACTGGCTTATGAGACGGTATGTTCAGAGGTAACACTGGGAGACAACCCTTATAAATCAAAGGATTTTAAAATTCAGGTGGCGAAACGGGACTTTGCTTCCGAGGCAGTTACCGTATAGAAAGACGAGGATCAAATACCATGAAAAAAACAATCATCACAGTAGTAGGAAATGACACAGTAGGAATTATTGCAAAGGTATGTACCTATCTGGCTGACAACAATGTGAACATTCTTGATATTACCCAGACCATCGTACAGGGCTATTTTAACATGATGATGGTAACAGATACCAGCGCATCTGCAAAAGACAGTGCATCTCTTGCCAGAGAATTGAACGAGCTTGGTGACAGTATCGGAGTGGTGATCCACTGCCAGCATGAGGATATCTTCAACAAGATGCACAGAATCTAGTGAGAGAAGAGGTATTTGCATACTATTTACATTTCTAAGGAGACAGCAGCATATGATTAACATGTTTGAAGTAAATGAGACCAATAAGATGATCGAGCAGGAAAACCTTGACGTTCGTACCATCACTATGGGGATCAGCCTTCTGGACTGTATTGACAGTGATCTGGAAAAGGTAAACGAAAATATTTACAATAAAATCACAAAATACGCAGAAAACCTGGTAGAAACCGGTGACAAGATCGCAATGGAGTATGGGATTCCCATTGTGAACAAACGTATTTCTGTTACCCCTATCGCACTGATAGGCGGTGCTGCCTGCCGTTCCACAGAGGATTTTGTTTCCATAGCAAAAACCCTGGACAGAGCGGCCAAAACAGTAGGCGTAAACTTTATCGGAGGCTATTCTGCTCTGGTAAGCAAGGGAATGACTCCGGCAGAAGAACTCCTGATCCGTTCCATTCCTCAGGCTCTTGCCGTTACTGAGCGGGTGTGCAGCTCTGTAAATGTAGGTTCTACCAGAACCGGTATCAATATGGATGCAGTCAGACTTATGGGAGAGATCGTCCTGGAGACTGCAAAAGCAAGCCGGGATCAGGACTCTCTTGGCTGTGCCAAACTGGTGGTATTCTGCAATGCACCGGATGACAACCCGTTTATGGCGGGCGCTTTCCACGGTGTGACAGAAGCTGACTGTATCATCAATGTAGGCGTCAGCGGACCGGGCGTTGTAAAGACTGCCCTTCAGAAGGTACGCGGTAAGGATTTTGAAACTCTTTGCGAGATGATCAAGAGAACAGCCTTTAAGGTTACCCGCGTAGGCCAGCTGGTTGCCCGGGAAGCCTCCCGACGCCTTGGTGTTCCTTTTGGTATCGTAGACCTTTCCCTTGCCCCGACTCCTGCCATTGGAGACAGTGTGGCAGAGATCCTTGAGGAGATCGGACTTGAGAGAGTAGGAGCTCCGGGAACAACAGCAGCTCTTGCACTTCTGAATGATCAGGTGAAAAAAGGCGGTGTTATGGCATCTGCAGCAGTAGGTGGCTTAAGCGGCGCTTTCATCCCGGTCAGTGAGGATCAGGGAATGATCGATGCAGTAAATCTTGGCGCTCTTTCTCTGGAAAAACTGGAAGCCATGACCTGCGTCTGCTCCGTAGGACTGGATATGATCGCCATTCCGGGAGATACGAAGGCATCTACCATTTCCGGTCTGATCGCAGATGAGGCAGCAATCGGTATGATCAACCAGAAAACAACGGCTGTCCGCGTGATCCCTGTGATCGGCAAGGGCGTTGGCGAAACTGTAGAATTCGGCGGACTCCTGGGTTATGCGCCGATCATGCCGGTAAATTCCTTCTCCTGTGAAGCATTTGTTGACCGCGGAGGAAGAATCCCTGCTCCGATCCACAGCTTTAAAAACTGATAAAGAACAGATAATACCTCTGGACAGATTGGATGTTCAGAGGTTTTTTCTTATATGGAAAAAAGAATTTTATCTGTTTTTCAGGGAATGATTAAGATTATCCTATAAGAGAAGTCAATCGTTCAGGAGGATGCAGATATGAATGAAAAGATAACAGAAACCACCCTGTCAGATTTTTGTGGATTTTTGATCGGACAGGAATGCCGATGTCCTTCCGCAAAAAGTATTTTCCCATAACCTGCGGCATCTGTTTGTGTAATGCAGATAGTAATCTTTATTTTGTACATAAATTATATATGAAAGTCTTTTTTGCAGCATAAGCTTTATGCAGCTGCCTTTCAACTTACAGAGAACGAAGCCGCCAGAAGGATCTATTATGGATTTCGTGGAGATAAGGAAGCGATAGACAATGTCCGAGATCACCTAAAAGCTCTTGCCCTTGAATTTCAAAGAGAAGAAAAAAGCGGAAAAGACCGTCATGATGAGATTCTTTACATTGAGGCTTTCCTGGAAGAACTGGATACAGACAAAGTGCGTGGGATTCAGTAAGGAGGATATTGTTTTATGGGGGCAGCATGATTGCCTTTTAATTGTAGAAATATAGAGTATTTTAGCACAAAATGCTTGGACTTTTTACCTCCGGATTTTGTATATCTTGACATATTTACACATAATTTAGATTATGCTATAGTCTATGTAAGTTAACACTTATGAAAAAGAGGCACTGAATGAGGAGAGTGGCTGAAAGAATCATCATTCGAGGTGTGTGTAAAACAGTAGGGGAAGGAAGAAAAAGAAATTGAATTACAAAAAAATAAATACAAACTCAAAAGCTAAGAGTAACGGGATAGAGCATTGGATAATGGTTGCTTTATGCCTGTTTTCGTGTGCCTGCACAAAAACAGGAGTCCGGCATCAGCTGTAACTTCCGGTTTTCAATAACGGGATTATTGCGCGTATTTATCTGATGTTTTATTGCTTAAATTGAGAGGAGATTCAAAACCGATGAAAAAGAAACTGGAGCATTGGCAGGTGGTTACCCTGCTGTTGATGATTTATGATTTTCTGGCGATCGCCATAGGCTATTTTGTGGGCTTATGGATACGGTTTGACTGCCAGTTCAGTGAAATTGAACCGACATATTTCCAGACCTATTACAGCTCCATTCTGATTTATGCTGTTTTTTGCATTGCTGTATTTTATGTACTGAGACTCTATAAGAGTATCTGGCGTTTTGCAAGCTATGCAGAACTGCTCAGAATGATTCTTGCTACTGTGATCACCGGACTGACATATATGATCTTTATTTCGCTGGCTATGAAAAGGATGCCTGTTTCTTATTATATATTCGGGATCATGATCCAGTTTACCCTCACTCTGGGAATTCGTTTCTCCTATCGTTTTATCCTTCTTTTGAGGGGGCGGAAGAATGTTGATATTGTAGAAAAAAGAGTGATGATCATTGGTGCAGGAGAAGCCGGCCAGATGATTCTTCGTGATATCAGGAATGCGAAAGAGCTTAACAAAAAAGTATACTGCTTTATTGACGATAACAAAAACAAGTGGGGCAGATATATTGACAATGTTCCGGTTTTTGGCGGCAGAGAAAGAATCATGGAGGCTGTAAAGAAGTTTTCCATTGAAAAAATATATGTGGCGATTCCAAGCGCAAAACCGGAGGATAAGCGGGAAATCCTTCGCATATGCAACGAAACCTCCTGTGAATTGATGAACCTTCCAGGAATTTATCAGCTGTGTAATGGAGAGGTCCTGGTAAGCAAAATGAAGCCGGTTCAGATAGAAGATTTACTTGGAAGACCTCCGATTAAAACGGATATGACAGAGGTTTTTGATTACATCAGTGAAAAAACGGTTCTTGTTACCGGAGTGGGGTCCATTGGATCAGAAATCGCAAGACAGGTAGCGGCTCACAATCCGAAGCAGCTGATCCTTCTGGATATTTATGAAAACAACGCTTATGACATCCAGCAGGAATTAAGAAAAAAATATCCGGAGCTGAAACTGGATGTGGTTATCGGCTCCATCCGGGACAGCCGGAAGATGTTCCAGGTGTTTGAAGAGTTTCGTCCGGAGATCGTATATCATACGGCAGCCCACAAGCATGTACCTCTGATGGAGGACAGTCCCTGTGAGGCGGTGAAAAACAATGCCATGGGAATCTACAAAACCGCATATGCGGCCATGGTACATGGCTGTAAGAAATTTGTCCTGATCAGTACGGATAAGGCAGTGAATCCTACGAATATCATGGGGGCTTCCAAGCGTCTTTGCGAAATGATCATACAGGCATTTGACTCAAAGATCAGAGAGGGAAAAGCCTATGAAATACCTCAGCTGTTTACCCATGGGATTATGAACGAGGTAATCACAAACGAGGAAATCACAGAAGCCTTAAAAACATCAACGACGGAATTTGTTGCAGTGCGTTTTGGGAACGTACTTGGCAGCAATGGATCCGTGGTTCCGTTCTTCAAGAAACAGATTGAGGCAGGTGGTCCGGTAACGGTAACACATCCGGATATCATCCGGTATTTTATGACGATCCCGGAAGCAGTGAGCCTTGTCCTTCTTGCAGGAACTTATGCAAAGGGTGGAGAAATCTTTGTACTGGATATGGGAGAGCCGGTGAAGATTGACACCCTTGCCCGGAACCTTATCAGACTGTCCGGTTATACGCCGGACGTGGATATTAAGATTGAATATTCAGGCCTGAGAAAGGGCGAGAAGCTTTTTGAAGAAAAGCTGATGGCTGAGGAAGGCTTAAAGAAGACAAAAAATAATCTGATCCATATCGGCTGCCCGATCCCCTTTGATATTGAAGAGTTTCTGAAGGAGCTGGATGAACTTCTGGAGGCTGCTTATAAGAACAAAGAGGACATGAAGGAACGGGTGGCGGCGATTGTGACGACGTATCATATGGCATAGATAAAACGGAAAAGGAAAGGCAAAAAACAAATGATTACTCCATTTGAAAATAAGGTCTGGTTGGCTTCTCCGACCATGCACGGTGACGAATTGAAGTACGTTACCGAAGCGTATGAAACAAACTGGATGTCCACGGTAGGAAAGAATATTAACGAAGTAGAGCGATTGATTGCTGAAATGATTGGTGTACGATATGCAGTCGCATTATCGGCAGGAACGGCATCTCTCCATCTTGCCATGAAGCTTGCCGGGGAAGCCATGTATGGTCAGCCCGAAATTGGAAAAGGGGCGCTGAGCAATAGAAAAATTTTCTGTTCCGATGTCACTTTCGATGCCACGGTGAACCCGGTGGTTTATGAGGGTGGTATCCCTGTTTTCATTGATACCGAGCGTGACACCTGGAATATGGACCCGGTGGCACTGGAAAAAGCATTTGAGATTTACCCGGATGTCAAGGTGATTGTAGTAGCTCATCTGTATGGAACACCGGGCAAGATTGATGAAATCAAGAAGATAGCAACTGCCCACGGAGCTGTGATCGTTGAAGATGCAGCGGAATCCTTGGGTGCTACATATAAAGGAAAAGAAACCGGCAGCTTTGGCGATTACGGCTGCATCAGTTTCAATGGAAACAAGATCATTACCGGTTCGTCCGGTGGAATGTTCCTCACCGATTCCAAGGCAGATGCCGAGAAGGTACGCAAGTGGTCAACCCAAAGCCGGGAAGCCGCACCGTGGTATCAGCATGAGGAGCTGGGCTATAACTACCGCATGAGCAATGTGATCGCCGGAGTTGTGCGTGGGCAGATTCCGTATCTGGAAGAACATATTGCACAGAAGAAAGCAATCTATATGCGCTACAAGGAAGGATTGAAAGACCTTCCGGTGCAGATGAATCCTTACGATGAGAAGAACAGCGAGCCGAACTTTTGGCTGTCCTGTTTGCTGATTGACAAGGATGCGATGTGCCAGCAGGTTCGTGGTGAACAGAAAGCACTCTACATCAGCGAACCGGGCAAGAGCTGCCCGACAGAGATTTTGGAAACTTTGGCAAAGTACAATGCGGAAGGCCGTCCGATCTGGAAGCCGATGCACGAACAGCCACTTTTCCGAATGAATCCGTTTATCACAAGAGAAGGCAATGGCAGAGCCAAAACCAATGCCTATATTGAAGGCGACTGCGTGGATGTGGGCATGGACATTTTCGAGAGAGGTCTGTGCTTGCCGAGTGATAACAAGATGACTGCCGAGGAGCAGGATCAGATTATTGAAATTATAAAAAGTTGTTTCATGTAAGGGGTTTGGATATGGAACATAAAAAGGGATTATATGAAAAGTACATAAAGCGTCCTCAGGATTTTCTGTGTGCATTGCTTGCGTGTATCGTTTTAAGCCCGGTCATGTTGGTTATTGCGATTCTGGTAAAGATTAAGATCGGTTCCCCTGTCCTGTTTGCTCAGGAAAGACCGGGATTACACGGAGAGATATTCAAGTTGTACAAGTTCCGCACAATGACCGATGAGAGAGATGTGAACGGAGAATTGTTGCCGGATGAGCAGCGTCTTACGCCTTTTGGTAAACTGCTGCGCTCCACGTCACTAGATGAATTGCCTGAATTGTACGCGATCCTGACGGGACGGATGGCGGTTTGCGGACCCCGGCCGCTCCTGGTGAAATATCTTCCACTCTATAACGAACATCAGGCAAGAAGGCATGATGTCAGACCGGGATTTACCGGACTGGCACAGGTGAATGGAAGAAACTCCATCAGTTGGGAAGAAAAATTCGATTTGGATGTGGAGTATGTAGACTACATTACTTTCCTTGGGGATTGGAAGATCATCTTCAAGACCGTATGGACGGTATTGAAACGAGAAGGAATCAGCTCTGAAACCTCCGCAACCATGGAAGAATTCAAAGGAACAAAAACTCCTGAAGAAAATGACAATGCGAGGGTGTATAAATGAGGAATTTAGCAATTATCGGTGCAAGTGGCCACGGAAAGGTAGTTGCAGATATTGCAAGAAAGAATGGCTACAGTGAGATTGTTTTTTTAGATGATGATGAAAGTATCCACGAATGTGGCGGTTATTCGGTAATAGGAAAAAGTTCCGAAGCCGGAACGATAGATGCTGGTGTCATCGTTGGGATTGGAAATGCAGGCGTCCGGAAGCAGATACAGGAATCTATTCCAGATGAGAAACTGCTGACACTTATTCATCCAGATGCAGTTATTGCGGAAGATGTAGCGATAGGTGAAGGAACAGTAGTCATGGCAGGTGCTGTGATCAATCCGGGAGCTAGGATTGGAAAGGGCTGCATCATCAATACCTGTTCTTCCGTGGATCATGACTGTGTAGTGGGAGATTATGTGCATATCTCTGTTGGTGCACATGTGGCTGGCACGGTGAATATCGGTAGTCATACTTGGATTGGCGCAGGTGTAACTGTAATCAATAACGTGAATATCAGCGGTGGCTGCATGATCGGTGCCGGAGCCGTGGTGATTAGGGATATTTGCGAAAGTGGAACGTATGCTGGAGCTCCTGCAAAAAGGGTGAGGTGACTTGTTCATGACACCGTAATGCGACATTTTATCAAAAGGACATTGCTATGAATATACTGTTTTTAACTCTTCTAGATTTTAGTTCGCTCAGCGAACACAATATATACACGGATTTGTTGCGTGAATTTGCAAAGCATAATCATAAGGTCTATATCATTTCTCCGATAGAGCGAAGAAAAAAACAGGAGAGTCAGCTCATCGAGACGGATGAGGTGGTTATTCTCAAGCTGAAAATTGGAAACATACAGAAGACCAATATCCTTGAAAAAGGATTTTCGACACTCAGCATTGAACCGCTGTTCATTGCCGGAATCAAGAAATACTTTTTGCAGGTTAAGTTTGATCTGGTCATCTATTCCACACCGCCGATCACATTCTGCAATGCGATTCAGTTTGTTAAAAAGAGGGACGGAGCTAGGACATATCTGCTTTTAAAGGATATATTTCCACAGAATGCTATGGATATTGGAATCTTGACAGAGAGGGGAGTCAAGAGATGGATTTATAAGTTCTTCAGGGCGAAAGAAAAAAAACTGTATTCTATTTCTGACCGCATTGGCTGCATGAGCCCGGCTAATGTCGAATATGTACTACGTTATAATCCAGAGGTCAATCCGGATATTGTTGAAGTTTGCCCGAACTCAGTGGAGCCGATTGACCTCAGTTTGAACGAAGAAATGCGAACGCTTATTCGGAATAAATATAAAATTCCGCTGAACAAAAGAGTTTTTGTATATGGTGGCAATTTAGGAAAGCCGCAGGGAATTGATTTCCTGATTGAGTGCTTGCAAAGCCAAGAGACCAATGAAAAGGTGTACTTTTTGATTATTGGAGATGGAACGGAGTACGGAAAACTGGAGGCTTATAAAAACAGTAATCAGCCGAAGAATGTCAGATTGATGAAACGTCTTCCTAAGGAAGACTATGATGTTATAGTGGCTGCCTGCGATGTAGGCATGATTTTTCTAGATCATCGCTTTACGATTCCGAATTTTCCGAGCCGATTGCTAAATTATATGCAGGCGAAATTGCCGGTTTTGATATGTTCCGATGGAAATACTGATATTGGAAGAATTGCTGAAGAAAATGGATTTGGTTATTGGTGCGAGAGCAATGGTGTGGCGGGTTTTCAGGATATTTTGAATCGTTTTATTGAAATGAAGGATTTGGATGTGTTGGGAACACATGCGTTTCTTTATTTGAACACTCATTATTCTGCCAGCATAACATATGAGATAATCTCCAAATCAATCATTAGCGAGTGAGGTTATATTATGAAACATGCATTACTGATTATTGCGCATAAAAATATAAAGCAATTGGATAGACTGGTTTCAAGTCTGGAACACGATTCGTTCGACATTTTTATTCATTTTGATTCAAAGTGGGCTATTAGCGATGATGAGATAGAAATGTTTAAACACCAGCATCATAATGCTGAGGTGTTGGAAAAGAGATACTCAGGGGTTCTGGATACGTGGAGTCTGGTTGAAATTGCTATGGAACTTATACAGAAAGCTCTTTATACAGAAACCCAAAAGAAAATCGAATATGGATATTTCTATCTGATGAGCGGACAAGATTATCCTATAAAATCGAACGATTATATTGCTCAGTACCTAGATCGTGCCTATCCTAAGCCATTGATTGATTGTACACCAGAGACAGATGACAATTGGATACATTCCACGTTTAAAAGAATAAGGCATGTAAATCTGTATAATAAAATAAATAAAATTTCAAAGAATAAAACAGTCCAAAAAATTTGTAAAATTCCACTTTATGCATATCAAGAGGTGTTAACACTGATAGTTGGCTCTCCATACAAGCATTTGAAAGCGATGAATATCAGACTTTATGGAGGATCAGCGTGGTGGGCATTGCCTAGGGAAGTGGTTGGCTTTATTACTGAACAGTATAAAACAAATCGACAAGTAGTTAAGTGGTATAGGAAGGCTACAACTCCAGAGGAAACTTTTTTTCAGACCATGACAATGATGTCGCCTGCAGCAGAAAAAGTAGTTTTGAATGACCCGTATGAAACAAAGCAAAACTGCATGACGTTTGCATATTTTCAAAGCGAAGGAAAGCCTGTAACGGGGCATCCGTACTCGTTTACAGTTAATGAGATTGATAAAATACAAAAAATGCCGCATTTGTTTGCTAGAAAATTTGATATAGATATTGATGAAAAAATTTTTGATATTATTGAAGAAAAGTGCCGTTGAATAAAAAGGAAATGTAAGGAGAAGATAGATGAAAATATTGGTAAATGATGTTGCGGCGAGCTATGGCGGTGCAATGGAGGTACTTAAAGATTTCTATTATTTCATTGCTAATGATGCTGAATGTAAAAAGCATCAGTGGATTCTACTTCTTAGTGACAGCTACTTGGAAGATATGTTGAATATTCATGTGGTTTCTATGCCTGAGGTTAAGAAGAACTGGATTCATAGGTTGCTGTTTGATATACGGACTATAAAAAAAATAGCGGAAGAAAATCAGGTTGACTGCGTTATTTCTTTACAAAATATCCTTGGATTTGGACTTAAGCAGAAGTGTTGCGTCTATATTCATCAATCAATCCCGTTTCAAACTCAGAAGAAGTTTTCCTTTTTTAAAAAAACTGAACGGATTTTTGCGGTATATCAGTATTTGATTGGCTTTTTAATCAAACAATCTGCGAAAAAAGCAGATGTTGTGGCGGTTCAAACAAATTGGATGAAGAAAGCAGTATCTCAGATGACCCCATGTGCCCCAGATAAGATTGTAGTAGTGGATTTCGATATGGACAATGGAAGTGTTCAAGTGGAAAGCACAAGTCAGTTTGTGGATGGTCGAGTATTTTTTTATCCAGCATTTCAAAGCATTTATAAGAATCAAATGCTAATTGACCAAGCATGTTGCGAGTTGGAACGGAGAGGAATAAATAATATCAAAGTAAAGCTAACTACTCAGGATACTTACATCAGCAAATTAATTGAGCCAATAGGTAGGATTTCTCGTGATGAAGTTGAAACAATGTATCGTAAATCAGTACTAATTTTTCCTTCGTATATTGAAACTATTGGTCTTCCATTGAAAGAAGCTGCAAGTTGTGGAGCAATTATTTTAGCAGCTGATTGTGAATATGCACACGAAACTTTAGATAATTATAATAATGTCTACTATTTTGACCCTTTTAACGCTATGCAACTGGCAGATTTAATGCATAAGGTAGTGCTTCATAAAATTGTTTTACAGCCTTCAAATTATACCGCGAAGCATAATAATGGCTGGAGTGTAATGATAGAAAGGATTTTGAATTTAGATTTATGATTGAAAAAAAGGAATCAACAGTAAATACCTTTGTAGTTTTAGCACTTGTTGCAACTACATTTTTGCCGTCTACAATGTCTTTTCATATTCTGCGGCTAGGTCTAGTAGGTTTTATTTTTCTGGTAAAACGAGGAACAGTTGACAGAATTTTTGGGATTTGGATAATGAATATTTTTTTGGCAGCACTTTCAGTGTTGCTGATTGAACATAGTATCCTAACTTCGAAACTGATTCATGAGTTTACTAGAGTGGCATTTTATGCGTTGGTGGTTGGTGTATGTCGACAAACGAGAGTAAGCCTAAAGACTATATATAAAGTATGTGTAATAGTGCTTGCTGTTCACTTTGCCATTCAGTATACGCAATTTACCGGAGAAAACACTTTTAATAGTTTTATTATAAATCATTATCTTGCTGGCGATGCAGACAATATTCATTTTCTTCAGGCAGTGAGTAGTGACTATGCGTTCCGATCAGGATCTATTTTTATTAATCCAAATGTTTACGTGTGTTATCCTAGCTTATGTGCTGGTGTGTTTCTACAATACAATAAAGTGCACGATAGTTTGCTTTCTGTGATAATGACGTGTGTTGCATTCTTATCGGTGGTGCTGACCGGTTCACGTATGGGCTTGGTAACTATAGTAATTATTATTGCATGGTATGTACTTAAGAACAGAAGAAGGGGAATTACGAAAGGAAAAATTGTTATTTTTGCTTTAGTAATCATTGTATTAGCAAACTGGGGAATAATTTCACCGTATATCAATGAATTTAGAGCATTTGATTTAGAAGAAGCATATGATGGGTCATTGGGCATTAAGATGTCTGGCATCTTTGCATATTTTGCAATTAGCAACCCGTTGTATTGGATCACTGGTAGTCTTGGATCACCGAAATGTACTTTTGCTATAGATATGGAATTTGGTTATATTTTTGCATGGTTTGGCACAGTTGGAGTATGTTGGTACTATAAATTGCTAAAAAACATATATAGTAATAAAATCTGGGTGTATTCAACAATTGCAACTTCATGTATTTTAACAATATTACTGACAGACATAGCGGCATCAACCATACTGAATATGAGTGTATTTCCTTTTATCTGCGTTATTACATTAACTGAAGTGGTTGATATCGACACAATTGAGATGGAATAATATGAGAAAGACTAAGATAATTTTTGTAGGATACGCAGTAAATCCGGAAGAATCTACTGCATACAGCGGTATATCCATAGCTGGAAATAAAATGCAGGTCAATTTGCTGAAAAATTTGTATGAGATCAAGGACGTTGATCTGCATATCATTACTATACGCCCGGTTGCAACATTTCCGACGGATAAAAAGGCGTTTTATTCAAGTGTAAAAGAAAAGATATTTGCCAAGATTGAAGCGGAAGAGGTAGGTTTTGTTAATTTTCCGATTGTGAAGCAGATTAGTCAAATCAGAAATGTAGAAAAAGCGATAAAAACTGCTTTGAAACAATATGGTACGGAACATACGATTTTGCTGACTTTCAACATGTTTCCGCAGGTTGGAATTCCAGCGGTACGGGCGATGAAGAAATATGGAGTCAAGTTGGTATCACTTCTGGCAGACTTGCCCATTGACGACGCTGCATCCCGAAGCATTTTTAGCAGTTTTTTACGCAGTAGGTTTGATGAATCCACAAGAAGATCCATCGGGATGCTGGAACACGCAATTGTCCTGAATAAATATGCGGCAGAGAGATATGCGCCTTGTGCGGATTATATTGTGATTGACGGTGGAGTGGATGAGGACACAATTGCCAAATTTCATCCGACATTTACTGCAGAGAAAAAAAAGACCCGAAACATGGTCTACGGAGGATCGCTGAATTCATACAGCGGTGTGATTACGCTTGTAAAATCCATGAGGCACATCCCGGATGAAGATATTATTCTGGAAATCTATGGATCAGGCGACGGAGAAAAGGAACTGAAACGGATTGCTCAGACGGATCAGAGAATTCGGATTCATGGAAGGGTTGACAATACGGTGATGCTCCAAAAGCAGCGGGAAGCCTATTTACTTGTGAATCCCAGACCGATTGACGACCCTATCAGCGAGGTCACTTTTCCGTCGAAAATCTTTGAGTATATGCTGAGTGGGACACCTGTGCTTTCAACGAGACTAAATGGTTTTTCTGACGAGTACAACGGAAAAATACTGTTTTTTGAAGGTCAGGATGAGGAAGCTATGGCTTCGTCTATTGTCAATGTTATGCGCATGCCGCATGAACAGCTAAATGGTTATGCAAGGCGTGCTTATGAATATATTTCAAGCGAAAAAGGATGGACTAAGCAGGCGGAGCGCATTTATGAGTACTGCAAAGAAATATAAGGACAGAAACATGAAAATTGGAACCATTATATGTCACAACGGCGATGATCATGGCATGGTTTTGCAGGCCTATGCGTTAGTACATATTGAATTTGATCAGTCATAAGGTGCGATTTACGCCTGTAAATCACAAAAAAGAAGAAGGGACGTATCCCTGAAATAGGTTTGTATCGGGGCTACTTATGATAATTCACTATAGGTGTTTTGCCGAAAAGTGATTGTATAAGGGAAAGTGTTAAGACCTTTATGGAGGATATTGTTATCATGATGGTATGGAGACGAAAGAATGGAAAATAAGAAAAGTGTATTGATCGCTTACCCCGCAATGATGTTGGGCGGAAGCACAACGAGTTTGCTGTCTATTTTGTATAATCTTGATTATTCAAAGTATGACGTAGATTTGGCGCTGGCCTTCTATTCGGGCGACTGGATGAGCGATATTCCAAAGCAGGTAAAGGTGTTGGAACCTGTTTATCAGTATCAGGAGAAAAAGGAAAGATACATCCATAGATTGCTTTCTCCGAGATACATGATCGTTAAGGGAATTTCAAAAATGATGGAGCTACTTGACGGATACCCGGCAAGAGGACAACAGTTTCTGGAGATGATGGATGTAGATTTCTACCGGGATCTTGAAAAAAAATATGACGTAGCAATCGCTTTCTTGGAGGGTCAAACCTGTAAATATGTTGCAAATCATGTGAAGGCAAAAGAAAAGATTACATGGGTGCATGTTGATTATAAGGAAGCGAGAATATGTGCCAAATATGATATACCGAGTCTGGAAAAGTATAAGCATATCATTCATGTCTCTGAAAAGTGTTTGAATTCATTTACGGAGATGTATCCTAGTTTTGCAGATAGATGCTCTGTGATTGAAAACATCCTGTCACAAGCCCGTTTACGTCATCTTGCGGAAGAGTTAACGGAAGATTTGATGATTGACGAGAAAAAGATCAATATCGTAACAACCTGCCGAATTACCTATTATCAAAAGGGATTGGACAGAACGCTGGATATATTCTCAAAGATGGTCGAGGAAGACACGGAACTACACAACAAAATTCATTGGTATATTATCGGCAACGGCCCTGATTATGAGGATTTCAAACAAAGAATCAAGGAAAAGAATCTGGAAGCTATCATAACAGTATTGGGTCCCCAGAAGAATCCGTACAAGTTCTATACCAAAATGGACTGCTTTTTCTTGCCCTCCCGTTACGAGGGGAAACCTATGGCGGTAACAGAGGCGCTGATGCTTGGGCTTCCTGCGATTGTTACGGAGTATTCCTCGGCAAAGGAACAGATTCAGGATGGCATTGAAGGGAAGGTATTCGATAATTCTGAAAAGGGAACAGAGGAAGCACTGCGCTATATCATTGCTCATCGGGATGAGATGAATACCATGAAGCAATTTATTCTTCAGAAGGATTATTCAAATGTGGAAGAAATGAAAAAGATTGAAGCACTTTTGGATGTGGGGGTATGATGATGATTTTGGATTATTTTTTCCGAATATGGAACAGTATATCAGTCAGAAGCTATTATGGCATATACTTACCGTATCTACGTAGGCAGTTTAAGTCCTGTGGAAAAAACAGTGTTATTGATGCAGGGAGTCGTATTGCAGGAAAAGATCACATCTCAATAGGAGAAAATGTGTATATCGGCCCCGGAGCGGTGATGTATTCAACGGTTGCGAATTTGTTGATTGGAAGTCATGTAAATTTTGGACCAAATGTAACTATTATTACGGGGGATCACCGAATCGATCTAGTTGGAAAGTATATGAGTGACATTCAGGAGAGTGAAAAACTTCCGGAAAATGATCAGAATGTGGTGATCGAAGACGATGTATGGATTGGGACCGGCGCAATTATCCTAAAAGGCGTGACCATCGGGGGGGGTCAGTAATTGCGGCTGGAGCTGTTGTAACCAAGGATGTTCCCCCTTATACGATTTATATAAGTGAGAATAAGCAGAAAAGACGTTTTAATGATGAACAGATCATGGAACACGAGAAGAGATTAATGGAGTTTTAGAATGAATAATAAAATTATCCTGATTTTGCCATATTTTGGAACATTCTCATACTATTTTCAGCTCTTTTTGGATTCGTGCAAATATAATCAGGATATCGATTTTTTGATTGTGACAAATAATCCGGAGAAATAAGTTTATTGAAACCTGTTACGATCCCGGAAATTCGCAATTCAGTCAGACTCATGTTGCGGTATATCATTTTGCAAACGGTAAGCTGTTTGCTTAAATGTCAGGAGCAAAAGAGGAGCGTTTGAACGCACATTTACAGAAGCGTGCAATGAGTGTACAAACTGATTGCGAAGAGGAGTATTTCATTATACCGAATTCATCCGTCTCGGATTTCACAGGGATACGTCGCATTACAAACCAGATTAAAGGTTTGATTGACTTGCTGAAAAGAAGGATTGCATTATTGCGGTTAAAAGGAAGAATTATCAGGACAATCAAGAAAACGCTTAATCTGAAAAAGCATTAAAAATGATAAAGCGTAAGAGGAAAATTACAAATGAATAAATTATCCAGAACCATGAAAAAAATAGAATATGCGCTAGGATTGACTCCCAAAGCAGTCCGTCTCATGGGCTGTAAGGTTCGGTACGGTTCCAGATTTACATTTCACTTTATGAATTGGGTCAGTGTAAAAGCGGCAATAAAAATTGAAGATGAAGGTAGCATTCGACTGGGCGAACAGGTTCAGATACGACCGTATTCCGAAATACATGCTTGCGACAAGGGGATGATAGAAATCGAGGATGGCGCATTCTTTAACCGCAATTGCATGATTGTTTGTAGAGGAAAGGTACACATTGGAAAAGGTACGGCATTTGGCCCGAATGTTGTTGTGTACGATCATGATCATGAATTGAAGCTAAGAGAGGGAGGTTATACGGTCTCTCCGGTTTATATTGGAGATCATGTATGGATTGGTGCGGGATGCGTTATTCTCAAAGGCGTGCATATCGGAGATGAAGCTGTTGTCGCAGCGGGCAGCATTGTGACACACGACGTTCCGGCTAAAACCGTGTATAGAAACCAGATTGTCGATTACATGAGGAGTATTGAATAGTGAAGGTAAGGATAAGTGTTATCATTCCGGTTTTTAATAAAGAAGATTGTATCCGCAAGACAATAGAGAGCGTTTTGAATCAAAGCTACAAAAATCTACAGATTATTTTGGTGGATGACGGCTCAGCCGACAGTTCGCTTTCGATATGCAGGGAGTATGAAAAACGAGACTATAGGGTGCTTGCTCTTCATCAGGAAAACAAAGGTGTCTCGGCAGCGAGAAATAAAGGAATTGATGCCGCTGAAGGAGAATGGATATCTTTTATTGATTGTGGAGATTATATTGAACCGTCATATTACGAAAAGGTAGTGGCAGATCTGTTGGACGATTCGCTGGATGTCATTTGTACGACGGTATATAAGGAGCAGAGTAACGGGAAATATCAGCGGGAAATTCCGCAAGCAGAGAAACGTGTGCTTTCCAGAGAAGCGGCCATAAGGATGATGCTGAACAGAGAATGTATGACGATTTCTGCTAACGATAAGATTTATAAGCGAAAAATATGCGCCCGGTTTGATGAGACGATTACACATAATGAGGATGCGCTTTTTTGCTATGAAATGCTGAAAGGAAGCAATCGCATCCTTCTAGATTCAGATATTCAGTATTATTATACATATGATGAGAATAGTGTATCCAGAATGAAATTTTCTAAAAAGCAGATGAGCATTGTTCGTGCACAGAATAAGATCTTTGAGGATATCTGCCGGAATTTTAGTCAACTATATCCAGATGCCATAAAGAATTATATGCAGTCGCTGCTGATGTGTTTGTCGCTGGCGATAAAATCGGGATATGAGGAATCTTCGGATATAAAAATGATACAGTGGAAAATCCGGAAAGTAGTTGTGGAGTATCTAAAGTCTGATGCGGCAAGGGGATATAAAATTCTGGCCATTGTCAGCTCGCTGAGTCTGCGTTGGTTTAAGTGGATGAATAAATGAGAGAAAGAAGGGCAAAGCATGAAAATTTTAGTACTCACGAACATTCCTTCACCATACCGGGTTGATTTCTTTAATGAATGGGGAAAGTACTGTGATTTGACGGTAGCCTTTGAAAAAGAGGCGTCAGATGAACGGGATAATTCTTGGAAAAAATATCAATTTACGCATTTTAAGGGTGTTTTGCTGAAAGGGAAATCTGTTAAAACGGATATGGCAATCTGTACTGAGGTGATTCACTATGTAAAAGATCCTTCTTTTGACAGAATTATCGTCATGAATCTGGCTACGCCGACGGGTATGTTGGCTATTCAGTATATGAAGATGCATCGTATTCGATACTGGATCGAAAGCGATGGAGGCTTTTCCAAAAAGGGCCGAGGCTTGAAGGAGCGAATCAAGCGATACTTCGTTTCCGGTGCGGAAGGATATTTCAGCACCAATCAGAAGCACGATGAATACTATCAGGCTTATGGGGCAGAAGCCGACCGGATTCATCGCTATCCTTTTTCACCCATCTCGGAATCGGAAATTATATCTTCGGAGGGCATTTCTGAGAAGGAAAAGCATGACCTCCGCGTTAAACTCGGAATTCAGGAAGGATTTATCATACTTGCGGTAGGGCAGTTTATTCGGAGAAAAGGCTTTGATGTTCTGCTGAAATCCGATATTGAATTGCAGCAGCAGGAAAATGTGCAGATCTATATTGTCGGAGGAAAGCCAAGCGAGGAGTATTTAAGATTGGTGGAAGAGTATCAGCTGAAGAATGTTCATTTCATAGGTTTTAAGAATAAGAACGAAATTCGGGAGTATTACAGAGCCGCAGATCTTTTTGTGCTTCCGACAAGAGAGGATATTTGGGGGCTGGTTATCAACGAAGCGCTGGCCAATGGTCTGCCGGTCATTACGACGAAGCGCTGCGGTGCAGGGCTGCAGATGTTGGCTGAAAAAGAAGTCGGACGTCTAGTTGATGTCGATGATACACAGGCTCTGACAAAGGCAATCTTGGATATTAAGCATGACCCTGTCCTTAAAGAACACATGAGTCAAAATGCCATCGCCATTTCTCGGCAATACACGATAGAGAAGATGGTTGAACGTCATATCAGTGTTCTAAACTGCTGATGTGGATTTGCAATGAGTGGAGAAGAATGGAATGAATAATAAGGTTAGTATCGTTGTTCCTGTATATAATGTCGAAAAATATATAGCGGGATGTCTAGACAGTATTTTGGCGCAGTCCTATGAAAATATTGAAGTGATTATAGTGGATGACGGATCAATGGATGGATCGGGAGCAATCTGCGATCAGTATGAGGAAAGAGACCTCCGGATTAAGGTTCTGCACAAGAAAAACGGAGGTGTGTCCGATGCTAGAAATTGCGGACTGCAGGAGTGTACCGGAGAGTATATTGCATTTATTGATGGCGATGATTATGTTTCAAAGTATTACATTGAGCATTTGCTGAATGCAGCATTGGAGTATAATGCGGATATTTCGACCTGTAGGTTTCAGCTAACGGATGTTGAAGTGGAGAAATGCAAGGATCTGGCACAACAGCATCCAGTTCAAATGCTGTTAACGGAAAGCGGTCGGAAATGTCAGGAGATTTTTCTGCGTTCTATTATCAACGTTATGGAATGCAAGGAATCCTGGGAGGACTCGCTTATTCGCTCCAATGTCAGTGATAAACTTTTTAGGAGAAGTTTATACATTGGCGTATCGTTTCCTGTTGGAAAAAAAGCAGAGGATCTGTGGGTAATCTATGGACTGCTTGGCAGGGCAAACAGGGTAGTGGTAACCGATGCACAGGATTACTATTATTATCAAAGACCGGGAAGTATCATGCATAGCGTTGAAGCAGAGATTACCACGACGGAGATTGAAGCATATAACAGCTTTTACGCAGACGAGATTGACAAATCGCACAGAGAGTTGCTGTGCTTGATTATTATGAGACTCTGTATGCAGAGATATCGTAATATTTTAAAATATGAAATCAAGGATGAAAGGGCAGATTATATCCGGCGGATTGCGAAAAAATATATCCACAAGCCGCATGGAAAAGTGTCAGCCAAAGAATTCAGTTACTGGTGTATGCTGTCCTACTGTCCGTGGATATTGAAGGTTAATAGAAAAGGGTGATAAACATGAAGAAAATTCTTTTCATCTCCGGTTCCATGAACATGGGGGGAGTAGAAAAGTCGCTTCTTAGATTGCTGAAAGCGATTGATAAAACAAAATATGCGGTAACATTGATGCTTATTAAGAAGAGCGGAGTTCTGGCTGACGAGATTCCGTTAGATATATGCGTGTATGAGATGCCGTTCACAGATGAAACAGCAAGAGATCAGGCATTGAATCCACTGTACAAACAATCGCTAATTGAATATCTTCGATATGCGGTGGATTTTAAGTTTTTTAATAGAAAGCAACATGTTGAGCCTTCTTGGATACAATCGCTGCTGAGAGAAGCATGTTCGTTTGACGAAACGTTTGATTTGGCGATTGATTTTCATGGATATGGTCATTTTGGAATTCCGTATCTATTTGAAAAGGTATCTGCGAAAAAGAAAGCGGTTTTCATCCATGACGAGAACATAAGCGGTTTCTATGGAGTATACCAATATATAAAGAAGGCAGATTGTTTTTTTGCGGTATCTGATGCCTGTAAAAAGGTCTTCACAGATGAATATCCTGAGTTTGCTGATAAAACAGTAAAATTTGAAAATATATTCGATACTCAAGATATCAGAAGCAAAGCGCTGGAGAAGACGAGCATTCAATTCAAAATAGAGAATCAGTCCGTTGTGTTTGTCTCAGTTGGCAGATTGGAGACACAAAAGGGATTCGATAGGGGGGTTGCGGTATTCCGAAGACTTAAGGGCGAGGGGTATCAGTTCCGCTGGTATGTGATCGGAGATGGCTCGCAGAGAAAAAATCTTGAGCAAATGGTTTCAGATGGGGCATTGGAGAATGATATTTTCCTTCTTGGAAATCAAAAAAACCCGTATCCAATCGTTGGTCAGGCAGACATGTTTTTACAAATCTCAAGGCATGAAGGAAAACCCTTAGCGGTCTTTGAAGCTCAGTCGTTGGGGGTGCCTGTATTTGCGACAAGGTATTCGGCTGTGGAGGAACAGGTGTGTCACGGAATAGACGGTTATATTGCTGAAAACAACGATGAGGCGATATACAAAGGAATCAAATGGATTTTAGAAAACCGAACTGAGATAAAGAGATATAAAGAGAACTTGAAGTCGTTTTCAATTTCAAATGAGGACAGTTTAAAGAAAATATACGGATTGCTGTGATTGTGCTGTTAACAACAAAAAGGAAGGTGGGTATGAAAAGAATATGAAACGAACGGCCATTAACCTTATAGCAAGTATAGCGGCAATGATTACCAATATTATAATTGGTTTTTGGATATCTCCGTATGTTATTGCACATATTGGCATTGAAGCGAATGGATTTATTACATTGGCCAATAATTTTATCACATATGCCAGTTTGGCAGTTACTGCGCTGAACAGTATGGCGTCCAGATTCATTGCGATAGAGTATATTAATAAAGATTACAAAAGAGCAAATCTATACTACAATTCGGTTTTTTGGGGAAATTTGAT
The DNA here is from genome assembly GCA_021771755.1 of Lachnospiraceae bacterium. Taxonomy (GTDB): domain Bacteria; phylum Bacillota; class Clostridia; order Lachnospirales; family Lachnospiraceae; genus Blautia_A. Next base: position 3,357 of record JAETOL010000004.1, on the reverse strand, counting down.
CATTGTAGCGATCTTTTTGCCGGGATCCATTTTGTTAGTTCGATACTTGGAACTGGTGGTAAATGTCCCCAATAATATATTGATTGACGTGAAAATTTTGTTTTCGTTTATCTTTTTAAACTTTTTTCTGCATACCGGCGCTCCAAACTGGGAGTGCAGCACATTTATTACCAATCGTCTAGACCGAGTTTATGTTCCAAATATGTTGACTACAGTATTCAGATGTCTCTTTTTATTTGCAGTTATGACACTTTTTCAGCCAAGGGTTTGGTATGTTGGTTTAGCATCCAGCGTTGTGCTTGTTATTACGCTGGTCATTGGTTGGTATAATACGAAGACGCTGACGCCAGAACTGTATATCGCACATGATAGAATTCTGTGTTCATGGAAGGTCATTAAAGAGCTGGTCGGAGCCGGAATCTGGAATTCAATCTCAAGCATAGGTAGTATGCTACTGAGCGGATTGGATCTGTTGATTTGCAATGTATTCATCGGTTCGACTGAGATGGGTATTCTTGCGCTTGGAAAGCTGCTTCCCTCATATATGCAGAATTTTTCAATGGCGATTTTCAATGCCTTTAACCCAGAACTGGTTATCAATTATGCTTCCGGGGACAAGGAAAAGTTGGTACATGATCTAAAACGGGCTATGAAAATCATGTCTGCGTTATTGAGCGTACCGCTGTGCGGTTTGATTGTTATGAGCGGCGATTTTTTTAAGCTATGGGTTCCTTCTCAGAATCCGCATATTTTAGTTCGCTTGACGGTTGTGATGTGCATGGGGTATTCGGTTACTAGTGGCACGCAGATATTGAATTGCGTATTTTCGACGGTCAATAAGGTTCGGACGAATTCACTCATCATCATTATGTGCGGAGCGATTTCGACTGCTCTGGTGTTTGTTCTGATCAATACGACGAATTTGGGAATCTATGCGATTGCGGGGGTTAGTGTGGTGGTAGATTTATTTCGAATGCAGGTATACACAGTGCCTGTTGCCACGCACTATCTGGAGATAGATTCAAAGCCATTTTACAGGCATGAAGTTTTCTGCCTGGTCGACCTTGCTTTTCTGTGCGCTGTCGCCATGATGATTCGTCAGTGCTTTACGGTGAATAACTGGATGGACTTCATTCTTGTTGCGGGAATTGTTGGAAGCACCTGTATGGTTATCAACATTTTTTTCTATCTGGGGAAAGAAGAACGGAAATCATTATTTGAAACAATGCGCCGAAAAATAAGGAGAAAATAAATGAAATACATAAAAGCATTTTTAAATCGGCACTCTATGTTGAAGAAGGCGGTTCTTCGCCCATATTTATACGCATGGCATGTCTATGCAGTTGTAACAACAACGAATAAATTTCGGAAATATAATAGGAAATATTTTTCCGGATATAACAAAGAGTGGATAGAAAATAACTACGTTAGATTACCTGGTATGAATATTTGGTTTTTGCTAGAGCAGAATCATCGAAATATTGGTGATTTGGCTATTGGTGTCGCTGATAAAGAGATATTCAGAAAGTTATTTCCTGATGCGAACCTTCATTTTGTATACGAACATTTATATGATAAATATAAAAAATATTTTCGAAAAATAATAAAAAATGACGATATTATTGTGCTGATTGGCGGAGGCAGTATTGGAAATTATCAATCCCATGAGTATTTGCGTGAGGATATTATTTCCAGATTCAGAGAAAATACGGTGATATCAATGCCGCAAACTATGTGTTTTAGTGATGATAAAGCGGGAAGACGGGAATTAAGGAAGGCAATCCGTTCTTATTCGTCAAATCGTAAATTATATCTAATGGCCCGAGAAAAGTATACTTATAATGAAATGAAAAAGTTTTTCCCGGATACAAAGGTGGCGTTATCACCAGATGCAGTAATGAGTCTTGAACGGGTGGAGCCACAAGGCGAGAGGAGCGGAATTGTTCTTTGCCTTCGTAGTGATATGGAAAAGAAGCTGACAAAAGAGCAAGTTGAGCATATTCAAAACATTTCTCAACATCTAACTGATAACATCAAATATACGGATATGACTGCGGTAAATGAGTTTATTTCACTTGAGGAACGAGAAAAAGTAGTAGCACAGAAAATTGACGAATTTAAGAAAGCAAAGCTGGTGGTAACAGATAGGCTGCACTGCATGATTTTTTGCGCAATAAGCGGTACACCATGCATAGCTTTCTCCAACTACAATACGAAAATTATCGGGTGCTATGAATGGATCAGCAATCTGGAATATATTCAATTCTGTGATTCTGTTGAGAAGTATGAAAATTTGGCTAAAAGACTATTTTACCTCGGAAATAATCAATATGACGCATCATATACAAAGCGATATTTTGAAGATATTCGTGAATACGTAAGTCAAAGAAGTTGAGATTAAGGAGACAAATGGATAATGGGATTTAGAAAATGGGCCAGCGACTTGAAAAGGATGAAAAAGAAAAAGGAATCTGGGATTCATTTTGGTAGACAAGCAGATGCATCTATTTCAGACGATGCTTATATTGAAGGTGGAACAAAATTAACATTCGGTTGTACATGGAATGCGGCAGATCATTTTCCGAGCTATTTATCTCTTGCTTCAGGCAGTAAACTAATAATAAAAGATCATTTCTTTTTTTATTCTGGAACGAGAGCGGCGATACGAGGAACTTTGGAACTTGGTTCTGGTTATATCAATTATGGTGCAAGCATTTTTTGTTATGAAAAAATCGTAATAGGGAATGATGTCGCCATCGGTTCGAATGTATGCATTAGAGATACAGATAGCCATCAGATTATTAGTCAATGTAATCAGATTGTTAATCCGGTAAGTTCCCCTGTGTATATTGGTGATCATGTGTGGATTGGAGAAGGCAGTACTATTCTTAAGGGGGTAAGGATTGGGGATGGATCAATTGTTGCGTCAGGTGCGGTTGTTACACATGACGTGCCAAACAATTGCGTTGTTGCAGGAGTTCCGGCAAAAGTGATAAAAGAGAATACAACCTGGAGATAAGTACTGGCGGGACATAATAATAAACTGATTGCAGCGCATTGTAGGAGCATAAGGGGCAGGCATCAGAAAAAATAATGCAAATTATGAGAGAGTAACTGATCGAGGAATAAAAAATGAAATCACGGAATTATGGTATAGATTTACTTAGAATTGTATCAATGTTTATGATATGTATTCTTCATGTAATTGGAGTGGGGGAGACTGTCCGAAAACCAGGATGAGTTTTCATCAGAATTGAATTAAGTTTGATTCACTCTTATGAGTGTTCAATATAGATATAAAAAACTGCACATTGAAAACTGAATAAAGTACACAGAAATCATGCATCTATGGTTTAA
>JAETOL010000042.1 GCA_021771755.1 Lachnospiraceae bacterium | reverse complement strand
TTTTACCAGACAAGGAGAAGAAAAGAAATGGAGAAAACGAGATTTCATACAGGTATGGAAAATTTAAAGAAAATCGATGGGAAAGGCGGCGAAGCAGTCATCCGGTCATTGGAAACTATCTCCCCTGATCTTGGGAAGTATATTGTTGAATTTGCATTCGGGGATATCTATGAGCGGAGCGGCCTGTCCTTACAGGAACGTGAAATGATCACGTTAGCCAGCCTTCTCACTGCCGGAGGATGTGAACCACAACTGGAAGTTCATATCCATGGAGCTTTAAATGTAGGAATTGCTCCTGAAAAAATCATAGAGATATTCTTACAGTGCATCCCATATACTGGCTTCCCCAAAGTCCTGAATGCCGTCTCTGTGGCAAAAAAGATCTTTAAAAATTAAAGATTTTTTCTGTACTATAATCTTCTGCTAAAAAGTACGTTCCTCTCACTGGTTTTACCCCAGGGGTAAAAATATGACTGTGCTACCAGTCCAACCAAACTGATAACACAGCCACATACCAGTCCTATATGCCCGGAATTGCCCGTATTACCAGGCTTTCTTTGAAAGTAAACACACGGTTTCGATGTTCCCTTAGACGGGAGTTTTATATTATAGGACAATATCAGGAGATTTTGCCAGAAAGTATATCTAAATTGAAAATTTATCTTATTTTCCTTCAAATCATAACAGCATTTTTCGAATCAATTTATCCGAAAAAATGTGATTTTTGCGTTTACAGTTTTTTCATCATCCAAACCGCATCTGCATATGTTCCATCTGCATATTTCATATTATCCGGAAATATTCCATACTCATCAAACCCAAGTCTCTTATATAATTTAATCGCATTACCATTATCTCGAATAACTTCAAGTTCAGCTTGTTCATAACCAAGCTCTTTGGCAATAGAAAGAACCGTTTCCAACATAACCTTCCCAATTCCGGCACCACAATATTTTTGATATAAAGCGATTGCAACCTCACAGCGATGATAATATCTTTTATAGCTACCGATACTCATCAACGAGCAGTTTCCGATATGCTCTCCATTTATTGTCGCAATGAGCATCAATTCCCTTTCATCGTCTATACGTCCATTTACAAATGCCTCTTCCTGTTCCAACGTCAGCCGAAATTCATCCGGTTCCCGAATAAGAAATGGCGTTTCAGCAGTTATGGCTTTCATGTATTTAATCAGATTTTCTGAGTCCGATACCTCAGCATTACGTAAAATTACCGTCCGCTGCTCCACGGAAACATATTTTCAATCCCACCAAACAGAAAGCACAGAAACATATCGACCTCAAATCGCCGAAACCCTTTGATTTAGCGGGCTTTCCGGGTGAGCAGGCAGACTGTTTCCACATGAACCGTCATCGGGAACATATCCACCGGGCACACGCTCTCCACTTGATATCCTCTCTCACACAGATATTTCAGATCCCTTGCTAAAGTTGCCGAATCACAGCTGACATACACGACTTTCTTCGGCTGCATTTCCACTATTGTGTCAAGAAGGGTCTCATCGCACCCCTTTCTTGGAGGATCTACCACGATCACATCTGCCCGGGCAGTTTCACCAGGGTGATCCTGGGCATATTTTTCATAATAATCCGGAAGGATTTCTTCAGCCTTCCCCACATAAAACTCTGCGTTTTCGATGTGGTTTAAACGAGCATTACGACGAGCATCTTCAATAGCTGCAGGAACGATCTCAACACCACGGACATATTTTGCTTTTTTGGCAAGGAAAAGAGAGATTGTTCCAATGCCACAATAAAGATCCCAAACTGTCTCCTCTCCATGAAGGTCCGCATATTCCAATGCCTTGGAATAGAGTTTCCAGGTCTGCTGTGGATTCACCTGATAAAAAGACAGAGGAGAAATCTGATAGGAAATATCTCCTATTTTATCTGTGATATATTCCTGACCCCAGAGAAGTTTCATTTGGTCTCCAAGAATTACATTGTTTCTTTTTTTGTTGACATTCAGGGTAATACTGGTCATTCCCGGAATTTCCCGAAGTGAGTCTACCAGCTCCTGCTGGTGAGGGATGGAGGTTCCATTTATAATCATGCACACCATCAGCTGACCTGTATAATAACCACAACGGGTAAAAGTATGACGAATCAATCCTTTTCCGGTCGTTTCATCATATGGTTCTATATGATATTTTTCCATATAGGAGACTACACGATTTAAGATTTCTTGATTTTCAGGCACACCCAGAGCACAATCACGATTTTCAATAATGCTGTGTGTACGACCGGCATAAAATCCGGTAATAATATGCCCCTCTTTATTTTTCCCTACAGGAAACTGTGCCTTGTTTCGATAGTGAAAAGGATCATCCATACCAATGATCGGTTCCATTGGAAGATCCGAAAAGCCTCCAATGCGCTCCAGATGTCCCCTGACTTTTTCAGCTTTAAATGCAAGCTGCTTTTCATAAGACAGCGCCTGAAGCTGGCAGCCGCCGCACTGACGGGCTGAAGGGCATATCGGTTCCACCCGGTCTGGAGACGGCTTCAAAATCTCCATCAGCCTGCCATATCCATAATTTTTCTTTGCTTTCATGATCTTTGCCGTCACCTGGTCTCCAATAACTGCATCCTTTACAAAAACAGTGAAGCCATCAGCCTTGCCGATGCCTTCACCATTTGTACCGCAGTCTACAATATCCAGCGTGACCATGTCATTTTTACGATATTCCATGGGATCACACTTCTCCTGTTCTTCTTAAGTTTGATTCAAAAAGACGATTATATCCAAGCCATTCTTTTTTCCCCTTATCCGCTGCAAAAACCTCCGTCAACGTTTCCATTCGGGCATCTGTATTATCTGCCAGGTTTAATGCCACCGCCTCGGCAAGTGCCGGTTTCTTCGGAGAACCATATTCCAGTTCACCATGATGGGAAAGAATACAATGAACCAGTTCATTTTCCAATACCTGTGGAAAATCCGGAATCTCACGAGCCAGATCATGAATCATCTGTGCGCCGATAATAATATGTCCCAGCAGCTGTCCCTCATCTGTATAATCATTCTGCGGAAAAGCAGAAAGTTCTTTTGTCTTACCAATATCATGGAGCAAAGCTGCTGAAATAAGAAGGTCTCTCTTTAAAATCGGATAAGCTGCTGCCATATAATCGCAGAGTTTTGCCACACTCAGTGTATGCTCCATCAGACCTCCAATGAATCCATGGTGAACTGTTTTGGCTGCGGAATGCTCCTGAAAAGCCTTAATAAATTCTTTGTCCTCTACAAACAGTTTTTTAAGGATCGCTGAAAGATACGGATTTTTTATCGTACTGATCAGGCGCTGAAGCTGCTGATACATTTCATCAGTACTGTTTTCACTTACCGGAAGATAATCTGAAGGATTATATTCTCCCTTTCCTGCTTTACGGACACGTTTGATATTTACCTGCATAGCACCTGCAAAACTTGTGACATCTCCCATTACATCTATGTAATCCAGGGCATCAAACTCATCAATACCAAGAGAATTCGGATCCCAGATCTTTCCATCCAGCACACCTGTTTTGTCCTGAAGTATCACACTGTCATAAGGTTTTCCGTTTTTTGTCATTGCCGACTGTTTTTGTTTACAAAGATAAATTCCGCTGATTCTGTCTCCTTCATGTAACTCATTGATAAAACGCATTTTTTCTGCCTTTCTATTTTTCTTTTATTAATATACTTAATTCTACGTCTACATACTCCCCCGCAGGACTTTTTCGATACAAGGTGACGTTTATCCTGTCCCCTGGATCCTTGTTTTGCAAGATCCTGCTATATTCATCCATCGTATACACGCTCTGCGCATCTACTTTGTATAAAATATCCCCGCTCTGAATACCCGAATTCATAGCTGGCGACTCCTGTTCTACCCTGTCCACATAAATTCCCCGTGGAATCTTCATCTGCTCAGACTGTTTCTCGGAAATCGTCGTTCCTCTGATACCGGTATAACAGATAGGCTCTCCATTAGAAAGCATTTCCAGAAGATATCTGATCTGTGCAACTGATACCGCACGCAGAACCGTTGACTCCTGACTATCATTAGAAACAATGATACCTGTCATTCGTCCGTTCATATCCAGAAGGATACCTCCGCCATTCTGCGATCCTGCCATATCTGTCGTGATCAAAGAATATTCTGCATCAGCAATATTCATCTTTCCGGATACAGAGGTAATGCTGCCATAAATAAGGGCATTCATATCACCAACCGGACTTCCTATTGCGATTACCGGCTGGGTCTGCTCCTGACTTTGATCCAGAGATAGCGGCACTGCAGGAATTTCCTCCCGTGTCTCTTCATCCATGTTTTCTGCCGGGACATGAATCACTACAAGATTTGTTCGGGGATCTGCCCCACACAATTCTCCTTCCGCTGATTTTCCATTGGAAAAAGTGACCCTGAACTTTTGCATTTCTCCCAGACTGTCTGAAGTCGTCACTATATAAAAGCCTGTATCATTTTTTATAAATACAATGCCTCCTTCGTTTCCCAAAGTAAGAAGTGAATTATTCAGAAGATCTGCATCTCCTGTTATCCCTGCCACGCATACCAAGGCTTTCTGCGGTTCCTTTGCAATTTTTCTTACCATTTTATAAATATTTTTTAAATGATCGACCGTGGCTGTCTCCTGATCACTTTCTGTTAAACCTGCGGCAGCTTCTTCCGGATGTTCTTCTGAAGATGGGAGCTCCTGTTGTGCAGAACTGTATTTTTCTTCTGGCTGTATAGAAGGTGTAATCTGTACTGTTTCCTTTTTCTTTACCCTCTGTTCATATTTATCGAAGATACTGGGCATACAGATCATCATGACAAAAACTGCACAGAGTCCGAAAACAATCCCACAGGCGCCTGCTATCCCCAGTTTTTTCATAAGCTCCCTTTTATCGATCGGTCTTTGTTTGATCGTTTCTTTTATAAATGGATAGTCCTGATTTTTCTTATTTCCCATAACCATCCTCCTATAAACCTGATAAGATGGGTATATTTTAGCAAAAATTTATGAATTTTTCATGAACAAAAAATCACATTTTCCTTTTCAATAAGGATTAAATCATGTATGATAGGATTATAAAAGGTCAGAACCTCCAATTCCGATACCTTTTCTTATTTTTCTGGAAAAAAAAAGAAAAATCTGTTATGATAAAAAATCACACAGGAAACTATTACATTAACAGGAGAGTCTGCCGGAAAGGCAGCAAAAAAATATTATGAATCAAAAAGCACTGACATCATTAGAATATTACAAAATCATAGAACGTCTGACCGAAAAGGCCTCATCCCCCATGGGAAAAGAACTGTGCAGAAAGCTTCTTCCTTCTACAGATATCAATGAGATCCGCCTGATGCAGACACAGACCAAAGATGCCCTGACACGCCTTTTCCAAAAAGGATCTGTTTCCTTTGGAAGTGTAAAAGATATCCGTGGTTCTTTGAAGCGTCTGGAAATCGGCAGTTCTCTTGGTATTATGGAAATCCTTTCCATCTGCGCCCTTCTGGAGAACACCTCCAGAGTCAAGGCTTATTCCAGAAATGACAGAAGCAGTTCTCCTGCCGATTCTCTGGACAGTATGTTTGACGAACTTTCACCGCTGACTCCTCTTTCTGCTGAGATCCGCCGCTGCATTCTTTCAGAAGATGAAATCAGTGATGATGCTAGTCCTGCACTTCGTCAGGTCCGCAGAAGTATGAAAATCACAAATGATAAGATCCATACACAATTATCCGGACTGGTTAACGGAAGCGCCCGTACCTATCTGCAGGATTCTGTGATCACTATGCGTAACGGCCGTTACTGCATCCCGGTAAAAGCGGAATACAAAGGACAGGTTCCAGGTATGATCCACGACCAGTCTTCCACCGGTTCCACACTTTTTATTGAACCAATGGCTGTTGTAAAGCTGAATAATGATATGCGAGAACTGGAACTGCAGGAACAAAAGGAGATTGAAATCATTCTCTCTTCCTTAAGCCAGCAGATTGCAGAAGAACGAGAATCCATCGCTCTGAATCTTTCTCTTATGGTCCAGCTTGACTTTATCTTTGCAAGAGCTGCTCTTGCCATGGAAATGAACGGAAGTGAACCTGTTTTTAATGAAGAAGGACGAATTTTCCTGAAAAAAGCCCGTCATCCATTGATTCCGAAAAAAAAGGTGGTTCCCATTGATATTCGTCTGGGCGATGATTTTGATCTTCTGATCATCACCGGCCCCAATACCGGCGGAAAGACCGTTTCCCTGAAAACCGTAGGTCTTCTTACACTTATGGGACAATCCGGTCTGCATATCCCGGCCCTTGACCGCAGTCAGCTGTCTCTCTTCCATGAAATTTATGCTGACATCGGTGATGAACAAAGCATTGAACAATCCTTGAGTACCTTCTCTTCGCATATGACCAATATTGTATCTTTCCTGGAAAAAGCAGATTCCCGCTCACTGGTTCTGTTCGACGAGCTTGGTGCAGGAACTGATCCTACAGAAGGAGCCGCACTTGCCATTTCTATCCTCTCCTACCTTCACGAAAAAGGAGTCCGTACAATGGCTACCACTCACTACAGTGAGTTAAAAGTATATGCGCTTTCTCAGCCAGGAGTAGAAAATGCCTGCTGTGAATTTGATGTAGAGACACTTCGTCCCACCTACCGTCTTCTGATCGGCATCCCCGGTAAGAGTAATGCCTTTGCCATTTCCTCCAAGCTGGGACTTTCTGATGCTGTCATTCAAAGAGCAAAAGATCAGATCAGCGAGCAGGACGAATCTTTTGAAGATGTACTCTCCTCTCTGGAAGAAAACCGTATTACGATCGAAAATGAACGTTTGGAGATTGAACGCTACAAAGAAGAGATCAAAACATTAAAATCACAGTTAGAGGCACGTCAGGAAAAACTGGATGCCCAAAGGGAACGCATCCTTCGGCAGGCGAACGAAGAAGCTCATAAAGTTCTGGAAGAGGCCAAGGATTATGCCGATAAAACCATGAAGCTTTTTCATAAATTCCAGAAAGATCATGTGGATACCGCTTCTGTGGAACGGGAACGTCAGGAACTGAGAAAACGCATGAACAAGGCAGAGAGCAATATTGCTGGAAAGACACAGCAGAAAAAGCCGAAAAAGCTGCTCACTGCAAAAGACATTCATCCCGGTGATGCTGTCAAAGTTCTCAGCATGAATCTAAAGGGAACGGTCAGCAGTCGTCCTGATTCCAAAGGATACCTTTTTGTACAGATGGGGATCATTCGTTCAAAAGTCCATCTTTCTGATCTGGAGCTTTTAGACGAGCCTGTGATCACCACCCCGTCCCTTCAGAAAACCGGAGCCGGCAAAATCCGTATGTCCAAATCTGCCAGTGTTTCCACTGAGATCAATCTTCTTGGAAAAACTGTAGATGAGGCAGTTGCTGAACTTGACAAATATCTGGACGATGCCTATATCGCACATCTGAAGTCTGTCCGTGTCGTTCATGGGAAAGGTACCGGCGCACTCAGAAAAGGAGTGCATGACTATCTGCGTCGTCAGAAACATGTGGCATCTTTCCGTCTCGGTGAATTTGGAGAAGGCGATGCCGGCGTAACAATCGTAGAATTCAAAAAATAACAGGGGGTAGTTCATCATGACATCAAAACAGAAAATACTTATTATAGATGATGACAACAATATTGCAGAGCTGATTTCTCTTTATCTGACTAAGGAATGCTTTGAGACCAGAATCGTAAACGACGGCGAACAGGCACTGAAAGAGTTTGTAATCTTTCAGCCGGACCTTCTTCTCCTGGATCTGATGCTCCCAGGTATTGATGGCTATCAGGTATGCAGAGAAATCCGCCATTCTTCAGATGTACCTATCATTATGCTGTCCGCCAAAGGAGAAACCTTTGACAAGGTTCTTGGTCTTGAACTGGGCGCAGACGATTATATTATCAAACCGTTTGATTCCAAGGAACTGGTCGCACGTGTACGGGCTGTCCTTCGAAGATCCAAGGCGAAACAGCCGGCTGTGCCTGTCAGTGAAAAATCCGTATCCTATCCGGATCTGACCATTAATCTGACCAATTATTCTGTCACCTATATGGGAAAACAGGTAGATATGCCTCCAAAGGAACTGGAACTTCTCTACTTCCTTGCCGCTTCCCCCAATCAGGTTTTCACAAGAGAACAGCTTCTTGATCATATTTGGGGATACGAATACATCGGTGATACCAGAACAGTAGACGTCCACATCAAAAGACTCCGGGAAAAAATCAAAGATAATCCTTCCTGGAGCATATCAACCGTTTGGGGTATTGGTTATAAATTTGAGGTTAAAAACCGATGATCAAAAAAATATCCCGAAAATTCACGGAAGCTTACCTTTTTGTAGGCTTCCTTGGTTTTCTTTTGGTAACCATTATGGGATCTCATATGATCGAGTCTCTTTTGGAAAAAGAGATCAGTTCCGATCTTTATCAAAGTGCTTACCGCATTGCTGAAAATGAAGAGATCCGCCATAATATTTCTGCCTCAAGTCTTCACAATATCAAAGAAAAACTTACTATGGTAGCCGATTATCCGAACACCATTATTTGGATCATAAATGATGATGGAGAGGTGGTACTTAGTACCCGGAAAGATATTGATGCTGATAATCCGATAAGTCTGGATAATTTTGATCCATCCATATGGGGAAGTACTTATTACCAGGTTGGCTTTTTTTATGGTTATTTCAATGATGCTGCCCGCCTCAGTGTCATCGCCCCTATCACAGATAATATGACTACCAAAGGCTACATTGCCATCCACTATATGATGAGCAGCCTTTATCAGAAAAGAGGACAGTATCTTTTTATCCTTCAGTCCCTTTTTCTCCTGGTCTATGGAATGATGGCTCTGATTCTGGTCGTCTATCACAGACATGTGCATAAGCCTCTTCAGGAGATCAAAAAAGGAGTTACTGAATATTCCAACGGAAATCTCACCTATAAAATTCCGGTTCAGACAGATGATGAGCTAGGCTACCTTGCGAATAATCTGAATTACATGTCAGAAAAAATGAATCGTAACGGTGAGTACCAGAGACAGTTTATTTCCAATGTTTCCCATGATTTCCGTTCTCCGCTTACTTCAATCAAAGGCTATGTAGAAGCTATGCGGGACGGTACGATTCCTGTGGAAATGCAGGATAAATATCTTGGGATCATTGCATATGAAGCAGACCGTCTAGAAAAACTGACCAAAGGCCTTTTGACTCTTAATGAGCTTGATATCCATAAAAGGCTGCTGAACATTCAAACCTTTGATATCAATGATGCCATAAAGAAAGCGGCTGCCACCTATGAAGGAGACTGCACCAGACACCATATTCTTCTGGAGCTGATCCTGTCCGGCAAGGAGCTTTATGCCAAAGCGGATGTAGAACAGATTCAGCAGGTACTTCACAATCTTCTGAATAATGCCATCAAATTCAGTCCGGATAACTCTACGATCATTATTGAAACCACGGAAAAAAACGGCAGGATATTTGTCTCTGTCAAAGATCACGGAATCGGAATTCCCAAAGACAGTATTTCTAAAATCTGGGAACGTTTTTACAAAACAGACATTTCCCGCGGAAGAGACCAGAAAGGAACCGGTCTTGGACTTTCCATTGTAAAAGAAATCATCCACGCCCATGATCAAAACATTAATGTGATCAGTACAGAAGGTGTTGGTACAGAGTTTATTTTCACATTAGAAAAAGCACGATAGGAACTCCCTTCGTGCTTTTTCTGTTTATGTCGTTCTCTGTTTTATTTTTCAAACGGACTGGTCAGAAGCCTGTCCTCATTTACCAGATATACGCCTCTTGGAGTCACCCGGATATCCGGGATCACCGGAAGCGCCATAAAGGAAAGTGTGATAAACGGGTCAAATCCCTGTTTGATTCCCATGGCATGTGCCTTCGGAATCATGCGGGCCAGAAGATCGTTTACCTTTTCATAGCCTTCATCACTCATAAGTCCCATAACCGGAAGCGGAAGGGTATCATATACTTTTCCATTTTCCACCAGCGTATAGCCTCCCTGCGTCCGTACCAGTTCCTGAACTGCAAGATACATGTCATGGTCATTGTCTCCGATCACGATCAGATTATGAGAATCATGGGAAACACTGGATGCAATCGCACCTCCCTGAAGCCCGAAGCCTTTTACGATTCCCACGCCAACCTTTCCGGTACATTTATGCCGTTCGATCACTGCAATCTTCTGATAAACTGCATCTGAAGCAAAAATTTTTTCTCCGTTTTCCTCAACAAAAGGAACATCTTCCACAATATCTCTGGTAACGATCTGTCCTTCCATCATCTGAAGTACATGAGCCTTTCCTCCGTGATGGAGAAGCTGCAGATCCTTTTTATCAAAGCTTTTCAGATGGACTGTGTTTTTAAGATCCGGCGCACAGGGGCGGATTTCTTTCTTTTCATCCTTAACGATCCTGATGCCCTTATGATAGACATCCCGGACCTTCATTGTATCCAGATCCTCAAGAACTACCAGATCTGCCTGACATCCCGGAGCGATCGCCCCCAGATGTGTAAGTCCATAGCACTTTGCGGCCTGAATGGTTGCCATCTGAAGCGCCTGCTCCGGAGAAAGCCCCAGCTCCACAGAACGTCTGACGTTATAATTAATATGGCCTTCTCTTCGTATATCCTCAATGTGTTTATCATCGGTACAGAAACAGAACCCGGAAGTATCCGTGTGATGTTTTACCAGCCCGGATACAATCGCATCCAGGTTTCTCGCCGCACTTCCCTCTCGGATCAAAACCTGCATCCCGTTTCTGCATTCTTCCATGGCATATTCATAATCTACACATTCGTGATCTGTTGCGATCCCTGCCAGAACATAAGCAGCAAGATCACCTGCTGCCAGAAACGGCGCGTGTCCGTCTCTGATCCGATTCTGAAACAGAGATAATTTTTCGTGCATGGATACACTTCCGTTGATCACAGAAACCGCATCCATTACCTCGCCCAGTCCCAGTATCCTGGGATTCTCCAGATATGTCTTCATTTTTCCTGCCGTAAGTATACAGCCATTATCGTCTACATGAGTGGCCGGCACACAGGACGGCATCATAACATATACATTTGCAGGCACATCCTCTGTCTGCTCTAGAATATAATCAATCCCATCTGTTCCGGATACATTTGCAGATTCATGAGGATCCACTATAAATGTCGTCGTTCCGCACTGGGCAGCCTGGCGGATCAGTTCTCCCGGCGTCACAAGTGTGGATTCCAGATGAAGATGACTGTCCACAAATCCGGGACAAAGATATTTCCCTGTAAGATCGATCTCTTCCTCTCCATGATAGCAGCCGGTCCCGAGGATCATTCCATCAGCAACTGCCACATCTCCTTTTTTAAATTCTCCTGCATGTGCATAAAAAACATTTGCATTTTTAAAAACAAGAGGAGCTTTCCGGATTCCTCTGGCCATTTCGGAATAAACCCGGTATTTCTCAAGTTCCATATTGGTAGCCTCCTTTTTTCTGAAATATATACGTTATTTCTTAATTATACTTTTACTTCGATATTATTGTTTTATATATTATCACTTTTTTCTTTTATTTTCAATTATATTTTAAAGCTTTCAGAAATATTTCAGAAGGAAGTCTGATAAATAAAAAAGCGGATCCCGGTACTATGTAAAGCACAGCACCTGATCTGCTTATAAATTTATTTCCAGTCATATTTTGTCAGATGACCGCCCAGCTGCATATGGCTGAAGTCATGCTGACGCAGAGCTTCATAAAGAACAATCGCCACAGAATTACTGAGATTCAGAGAACGGATCTCATTGATCATGGGAATACGTACACAGGTTTCCTGATTATTCAGAAGGATCTCTTCGGGAATCCCTGCACTTTCCTTTCCAAACATGATAAAACAATCATCCTCATAAGATACCTCTGTGTAAGTCTGAGGTGCCTTTGTTGTGGCATAATAGATCCTGGCCCCCGGATTTCTCTGAAGAAAATCTTCGTAATTCAGGTAAGTAGTCACATCCAGATCCTTCCAGTAATCCATTCCGGCTCTTTTGATGGCTTTCTCATTCAATAAAAAACCAAGAGGTTCAATGAGATGAAGTCGTGTTCCTGTTGCCACACAGGTTCTTCCTATGTTTCCCGTATTTGCCGGAATTTCCGGCTCATGGAGTACAATATTCAGCATTGTTCTGTCTCCTTTTTCTTTCCCGGTAATCTTCCGGAATTTTTCCATTTTTCTCCCCATGAAAACTTCGTGATCTCATCCTGAGAAGGACGTTCCAGATATCTGACATTTTCTCCGCTGCGCAGAATACGGTCGTTGCCTTTTACCGCTTTCCCGATCACAGCTGCCGGAATTCCCTGGTCAGAGCAGTACTGTACCAGTTCCTCTCCTTTTAATGTCCCCACAAGGATACTTCCTTCCGAAAAAAGCTTATAGGGATTCAGATCAAACCTCTCACAGATTTCAATGGTTTCCTGGCGGACCGGAATCTTGCGAAGATCTGCAAAAAGCCCCATTTCAGATGCCTCCGCCACTTTCCATAAGCCGGCAAGAACACCGCCTGTCCCCAAATGATAAAAGGCATCCATTTCCATCACATACTGCTGCGCAGTAATGTTTTTTGAGGCACCATAAAGAGAGGGGCTTCTCCGGGCATCCCAGAGAAATCCCTCCGAAAAAAACTGTCTCAGAAATTCATTTTCTTTTTCTACGATAAGAGCAGTTCCCGCAAGAGCGATATCCCCGATGATCACAAGGTCATCTCCCTCTTTCAAAAGCCCGGTCACCTCCGCCCGCAGAGCTTCCATTGCCTTTTGTCCAAGCTTCATCTTCTTACACCAAAATGGACAAAATGCTCGGAACAACCATGGCAAGAACCAGTATCACCGCAATCACTGCTGTGATGACTTTACGTTTTTTCGGATCAAACATTCCCATTTTTGTCACCTCTTTTTTTTTTCCTCTGCCCCGGTAAGGCAGATTTTCTGTGCCGCCGCATTATTCGTCAGCGGATTTCTGTGTTCATAATCAAAAAGAACTGCATCGTTCTCTCCAAATACCTCGATATGAGCGGTCTTTGGAATTTCATGATTTTTTCTGTAGTTCCAGATCAGTTTCTCATATGGCTTCTGGTCCGAAGCAAAGGAAGGACGCTTTTTCAGCTTTTCTCTCAGATAAAGATCATAAACCATGTGCTGAGAAGCCTGTTCCACAGAAAGCTCTGTTTTTTCACGGATAAATTCCAGAAGGATTTCATAGCGCCGGATTCTGGAATGAGAGATCTCCCCGTAACCTTTTTCCTCATAAAACGCTCCCAGACTTTCATAAAAATCAAAGGGAGATGCAAAAGCGCCGATCATCCAGTGAAGGGTATGCTGGAACTGACCACTATTATAATACACTTCCACCATACTTTCCACCATTTTCAGCTGTAAAATATCCGCATAGGAGAGCCATCTGGTACAAAGGACCTCATAGGGTTCCTTTTCTTTATAAAGGATCTGATAGTTCTCCGCTTCCTGATACATGAAAGAGCCTTTCAAAACCTTCAAAAATCCCAGCTGCAGCTGATCGGGCTCCATACAGTAAACATCATTAAACGAATTTCGGAAGCTTTCGTAATCTTCGTAAGGAAGTCCGGCGATCAGATCCAGGTGCTGATGAATATTTCCATAGCCTTTTACCCGTGCTACTGATTTTTTCAGTTTTTCCAGATCCATTGTCCGATGAATCGCCCGGATAGTTTCCGGATTTGTAGACTGCACACCGATCTCCAGCTGGATCAGTCCCGGCCTCATATGACTCATCAGTTCCAGTTCTTCTTCGCGGATAAGATCTGCGGATATCTCAAAATGGAAATTCGTTATTCCATTATCGTGATCCTGAATATACTGCCAGACAGCCATAGCATGATCGTGACGGCAGTTAAAGGTCCTGTCCACAAATTTCACCTGTGGCACCTTCTGATCCAGGAAAAACTGCAATTCCTTTTTCACCAGGGAAAGATCCCGGAATCTCAGTTTTTTATCAATGGACGACAGACAGTAGCTGCAGGAAAAGGGACACCCTCTGCTGCTCTCGTAATAAATGATCCTGTTTGTAAAATCCTCTGCGTTTTCATAGGCAAAAGGAACCTGACTGAGATCCATAATCTCTCTCCATCCATTGTGACGGATTTCCTCTCCGTCACGATAAGCGATTCCTCTGATGTTCTCCAGAGTCCCGTTTCCCTCTATATAATAGGAAGCAAGTTCCAGAAAAGTTTCTTCTCCTTCTCCAACCATAACTCCGGTAAGCTGCGGAAGCTCCTTCAAAAGTTTCTCTGCATCAAAAGAAACCTCCGGGCCTCCGACCCAGAAGGCCGCACCCGGAAGTATTTTCTTAAGATCAGGAATCAGATCTTTAATATAGGAGATATTCCAGATATAACAGGAAAAGCATATTACCTCAGCGCCGCTCCTGTAGATATCCTTCAGCACCTCATCTTTTGTCTGGTTAATGGTATACTCCCCAAGAAGTATGGATTCTTTCAATCGGGATGCATATGCTCTCAGATCATACACCGCCGGATTGGAATGAATATATTTGGCATTGCATGCCGCCAGTAATATTTTCATTGATCAGACTCCCCGTTCCCGTTATTCGCCAAGGAGGCGGATCAGGTCGCTTTTGGCAGTCAGACCTACTACACGGCTGTCTTCTTTTCCATTTTTAAACACGATCAGAGTCGGGATGCTCATAACCCCATACTGCTGAGCAAGAGCCGGCTGCTGATCTACATCAACCTTTCCTACGGAATATCCCTCTGCTGCCAGTTCTTCCACAATTGGAGCCTGCCGCATACAGGGTCCGCACCAGGTTGCCCAGAAATCCACCAGTACCGGTTTCTCAGATTTTAATACCTCATTTTCAAAATTCTGTGTTGTCAAAGTAATCTCCATAATCAAATCCTCCTTTATGATCTGTCTGCATTTCTTTTGCGGACATATTTCCCTGCATGGATACCTGCCACACTTCCCTCATAGACCGCCTTGGCCACCTGCAGAAGACCGCCGGTGCAGTCGCCTGCGGCAAACAGTCCGGGAATGGTTGTTTCCATGCTTTCATTTACCCTGATATGACCTTTTTCTGTCAGCTCTGCGCCCATCTGACGGGCAATTTCCGTGCTGCCCGCTGTGCCAAGAGCAACAAAAACACCGTCTGCCGGATAAAAAGAAGCTTCCTGCTCTCCCTCTTCCAGCGCACTCACATCGGTTTCCATCCGCAGTCCGGAAACAGTCTGTTCTCCTTCAACAGACTGGATCTTCATGGTGTTAACTGCAATGGAATGTTCCCTGGAAAACTCCGGTGCCTCTCCATTGGTATAGATGGTAACAGAGGGTGTAACATTTTTGAGTTCTTCCGCCTCATGAAGAGCGAAATCACTGTTTCCCAGAACAGCCACTTCTCTGCCTCTGTAAAAAAAGGCATCGCAGACTGCACAGTAGCTGACGCCTCTGCCCTCATATTCCCGGATTCCCGGAATCGCCGGTGCCGTCCTTTTTCCTCCTGTGGCAAGGATCACACTTTCTGCCTCAATATCGCCGGCTGTGGTCTTTACGGTAAACGTGTCAAACCCTGAAATGCCCAGTACCTGCGCTTCCAGAAAACGGACTCCCAGAGCCTTTGCCTGAGCAATACCTGTATCAAACAGCTCCTGTCCGGACAAAGGGCGTTCCAGTCCGTAATAGTTTTCTATTTTTTCTGCTTTTTCCAGTGCGCCGGTCCCGGTATAGATCACCAGAGGATCCATATTTCCTCTTGCTGTATAAAGTGCTGCAGAGATTCCTGCCGGTCCTGCACCGATGATAACAATTTTTTCCATATTTCTTATCACCTGCTTTCCTACTAATCTATAGTATACACCTTATCAGAAAAGATTCCGTGACCTTGTCACATTTATACAATCCTGTCAAGGGCGCAGATCTCCACACCCTCTTCTGTCAGAACCCGGCGTATTTTTTCCACAAAAGCAAGTGCTTTTGCCCCGTCTCCATGAACACAGACCGAGTCCGCCTGAATCGGAATATCTTTGCCTGTAATGGCTGTGACCTTTTTCTCTTTTACCATTCGTACCACACGGGCAACTGCCAGATCTTTATCTGTGATCATGGCGCCTTCTTTCCGGCGGTTTACAAGAGAACCGTCCTCCTCATACGCACGGTCTGCAAAAACCTCCAGCGCAGTACGAAGCCCCATATCTTTTGCCGCACGGGCAAGCTCTCCGCCGGACAGCGCCAGCACGATCAGCTGCGGATCAAATTCCCGGATTCCCTCACAAATCGCCTTTGAAAGCCCATAATCCTTTGCCGCCATATTGTAAAGCGCTCCATGTGGCTTTACATGCTGCATTTTGATTCCATGCACTCTGCAGAAAGCATCCAGAGCACCCAGCTGATACAGCACATATGCCTTTGCCTCCGCCGGGCTCACGCTTAAATTCCTTCTTCCAAATCCCATCAGATCCGGAAATCCCGGATGAGCGCCGACACGGATTCCTGCTTCTTTTGCCATGGAAAGAGTCTGGTCCATCACAACCGGATCAGAAGCATGGTATCCACAGGCAACGTTTGCAGAAGTGATCAGCGGGATCACTTTGTCATCGTTTCCAATGGTATAGTTTCCAAAACTTTCTCCCAGATCACAGTTCAAGTCAACTCTAAACATAAACTCCACTCCTATTTAATATGCATTAAATTTTCGATAAATCCGGTATCTGCCTTACCTTCACAGAATACCGGATGCTTCATGATCTGATACTGGAAATCCAGATTGGTCTCCACTCCCACAATCAGCATTTCATCCAGCGCGGAACGCATCTTCTGGAGGGCAGCCTCTCTGTCCGGAGCATGAACGATCACCTTTGCGATCATGGAGTCATATTCTGACGGAATACGGTAGCCGGTATAAAGACCGGTATCTACCCGGACTCCATTGCCTGCGGGAAGATGAAGATGCTGCACCACGCCAGGGCTCGGCATAAAGTTTTTCTCCGGTATCTCCGCATTGATCCTACATTCGATCGCATGTCCCCGAAGCTTCACATCTTCCTGTTTAAAGCTCAGCGGAAGTCCCATGGCAACACGGATCTGCTCAATGATCAGGTCGGTACCCGTAACCATTTCTGTAACTCCATGCTCCACCTGGATCCTGGTGTTCATTTCCATAAAGAAAAACTCACCCTGGGGACTTACAATAAATTCAATGGTTCCTGCATTTGTATAATTTACTGTTTTTGCTGCAAGAACTGCATATTGATTCATTTTTTCTCTGGTTTCTTCCGTAATGGCAGGTGACGGAGATTCCTCGATCAGCTTCTGATGGTTTCTCTGTACGGAGCAGTCTCTCTCTCCCAGAGCAACCACATTGCCAAAATTATCTGCCATAATCTGAATCTCCACATGACGCGGATTTTCCACAAACCGCTCGATATACATAGTATCATCGCCAAAAGCATTTGCAGACTCTCTCTGTGCCACATTAAACTGAAATTCAAATTCATCCTCAGAAGCAGCAACTCTCATTCCCTTGCCGCCGCCTCCGGAGGAAGCCTTTATCATAACCGGATAGCCGATCTCATTTGCAAGCCTCAGTCCTGTCTCTGCATCATACACCGGCTCTTTGGTTCCGGGCACAACCGGAACTCCGGCCTCCATCATTGTCTTTCTCGCCTGGGATTTATTTCCCATTTTGTCTATAACATCTGCATCCGGGCCGATAAAGGTAATCCCGTTTTCTTTACATCTGCGCACAAACTCGCTGTTTTCGGACAAAAAGCCAAATCCCGGATGAATCGCATCCGCTCCCATATTTCTGGCAGCCTGGATGATACGGTCCATATTCAGGTAACTGTTCCTTGCCGGACCTTCCCCGATGCAGATTCTCTGGTCTGCCAGCTGCACATGAAGACTTTTTGCATCCTCTTTGGAATAAACAGCCACGCTTCGGATCCCCAGATTCCTGCAGGCACGGATGATACGGACAGCAATCTCACCCCGGTTGGCGATTAAAATTTTGTTAAACAATATTCACGCCTCCCTCCGGCTCTTATAATTTCTTTACACGGAACAGAGGCTGTCCATATTCCACCTTCTGCTCGTTGCTTACCAGAACTGCCTCGATCTCACAGTCAAAATCGCTCTGGATCTCATTCATCAGCTTCATTGCTTCAAGAATACATACGGTCTGTCCGTTTTTCACCTGATCACCCACCTTTACAAATGCCGGTGCATCCGGTGCCGGTGCTGAATAAAAAGTACCAACAATCGGAGAAGTGATAAAAAGCTTTTCATCCTCCTCTTTCACCTCTGCTGCCGGCGCTTCTGCAGGTGCTGCAGGAGCCGGTGCAACAGGCATACCTGCTGCCACGACCGGAGGATGATCCAGCTTGCTCATAGTGATCTTCAGGTCGCCTTCTTTTAATGTGAACTCTGTCAGAGAAGAATTCTCAATGATCTTAACCAGTCCTTCAATCTTTTCTAAATCCATTCCTGTATCTCCTTTTCTATCCTGTTTTTGAAAAAACTCTTTTTATTCAAATAATTTCATCAGTCTCTTGGCAACCAGACGGCAGTCCAGAACCTCTTTACATGGCTGATGGATGATAGTTCTCATGGCATCCAGTTCTTTAATCTCTTTCAGATACAGATTCTGAGCCTCCTGTACGGTGATCGCCCGGAAGCGGAGCTTATGATCCGTCTTCCTCTGGACAACTTTTGGGATATCCACCGATGCCACTGTTGCGATCTTTGCATATCCACCTGTGGTCTGACGGTCTGAAAGAAGGATGATCGGTTTTCCGTGAGAAGGAACCTGAACAGAACCAAAAGCAATTCCGTCAGATATAATATCCGAAGTTTCCTTTGGAGCAATAAACGGTCCTTCCAGTCTGCATCCCATTCTGTCAAAATCACTGGTCACAGTATATTCCTGATTCAGAAATGTTTCAATCCCCTGTTTGCTGAACAGATCGTCCTGCGGTCCCATGACAACGCGGATCTCCGCAGAATCCTGATCAAAGTTCTCCGGCTCCAGCTTTCTGGAAAGGAAGAACGGAAGATAACGTCTCTTTATCCGGAAGTTCATATAATCGCCGGCCTGCAGCTTTCTTCCCTTAAATCCTCCGATACTGCTCTTCATATTGGTACAGCGGCTTCCCATGACTACCGGGATCTCCAGGTAGCTGGAAAATGCAATATAGCCTCTGCTTCCGGTTCTGGCGCTTCCAAATTTCAGGATATCTCCTTTATTCATATACAGAGCCGTATACATGGGTACCGGCTCTCCATTGACCTGAGGCTGAAAATCTCCGCCTGTAATGGCTATAATGGTAGCAGAAGTAAATTCCAGGGTAGGTCCGATGAGCGTAAACTCCAGAACTGCCTCATTTTCCGGATTATCCAGAAGAAGGTTTGCGATTTTAAAGGAACGCACATCCATAACTCCTGCCACAGAAAATCCCTGGCTCTGGTATCCGGTACGGCCCAGATCCTGCACGGTGGTCATCATACCGCCTTTTAAAATACGAATTCCCATTTTACACCTCTTCCTCGTGGACTTTACACTGATATTCTCCACGGTCTGCCGCTTCTTTTATACGGAGATATTCCGCCTCATCCACCGGAACAAACCGGATGTAATCCCCGGCTTCCACAAGGATCGGCGTCTCTCTGGAAGGATCGTAGGTTTTTACAGGAGTCATTCCCATAAGCTGCCATCCCCCCGGAGAATCCAAAGGATAGATTCCCGTCTGGGAACCTCCTATTCCCACGCTTCCTGCCGGAATACGGATTCGGGGATTTGCCAGACGCGGCGTATGAAGTCTCTCATCCAGACCGCCCAGATAAGTAAATCCCGGAAGAAATCCCAGCATATAGATCAGGTAATCTCTGGAAGAATGGATCCGGATCACCTCTTCCTCGGAAAGACCTGCATGTTCTGCAATATTGGCGATATCCGGTCCGTATCCTCCGCCATAGCATACCGGGATCTCAAAGATCCTCTTTCTGGTTTCTCCGGCCCTGGCGTCTACCCGCACCAGAGCCTGCATTCTTTCCCGGATCTCCTCATAAGAGATCACACGCGGATCATAATTGATCAGAAGGGAGCAGAAAGCCGGAATCATGTCCACCACACCTTCAATATGCTGCTCCTTCATAAGCTGAATAGTGGCAGCGATCTTGCGGTTGATCTCCGGACTGATCTCCTTTCCGAATTCAATCAAAAGGGAGGAGTCTCCCGCTGTTAAAATTCTGATGTTCTGCATATTTTTCTCCTAAAAATTACTTGTTAACAGAAAAAGGTGCAATCCTTCTCTGATCACACCTTTCTCCCTCCTTACGCTTCTCAGAACAGACTTCCCAGATTTGATACAAAGGTTGTGATTCCAAGATAAGCAGAAATAATGACTACAATGATTCCAAGTACCAGAAGCCAGGTAGGATGATGATAATTCTCACCCATGATTGACTTCTTCTTTGATGCGATCAGGCAGATTCCTAACGTGATCGGAAGGATCAGACCATTCAGCGCTCCCGCTACAACAAGAAGGGTTGCCGGACTTCCAAGAAGCAGCATAACCAGTGTGGATACTGCAATAAATCCGATGATCACCCAGTTCTCGTTCTTTTCAATGGCCGGATGGAACGTCTTCAAAAATGATACTGATGTATAGGCTGCCCCGATGATGGAAGTAATGGCTGCACAAAGAAGTACAAGACCTGCAAAGCGGTATCCCAGCTGTCCTGCCCCCTGCTTAAACGCATCTGCCGCCGGGTTTGCCGGATCCAGGGTAACGCCTTTTACAACAACGCCAAGGACTGCAAGGAACAGGAAAATACGCACGATAGTGGCAATTCCGATACCCATAACAGAACTTTTGTTGATCTCTTTGAGATTCTTTTCTCCTGTGATGCCTGCATCGATCAGACGGTGCGCACCGGCAAAAGTAATATATCCTCCGACGGTTCCTCCCAGCAGTGTGATGATCGCCGGGATCAGAGCCTGTACGCCTGCATCCGGAACAAAGGTGTTCTTAATGGCTGAGCCTACCGGCGGTTTTACAACGATGATCACAATAAAGATTACCACAATCATGATCGCTCCAAGGATTTTGGTAAGCGTATCCATAACACCTTTGGCATTTTTTGAAAGGAATACCAGGATCGCTGCCGCACCTGCAAGCACATAACCAACTTTTGTAGGAATACCAAGCAGGGTATTAAATCCAAGGGCGCCTCCGCCTACATTTCCGATATTAAATACAAGACCGCCTAAAACAACCATAAATGCAACCAGGTATCCCAGACCCGGAAGCACTTTATTGGCGACTTCCTGTCCCAATGGTATTTAGATAATAACTTCAATTTAATATCAGTAGGGTCTAACAAAAAATTTATATATAACACTTGACATATAAGCCAAAATATGCGGCCGCTCTCGCTGCAGATCTGTT
>JAETOL010000041.1 GCA_021771755.1 Lachnospiraceae bacterium | reverse complement strand
AGGAGGTATCCGCTATACCGATTGCTCTTATCATTCTAACAGCTTAAGCAACAAGATGGGTAATTCCTTACTGGCTGTAAGGGGTATTAACCATAAATATATTGTAGTAGGAGGAAAGTTTCATGATCAATAAACTTGTGGAAAAAATTAAAAAAACAAATGCACCAATCGTTGTGGGACTTGATCCGATGCTTAATTATATTCCGAAGCATATCCAGGATCAGGCATTTGCTGAATTCGGTGAAACACTGGAAGGAGCAGCAGAAGCAATCTGGCAGTTTAATAAGGGAATCGTTGACGCTACCTGCGATCTGATCCCGGCAGTAAAGCCGCAGATTGCCATGTACGAGCAGTTTGGCATTCCGGGACTTATGGCATATAAAAAGACTGTTGATTATTGTAAAGCCAAAGATCTTGTTGTGATCGGAGACATTAAAAGAGGAGATATCGGTTCTACTTCTGCAGCTTATGCGGTAGGACATCTGGGACATGTTCAGGTAGGATCCAAACGTTATGCAGGCTTTGACGAAGACTTTGCTACCGTGAATCCTTATCTTGGAACAGATGGAGTGAAGCCTTTCATCGACGTATGTAAAGAAGAAAATAAAGGACTTTTTATTCTTGTAAAAACATCAAATCCATCCAGTGGAGAATTCCAGGACCGTATCATTGACGGACGTCCTCTTTATGAGTGGGTTGGTGAGAAAGTTGCACAGTGGGGCGAAGAGCATATGGGAGACGCCTACAGTTATGTGGGTGCTGTTGTAGGTGCTACTTATCCGGAAATGGGTAAGGTTCTCCGTAAACTGATGCCAAAAACATTTATCCTTGTTCCAGGATATGGTGCACAGGGCGGAAAAGGAAAAGATCTCGTTCACTTCTTTAATGAGGACGGACTTGGCGCGATCGTAAACTCCTCCAGAGGTATCATTGCAGCTTATAAACAGGAAGCTTATGCAAAATTTGGAGAAGAGAATTACGCAGATGCTTCCAGGCAGGCAGTAAAAGATATGATCGAAGATATCAGCGGCGCTCTGTCCGGACAGAAATAATCGGGGCCAGGCAGATTCAGGAGGAGATATATGAGCGAAAAAACAAAAAAAAGCTTAAAGATCGTAAGTCAGAAAGAAATTGGCAAGGACATTTACAGTATGTGGCTTCAGGCAGACGAAATGGCCGATGCAGCCAGACCGGGACAGTTTCTGTCTCTTTATACACGGGATGGAAGCAAGCTGCTTCCCCGCCCGATCAGTATCTGTGAGATTGACCGGGAAAACAGAAGAATCCGCCTTGTTTATCGCGTAACCGGAGAAAATACAGGGACGGAAGCTTTTTCCAGACTTCATGCAGGGGTTCCGGTAGAGGTTCTTGGACCGCTTGGAAATGGATTTCCTCTTCAGGAGGCAGAAGGAAAAAGAGTTTTCCTTATGGGCGGCGGTATAGGGATTCCTCCTATGCTTCAGACTGCAAAGGAGCTGCATGCAGAAAAAACAGCAGTTCTCGGCTACAGAGACGAATTGTTTTTGAATGAGGAATTTGAAAATTTTGCAAATGTGTTTGTGGCTACAGAGGACGGAAGCGCCGGAACAAAGGGGAATGTTATGGATGCTATCCGGGAAAATGCCCTGGAGGCGGATGTGATCTTTGCCTGCGGTCCTACACCTATGCTCCGTGCGATCAAAACATTTGCGGAGGAAAAGAATATTCCATGCTGGATTTCCATGGAAGAGCGTATGGCGTGCGGCGTAGGAGCCTGCCTGGCATGCGTATGTAAGTCAAAAGAAGTGGATGGTCATTCTCATGTACATAACAAGAGAATTTGTAAAGATGGCCCGGTATTTCTGAGTACGGAGGTGGAATTATGATAAAAACAGCCGTTAATCTTGCAGGCGTAGAACTGAAAAATCCTGTAATGACAGCCTCCGGAACTTTTGGCTCAGGGGAAGAATACAGTGAATTCGTGGATTTGAATAAACTGGGCGCTGTAGTGACCAAAGGCGTGGCGAATGTGCCGTGGCCGGGAAA
Source organism: Lachnospiraceae bacterium (assembly GCA_021771755.1). Classification (GTDB taxonomy): domain Bacteria; phylum Bacillota; class Clostridia; order Lachnospirales; family Lachnospiraceae; genus Blautia_A. The sequence goes on along the minus strand of JAETOL010000041.1, from coordinate 18,775 downwards.
TCCTACCCCCAGAATCGCAGAAACTTCCAGTGGTATGCTGAATGCCATTGGACTTCAAAATCCGGGAATTGATGTTTTTTGCGAAAGAGATATTCCTTTTTTGAAAAAATATGATACCAGAATCATTGTAAATGTCTGCGGAAAAACAACAGAAGATTACTGTGAGGTGGTAGAGCGTCTGGGTAATGAGCCTGTAGATCTCCTGGAGATCAATGTATCCTGCCCGAATGTAAAAGAAGGAGGAATTGCTTTTGGCCAGGATCCCAAAGCGCTGGAAGCAATCACGAAAGAAGTAAAAAAATATGCAAAACAGCCTGTGATCATGAAACTCAGCCCAAATGTGACAGATATCACAGAAATGGCAAAGGCGGCAGAAGCAGGCGGTGCAGATGTGCTTTCTCTGATTAATACCCTTACAGGGATGAAAATCGACATTAATCGCAGAACGTTTGCGCTGGCAAATAAGACAGGAGGAATGTCCGGCCCGGCAGTAAAGCCTGTAGCAGTGCGAATGGTGTATCAGGTGGCTCAGGCTGTGAAACTTCCGATTATTGGAATGGGAGGTATCGCAACTGCAGAAGATGCACTTGAATTTTTGATGGCAGGTGCGACAGCAGTGTCGGTAGGAACTGCCAATTTCTTTAATCCTTATGCGACAGAAGAAGTGGTGGCAGGAATTGAGGAGTTTATGCGGCGACAGCATGTGGAGGATATCTCTGAACTGATTGGAGCTGTAAAATAATTTTTAAATTGATAAGGGGCTGCTGTAAGCTGAGTCGGATGAATTCGGATGTGCGATTACAGCGGACCCTTTTTTCGGGGAGAAATGAATGAAAAAAGACAGAACAAGTGATATGACTGTGGGGAATCCGGTGAAGCTGATCATCTGGTTTATGATCCCTATGTTTCTGGGAAACGTATTTCAGCAATTTTATAACATTGCAGACTCTATTGTGGCAGGCCAGTTTATTGGTGTGGACGCTCTGGCAGCCATTGGAAGTACTGGATCTTTGATGTTTTTTGTGACCGGATGGCTCAATGGTCTCAGCAGTGGGTTTGCGATCATTGTTTCGCAGATGTTCGGTGCAAAAAAATATGACGATATGCGCCATTATGTGGCAATGTCGATTTATCTGATGTTTGGATTTACTGTAGTAATGACGGTAGGTCTTTTGATATTGAATGAACCGATTCTGAGACTGATGAATTCTCCAGAAGATCTGATGGGAGATGTGATGTCTTATATGGGAATTATTTATGCTGGTCTTATCGTTACTGCCGCATATAATTCTCTGGCAGCTTTTCTTCGTGCTTTGGGCGATTCCAAGTCACCATTGTACTTTTTGATCATCTCTGCAACGATCAACGTAATCCTGGATGTGGTCCTGATCAAATTTTTTGGCATGGGGGTAGAAGGATGCGCTTATGCAACGGTGGTCGCACAGGCAATTTCGGCGATATGCTGTCTGATCTATATTGTGAAAAAATACCCGATCCTTCATCTGGAGAAAAAAAACTTTGAACTTAGAAGAGGAAGTATGAGCAAACTGATGGCTCTGGGAATTCCCATGGCGCTTCAGTTTTCCATTACAGCTATCGGTACAATCATTGTACAGGGAGCGGTAAATGTTTATGGCGCAGTCCATATGGCAGGTTTTTCCGCTGCCGGAAAGATCCAGAACATCATTACCATGGTTGCAGTTTCCATGGGGGCGACTATAGCGACCTATGTAGGACAGAATCGGGGAGCGGGGCGTATGGATCGTGTTCGGGAAGGCGTCCGGTATTCCTGGCTCATGCTTCTGGCATGGAGTGTGATCGAGATGGTGCTGATGTACTTCTGCGGAAAATATTTTACGTATCTTTTTATCAGCCCGTCGGAGACGGAAGTGGTTGCGGTATCTGTTACCTACTTCCGAACAGTATTCTGGGCATATCCATTTCTCTGTACCATCTTTCTTTTTCGAAATGCGCTTCAGGGAATGGGATACGGTCTTGTGCCTATGCTGGGCGGTGTGTTTGAACTGGTGGCAAGAGCAGCTATCGTGTTCTTTGTGGCAGGAAAAACAAGCTTTGCAGGGGTTTGTCTGGCAGACCCTATGGCGTGGATCGCAGCCTTGATTCCTCTCATCCCATATTATTATTACGTAATGAGAAAATATAAAAAGTATGAGCTGGCGCAATCCGAATCCATTCATTGAAAAAGTACAGTGAGTGTGATAGAATGAAAACAGTAAAATCAAGAAAATGAAAAGGGCTTGCCCGTAAATACGGAGGTTAAAGAGATATGGAACAGTATAAACAGGAATTTATTCAGTTTATGGTAGACAGTAAGGTTTTAAAATTTGGTGAGTTTACTTTGAAAAGCGGAAGAAAATCACCATTTTTTATGAATGCCGGCGGTTATGTGACCGGTTCTCAGCTGAAAAAGCTTGGTGAGTATTATGCAAAGGCGATCCACGACAAGTATGGTGATGATTTTGACGTACTGTTCGGACCGGCTTACAAGGGAATTCCGTTAAGTGTTGTGACCGCCATTGCCTACAGTGAGCTTTATGGAAAAGAAGTCCGCTACTGCTCTGACCGTAAGGAAGAAAAAGATCATGGTGCAGATAAGGGTAGCTTTCTGGGCAGCACCCTGAAAGACGGAGACCGTGTTATTATGATCGAGGACGTAACTACTTCCGGTAAATCCATGGAAGAAACCGTTCCGAAGGTAAAAGGCGCTGCAGATGTGACAATCGTAGGTCTTATGGTATCTTTGAACCGTATGGAAGTCGGCAAGGGCGGTGAGAAATGTGCTCTTGATGAAGTCAGAGATCTGTATGGATTTGAAACTGCTGCAATTGTAGATATGGCAGAGGTAACGGAATATCTTTATAATAAAGAAATCAACGGACAGGTGATCATCGATGATGCAATTAAAGCATCTATTGATGAGTATTATCGTCAGTATGGAGTAAAATAGGAGGTTTTTCCGTGAACGAAAAGATCTATAAAACAATGACAAGAACAGGAGCCTGCAATCTGGCAGTGGGCATTATCACCCTGGTGACAGGGATTGCAGCCGGCATTCTGATGATCGTTGGCGGTGCAAGACTTCTTAAAAGAAGATCAGACATTCTGATCTGAGCAGGGAAGTTGAGTAAAAATACAAAGCGTAAGATCAGGCAGATAGGTATTTTTTTATTTATTGTATATGTAATGCTTTTGAGTTATGTGCTGTTTTTTTCAGAAGGATATGGTCGCATGGCTGCTGAAGAGAGCATATACAGGTATAATTTGAAGCCTTTTGCAGAAATCCGGAGATTCTGGGTCTACAGAAGTCAGGTCGGTCTGTCTGCCTTTTTTCTGAATGTTTTCGGGAATGTGATCGGATTCATTCCCTTCGGGTTTATCCTGCCGGTCATCAGCCGGAGATGGCGCAGCGGATTCCTGATCGTTTTGTCCGGATTTTGCCTGAGTTTTTGTGTGGAGACAATCCAGCTTGTAACAAAGGTAGGCTGTTTTGACGTGGACGATCTGATATTAAATACGGCAGGGGCAGCAGCAGGATATCTGCTGTTTGCGGTCTGTGATCACCTGAGGAGAAAACACTATGGCGAAAAGATATAGATATTCATTTACAAAGACAAAAGAAGCGGAGAAGGGAAAGCTGTCAGTATGTCTGGCAGCTGCTTCTCTTCTTCTGTTTGTGGTTTCTGTCCTGACTGCTTATGGACTTAATGGAAAGTATGGCTTTATTGTAGGCGGTATCTGCCTTTTTGCCACACTGCTTTCTGTTTATGGGTTTATTATGGGACTTTCCAGTTTTTCAGAGGAAAAGCGTATGCATCGTACCAGTATTGTTGGTTCCATCCTGAATGGAATCCTCATGGTGGGATGGCTGGGCTTTTTTTTAATGGGAGTGTAAAGTATGGAACGATTAAGAAAACAGATGGAATTTATTGTTGAGGTGGACAAGGTAAAAAATATCTTCCGCCAGACATATCTTGCAGATGCAAACCGAAAAGAAAACGATGCGGAACATTCTTGGCATCTGGCATTGATGGCTGTGCTGCTTAAAGAATATTCCAATGAAGAAGTAGATCTTGCGAAAGTTGTACCGATGGTTCTGCTTCATGATCTTGTGGAGATTGATGCAGGGGATACCTACGCATATGATGAAGCCGGAGCGGAAACCAAAAGAGAAAGAGAAACAAAAGCAGCAGATCGCATTTTTGGCCTGCTTCCTCAGGATCAGTGTATTTGGTTCCGGGAATTGTGGGAGGAGTTTGAAGCATATGAAACTCCGGAAGCGAAATTTGCTCATGTATTGGATAATTGCCAGCCCTTGCTTTTGAATGATGCTTCTGATGGTCGAAGCTGGGCGGAACATGGGGTGAAAAAAAGCCAGATTTATAAAAGAAACGAGTATACTTCAGAGGGATCTGTGGAAATCTGGGAATATATGAAAGAACTGATAGACAAGCATATCCGCCTGGGTCATGTGATGGATGAGTAGACGATGGGCGGAGAAAAAATGAAGGGAGATGACGGCTTGGACGAATTACTGATGGAGCGTTTTTCTCTGGCAAAGGACAGAGTGGCAGAGATTTGTACAGAACAGGAAATAAAAGCTCCTTTTGATGGATTTTTTAAAGCTTCTGCAGAATTATTGAAAAAAACAGGAGAAATTCTGGAAAGACAAAACACAGAGCTTACGCTGGAAGAATGGAAAGAGGAGAATCGTTCTCTTTATTGCGAGCTGTTTGCGGAAAATTATGATCATTCTTATGGGAATCCGGCATATGCAGCGTCCTGCCTTGGCGAGTACGGAAAAGCAATGTGCTTTTTATACGCGGAGCTGAGAGGCACGATCGTATATGCATATGAAAAAAAATGGTGGGATTATACGGTTGCGGCAGAACTCTTTTTGGAAATGCATTCGGCATTTTCGGAAGAAGAAATTCCGACTGTGAAAATTACAGAGGATATTCTTCGTTCCTATGTCAATGATTATTGCCAGGATATGATGGAACAGAGGATTGCAGAGGCGGTGGATCCTTCTCTTGATTTTGCAGTCAGGATTATTATGGAATCGGATCTTACAGATCTTCGGTATCTTTATCGATATGGAGAATATGTATCAGAAAATGAAACTGGTGTTGCGGAATTCCTGAATCGTCTTACTCAGGCGCAGATTGATGATATGGCCCGTACTTATACGGAGGGATACCGCATTGGATTTATCAATACAAGGAAGGATATTACACGGAAAAAAACAGTGAATATCCGTTACAGCCTTGGCTTTGAGCGGATGGTCCGTGCTGCCGTTCTGCAGTTCAGGGAGATGGGGCTGGAACCGGTGATCTATCGTCATGCGTCTCACGTTGTAAATAAACGTGGAAGTGCCCGGGTAGGCTTTACAGGAGCTGTGGCAAATCCGCAGTACGAATACGACCACAGACAGGACAGTGCGCTTTTCCTGGACAGTGATTTTGTAAAAAGAAAGCTTCGTTCCATGCAGAATGCATACGACAAATATGAAGAGCTGGCAGGAGTCCATGGTGGCCCGGCAGTGATCGAGACTTTTGGAGAAGAGCCTTTTTCTCCGGTATCCAGGTCGGAAGCATATGCTTTAAGTGAGGCGCAGCAAAAGCTGCAGGTGGAACTGGATAATGAATCCGGACAGATTGTCAACCGTTATATTAAGGGTGAGGAAAGAAGCTTTACGATCATTGCTTATCCGGTTCCGGAAATCGGGGAAAAATTCCAAGAGATTTTTGGAGAGATCGTAAAGATCAATACACTGGATTATAAGCTTTATCAGCAGATCCAGCAGACCATCATTGATAAACTGGATACCTGCGAGTGGGTGGAGATCAAAGGAAAAGACGGCAATGAAACGGATCTTATCATCCATCTTCATACTCTTGAGAATCCGGAAAAGCAGACAAACTTTGAGAATTGCGTGGCAGATGTCAACATTCCGGTGGGAGAAGTCTTTACCTCTCCGGTTCTTGCCGGGACAGGCGGAATCCTCCATGTGAAAAAAGTATATCTGAATGGTCTGCAGTTCAGAGATCTGAAGCTGGTATTTGACTGTGGACAGGTGATCGATTATTCCTGTAGTAATTTTGAAAGCGAGGAGGAAAACCGCGCTTATATTGAGGATAATATTCTTCACCATCATGTAAAGATTCCTATGGGAGAGTTTGCGATCGGAACCAATACCACTGCTTATGTTGCGGCGGAGAAATATGGAATTGCAGACAAACTTCCGATCCTTATTGCAGAAAAAATGGGACCTCATTTTGCAGTGGGCGATACCTGCTACAGCTGGGCGGAAGATACTCCGGTTTACAATCCTGATGGAAAAGAGATCATTGCCCGTGACAACGAGATTTCCAGTCTGAGAAAAGAAGATATCAGTCTCGCTTACTATGGATGCCATACAGACATCACAATCCCGTATGACGAACTGGGAAGTATTCGTGTGATCGATGACGATGGAGAAAGTCATTCCATTATCGAAGAGGGACGATTCGTGCTGTCTGGTACAGAGGAACTGAATAAGCCTTTTTGCTGAGAATACAAAAACAGTTTGTGCGCCAAAATATTTCTTTGCGGGAAAGCGGTTGACACAAAAATAGAATCTTAGTAGAATCAACCTGAAACAGAACGAAAAAGGAGGCCTACCAATGAAAAAAGTTGGAATTGTAATGGGAAGCGATTCAGATATGCCGGTTATGAGCAAGGCTGCGGCTATTCTTGACAAGCTTGGTGTGGAGTATGAAATGAAGATTATTTCTGCCCACAGAGAACCGGACGTATTTTTTGATTATGCAAAAAGCGCAGAAGAAAGAGGATTTAAGGTGATCATTGCAGGTGCAGGAATGGCAGCGCATCTGCCGGGAATGTGTGCGGCAATCTTCCCGATGCCGGTAATCGGTATTCCGATGCATACCACCTCTTTGGGAGGACGTGATTCTCTTTATTCCATCGTACAGATGCCGTCAGGTATCCCGGTTGCAACAGTTGCTATTAATGGCGGAGCAAATGCGGGACTTCTGGCAGCAAAGATTCTTGCAACCTCAGATCCGGAACTTCTGGAAAAACTGAAGGCATACAGTCAGGAGCTGAAGGAACAGGTAGAGGCGAAAGATGCAAGACTGCAGGAAGTAGGCTATCAGAATTATTAAAAACGTCAGGGACGCGAAAAACAACCATTATCATAAACAAAATACTGGGAGGATATTATGGATTACAAGAACGCAGGTGTGGATATAGAGGCAGGATATAAATCAGTGGAGCTGATGAAAAAACATATTGCAAAGACTATGAGACCGGAGGTCCTTGGCGGGATCGGCGGATTTTCAGGCGCTTTTTCTCTGAGCAGCTTTAAGGGAATGGAAGAGCCGACTCTGGTTTCCGGTACTGACGGATGCGGAACCAAGGTGAAGCTTGCAATGGTTATGGACAAGCATGATACCATCGGTATTGACGCAGTTGCCATGTGTGTCAATGATATCGCGTGTGCAGGAGCAGAGCCTCTGTTTTTCCTGGACTATATTGCGTGCGGCAAAAACTATCCGGAAAAGATCGCGGAGATCGTAGCTGGTGTGGCAGAGGGCTGTGTTCAGTCCGGTGCTGCCCTGATCGGCGGAGAGACTGCAGAACATCCTGGACTTATGCAGGAGGACGAATATGACCTTGCAGGCTTTGCGGTAGGCGTTATTGACAAAAAAGATCTTCTTACAGGAGAAGAGCTGGAAGCAGGAGATGTACTGATCGGTATGGCTTCCACCGGTGTACACAGCAATGGATTTTCTCTTGTACGAAAAGTATTTGATATGACCAGAGAGTCCCTGGATACTTATTATGATGAACTGGGAAGTACTTTGGGAGAGGCGCTTCTTGCACCGACCAGAATTTATGTAAAAGCTCTTAAGAGCATTAAGGAAGCGGGAGTTCGTATTCATGCATGCAGCCATATTACAGGCGGCGGTTTTTATGAGAACATTCCCCGTATGCTGAAAGAGGGAACCAGAGCTGTGGTAGAAAAAGACAGCTATCCGGTACTTCCGATCTTTAAGCTTCTTGCAGAGAAAGGAAATATCGAAGAACAGATGATGTACAACACATACAATATGGGACTTGGAATGATCCTTGCTGTCCGTCCTGAGGATGTGGATAAAACAATGGAAGCAATCCGTGCAGCAGGAGATACTCCTTATGTGGTAGGCCGTATCGAAGCGGGAGAAAAGGGTGTTGATTTATGCTGAAACTGGGTGTTCTTGTATCCGGAGGCGGAACGAATCTTCAGGCCATCCTGGATGCAGTGGAAAGCGGCAAAATCACAAATGCCAGTGTAGGTCTTGTGATCAGCAATAATTCAGGAGCCTATGCTCTTGAGAGAGCGGAGAAGCATGGGGTTCCGGCAGTATGCATTTCTCCAAAAGCCTATGAGGATCGGGAAGCGTTTCATAAGGCGCTTCTTGCTGAACTTCAGAACCATCAGATCGATCTGGTGGTTCTGGCGGGATTCCTGGTGGCAGTCCCTCCGATGATCGTAGAGGCATATCCAAACAGGATCATAAATATCCATCCATCTCTGATTCCTTCGTTCTGCGGAACCGGGTTTTACGGGCTGCGGGTTCATGAAGGCGTTCTGTCCAGAGGAGTAAAGGTGACCGGTGCTACGGTGCATTTTGTAGATACGGGGACAGATACCGGCCCTATCATCCTTCAAAAAGCAGTTGAAGTGCAGGAGGGAGATACTCCGGAAATCCTTCAGCGCCGGGTAATGGAGCAGGCAGAATGGCAGATCCTTCCGGAAGCGATCAATCTGATCGCCAACGGAAAGGTTATGGTAGAAGATGGAAAGGTACGGATCAGCAGATAAGGAGGAAATACCTATGAATATATTGATTGTTGGAAGCGGCGGAAGAGAACATGCCATTGCGTGGAGCGTGGCAAAAAGCCCGAAGGCAGATAAAATCTACTGTGCACCGGGAAATGCCGGAATTTCTGAGTTTGCAGAATGTGTTCCTATTGGAGCTATGGAATTTGAGAAGCTGGCAGATTTTGCCGAAGAAAAAGCAATCGATCTTACCATCATCGGCATGGACGATCCCCTGGTAGGCGGTGTTGTGGATGTATTTGAAAACAGAGGACTGAAGGTGTTTGGCCCTCGCAAAAATGCGGCAATTCTTGAAGGTTCTAAGGCGTTTTCCAAGGACCTGATGAAAAAGTACCAGATTCCGACTGCCGGTTATGAGAATTTTGATGATGCGGAAAAAGCTCTGGAATATCTTCGTACACAGGCAAAATTTCCGATTGTCCTGAAAGCAGACGGACTGGCGCTGGGAAAAGGGGTTCTGATCTGTAAGGATCTTGCAGAGGCGGAAGCCGGTGTCAAAGAGATCATGGAGGACAAAAAGTTCGGAAGTGCGGGAAATACCATGGTTATTGAAGAGTTTATGACGGGTCGCGAGGTTTCGGTTCTTTCCTTTGTGGATGGAAAAACAATCCGTACCATGACCTCCGCGCAGGATCATAAACGTGCCATGGATGGCGATAAAGGACTGAATACCGGTGGAATGGGTACCTTTTCTCCAAGTCCTTTTTATACAAAAGAAGTAGATGATTTCTGCAGGAAATACATCTACCAGCCTACGGTAGACGCCATGGCATCTGAAGGCCGTCCTTTTGTTGGAATCATTTTCTTTGGTCTGATGCTTACTGCAGACGGACCGAAGGTTCTGGAATATAATGCCCGTTTCGGTGACCCGGAGGCTCAGGTGGTGCTCCCGAGAATGAAAACAGATATTCTCGATGTGATGGAAGCCTGTGTCAATGGTACACTAGATCAGGTGGAACTGGAATTTGAGGATAACGCAGCCGTGTGCGTAGTTCTGGCAAGTGAAGGATATCCTGTAAAATACGAAAAGGGAATTCCGATGTCCGGATTTGAGAACTTCAAAGGAAAAGAAGGATATTACTGTTTCCATGCAGGAACAAAGTTCCAGGATGGACAGATTGTTACAAACGGCGGCCGTGTGGTAGGGATCACTGCCAAGGGCAGCGACCTCAAAGAAGCAAGAAAGAATGCATATGAAGCGACTGACTGGATCAGTTTTGCTACAAAATATATGCGCCATGATATTGGAAAAGCGATTGATGAGGCTTAAGGAGGCAGCATTGTGTATTGTGTAAAAAAAATAACAGAGGATATGTACTGGATTGGAGCCAGTGACAGAAGACTGGAGCTTTTTGAAAATGTATATCCGATTCCGAAAGGGGTTTCCTATAACTCCTATGTAATCATGGATGAAAAGACAGTCCTTCTGGATACGGTAGACCATTCTGTATGTGAACAGTTTCTTGAAAATCTGGAATATGTTTTGAATGGACGCAGTCTGGATTATATTATAGTGAATCATATGGAGCCGGATCATTGTGCATCTCTTGCAGAAGTGGTGATTCGTCATCCGAATGTAAAACTGGTTGGAAATGCAAAAACATTTACCATGATGAAACAGTTTTTTGATTTTGAAGTGGACAGCCGTGCCGTAGTGATCAAAGAGGGAGATACTCTTCAGACGGGAAAACATACGCTGGCTTTTGCCATGATTCCGATGGTGCACTGGCCGGAGGCAATGGTTACCTATGATGTTTGCGATAAAGTTCTGTATAGTGCGGATGCATTTGGAACTTTTGGAGCATTAAATGGAAATATCTTTGCTGATGAAGTGAATTTCGAGAACGAATGGCTGGAAGAGGCAAGAAGATATCTGACGAACATTGTAGGAAAATACGGTGCGCAGGTTCAGGCAGCCCTGAAAAAAGCGTCTGCTTTGGATATAGAAATCATCTGTCCGCTTCATGGACCGATATGGAGAGAAAACCTGGGATGGTTTATTGATAAATACCAGAAATGGAGTACTTATACACCGGAAGATCATGCAGTTCTGATTCTGTATGCTTCTATTTACGGTAATACAGAAAGTGCGGTAAACGTGCTTGCAGGAAGAATATCTGATGCGGGAGAAAAGAACATTGCCATGTATGATGTGTCAAAAACAGATCCGTCATATCTTCTCGCAGAGGCATTTCGCTGTGACAGAATCGTATTTGCCTGCCCGACCTATAACGCAGGTCTTTTCCCGAAAATGGAAACACTTCTTGCGGAGCTGAAGGCTCATAATTTCCAGAATAGAAAAGTTGCTGTTATGGAAAATGGAACATGGGCTATTTCAGCAGGAAAGCAGATGAAAGAAATATTGTCCTCTATGAAAAACATGGAAATATATGACAACACCCTCACAGTAAAATCTTCTTTGAAAAAAGATCAGCTGGAGGAACTGGACGGAATCGTAGAATTCCTGATGAAATAAAAAGGAGCATCCGGACATCTGGGAGATGACGGGATATGGAAAGGATAAAAAATGGGAATGAGTGTAGTTGACGCAGTAAAGGAAATCCAGGCCAGAGAAAATGTATATGTAGCATATTCTCAGGTGACGAAACTTCCTTATGTAACCTGCGCGGAAGAGACATATAATGACCAGGTTTGGTTTTTTGCCGAAGAAGAGACCCTGAAAGAGTTTGGAAAGAAAAAACTGGAGGATAAGATCCTTCTTATGGGAATGAAATATGAGAAAAAAGATTTCCCAAGACTGTATGGGCTTTTGTATGCAGTAGGCGTTAATTCTCTGGTATGGAATAACGGAACAGAGGAGATTGAAGTGGAGCTTGAAAAGATTGTTCGTCGTCCGGATCTTAGTAAGATGGAGCCGGAAAAACGCCCTCTTATCAATTCTACACTTCAGCTTTCCGGAATTTATTTTATGCAGGAACTTCGCCGTCCGGTAGCAAAAGAAGAGCGCAAAAATATTCGGGAATTAGAGGAAGAGCTGATTGCGAATCTGAAAAAAGCCGAGTTCCTTGTGGCGATGGAACGAAACGAAGAGGATCCTTCGAAGGTAAATATTCCTTATCTGAAAAATAAAGAAGGGAAAATTCTCCAGCCGGTATTTTCGGATGTGCTGGAGTATGAGAAATTTGCGAAAGGAAAAAAACTCAGGATAGCAAAGCTTCCATTTGCAAAGCTTTCGGATGTTATGATTCCGCAGGCGGAATTTCTTGTGATCAATCCTCTGGGATTTAATCTGCTGTTGAATAAGGATCAGTTGAAAAAAATCATGGGATGATTTTATAATGTATAAAAACAGCTGTTGGCTGCATCGTTTTTATGGTGTTGGCAGAACAGCTGTTTTTCTTTGCGAAAAATAATGGTTTTCAAAATATGTGAGATGTGCTAGTATATGTGTAACACAATGTGAGGAGGCTTGAATATGGTCATAGAAATAGATTTTAACAGTGATGAGGCCATTTATGTTCAGCTGATGAACCAGATCATCCTGGGAATTGCCACTTCGCGCCTGCAGGAGGGAGACACACTTCCTTCGGTAAGACAGATGGCAGATACCATTGGTATTAATATGCATACGGTAAATAAGGCATATACACTTCTGAAGCAGGAAGGCTTTGTCTCCATTGACAGACGAAGAGGAGCGATTGTTGCGATTGATGTAGACAAGATCAAAACACTGGAGGAAATGAAAGAAAATCTGGTGGTGGCTTTGGCAAAGGGATGTTGCAAAAAAGTATCCAGATCAGAAGTTCATCAGCTGATCGATGAGATCTTTGATGAATACGATCTATAAAGTATAGAAACAGTATTTATGAATCAAAAAAATTAGGAGGATTATATGCAGAAAAAGTTAACCAGACAGGCAGCTGCAGCATTGAAACTGGCCAGAAACGCAGCAGAGTCCTGTAAGCATACTTATATTGGCACGGAACATATTCTGGTGGGACTTTTGAAGGAACAGGAGGGAACGGCCGGCAGACTTCTTGAAGAGTTCGGTGTAGAACAGGAAAAACTCCAGGAACTGATCAACAGCCTGATTGCACCTGCGGACGGTAATCTTATGGAAAGAAAAGCAGAATACAGTCCGAGGGCCAGAAGACTTCTCGAAAGTGCAGAACAGGAGGCGGAAAGCCAAAAAGAGGAAAAAACAGGAACAGAACACATTTTGATTGCCATGCTGAAAGAGACTGACTCTGTTGCTACCCGTCTGCTTTATACGATGGGAGTCAATATCCAGAAATTGTATGCGGCTGTGCTGACAGCTATGGGCTATGATGGTGAGACGGCAGTAGAAGAAATGCAGGCTTCTCGGGCATTGCGGACAAAAAAAGGATCGGGGACGCCTTTTCTGGATCAGTACAGCCGTGATCTGACCGCAATGGCTTCAGAAGGCAGGCTCGATCCGGTTGTAGGAAGAGAAGATGAAATTTCCCGTCTGATCCAGATTTTGAGCAGAAGAACAAAAAACAATCCATGCCTGGTAGGAGAACCTGGAGTTGGTAAAACAGCAATTGTAGAAGGACTTGCTCAGAAAATCGTTTCCGGAATGGTTCCTGAAACGGTAAAAGATAAAAGAGTGGTTGTCCTTGATCTTTCCGGAATGGTCGCAGGAAGCAAATACCGGGGAGAATTTGAAGAACGTATTAAAAATGTTGTGAATGAAGTCAAAGAAGATCAGGGTATCCTTCTGTTTATTGATGAACTTCATACCATCATTGGAGCCGGAGGTGCGGAAGGCGCACTTGATGCCTCCAATATTTTGAAACCGTCTCTTTCCAGAGGGGAGATCCAGCTGATCGGAGCAACTACACTTGAAGAATATCGAAAATATATTGAAAAAGATGCGGCTTTGGAGAGGCGTTTTCAGCCGGTAACAGTAGAAGAGCCGTCAGCGGAAGCGGCGCTGGAGATTTTGAGAGGACTGCGTCCGTATTATGAAAAACATCATGGTGTGGTGATTGAGGACCAGGCTCTGGAAGCAGCAGTTCAGATGTCAGTGCGGTATATCAATGATCGTTTTCTTCCGGATAAAGCCATTGATATTATTGACGAGGCTTCTGCAAAAGTGCGTCTGGGGGAATGCAGACGGCTTCCAAGAGCAGAAGAATTAGAGAAAGAGATCCAGAAACTGCTGGAACAGAAAGAATGTGCCATCCAGGAGGCAGATCTTGACAGAGCGAGGGCTATTCAAAAAGAACAAACCGATTTGGAAAAAGAACTTTCAGATATTTTTGCAAAAGAAGAACGCAGAAATAAAAGAAAAAGATCTGTGGTAACAGAAAGTTCGGTTGCTGATATTATTTCCGGATGGACGAAGATACCGGTACAGCGTCTGACGGAAAGTGAAACCAAAAGATTGTCTCGTCTTGAGAATATTCTTCACAAACGTGTAATCGGTCAGGAAGAAGCGGTAAAAGCAGTTGCACAGGCTGTAAAAAGAGGGCGGGTAGGATTAAAAGATCCCAGCCGTCCCATTGGTTCCTTTTTGTTCCTTGGTCCTACAGGGGTTGGAAAAACAGAATTATCAAAGGCACTGGCGGAAGCTGTCTTTGGAAGCGAGCAGGCAATGATCCGTGTAGATATGTCTGAATATATGGAAAAGCATAGTGTGTCTAAAATGATCGGATCGCCTCCCGGGTATGTCGGGTATGAAGAAGCAGGGCAGCTTAGTGAAAAGGTGCGCAGAAATCCGTATAGTGTGATTTTATTTGACGAGATAGAAAAAGCACATCCGGATGTGTTTAATATTCTTCTGCAGGTGTTGGATGATGGTCATATAACAGATGCTCATGGTCGTAAAGTGGACTTTAAGCAGACGATTATCATTATGACTTCTAATGCAGGAGCGCAGGCTATCATTGAACCGAAAAAGTTAGGATTCATGTCGGGAGACAGCGAAAAACAGGATTATGAACGTATGAAATCCAATGTAATGGAAGAGGTGCGCCGATTGTTTAAGCCGGAGTTCCTGAATCGTATAGATGAGATTATGGTATTCCATACCTTGAGCAAGGAGCATATCCGTAAAATTGTGGGACTTCTTTTGAAAAATCTCGAAAAAAGATGTGAGGAACAGTTGGATATACGCCTGAAAATCAGTGATTCGGTAAAAGATTATCTGGCAGAGGCAGGATTTGACAGCAAATACGGAGCCCGTCCTCTGCGCCGGGCAATCCAGACGAAGCTGGAAGATACGCTTGCAAATGAAATTTTGGCTGGAAATATAAAAAGAGAAAGTACAGTTAAAGTTCAGCTGTATCAGAAACAGATTCGATTTGTCCAGGCTGCAGATAATAAAACAAAATGAGATAAATCGTTACGGTTCACTCTGTTTGCAGTAACGATAAATCTAAAAAAGATATTAAATCTTAAACAGGATACTGTTCAAAAAAAATTGAAAATGATATAATAAAGAAAAGCAGGAAGAAAGAATACAGAATATTTTTTCCATAGCATTTATCAAATGATACAACAGATAGTTTTAGGGAGGACATAAGATCATGGCAGTAGTAAAAGAACTGATTCGTACAGAGGAAAACGGAAGCATCAGCTTTGGAAATTACCAGCTGGATCAAAAATCGAAAGTATCCGATTTTCAGCATCAGGGGGATGTGTATAAAGTAAAAACTTTTTATGAGATCACTAAGCTGGAGCGAAACGGAATGTTTGTTTATGAATCTGTACCGGGAACAGCGGTTTATAACCTTGCCCAGGACGGTTCTACCATGAGTTTCCAGGTAGAGGGAGCAGAAGATGCGCAGATTACGGTAGAAATGGAAGCGGATACAGAATACGAAATTTCTATTAACGGAGCTGATGCAGGAACAATGAAGACGAATCTGGGCGGCAAGCTTTCTTTCAGTGTGGAGCTTGGTGATACAGATGCAGCAGAAGTGAAGATTGTAAAATGTTAAAAAATAAGAAAGTTGTATATTTTTGCCAGGAATGTGGTTATGAATCTTCCAAATGGATGGGACAATGCCCGGGCTGCAGAGCCTGGAATACCTTTGTGGAAGAGACGGTTTCAACTAAGAAAACATCTTCATCCGCAGTAAATGCAGGATCTGCAAAAAGGTCGGAACCGGTAAAGCTGAAAGATATTCGGCTTTCAGAGGATGAACGAAGATTGACAAAAATGAATGAACTTGACAGAGTGCTCGGGGGCGGTATCGTTCCCGGGTCTCTTGTTCTTGTGGGAGGGGATCCGGGAATTGGAAAATCAACCCTTCTTTTGCAGGTGTGCAGAAACCTGGCAGTATCCGGGAACTCTGTGTTATATATTTCTGGAGAGGAATCGCTGCGGCAAATTCGTCTTCGTGCAGATCGTATTGGAGAATTTAATGAAAATCTGCAGATTTTCTGTGAAACCAATCTGGAAGTTATCAGAGGCGTAATTGAAAGAAAAAAACCGGATATGGTGGTGATCGATTCTATTCAGACGATGTTCCATGAAGAAATCAGTTCTGCACCGGGAAGTGTGTCTCAGGTGCGAGAATCCACCAATATTCTGATGCAGATCGCAAAGGGAATGGGAATCTCTATTTTTATTGTGGGTCATGTGACAAAAGAGGGAAATGTTGCGGGACCAAGAGTCTTAGAACATATGGTAGACACGGTGCTGTATTTTGAAGGTGACCGTCATGCTTCCTATCGTATACTTCGTGCGGTAAAAAACAGATTTGGATCCACCAATGAAATTGGAGTATTTGAAATGAAAAATACCGGGCTGGAAGAGGTGAAAAATCCTTCAGAGTTTATGCTGAACGGAAAGCCAAGCGGAACCTCAGGTTCTATTGTGGCTTGTTCTATGGAAGGAACGAGACCGATTCTGGTAGAAATTCAGGCACTTGTCTGCCAGAGTAATTTTGGAATTCCCAGAAGAACTGCGGTGGGGACTGACTTTAACAGGGTCAATTTGCTTATGGCAGTTCTTGAAAAAAAGGTGGGGATCCATCTTGCCTCTTGTGATGCATATGTCAACATTGCCGGAGGCATGAAAATGACAGAACCTGCCATTGATCTGGGTATTTCATTGGCGGTTGTATCCAGCTGCAAAGATATTGTGATTCCGGATTCAGTACTTGCTTTTGGAGAGGTTGGTTTAAGCGGCGAGGTCCGTGCGGTAAGCATGGCTGCCCAAAGAGTAGCGGAAGCGAAGAAACTTGGCTTTACAACAGTGATCCTTCCGAAGGTGTGTCAGTCTTCTATGGAAAAGATTGAGGGGATGAATCTTGTCTATGTGGAGTGGATCCAGGATGCGATTAAATATATTATGAAAGCGTAAGAGGGATAAAATGCTGGAAGCAGTTGTTTTTGATATGGATGGAGTGATTTTTGATTCAGAGGCTCTGGTAATCCGTACCTGGAAACAGGTGGCGGATAAATACGGGATTCCGGATATAGAAAAAACCTGTATGGAGTGCCTTGGAACAAACAGTGAAGCAACATTAAAAATATTTCAGAAGCATTATGGGGAAGATTTTCCTTATGCTGTATACAAAAAAGAAATGGCAGATCTTTTTCATGAACAGGCAGCAGGAGGAAAGCTTCCTAAAAAAAGCGGAATTATAGAGCTTTTGGAATATCTTCATTATAGAGACATAAAAGTTGGACTGGCAACATCAACCCGGGAAGAAATTGTAAAAAAAGAGCTTTCTGAAAGTGGGCTTATGGAATATTTTGATGAGATCGTGTGCGGGGACATGGTAGAAAGAAGTAAGCCGGAGCCGGATATTTATCTGGAGGCATGTAAACGGCTTCAGGTGGAGCCGGAAAAGTGCTATGGGATAGAAGATTCCTATAATGGGATTCGTGCCCTTAAAAGTGCCGGATTACATGCGATCATGGTCCCGGATCTTGCAGATCCCACAAGTGAAATGGAGGAACTGGCAGAGTGTATCCTCCCGTCGCTTCTGGAAGTAAAAAAATATCTGGAAGAAGTTTCCTGATTTTTGGCTTTGGACAGGGAGGAGAGAGAAAACTTATGACAGCAATTTTAATCCTCATGGGATTACTGCTGATGTCCTGGGTAACATTCTGTGGAATTCAGGATATTCTGTTTCCTCCATTGTGGAGGCCGGCAAAAAATGGATGGCAGCAATGGTAGCAGGAGGAGTTTTGATTCTGGGTGTAATGGGAGGAATCACGTCAGTGGTATCCAAACATAACGAAGAAAAAACAGAAAATATAAGACAGCAGCGATAGGAAGATCTGAAACAAAAATACGGAATTGATGAATGATGTAACTGATAACAACAGAGCTGACTAAAAACAGTAAAAAACGGCAGGAATCGGAGATGTGTGAAAATGAAATTAAAAAATGTTCTGATTGTTGTAAAAGATATTGAAAAATCAAAAAAATTTTACCATGATTTATTCGGTCTTGACGTGATACTTGATCATGAGGGAAACGTGATTTTAACTGAGGGACTTGTGCTTCAGGAAGAAGAAATCTGGAGAAAGTTTCTGAACAGAGACATCATTGAAAAAAACAATTCCTGTGAACTGTATTTTGAAGAACGGGATATAGAAGCGTTTGTCGAAAAATTGGATGCACGATATCCTTCAATTGAATATGTAAATAAAATGATTACTTACAGCTGGGGGCAGAAGATGGTTCGATTTTATGATTTAGATGGAAATCTGATCGAAGTAAGAACACCAATGCAATGAAAATGATATTTGGAATAAAAATACTTAAAAAAGTAGTAAAATACTTAAAAAAGTAGTTGACATATGTTGGAAGCTGTGGTAAATTAATCTAGCTGTCACAAAGAAATGATTGTTTTAAACAAACAATTCAAAAAACTTTTGAAAAAGTCAGAAAAAGTTGTTGACAAACATTTCTAAGTGTGG
>JAETOL010000120.1 GCA_021771755.1 Lachnospiraceae bacterium | reverse complement strand
AGCAAAATCGCTTATGATCTGAAATAGAATATAGTGCTATTATCCACAGTTACAGAGCAAGTGTTATCAACACCGATAACAAAATGATAACATTAGCCTGTATAGGCAGGATAATACGGATAAATCAAATAATCAAAAGAACTGTAAACACGACAGAGAATAATCTCTAAACAAAATTGATTAGTAATTGTCGAAATGGAATAAAAGGAATCAAAAAACCTTGTGCAGGAAACCCTTGCGCAGGGTTTTTTTGATGGAAAATAATGAAAACCGTAGGTATTGGATTCAGTTGTGAAATGGCATATGTGCATTGTCAGAAAGAATTTGAGAGGTGTGATTTTATAGTCTATAATCTAAAACATGACATATAGTTGTCATATTTTGCGTGGTATAATGAGAAGTGTAAAAGGAGCAGTTATGAAGATAGACAGACAGATTGGAATTTTATCTATACTATTACAAAAAGATACAGTTACGGCGTCCTATCTTGCAGAACAGTTTGAAGTTTCAAGACGAACCATAAACAGGGATATCGAGGATTTATGTAAAGCTGGAATACCTGTTGTGACAAAGCAGGGAATAAATGGCGGAATCTCAATTATGGAGGATTATAAATAGGATAAAACTCTGTTTACGCAAAGAGAAATGCAGGATATTCTTGCAGGGCTTCGCAGTCTTGACAGCGTAAATGGAGCGAACCGCTATGCAAAATTAATGGAAAAGCTGTCTGTGGGTTCTTCTGATTTTATGGTTGGAAACCAGTCAGTATTAATTGACTTATCTTCGTGGTATAAAGAGGCGCTTGCGCCTAAAATTGAATTGATACGCACATCGATTGAAAAATATAGAGAATTGGAGTTTACGTATTATTCTCCCAAGGGAGAATCGATTCGTCAGATAGAACTTTATTATCTGATATTTCGGTGGGCAAGCTGGTATGTATGGGGCTGGTGTAAGAATCGGGAAGATTTTAGAATGTTTAAACTGAACCGTATGGACGACCTGAAAATATTAGAGAAGACGTTTGAAAGAAAACAGGTGCCAATGCCGGATTTAAGTAATGAAAAGATATATTTCAGGCAGATTATACGGACAAAGAAAATCTTATTACATGGCTGCTGTCTTTTAGAGAAAAAGTAGAATTGCTGGAGCCAAAAGAAATACGTGGGGAGTTTAAGCGCAGTCTGGAACGTATGCATAGGAAATATGAGAGAAGTGTTTAAGAAATAAAAAGAAGGACTGGGATTGGATTCGTCGTCAAATCGATGGCAGGATAAGCAAGAATGGCCAGCAAGATTGAGGAAGGAGTGAAAGAACGATGGCATTTGATTATAAAAAAGAGTATAAAGAATTTTATATGCCGAAAAATAAACCAGGTATAGTGAAAGTGCCGCCTGTGAATTATATTGCGGTTCGGGGAAAAGGAAATCCTAATGAAGAAGACAGCGAGTACAAGCAGTCCATAGGTTTGCTTTATGGTATTGCTTTTACGATTAAAATGAGCAAAAAGGGAAATCATCAAATTGCCGGATACTTTGATTATGTTGTGCCTCCTCTGGAAGGATTCTGGTGGCAGGATCATGTGAAAGGGGTTGATTACAGCCGGAAAGAGGAACTTCATTTTATTTCAATGATTAGGCTGCCGGACTTTGTGACAAAAGAAGATTTTAACTGGGCAGTAGAAGAAGCGACGAAGAAAAAGAAGGAAGATTACTCAAAAGTAGAGTTTCTTGCCTATGATGAGGGCTTATGTGTTCAGTGTATGCATATCGGCTCCTATGATGACGAACCGGTAACGGTTGGAATGATGCATGATTTTATGACTGCGGAGGGTTATGAACTGGACATTACAGATCAAAGATTTCATCATGAGATTTATCTGAGTGATGCCAGACGGACAGCACCTGAAAAGCTGAAGACGGTAATCAGACATCCTGTAAAAAAGAAGTTATCTGCGGAATAATCCCGTTGCCGCAGGTGATCTGGATGAATTTTGGCTCGTTGTTGTGAACCAATGGTATTTAGATAATAACTTCAATTTAATATCAGTAGGGTCTAACAAAAAATTTATATATAACACTTGACATATAAGCCAAAATATGCGGCCGCTCTCGCTGCAGATCTGTT
>JAETOL010000040.1 GCA_021771755.1 Lachnospiraceae bacterium | reverse complement strand
ACACTTTTTCAGACCAGCACAGGTGTGGTGGTCTTATTGTGATACCCATTTTTTCAACCTGTATAAATTTTTCAATGTTCATCAATTTAGCCTTGACTTTTTATTTGCAGGCTGATCTCTTATCTTTTTTTATTTTACTCTGTAAGATAGTTCAGCAAATTCTTAAACAGACGGTCATACCCTTCCCACTCACAGAACTCCAACGGCGCCCAGTGAGGAGAACAGTCACTGGAAAACACTGCCGATTTCCCTTTTCCATAACTGCCTGCAGCGATAAAAGGATCACCACAGATCGATGCGATCAGCTCTGCTTCCGGTTTCACAGTACTTTTATTATAGCCCAAAAGCCGCGGCCATTCTCCCTGTATACCATCCAGAACCGGATGATCTGCCAGAACTGTTTCCGGGGAAACACCCTCACAGTGCTCCATTCTGTCATCATAAGGAAGAAGCTGTACCGGAAGTACATCCTGTACCGGTGTTGCCCACCATTTTCCCTGTCCGCCGATTCCGTTAAATGTCATATAACCACCGAACATCAAAAGAGCACCACCCTGAAGGACGTATTCCTTCAGCAGCTGACAACGATTGGGGAACATTTTTCCAGAAGAAAAAGTTTCGGAAGGAATCAGCAGCGTATCTGCACCGATATCTGACAAAACAATACAGTCATATTCCTGAAGTTCTTCTATGGTAAATGGAAAGCTGTCATTTGCAATGTGATTCGGCATATAGGTAAGCTCGTATCCAGCTTTTTCAATAGCTTTATCGATCCAGCCAAGTCCCGTTTCATATTTTGCTGCTGAAAAACTGTTAAATCCCTTGGTCTCTGTCTGGACTGCCATCCAGGATTCTCCTGCAAACAAAACCTTTTTTGCCATAAGCTTCTCCTCTCTGCCTATTTTGTTTTCTTTGGCTTCTGACTGAAATAATCAATCACAAGTGCCAGGATCAGTACTGCACCCCAGATCAATGTTACATAATAAGTAGATACACTTCTGAAACGGTTGATACCAGACTCGATCATCTTAAGAAGAACAATCGCTGTGATCACACCGGAAATCTTTCCTTTTCCGCCATTTGGACTGACACCGCCAAGAACGATCAGGAGGATCGCCTGCATGGTGTAATTGCTTCCATAATCAGCCCTTGCAGAAGAATAGGTTGCAAGCATCATCAGTCCACCCAGTGCTGCACAGATCGATGATGTGATATACGTACGGAATAAAAGAGCGGTTGTGTTAATGCCTGAAAACTTAGCAACATGTGCATTGGTTCCATAAAGCCGCAGTTTTGTTCCGTAGGTACTCTTTTCCAGCATGAGCCAGATAATAATCGCAACAACGATAAAAACGATCAATCTTCTTGGAATAAATCCAAGGAAGTTTCCGGAGAAGAAATCACAATACTGCTTCGGGAAAGAAGAAACCGCAGAACCATTTGTGACCACGATACACAGTCCGGTTAAGAATTCGTTTACTCCCAATGTAGCAAGAATAGGGGGAACGCCCAGTTTCGAAATCAAAAATGCATTTATACTTCCCACTACAACGCCGGTCAGAACAGCGATCAAAAAGATCACAACTGAAAACGCCATCGGCATGGTTCCATCTTCGCCAAAAAAGTGGATCATGGTATAAACACTGAGGATTGATGCCATATTTGCCGTTCCAACAACCGCAAGGTCAATTCCGCCAGTGATCATACAAAGCATTCCGCCCAAAGCCATCAGTCCATATTCCGGGAACTGACCTGCCATCGTCAGAAAGTTTCTGCCTGTAAAGAATTTTTCCGCCTGGGTAAACATCATAAATATCAGCCAGAGGAGCATGATTATCAAAAGCCTGCTTACCTCTGGATTTTTTCTGTAAATACTTTTGGCTTTGTTCATTATGCCCCCTCCTTTACTGCTTTCTTTTTACTTCTGGAGGTTCTGGAAGACTGAAGCGCAGTCAGAGATACACCGATCACGATAACGAGACCTACGAACACATCACTCCAGGTAGTCGGGATTCCCAGAAGAATCATGGAGTTCTGTACCAGGATAATCAGGAATGTACCAAGCATACATCCTGTCAGAGTACCTGCACCACCAGTAAGGGCAACTCCACCCAGAACAACTCCGGCAATAATATTCATTTCCATTCCAAGCATATTGGTAGGATGGCACTGCTGCATCATACATACTCGGCAGATACCGCCAATAGAAGCGATCATACCAATGATGATGTACATGATAAATTTTGTCCGTTTCACATTGAAACCTGCAGTATGAGCACTAAGGGCATTTCCGCCAATCGCATAAATACCGCGTCCAAAAATTGTATAGCGAAGTACAAAAAACATCAGAGCGCATACAATGATCAGAATAAGGAAGGTGTATGGAAGTACAGAACTTAAACCATTTACCTTATTTGTAGCTGTGATAAAAGAATCTGTTCCGAACTTTTTCATTCCCTGAGGAATCACGGAAAGCTGATTTGCTCTCAAAGTTCCCTGCATAAATCCCTGGAAGATACTGGAAGTACCCAGGGTTACGATCATAGCGTTCAGATTCAGATATCCGATAAAATATCCATTGATCGCACCCAGAAGCGCACCAATCAGTACCGCAATCAAAAATGCAAGAAATACATTGCCTTCATATCCTTTATCAAGCAGGATTTTTGTTGTCGCATACGCAGAAAGAGATGCCAGCGCCGGAAATGATACATCAATGCCTCCTGAGATCAGAGCCATAAATTCCGCTATCGCAAATAATCCCGGAACGATCATCGCACTTAAAAGGTCAACAATATTGTTTCCGGTAAAAAACTGTCCGGAGCGGATCTGAACAACGATTCCCAGTATAATGATAATCAGAAATATGTAAGGTTCATTTGACTGAAATATTTTTTTTACTTTTTTCTTCATCTGCCCGCCTCCTACATCATATCATCTATGATCATTTGTTCACTGACTTTTTGAGTATCATACTCAGACCGGATTTTTCCATTTTTA
The DNA here is from genome assembly GCA_021771755.1 of Lachnospiraceae bacterium. GTDB lineage: Bacteria > Bacillota > Clostridia > Lachnospirales > Lachnospiraceae > Blautia_A. The sequence continues at coordinate 20,620 of JAETOL010000040.1, read as the reverse complement.
ATAACGAGAACTCTATTGCAGTTCTGAATCACTTCTGGAAGGTCATCCGAAATAATGATCACTCCAAGTCCCTGTTTGGCAAGCTTCTGAAGAACCATATGGATATCATGTTTTGAACCGATGTCCACACCTACGGTAGGCCCATTAAGGATCAAAACATCCAGATTGCAGGCCAGCCATTTAGCCAGGACAATTCTTTGCTGGTTACCACCAGAAAGCGTAGTTGCCGGATTATCCGGGTTTTTGGTCTTGATTTCCAGTTCTGCCACCCATCTTTTAATTTCTTCATCACGTTTTTTCAGGTCAAACTGACCGTTTTTCTTTTTCAGCTTATCAATCTCTGAAATGATGATATTGTCGCCGATGGACTGTGTAAGGAAAAGTCCTTCCGAAAGCCTGTCCTCTGGCACATAGCCGATCTTGTGTTCAATGGCATCACGAGGATTGGTAATTTTGATAGGAGTGCCTTCTTTCAGTATTTCTCCGGAATCTGCAGGTTTTAAACCAAACATAGACAGAGCCAGTTCTGTACGGCCTGAATCAAGAAGTCCTGTGATTCCAAGAATCTCTCCTCTCCTTAACGAGAAATTAATAGCCTCAAATGCCCCCTCCAATGTCAGATTTTTTAATTCAAACACTGGTTTTTCAGACATATTTTCCGGTACAAAAATCTGGTCGTTAAATTCTCTTCCAGTCATATAATAAGTAAATTTTTTATCATCCAGATCCTTTGTACTTCCTGTTGCCACCATTTCTCCATTTCTGAATATAGTAAATCGATCAGAAATTTCAAATACTTCGTTAAGTTTATGACTGATAAACAGGATTGCAATCCCCTGTTCCTTTAATTTCAAAATAATCTTAAATAAAGAATTAACTTCTTTTTTTGTAAGAGCAGTTGTCGGTTCGTCCATGATGATGAGACGGGCATTGGACATAAGTGCTCTGGAAATAGCAACCATCTGTTTCTGCGCTACCGAAAGCTTTTCAACCTTTTCATCCAGATCAACATCAAAATTGATTTTTGCAACTGCTTCTTCTGCAATTTTTCGTACGTTTTTCCAGCTTACCGTCTTCTTCCTGGATGCCAGTTCTGTATTAAGCGCCAGGTTTTCCGCTACTGTCAGATTGGGAAACAGTGCAAAATCCTGATAAATGACCTGAATTCCCATATTGATAGCATCAATAGGAGAAATTTTTTCCAGTTTTTTTCCATCAAATTCAATGGTTCCGCCATCACGCTGATAGACACCGGATATGATTTTAATGATCGTTGATTTGCCGCATCCGTTCTCTCCAGCAAGACAGTGGATCTCACCGGGAAGAATTTCCAAGGATACGTCTCTAAGTGCATGTACATTTCCAAAAGAGATTTTTACATGCTCCGCTTTTAATAAACTCTGAGACATACTTTCCTCCTCTCTTCTCTCCCATGCCTGACTCATGCAGGCATTTTAGAAAGCAGGGGACGCTGCATTTCTTTTATGTATCTGCAGCATCCCCTTAATTGTTTTAGAATCCGAGATCATCTACGTTTTCTGCGTCGATTGTGATCCAACCCTGACCTTCCAGTACAGTTTCGGAACCTTCACGGAAGTTCATTTCTGTATAACCGTCTACATAAAGGTTTGCCGGAGCTGCGATTTCCTCGCCATTCAGAACCTTGCATGCAAGATCTACCATTGCAGCACCGGATTTTGCAGGATCCCAAAGTGTCAGAGATTTCAGAACACCAGATTTCAGAAGTTCTGCGTTATCAGCAGGCATTCCTGTTCCAGAGGTAAAGAACTTGTCTACCAGACCAAGCTCCTGGATTGCTCTTGCAACACCAGGTGCATCAAAAGAAGAGGTTCCCATGATACCCTTCAGATCCGGATATGTTTTGATGAGCTCTTTTGCCACGTTGTAAGCGGTATCTCCATTGTCATCTGATTCAACTCGTGGGTTTTCTTCCAGAAGAGTCATGTTTGGATAGTGCTCTTTCTGATACTCTACTGCTGCGTCTGCCCACTCATTATGAGAACCATTGGTAAGAGAAGCTACCATTGTAGTATAAACGCCTTCTTCACCCATTGCTTCTGCAAGGTTCTGCATAATAAATGCTCCATATCCTTCATTAGAGAATGCTTCAATATCATAATCAACATTTGTCAGATCTGCACCCTCATGAGTGATAACAACAATACCTGCATCTTTTGCTTTTTTCAGAGTAGAATCCATAGACTGCATATCAACAGGTACTACACAGATTGCATCAACATCCTGCGCAATCAGGTCTTCTACCAGCTGAGCCTGTTTTGTAGCATCGATTGTTCCTGTATCGATCTGATAGCAGTTTACACCTGTTTTGTCTGCAAACTCTTTTACGCCTGTATCCATACGTACAAACCACGGGTTGGTGGAATCCTTAGGAACAACGGCAATCTCCCATTCCTCTTCTGCGGCCTTAACAACAGCCTCATCTGTTGTAGGATCCGGCTCTTCTGCAGCAAATACAGTTGTACAGGTTCCTACCATTCCCATTGTCATAACAGCACATAAAGCAACAGCTATTGATTTTTTCATTATGAATTCCTCCTTCATATCTTGGTTTTCTTATTTAATGAAACACTTCAAAAACAAAAGATATACGGTTTTTATTTCTGCATCCCTCCTTGCCGTATTCCTATCTTTTATTTTGTTGAATCGTTTCAAAATATCGTAAAAATCATGCGGTACACTCCTGGAATGTACCACTATTGTTACCACTGTCAGCAAGACTCTCTCATGATCAGTTTCTGAGGCAGGATGATTTCTTCCGTTTCGCCTCCCTGGTTCATCTTTTTAACAATATCCCAGATTTTTTTTCCAAAAAGTTCCTGATCCTGTTCTACTGTCGTCAGCCTTGGATTCGCATATCCAGAAAGATCAATATTATCAAAACCTACAATTCCGAAATCTCCTGGAATTGAATAGCCTTTTTCGTTGATAGCTCTCATCATTCCCACTGCAAGATAGTCTGAGGTAGCGATCCAGGCATCCGGAAGTTCTTCTTTTTTATAGGTTTCAAGTATTTCTTTCATGTAAAGATAACTGTTTTTTAGTTTGTCAACGGACAATGATTCTTTTCCAAAAATATAACGTTCCGGATCTTCATATCCGTAAAAGTTCAAAGCTTCGATAAAACTTTCCCGTCGTTTCCAGATATTCTGAAGATTCGTACGTTCCATAAACAACCCTATGGATCTGTATTCTTTTTCTTTCAGCATCCTGACGATCTCAAAAATCACATCTTTGTTTTCAAAAGAAACGCTGGAAGTTTCTTTTACAAAAGATCGCCTGTCAGCTAATATGACTCGTATATCTTTCTTGATCAGACGACGTATGGCCTTTTCGTCATTATATCCGTTAAAAATAACAACGCTGGTTCCAGGTCTGGCTGTCTCAAGAGATCTCAGGATTCTTCTTTCCCGTTCTTCACAATACTCGTAACTGGATATATGTACTTCATAAGACGCCTTATAAGCACAGTTCATCAAAGAAGAAATAATATTTGTATAAAATGCATTTTTCAGATCTGGTGTAATCACAAATAACATCTTACTCTTTTTTCTTCTTAAAGAACTAGCCAGACTATCCGGTATATAATCCAATTCATCGATTGCATTCTGTATACGCGCCGCCCGATCCTTGGAAACAGACACTGTTCTGTTAAGATAATTGGATACTGTTCCAACAGAAACGCCTGCCTGCTTTGCCACCTGGGTAATTGTGACTTTAGGCTTTTTTGTCATTGATTAGTCATCTCCTCTATAAACAGGCGATTTTGAAACGTTTCATTAGTGCAACTATACAATAGTTTTTCAAAAATGTCAATATATTTTCGTCATTTCTCCAAAAAATTCTTGCAAAATGAGCAAGATTCTCGTTATGTAAACCAACAAACAATCAAATTTTTGCGGCATATCTTTTGTTCTCCGGAAAAAAAAGCCAATACAGAATCGTATGGTTTTCCTGGTCAAAAAAAGGCTGTCATACCAGCATTTCTGCTGGCATAACAGCCTTTTTCTCAAACCTCTTTTACATTACATGAATTAAACCAGAGCTACTGTCTCGCGGCAGATTGCAAGTTCTTCGTTTGTCGGGATCACTGCAACCTTAACCTTGGAATCCGGAGTGGAGATCACAACTTCTTCTCCACGAGCCTTATTTACCTCTTTGTCAATCTCGATTCCGAGATATCCAAGATAAGAACATACATCCTCGCGAACAAGGTTATCATTCTCACCGATTCCTGCTGTAAATACGATAGCGTCTACGCCGTTCATAGCTGCCACATATCCGCCTACGTATTTTGCGATTCCATAGCCAAGAGCCTCTCTTGCGTTCTTAGCGTCTACATTTCCTTCTGCTGCAGCATCTTCAAGGTCACGCATGTCGCTGGAAATACCGGACATTCCAAGAAGACCGGATTTTTTATTCAGAACATTCATAACACCTGCGATATCCAGGTTTTCTTTCTTTGCGATGAACTCCATGATAGCCGGATCAATGCTTCCGGAACGAGTTCCCATGATCACACCTTCCAGAGGAGTCAGACCCATAGTGGTATCGATACATTTACCGTTCACAACAGCGCTGATGGAAGAACCGTTTCCAAGATGGCATACGATTACTTTAGAATTCTCTTTGTCAAGACCAAGGAATTCAACCGCACGTTTGGAAACAAAGCTGTGAGAAGTTCCGTGGAAACCGTATCTTCTTACTTTGTAGTTCTTGTAGTACTCTAACGGAAGTCCATAGAGGAATGCTTTCGGAGGCATAGTCTGATGGAAAGCAGTATCAAATACGCCAACCTGCGGTACGCCAGGCATAAGCTCTGCACATACGCGGATACCGATCAGGTTTGCCGGATTGTGAAGAGGTGCAAGATCGTTGCACTCTTCTACAGCCTTGATCATCTCGTCTGTGATCACTGCAGAGGAAGCAAATTTCTCACCGCCGTGTACAACACGGTGGCCGATAGCGTCAACTTCTTTCAGGCTCTTGATCGCGCCTGTTTTTTCGTTGGTAAGAGCATCCAGTACCATCTGGATTGCTTCTTTATGTGTAGGCATCGGAGCTTCTGTGATCTCTTTTTCTCCGCCGGCTTTTTTGTAAACCAGTCTTCCGTCGATTCCGATTCTCTCGCAGAGACCTTTTGCAAGGACAGCCTCTGTATCAGAGTTGATAAGCTGATATTTTAATGAAGAACTTCCGCAGTTGATTACCAATACATTCATGTTTTTACTCTCCTATTCTTTTATGTAACGTCTGATATTTTTATTTATCCTCTGCCTGGCACTGTACAGCTGTGATAGCAACAACACCAACGATATCATCTGCAGAGCAGCCACGGGAAAGGTCATTGACCGGTTTTGCGATACCCTGGGTAACAGGTCCGTAAGCTTCTGCCTTGGCAAGACGCTGAGCAAGCTTGTATCCGATATTTCCGGCATCCAGGTCCGGGAATACAAGAACGTTTGCTTTACCTGCAACTTCGCTGCCAGGAGCCTTGGAAGCACCTACGCTTGGAACGATTGCTGCATCAAGCTGGAATTCTCCATCCAGTTTCAGTTCCGGATGCTCTTCTTTTGCGATTCTGGTAGCCTCTACCATCTTGTCTACGTCTGCGTGCTTTGCACTGCCCTTTGTAGAGTGGGAAAGCATAGCAACGATCGGCTCCTCCTGTACCAGCAGCTGGAAGGATTCTGCGGAAGAAGCAGCGATAGCGGAAAGTTCTTCCGGAGTCGGGTTCTGGTTCAGTCCGGAGTCTGCAAATACAAACGCACCGTTTGCACCATACTCGCAGTTCGGAACAACGATCAGGAAGAATGCGGATACCAGCTTGGTTCCCGGTTTGGTCTTCAGGATCTGGAGACATGGACGAAGAGTATCTGCTGTGGAGTGGCATGCACCGGATACCATTCCGTCTGCATCGCCCATCTTAACCATCATAACACCATAGTATGGATACTGTGTGTGAAGGATTTCTTTTGCCTTCTCCGGTGTCATGCCTTTTTTTGCTCTTAACTCAACAAATTTGTCGATGTAGGCCTGAGTTCTGTCAGAAGTCTCCGGGTCAACGATTGTAGCGCCGGAAATGTCAAAGCCGCCCTCTGCTGCTTTTGCCTTAATGGTCTCTTCATTACCGATCAGAACGATCTTTGCAACTCCCTCTTTCAGAATCTTGTCAGTTGCCTCAAGAGTTCTCATGTCCTCTGTCTCCGGCAGTACAATTGTCTTAATGTTTTCTTTTGCTCTTTTCTTAAGCAGTTCAACAAATCCCATGATTAAAATAGCTCCTTTCATTATTTGGCCTGACGGCCCCAAGAAGGCGCAAGGACGCGCACCTCATAGATGTATCTATTATAACTCCTGGTATTTTTTATTTCAAGCATTTCCACCCCATAAAAAGACAAAGTACAGTATTTTTTAAAGTGCAATTTTGCCATTCTGCCATATTTTCATTTTTATATTAAAAAGACAGAAAATAATCTGCTGTAAAAAAGAGATAATTATGATATGATAGAAAAAAATTTAAAGGAAAAAAATTTATGAACGTAACCGGTATCATTGCAGAATATAATCCCTTTCACACAGGACATCTCCACCAGATTCACTATATAAAGGAAAAACTGTGCTCCGATCATATTGTCATTGCCATGAGCGGCGACTTTGTACAGAGAGGCGCACCTGCCCTTCTCCCCAAGCATCTGCGGGCAGAAATGGCTCTTCGCTGCGGCGCTGACCTTGTGCTGGAACTGCCGGTGCAGTTTTCTACTGCCAGCGCGGAATTTTTTGCCAGAGGAGGAGTATCCCTGCTGGATGGCCTTGGAGTTGTGGATCAGCTCTGTTTTGGAAGTGAGGAGGGAAGCACGGAGGGAATGTTTCTCGCCGCCGGGATTTTAAATCAGGAACCAGAAGAATATCAGACGCTTCTTCAGGCATATCTGAAAGAAGGTATATCTTTCCCTGCTGCCAGAAGCAGGGCTCTGAACAGCTATCTGAAGCTTCTTCCCGGTAACGCACAACAGACCGTTTCTCAGAATCTGCTCTCTTCCCCTAACAATATCCTGGGGATTGAATACTGCCGGGCGATCCTCTCCCTGCAGTCTCATATGAAACCGGTTACGCTGAAAAGACAGGGAAGCAGCTACCACGACAGTGCTTTACCGGATGGACAGTTCCCCTCTGCCTCCGCTGTACGTCGTTTTCTTCGGGAAGAGAAAGAGCTTTCTCCTCTCCGTGAAATGCTTCCGCAGCCTGCCTTGGAAATTCTTCAAAAGGCTTTTTTCCAGGGAGAATATCTCACAGAGGAGGATCTGGATCTGCTCCTGCACTACCGGCTTCTGACGTCTTCTGCGGAAGACTTTGCTTCCTGTGCCGATCTTTCGCCCCAGCTTGCAGACCGCATCCGCAGACAGCTGAATCATTATCGGGGCTTTGTTTCCTTTGCAGAGCTTCTGAAAACAAAGGAACTTACCCATACGAGGATCCAGAGAGCTTTGCTGCATCTGCTTCTTAATATAGAAGATTCACCCAGAGAAGCAGGTTACTGCCGGATTCTTGGTTTCCGCAAGGATGCCGCCCCCCTGCTTTCAGCAATAAAAAAGAACAGTTCTCTTCCTGTAATCACCAAACTGGCAGACGCAAAAAAAATCCTTTCTCCGAAAGAACTGGGACTTCTGGAGCTAAACACAGAAGCTTCCAATATATATGAGAGTATTCTGTGCAGAAAATCCGGAAGAGCTTTTCAGCATGAATATCAGAAACAGCTTGTGATCCTATAGCAAAACAGGTGCAGTTCCCATCAGGAACCGCACCTGTTTTTAATTTCCACATTCTATACTGATCTCATTAAATTTCTCCAGAATATCATCAATATTCATGGCCGCCTTCTCTTCTCCCGCGCAGTCGATGACGCTTTCTCCCTGATGCATCATCAGAAGTCGGTTTCCATATTCCACTGCATAGCGGAGGTTATGGGTCACCATAATGGTGGTCAGCTTCTTTTCCTTCACAATCTTATCCGTCAGTTCCATGATGATCTCTGCTGTCTTGGGATCCAGAGCTGCTGTATGCTCATCCAGGATCAGAAATTCGATCGGCGTCATCGTGGACATAAGAAGTGCCATTGCCTGACGCTGGCCACCGGAAAGAGACCCTACCTTTACATGCATTTTGTCCTCCAGCCCAAGGTTCAGAGGCCGAAGAAGTTCTCTGTAATATTCGATCCTCTGTTTATTTACCCCTCTTCCAAGACCGAACTTCTTTCCCTTATTATCTGCCAGAGACATGTTTTCCAGGATGGTCATGGAAGGGCAGGTTCCGAGAGCCGGATTCTGATATACCCTGCCGATCTTTTCATTTCGACGGAACTCTTTTGCATTGGTAATGTCTTTTCCGTCCAGTATAATATTTCCGGACTCTATTGAAATACTCCCACAGATAATATTCAGCATGGAGGTTTTTCCGGAACCGTTGCTTCCTACCACAGAAAGAAATTCTCCGTCCTTTACCGTAAGATTAAAGTCCTTAAACAGGCACATTTCATTTACGGTACCGGGATTATAGTATTTATAGATATTTTTCAGCTCAAGCATTGATCTTCACCTTCTTCTTTCTTTCCATGCTGATCAGAAGCACGATCAGGAACAGTACTGCCGTGATCAGCTTCATATCCTGCGGTTCAAAATTTTTCATGGCAACTGCCGTACATGCCTTATACAGAACAGAACCGATCACCACAGAGGTGGTGGCTTTCATAAACGTCAGATTACGGAAAAGGCTGGTTCCAATGATCACACTTGCCAGTCCGATCACCACAGCACCTGTTCCCATGGAAATTTCAAACACACGCTCTTCCTGGCAAAAGATACATCCGGACAGAGCTACCAGCCCGTTTGCAATGGCAAGTCCCAGAATCTTTACATTTCCCTGATCTTTTGCAAGTGCCGTTACCAGTTTCTCATTATCCCCTACTGCTCTTAACAGGAATCCGGATTTACTCTTCATATAAAAATCAAGGACTACCTTGGTGAGCAGGGCAAGAATGACAATCACGATCAGCGTAGAATAAGATCCCATTGCATCCGGAAAAAGCCCTGCCAGAAAATTATTTTTAAATATGGTTTCTTTAGAAAAAAGTGGAACATTAGAAGTTCCTGCAATCCGGAGATTGATGGTCCACAGAGCAGTCATCATAATAATACCGGACAGGAGATCCCTGACGCGCCCTTTTACATGGATCAGCCCTGTGCAGACACCTGCCAGAGCACCTGCTACAAAAGCAATGGGAAGCGTCAGATAAGGATTGACTCCCCGGGTGATGAGAGCTGCTGTTACCGCCGCTCCCAGTGGAAAGCTTCCGTCTGTAGTCAGATCCGGAAAATCCAGTATCTTATATGTGATGTATACACCCAGAGCAAGGATTCCATAGATCAGTCCCTGCTCTATAATTGTGATAAAAAAATCCATGACCAGTCAACCTCCATACTGTTTTTTATTCCGCTTCTGTAATTTCTTCAAATACTTCTGCTGCGGAAGCTGTCATCTCTTCCGGAATTTCAATTCCAAGATTTTCTGCTGCGGCTGTGTTTACATAAAGAGCCGCTTCTTCAATTGTTTCAAAAAAAAGCTCGGAAGCTTTTTTCTCACCCTTGAGAACCTGAGCCGCCATCTTTCCGGTCTGTTTGCCAAGTTCGATATAATCCAGTCCCTCTGCTGCCAGACATCCCAGCTTCACCTGCTCGATCTCACTTCCGAATACCGGGATTCCGGCTTCATTTGCCATCTCAAGAATGGTGGGAAGAGAGGAAACCACTGTATTGTCTGTCAGATTTGTCATGCAGTCTACTTTTTCGATCAGGGTCTGGGCTGCCAGTGGGATATCTGCTGTTGTTGTAATTCCCGCTGTTTCAATCTTGAAATCATAATCTCCTGCAAGGGCTTCGTATTCTTTGATGGCAGATTCGGAATTTGCCTCGCTTGTTGTATACATGATACCAATGGTTTCTGCCTCAGGAAGCATCTGACGGATCATCTCCAGCTGCTGCTTCACAGGAAGTTTATCACTGGTTCCGGTGATCTCTCCTACCGGATTTCCCTCCTCATCTGCAAGTTCTGCCGCCACCGGATCTGTAACAGCTGTATAAATTACCGGGATCTCTGCATCCATAGCCGCATTATAAAGGCTCTGTGCGCTTGGTGTGGCAATTCCTACCATAAGATCCACTTTATCGGATGCGAAGCTGTCGGAGATCTGTCCGCAGGTTCCCATGTCTGCCGCTGCATTTTTGTAATCTACAGTGAGATTCTTTCCTTCCTCGATTCCTTCTTCCTTAAGCCCCTCCAGAAAACCCTCTCTGCAGTTATCCAGAGATCCGTGCTCTGCAAACTGTTCGATTCCTATGGTATACTGTTCCTCCGCATAAACGGTTGTGGTTCCTGCAAGTGCCATAGTCAGTAATGCTGCTCCTAATACCTTCGCTGTTGTTTTTGTTTTCATGTTTTTTCTCCTCTCTCTACTTTTGATTTTGTTTCACCGGAAATATACGCCAATTCCCGGTGTCTGTCTGCGAGAAAGAAAGCTGCAGTACCGTTTTCAAAAAACAAAAACCGCCCCAAGCTAATGCTTGAGACGGTAATAATTACTTATTATCGCGGTACCACTCAAATTGACAAAACGTCCACTTTCTCATGTACAAACATACACTCCTGATTGATAACGGGTTCGGTTCCCGTCAGCGCCTACTCTCCAATTAAATGATTTCGGACTGCCCTCGGAAGGCCATTCAACATTTCGCCTCATACGGGCTTCCACCATTTCCCGCTCTCTGTAATGATCTATAAATGCTTACTTTTCTTCCTCATCGGTTTTGTTGTTTTATACTTTACCACATCAAATCGTCATTGTCAACCATATTTTTCTGATTTTACGGTGCCACCTTATCGGTATCTGCCTCAGCCTCTTCTGCCGGTTTTTCACGATAGATCAGGGCGATCGGGGACGCAGAATGGAAGCTTGCTGTTACCTGGTTTCCATCTGTGATCTCTGTTTCCAGCATCTCCCAGTTGTGTTCCTCACAGAGATGAAGAATAAACACTTCTATATTATCTGTCAGGTTATTGGCAGTAAAAGTGACCTCAACAGGGTTTTCTTCTGTAGGCTCTGTTTCCAGGCTTAAGTCCATCACAGATGACAGGAACTTAAACTCACTGAGATCCATTTCTTCCTGCAGGATACCATCTTTATTATAAAGGTCGATTACCGGAAGTTCTTCCTCTGTAAATACAGTCAGGAACGCATCTTTTACAGAGCTTTCTGCTGGAGCGTTATTCAGCGCCTCTACCTGTTCCTGTATTTTTTCTTCATACATGTTCTCTGTCACCCTGGAGACCGTTACTCCTACCGTCTGAGGCTCTACGGTGTCCTTATCTCCTACCACCTCTTCGGTCACGGTTTCCTGCGGTGTGTCAGTACTTGCTGTCACGTTATTGGTATCCACAGAGTCTGTAATACTTCCAGATGCCATAGTATTTACAGAAACTGCCAGAATCATTCCAGCTGCCATTGCTGCCGCCATAATTTTTTTTGCTTTCATATATTTTCCTCCATTCATTTTCCAACCCGAATCCCTGCGGATTTCAAATCTTAACTATTATAGCATAATTATTTTTCTGTTTCAACAGGGCTGACTCTTTTTTTTTCCGTCAGACATGCCTGCACCAGATAGCGATACTGCTCTCCCCTGCTGTCATGGGTAGACAGCGTAAGGATTCCGGAATCTGCACTGACCTTCACACTTTCATCAATCTGTGCCTCCATGGTCCGGTTATTAAAAATACTTTTTAAATAGGCCTCTCTGTTCCCCTGGCTTTTTCCGGAGCAGAACCTCTCCATGAGATGACGGTTATCTGAAAGATACGCGGCAAATATCCGGTATTTATATTCCATATCTCCTGAATAAATATAAATATACGGATGCTCTTTCATGTAAAGATTGTCCCCGTATTTCTGAAGACCGCCAAACATACTGCCGTCCTCCATATGATTTCCATAAAGAATGGTAATGGGATCTTCAAAATTCCTGCTGTTATAAGCTTCCGAAAAAATTGCACCGGAGGGATTTTCCTCACCCTTTGCATCATGGGTAAGATAATAACTATTGTCCTCAGGATGCTGCAGTATCGGATAGTCGATCTCTGTATCCGGTATATAAATCCGTCCATAGATATCCGGATTCACCTGTTCCTGACTGTTTACAAAAAACAGCACTCCTGCCGCAACCCCTCCTGCCAGCAGGCAGATTGTCAGAACCACAAGCCGTATTACTCTGCTTTTTTTCATGAATCTGTTTCCTCCATATAGAAGGTATCCAGAATCAGCTCATACAGCGCATCGTCGTCCACATAAAACTCGTCATATACCTTACCTGCCTTCGCCTCTCCCTGAAGAACCGTCAGATTCCCTTCATTGAAGTTCATTTTTGCCGCTTCAGAAATAAGGTACACTGCTTTATCCAGGCTGATGTCTGTCACCATTTCACTGGAAAATTCCTGATAGAGACTGGCCGGCAGAGATACATCCTTCCGGACTGCTGCAACTGCCTGCCGGAAAAAGCCCAGCAGAAACTGCTTCTGTCTTGCGATTCGCATGTTGTTGCTTCCATGCTCTTCGATATTTCTCCAACGCACAAAAGTTTCTGCCATGTCTCCGGTAAGGGTGACTGGTGCACCGCTTATAAGCTGCGGATCCGCAGAAGACATATCCTCTCCTTCCGGAACAGTAACGGTGACACCGCCTACCGCATCATTCAGCTTTCCTATGGTTTCCAGGGAAAAAGCCGCATATCCATTGATGGGGATTCCATAAAACAGTTCAGAAACCGCGTCTACCATATACTGACAGCTTTTTTCCCTGCCATCCCCGTAGGCATAGGCAAGTCCCAGATGATTGACATTTTCTCCCAGATAATTTCCCTTATTATCAAAAGCCGGAATCTTTGTCATAGTATCACGGGAAATGGCGATCACTCTCAACTGTCTGCTGACCGGATCCAGCACTGCCAGAAAGATACTGTCTGCCTGACCACTTTCTCCGGAAACTTCTTTTTCCTTCTGTATCTCCTCTCCTGCCTGATCGATTCCCATACAGAGAAGTGTGACTACCTGATCATTATACTGATAGGCCTTTCCATTGTGCCAGATATAATCAGATTCTCCTGGGGCTTTTTTGTCACCGTCTCTGGATCCCATGTTCAGCGCCACTGAGCTTACGTTTTCTCTCATGTCTCTTTCACCGCCTGTACGAAGTACATGATAGGTTCCAAAGGCTGCTGCGCCGAACACCAGAACCATAACGGAAAGTCCGAAAAACGCCCGCAGCAAAACACCCTCCACAGTCTTTCTTCCTGCGGTATGCTGCCACCTGACGGCAAGAAAAGCACCCAGAAATCCTCCCAGTGTATTCAGGATCATATCGCCCGTAGAAAAAGTTCCCATTCTGCCTATATACTGAAGGAATTCCACCAGAAGACTCATGCCGAAAGAGAACAGGAAAGCTCTCATCAGCCGCTCCTCTCTGTGGAGCTGACATACAAAGAGAATTCCCACCGGAACAAACAGAAGAAGCTTTCCTGTTTCCGTCAAAAGAAGCGGAATACTCAGCCCTTCTGAGATCAGCTCCGCAAAAGGGAACACCTGAATCTGATGTCCTTGAGAGGGATCCCTGGTCAGAAGCATAAATCCCATTGCCGACAATAGATAGATCACCAGGGCTCCTGCCACACAGGTCTGCCGAAAAGCGCGCTTCTTTCGTTCCCTCCACTTCAGACGGGGAATTACAAACGCACTTGCCAGAAGCAAAAAAATGCATACTGCCGCAACTGCCAGAAAAGCCATTCCCGGAACAGAGTCCAGGCCTGAAGACAGACTTTCCAGCCCTTCAAATATCCTGCTGATTTTCTGCACCTGTCTCCCCCTTTATCTCACGATCAGAGTCAGAGACCTGGGAATTGATGAATTCCCGTCACTGTCTGTAACTACATACTGCAATACATACTGTCCCGGCGTTGTCATGCTGTAGTCCCCACTTACATGAATCCTTCGGAATAGAGAGCTTCTGTCATCCTTGTCATCTGTAATATCAGCCACCGGTGAAATCACAGAGAAATTGGATCCCACTGCAATCTCAATGGTGTCCTCAGAAAGAGTCAGGACCGGAACTGCAGGATCCGCAGGGACTTCTGTAGGTGTTGCCACCGGCTCAGGCGTTGGCGTTGCCGGCGCCGGTGTGGGCGTTGCCGACAGCTTTGCCTCTCTTTCCTTCTGGATATCATGAGCAGACTGCAGATTCCGGTTGATATTGTCATAGGACTTTAATGCAACCGTCACCGCCCCTGCACAGAAGATCAAAAGTAAAAACGTTGTGATAAGCTTGTTTTTCATATCGTTTCCTCCCGTCTTCTCCTTTACAGCGTGTCTTCCGTATTCATGGAAGCTTCCGTTGTTTTGATGTAACGTTTGTATTTTCCGTAATGTCCATATTTGGAATATCCATATTTGCCATATTTTCCATAGCTGGAAATACCGGAGCTGCTGCGGTTGATCAGATAGCCTGCCAGCCTGTCCTCCATAATAAAGGGACCGATTCCCTCCTGGATCTCATGAAGGGTCGCCATATCCTGCCGAACCACATAAAGGCAGGTATCTGCGTATTTACCCAGAATCGCCGCATCAGAAAAAAGTCCGGAAGGCGGAGTATCGATCACAATAAAATCATAAACTCTCCTGAGGTAGCCCATCAAATCTTCCATCATACCGTCGGAGATAATTCCGGAGACTCCACCGGCTCTGGTACCGCCTCCGATCACAGCCAGTTCTCCACTTCCTGTGATAATCTCATCCGGCTCGGCCTTCCCGTCAAAGAAATCACTTAAGCCTGCTTTTTTTCCCTCAAATCCAAAAATTCTTCCTACAGAAGGGTTCCGGAGATCCCCGTCAATGATCACTGTTTTTTTGCCATTCTGCACAGCCGCCAGCGCCAGATTCACAGATATCAGACTTTTTCCTTCCTGGGGAAGGGTACTTGTCACAAGCAGTACCTTCTGCTCCTGTCTGGTCATAATCTGATCGATCCTGGACTGGGCGGACAGCATGGACTGTTTAAAGCCCCAGTCAATCCTTTTATTGCTGATCAGAAGATGGGATTTGTTCTCATTTGTCCTTTTTTTCATCTTCGTATCCGGTATCAAAGCGATACAGCCTTTGGAAGTGATCTTTTTCATATCCTTTTCTTTCCGTACCGTATGTAAAGTCTGGGCATACAGGAAAGTCAGTGCCGCCACCAGCACAAGCCCCACCAGCAGTCCCTTCACTGCGCAGTCCACCATGGAATAGGGATTATCCGGAATCTGAGAAGCCTGTACCATATCTACTGTTTCCAGTTCCACAGAGCCGTTTGACTTGTCTGCCCAGCCCGGATACACCTGTCGGAAGGCTTCCAGCACAGGATCCACATTGCGGAAGTCATTGGAGCTTACCGCCACTGTAAAAAGATTGGCTCCCTCCGTATACTGGGTACTGATCCGGCAGCTTTCCGGATTCAGATTTTTTTCCTGGTTTTTTTCGGACAACTCATCCTGAAATTCATAGGTTTCATATATTTTTGCCACAGAGCTGCTGAGCCTTCTGGCAAGAGCCGCATCACTTTCGGTCACCCCGGTCTTATTTACCGCGTAAGTAACCTTGGCAGAATACACCGGCTTATAGGAAGCATTTAAATATGCCACCGTCACTGCCGCTGCCGCTACCAGCACAAGAAGAAGCTGGATCCAGTAGCGTTTCAGGCAGCGCAGGATATCCTCCAGTATTTCTGTAAAGTCCATAGGCTCCGGACTGTAGACATTTCTGTCTGTATGTGTTTCTGTCTGCATTTCTCTCACCTGCCCTGCTTTCTGTTATCATAACCATAATAGTATCTTCCGTAACGCTTCCTTCTTCCAAAGGAATTCCTTTCTCCTTTGGTCATATTCAGGACTCCGCCGATCACCGCTACTCCGGTGTCATCCAGAACGTCCACCACATCATTGATCTCCACTGCGCGAACCCAGTCCTGACGTACCGTAAGAAGCGCTGCGTCCACTGCCCCTGCCACAATCTCCGCATCACGGACAATTCCGATCGGAGGCGTATCGATGACCACATAATCCACATGCCGGGAGATCATCTGAAGCAATGCCTTAAAGTCCCTGTTTTCCAGAAATTTATCCGGCTCTCCAATGGCCGACTTCTGAAAAATACACATAAATCCCGGAATTTTTTTATCGGTATACCGTACCTCCTGCAAAGAACTTTTGCCCTGAAGAAGATCTGAAAGACTTCTGTCCTTCTCTACGGTATAATCAAAAATCTTTGCAAGAGCAGGTCTTCTCATATCCGCATCCATGAGCATGACCTTTTTTCCTCTTCTGGCAAGATTCAGCGCCAGATTTACCGCCATCGTAGATTTTCCTTCGTTTTCACAGATGGAATTCACCATAAGCGTACGGAACCCCTTCTGATCCATGCGGGTCTGTACCTGAGTGGTCAGCTTATCGATTTCTTCCACATACACCCCGTCAGTGCCTGGATCAGAGATGAGAATCGCCTTCTGGTTCTTCTTTTTCTTCATGAAATGAACAGAACCCAACATTCTGATATCCAGAAGCTCTGAAGCCTGCTTCCGGTTATGGATCCGGTCAGTGGAAATACAGTAAAACACGGTCAGTCCCACTCCTGCTGCCAGAATCAGAAGAGCTGCCAGCAAAGCGTTTAAAATTGTTTTTGATTCCTGCTTTTCGATATTCCGTACAGAAAGTCCGGTGAGGTTTTTCATCATATATCCAGACTCAAAATATGCAGTCAGAGTCGGATAGCTGGTAAGCGCTGACTTCAAAAGCCGAAGAGCGTTTTCTGCAGAGCCTGCGGAAGCGCTCATGGAAATCAGATTGGTATTGGGCACCTGTGCGGCGCTTATGGTTCCAGGAAGAAACGAAACCTCCTCCTGCTTTTTTATCTGCTCTCTGAGCATCTCACTGTTCAGTACATTCAGATTACGATTCATTGCCGAATCCAGATTTCCCGCTGTGGAATTGTCTCTGGAGATCATTGCCATATCCATAGTAGCGATATATGTACTTCCGGAAAAGTGATCCATCCCCACATAGGCAAGAATGCCTCCGATACAGGCGCACATAAGGATCACAAATATATTTTTCCACAGGTATCTGCATATGAAGGAAACATCTATGGCAGTGTTTCCCTGACGATTTATCTGCTGTTCCATTTTTCTCCTTCCCTCCTTACTCCACCACAACCGTCAGGCGGGTGTTCCCCTGATAGCCTTTTTCCTGTGAAGTATAAGAATACACTACGGTATAAACCCCTGCCTTATTGATGTCTACATTGGAATCCACGGAAATCTGAGAAATATTTACCCATTTTTCCTTAGAGCCGTTTGCCACCTGCTCTGTTACCTCCTCAGTCTCTCCTTTGCTGTTTCTCACCGGTACCATAGCGCCATAATCGATCTGGCAGTAGCCCTGATCCTCCACATGAGAGATCAGCCTGGTCAGATCCAGCTCCTCTCCCATTTTGTGATAGATCAGATAATCGGTCAGAACCACATAGGGACGGAAGGTTCTTTCCTCATAGCTGTCCTCATAGATCTCCACCTGAAGAGGCAGATCCACGGAATCACCTACACTGTTTGTAACAGTTACCGTGCAGTCATAGATACCGCTTGCCGGCTCACTGAGAAGCGCCTCCGCTCCCTCTACGGTAATAAACGGGCTGACATCCCCGTCGATACAGTCAGAAGCTGTCACATAATCAAGAAGGGAAACCGCCTGGTTTTCCGGAAAACGCAGTTCCTCAGACAGGGCAAAATGAGGCTTCCTGTAATCTGTATAGATCAGATCTCTGGTAAGGGTTCCGGAATTACTGGATTTGTCAAATCCCACATAAGAGATTACAAATTCGTTTTCTTCCCCATCCTTTTTCTTTTCGATCTTCGAGATCATGACACTGTCCGATACGTCTCCGTCTCTGTCGTCCTTCGCCACAACGTCCTTCAGAAGTTCCTCCTCTCCGGTTTCAATGCCAACCTCCAGCTTTTCTGTAGAGGCCTCCAGCTTCGGCCCCTCCAGATCCACATTTTCTCTGCTTTTCTGAACATAATACGCTCCCCCTGCAATGCAGAGCGCGCACAAAATTCCAAGAATGATCCTGGCCTTTTTCATTTCCACTTCCCTCTTTCTTCTGTATTTCTATCTATCAAATCCAGCACAGGCATCCCCTTCAGGATCCTGCTGGGATTTTCCGAAATCCACAGTTTCACTTCCACCGGATCAAAATTACGATCCAGGAATTCCATAAGCTGATTCATATCCGGAGAACGGTATTCCGTATCGTGCGCATCGGAAGCAATCACCCCGGCAATCCCGTCATCCATCAGCTGCAGCGCCATACTCCGGCACCTGCTGCCGAAATCGCCCAGAACACTTCCACCGTTGATCTGGAGAACACAGCCCTGCTCTGCCAGATAATACGCCAGTTCCGGATCCTTCTGTACAAAAATATACCGTTCCGGATGTGCCAGAACAATCCTCCAGCCTGCCTCCTGAAGCTGCCGAATCCTGCGGAGCACATTTCCCTCACTTTCCTCAAAAGGAAACTCCACCAGAAGATAATCCGTATGATTCAGAGAAAGAAGCTCCTTTCTCTGGACCATAAAGACCGCGTCATCATCCAGAAAAATCTCCATTCCCGGATAAAGCTTCAGAGGAATCTTCTCCCTCGTTAACTCACTTTGCAGTTTCTCAAAGCTTTCTCTGTACTCTTCCAGTGTATAATCATAATAATTCCCGTGACTGGTAGCTGCCATATGACGGATCCCGGAGGAAACCGCCAGCCGTGCCATCACAAGAGCTTCCTCCAGAGATTCCGCTCCGTCGTCCAGCCCGGGAAGAATATGCGAATGAATGTCTACCATGCATTTCCTTTCTGTTTCACATAATTAATATTATGCTATTAAAATCAAAAAACCGTTATCAGTATAACATAAAGGAAATGAAGATTCCAGAGGAAAGTTATCTTCATATATATAAAAAGGAAATCCATTCTTCAAAAATACGATTGGATATGGCTGCTGCTCCATAAATTTGTCTCATCGTAATTTCTTTTGAATCTCTCTTTTTAGCAACTCATATATATAAAAAGAACCCTCCATATAAAGACCGGTCTCTACATCGCTCAACTTATCAAACGTATCTGACATATAAAACTGCCCCATGGCCTGTTCCATGGTTATTCCGTTATCCTCCATAAGATAACCAATCACTTCCTGTGTGGTGTACTCAATCATTTCCTGCTGCTGATTTGTCATGCATCACACCTACTGTATCATTCGCCACGGGTCCGATAACAACATCATATTTACAATCAAGATTACATTCTCTACTGCTAATATCCGTAAATTTTCTATCTCGATTATTCTTTATGAATATTGCCCATTCAATTGTCGGCTTGTCATCAAATATACGACAGTTCAGATCTGAGTTTTCCGTTAAGTTATCTGGTACATCGTACACAGTTACTGTTGGTATTCCACCATCAATTCTGGCTCTGCGCTGTGCCATCCTCCATGCCTGTTCTTCCAACAATGTAGTATAAAAACCACAGCCAAAATCTTTATATGGCATACATTTGGGCAAATCTACTTTATCAATTTCCATATTAGATCCATGAAATAATCTCACTAAATGGCACCTCCATTTTTCCTACATATTGCAGCCAAATCATCCAACGCATCATTAAATGAAATGGTATGCTCCACATCATAGAATTCTTTTAGAAACTCAATTCCCTTGTAACAGTTTAGATAATCATAAGCGTCTCTTACATGCATTCCGTACCGATTTGCAAATTCACTGATGCAGACAACAATGTAATCTACCAGATCCCTATCTGCTTTTGTCATGTCGCCCTCTCCTTTCCTGTAACATCACTAGGCATTTGATAAATGTCCAGACACAATGATTTTACTTGTTTTATAGTAAGCGCTTAATTTTCAGCCGTTGATAGAAAAATACCCGGCTACTTTTCAGCAGCCGGAGCATCTTGACAATTCACATATGATTGATTCCCGTCGCTTGCACCGCATTTGATTTCAGCTTTCACGTTTTCATTCCATGGTGCCAGAAGTTCTAACTCTTCATCGCTCATCCTATCATTTGGAAGTTTCTCAAGTAGATAAGTCAGATAGTGATAGACGTTTACTCCATTTGCTTTTGCCATTTCTACCATCGTGTATACGATAGCACTGGCCTGGGCTCCATTAGGAGTGTCACAAAACAGCCAATTTTTGCGGCCAACTGTAAATGGCCGGATGGCGTTTTCGCTGAGATTGTTGGAAAAACTGCACCGTCCGTCTTCCAGATAGGTTGCAAGATAGGGACGACGGTTCTGTATGTACGTCACGGCCTTATCCATTCTGGATCCGCGGACAGGTGACTGATTATCAAGCCACGACAAAAAGCCTTCCACTATCGGCTTTTCT
>JAETOL010000119.1 GCA_021771755.1 Lachnospiraceae bacterium | reverse complement strand
TTGTCGGGTAGGTCGGGGGTATTGCTACCCCTTTCCCCCCTAAGAACCGTACATGATACTTTCGCATCATACGGCTCAAGCAACTCAAAATTTCTGTTATGAAACCGGCTCATATTCTTCGTTATTAAAAGGTTGAACATTATTTCTACCGCAGTAGCTATGCACGAGCATTCGCTCGGTTTTACCGTGAACCACTTTTTCGGATACCCGCCAAGGAGTATTCCGGGTAATGGGTTCCCCACAGTAGGGACATTTTCGCTGTTGGCGTTTCCAAATACGGACTATCGTATTCCTACCTTTTGCAGACTGGAGCATCAGACGGGTTTCCCGTTTTTCAAAATACTCTGTCCAATCTGGGTCGTAGGGGTTTGCATCACATTTAAGCTT
This sequence comes from Lachnospiraceae bacterium, assembly GCA_021771755.1. Lineage (GTDB taxonomy): Bacteria > Bacillota > Clostridia > Lachnospirales > Lachnospiraceae > Blautia_A. The sequence goes on along the minus strand of JAETOL010000119.1, from coordinate 2,030 downwards.
TGCATAGCGGGTAATTTTAGTATCCGTCAGCCACTTAATCGGGTACAGTTCTTGCCTACCGTCCTTGTCGAAAGGTGCGGCGAAAACCCAAGACCTGCCCCTGTGTTTATGGAAATACCTCTCTGCTACCCACCATTTCCCTTTCGCTGGATGTCGTCGGAGCGACCATTGCAAAAGTTTCTGGTAGATATGGAAGTCCATTTTTTGGAACACTTTGCCCGATACCACGTGTTGGTAATAATTCGCCCATCCGGTAATGACCGGATTAAGAAGCCTAATAAGCGATTCCTGCGGGATAGTTTTGTGAGAATTGACAATCTCGTTAATCTTCCGCTGAAATTTCTTTTGGCTCTCCTTTGACGGCGTAATTAGAAACTTGCCTTTATACTTCCTAATGTTGAATCCAAGAAAATCAAAACCTTCGTCGATGTGAGTAATCTTCGTCTTTTCTTCTGATAGGGTAAGCCCCCGTGCCTGAAGAAACTCTTTGACCATCGGCATGATTTCCTGTTCGAGCATCTCCTTACTTATACTGGTGATTATAAAATCATCGGCATACCGTATAAGATGCACTTTCGGATAGTATGATCTCTTAGGGCTGTACAAATCAACCCTGTGAAACTTTGCTTCAAGCATTGTTTGCAGACCGTCAAGTGCCATATTCGCAAGCGTCGGCGAGATAATACCGCCCTGCGGAGTACCTTCCTCGGTGGGGAAAAGCTGTTTATTGAAAATAAAACCGCTTTTCAGCCACTTACGGAGCATCACTTTATCCATCGGGATATTGTTCAGCAACCATTCGTGGTTGATGTGGTCGAAGCATCCTTTGATGTCGCCCTCTAAAATCCACTGCGGGGATGACTCTTTGGACAGGTTGATGTAGCACTGATGTATGGCGTCGCCCGTGCATCTTTCCCTACGGAAACCGTATGAATGGTTGTCCGCTGTGGTTTCGGCAACGGGGTCTAATGCCATAAGGTACAATGCCTGCATCGCTCTGTCTTTCATTGTAGGTATTCCTAACGGGCGCAATTTCCCGTTACTCTTACGAATGTTTACCCGTTTCAAAGGCATGGGATTGTAGTCCCGCCTTTTCAACTCTGTGATAGCGTTCGCCTTAGCGATGGGAGTAGACCATAAAACCTTATCTACTCCCGATGTGTTCTTCCCTTTGTTGGAAGTCACCCGTTTTACGGCTAATGCTTTAGCCGCGAACGAGTGGGTCAGTAGCCATTGCAGGGCTTTCACCTTGCCGTAGCGACCTTCCTTCTGAGCCTTTACAATACGTGCTTGCAGCTTTCTAACCTCTAACTCGCATTTGTTCCAGTCGATACTTTCCCAATTGCTGATTGTTTGGTCAGTAGGCGCACACGATGTTCTAATCTCGTTCATTTGCTTTCCTCCTTTTTTATAGTTCAACAAGTTTCTTGTAAAGAGTTACCTAACGCGGAAGTCTGCCCGGTTTCCCGTGAGGTGACGTTTAAACCTCTATCCATCCCATTACAGAATGGCATTCGCTTTCTCCGCAATCCTATACCCGCATCCCGTTCGGCTTGCCTTGCGGCTCACTTACCTATCGAATGATAGGAGAAATACGGGCTTACCACGTTTTACATAAATGACTTTCGAATGACTTAGGCTCTGTCTATACACCGGCAGCTCTAGTGTCCGTGTAGCCCCACAAGGTTCGGGGTTATCCGGCTGCTTACCATTTTGGTTCAAGCCTTATAGCATCTTTAGCTCGTTTCATACCTTACGATGCGTCAAAAACAGTTCACTCTCGTTAGCCATATCACTCAGCCTCGCTCCCTAACCTCCTGATGCTGGCGGTCGTTGCGTCCACCTTACGGCTTCGGCTTCCCCTTTCGGGTGGGTTACTTTGTCCGGAGCAGCTTCGTACAAAACAATTACTCGTGATGCACGTGCCCGTAGGCTACCACTGACGGAACAGTGGGTTTAAACTTTGGCTTACCGTTCCCGACGGTTAGCCGCTTGTTAAACAATCATTTATGCAACTATACGTGTCGCAC